>UQIV01000039.1 GCA_900541205.1 uncultured Collinsella sp. | reverse complement strand
CACGCCGAGGTCCTCGCGGCTTCGGGGCTGGGGGTTGTCGGCTTATATAACCCCGCCCGGGCTTGGGCGTTGGTCACCGCACCTCAGCGTGTTGGCTTATAAAAGATGGCGGGCCGCCCCGTTTGGGGGGGCACGTTTTGTTTGGGGCGACACGTTTTTGTTATGGGGGATTCATTTGAGCCCCCATAGTTGTGTTCACGTTCGGGAACATAGCGCCAATTGCCTTAGCTATGTTCACGTTCGGGAACATTGCCGTCCGCACCGCAAGACGGCCCGACTACTCGAAATATTGGAACTTGTTGGTTGAGAAGGCGAATGTTACGACGAAGCCTTCGCCCGGCTCCGATGCCGCGGTGACGTCGATGCCCATCTTGGAGCACAGACGCGCCACCAGGTAGAGGCCGATGCCCGTTGCGCGCTTGGTGGTGCGGCCGTTGTCGCCGGTAAAGCCCTTCTCGAACACGCGTGGCAGGTCTGCCGCACTCACGCCGCAGCCGTTGTCGGCAACAGTGAGCTCGATGCGCTCGCTCGCCAGGCCCTCGTCCAGCAACGCGCCCGAAAACACGATCTTCGCGCCGTCCTCGCGCGCATATTTAATACTGTTCTGAATAAGCTGGCCCAGAATAAACTCGAGCCACTTCTCGTCGGTAAAGATCTCGAAGTCGAGGTTCTCGCACACCGGGGCCACGTGCGCCGCGATGAGCTCGCGCGCGTTGGCTTTAATCGCGCCCGTCACCAAGGTCTTGAGATCCCAGCGGCGAATCAGGTAGTCCCGCTCCACGACTTCCGAGCGCGCGTAGTACAGCGCCTGGTCGATATAGCGCTCCACGCGAGCCAGCTCACGGCCCAGGTCATCTACGCGCGACAGGTCGTCTTCGCTGCCATCCAGGTTTTCCAAAATCAGGTGAGCCGCCGCCAGGGGCAGCTTGGCCTCGTGGACCCAGCTCTCGATATAGTCGCGATAGTCATCGGTCTGACGCCGGCCTTCGGCAACCTCGTCGCAAGCGGCTTTGCCCACCCGGCGCAAGACCTCGTACTCGAGTTCGCCCTCGGCATAGGTCGGGCATTGCACCATCTCCTGCACCCATGCTGGACTCTCGAGCTCCTCTGCCGCACGCTCCAGCTGGCGCAGGAAACGGCGACGGCGCGCGTATTCGATCACGATGCCGAGCATACCAAAGATAAAGGACACGCCGACCGCCACGACCACGATGGATGTCGAAGCACCGGCGACCGTCAGCACAAAGCAGCTCAGCAGCACGCCGCAGGTCCACACGGCGACGGGAAGCAGCGCATCTTTAAAGAACTTGCCAAACGACATAGCCGGCCCCTAGACCGAATAGCCCTGGCCGCGGTGCGTCGTCAAATACCCCTTGATGCCGATTTTTTCAAGCGTGGTGCGCAGGCGGTTGATGTTGACGGTGAGCGTATTGTCGTCCACGAAGGCGTCGGAGTCCCACAGGTCCTGCATGATGGCCGAGCGCGAAACAATCTTGCCCGCGCGGCTCAGAAGCAGTGAGAGGATACGCAGTTCGTTTTTGGTGAGCTCGGTGCTAGTGCCGGTTTGCGTGTTGGTAACCATGGAGCGGGCGAGGTCGAGCTCCAGCCCCTTGTGGACAAGTGTGCTGCGCTCGCCTGCCGCCGCGGTGCGACGCAGCAGTGCGTTGATGCGCGACACGAGCACACGGGCGCTGTAGGGCTTGGAAACAAAGTCGTCCGCGCCGAGCGTCATGGCCATGACCTCGTCGATCTCGGTCGTGCGCGACGTGAGGACGATAATGGGAACCTCGGATTCGCGGCGAACCTCGTGGCAGATATGCTGGCCGTCCTTGACGGGAAGTGTGAGGTCGAGCAGCACCAGGTCGGGCGCGGCAGCGAGAATATCGCGCGAGACATGCTCAAACGATTCGCAGGCCTCGATTTCAAACCCGGCGCGGGCAAGGATGTCGATAAGCTCACGACGAATGGGCTCGTCGTCCTCAACGATATAGATCAGCGCCATGTGTCCTCCCATTTCGCGTAACTTGCACCTTCCACACCATTATGCCCACGGCGTCGCAACGATACGACCCCGTGGGCACCTAATATGACAAAAGTGTTCGATAGCCTTAAGAGAAAATAGGGGCCGACCGGTCCTAAACCGATCGGCCCCATCACTTCGACCTCGAGCCTCTACTCGAGCGTACGCATGTATGCAGAGATGGAATGATTCTTTAATCCCCGTCCCAGAAAAATCATTTAGCGACGGGCGCGGAGCTTTTCGTAGCCGTCGGCGAAGAAGGTGACCATAGCAGCGTCCGCCTCGGCGGCATCGGTATCGTCGGCGGGAACCACGCCGTGCTCGTCGCTCACCAGGAACAGCGCGCCCTTAAGCTGCGCGGGAATGTCTACGCGCGTGACCGGGATGCCCTTGGTCTGGGCCAGCTGCTCGATGAGCGTCGCCGTGCCGCACAGAAACTCGTCCGCCGGCGCCACAAAGGCGAGCTCGCCGTTGTTGACAGCGGCGAGCAGCTCGGGCGCCACGCCGGTTTCGTCGGCCTCGGAGCGGGCCTCGGCGGAGCGGGCACGCAGCGCCTTGGCCGACGTATCGGCGAGCGGCTCGTACTCCCCCACCGTCATGGCGGCGTTGCCGTTAACGTCGATCACCAGCATGAGCACGCCGTCGCGTGCGGTGTAATCGCCCTCGGCAAGCGACCACTCAACGTGCTGTTTGGCCCAGCTGAGCATGTTATGGGTAAGCGGCTCGCCCTGCACCAGGCGCTCGGACAGCGCACGAATGTGGCGGTTGAGCATGGGCACCTTTTTGTTGGACATGCGCCAGCGGCAGATAAGCGCGGGCTTGTCGAGCGTGAACTTCTCGACCGCCTCCTGATTGGCGCAAAAGTCCTCGTACGCACGCTGATCCTCGGCATTGCCAAACAGCTCGGCATCATCAATCTGGGGCATGGTTGTACCTTTCGTGTTAGTCATTCCGTCCTCTTATACCAAAAAGACGGCCCTCCAAACGGAGCAGCCGTCTTTTGCAGAGATTATTTTGTTCCGGGGCGAAACTTAGTGCCTAAAGTGGCGGGCGCCGGTAAAGACCATAGCAATATTGTGCTCGTTGCAGGCCTGAATGCTCTCGTCATCGCGCTTGGAGCCGCCGGGCTGGATGATGCAGGTCACGCCGTGCGCGGCAAGCACGTCGACGTTGTCGCGGAACGGGAAGAATGCGTCGCTTGCGCAGGCAAAGCCGCCCTTCTCCACGCCCTCACGCTCGCAGAAGTCCTCGGCACGCTCGCAGGCCAGCAGTGCGGAGTCAACGCGGTTGGGCTGACCGGGGCCCATGCCAATGCCGGCCTTGCCCTTGGAGACCAGGATGGCGTTAGACTTGACGCCCTTGCAGACCTTCCAGGCAAACTCGAGCTCGGCCATCTCGGCGTCGGTGGGCTTGCGGTCGGTGGGGAACGTAAAGGTCGCGGGATCCTCGGTCACGTGGTCGACTTCCTGCACCAGCATGCCGCCGTCGATGGAGCGCAGCTCCACCTGGGCGCCGTGGTCCACGCCGCCGGTGGCCAGCACGCGCAGGTTGGGGCGCTTGACCATGCGCTCGAGCGCCTCGGCAGTGTAGCTCGGGGCGATGATAACCTCGACGAACTGCTTGTTCTGATCGGCAAAGTGCTCGACCAGCTCATAAGGAACCTCGCGGTTGCAGGCGATGATGCCGCCAAAGGCGCTCTTGGGATCGCAGGCGAAGGCGCGGTCGTAAGCAGACGTAATGTCCTCGGCAACGGCGGAGCCGCAGGGGTTCTGGTGCTTGAGAATCACGCAGGCCGGCTCGTCGAACTCGCGGACCAGGTTCCAAGCGGCGTCGGCATCCAGATAGTTGTTGTAGCTGAGCGGCTTGCCCTGGATCTGCTCGGAGCCCACGAGCGGGAACTGCGAGCTCGCGGTGTTCTCGCAACCCTCGGCAAAGCGATAGACCGTGGCCTTCTGCTGCGGGTTCTCGCCATAGCGCAGGTCGTCGACCTTCTCCAGCGAGATCTCGAGCTTGGCAGAGGTGTCCGCCACGTCGCTTGCCTGGGCGGCAAGCCAACGGGAGATAGCCGTGTCGTAGGCGGCGGTGGTCTGGTAGACCTTCACCTGCAGGCGACGACGGGTGGAAAGCGTGGTGCAGCCACCGGTCTCGTGCATCTCGGCCAGGACGGCATCATAGTCGGCCGGGTCGGAAATGACGGTAACGCTCGTGGCGTTCTTGGCGGCAGAGCGCAACATGGAGGGACCGCCGATATCGATGTGCTCGATGGCGTCCGCGAAGGTGACCTCGGGGTTGGCGACGGTCTTCTCGAACTCGTACAGGTTGACGACGACCAGGTCGATCAGCTTAATGCCGTGCTGAGCGGCCTCCTGCATGTGCTGCTCGGAATCGCGGCGGGCCAGCAGCGCGCCGTGAACCTTGGGGTGCAGGGTCTTAACGCGGCCGTCCATCATCTCGGGATAGCCCGTGAACTCCTCGATGGGGGTTACGGGAACGCCCGCGTCCTCGATGGCACGAGCCGTGCCGCCCGTAGAGATGATCTCGACGCCAAAGTCATCGACCAGCGTCCGTGCGAAATCGACGACGCCCGTCTTATCGGTAACCGAGATCAACGCGCGTGCGATCTTCACATCAGATCCCATGCAGTCCTCCTGTCTGGTACGCCGCCGTGCTCTGTGAGTCGGTGATACGTCGATCTGCAGCGCTCGCGCAGCGGCATTGAAAATACTGATTCAATGTAGCGCATCGAGCGCATCGATGCACCCCGCAACGGGCGCATGTGCAGAAAAAGTTTGCGAGCAGAGGGGATGGGCACGGCACCGGGCACGGTGAGTTCATGGAACACAGGGGCACCATAATTAGATGCCAATGGCGTGGTAGAACTGTGCTCGATATGCATCCGCAAAAGAAAGAGGCACCATGGTCTCGCGGGTTCTCTACCGACCGTTTGATACCGAAGACTTCGACGCCATCGCGCTGATTCTACAGCAGCTCTGGCATAACAATTCGGATAACGATGAGTACAACCGCCTCGAGGCCGCGTGCGACCTCGCCTATTGCCTTTCGTCGTCGACGTTTTCACAGGTTGCCGTAATCGACGGTCAGGCGCGTGGCATTTCGCTTGCGCGTGCGGGACAGAGCTCCGGCGCCACTATCAACGAGCATTGGATGGATACCGAACGCGCGCTGCTATCGCAGATGCGTGAGCTGGAGCCCGATGCCTGCGCCGAGTATCTCTCGTTTGTGCGCGCAACCATCCGAACCAACAACCGCCTGCTCGAGAGCAGCCCGTTGCCGCACGACAACGAGGTCACGCTGCTTGCCGTGGATCGCGATGTCCATGGCCTGGGCGTTGGCACGGTTCTGCTCGATGCCGCGGTCTCGCACCTGTCCTCGCTTGGAGCGACGAGGGCGCACCTGTACACCGACTCCAACTGCTCGTGGAAGTTCTACGAGCTGCACGGCTTTAAGCGCACCGCCACGCACCGCGCCAACCGCGAAGAGCGCCGTCACGACATGCCGCGCGAAAGCTTCCTCTACGAACTCGACCTAACAGCCTAAACCCGGCAGTTAGGGACGTTCCTTTTAATATGAGCAGGACATTGTCAAGAGGCAAAATCGGGCCTGGCCCCAACGATATGGGGTCAG
>UQIV01000038.1 GCA_900541205.1 uncultured Collinsella sp. | reverse complement strand
ACTCTCTTGGTGCCGGGGTGTTCGTCCCGCCTCGACCCCCCTTGTATGCACCCCCCCCCCCCCCCCCCGCCCGGCGGCGGGGCTCCTCGCCCGAACCCCTCAGCTAGTTCTTCAGCGAGTTCAGCGGCGCCGGGAAGCGTCCACCGCGGTGGGCAAGCACGGTGCCGGCGTTGGGGTTCACCGGCATGATGGGTGCACGGCCGAACAGGCCACCGTACTCGACGCAGTCGCCCACGCCCTTGCCGATGGCGGGAATCACGCGGACGGCCGTGGTCTTGTTGTTGATGACGCCGATGGCCATCTCGTCGGCGATGATGCCGGCGATGGTCTCGACCGGGGTGTCGCCGGGGATGGCGATCATGTCCAGGCCAACGGAGCACACGCAGGTCATGGCCTCGAGCTTCTCGAGCGAAAGCGCACCGGCCTCGACGGCGGCGATCATGCCGGCATCCTCGGACACGGGGATAAAGGCGCCCGAGAGACCGCCCACGCTGGAGCTGGCCATGACGCCGCCCTTCTTGACGGCATCGTTGAGCATGGCGAGCGCGCAGGTCGTGCCGGGGCCACCGCAGGTGCCCACGCCGATGATCTCGAGGATGCGGGCAACGGAGTCGCCGATGGCAGGCGTGGGGGCCAGCGACAGGTCGACGATGCCCTTCTCGACACCCAGGCGATGAGCGGCCTCGCGGCTCATGAGCTCGCCGGCGCGGGTGATCTTAAAGGCGGTCTGCTTAATCTTTTCGGCGACTTCCATCATCGATGCGGAGTCGGGCAGCGTCTCCAGGGCTGCGGCCATAACGCCGGGGCCCGAGACGCCTACGTTGATGACGGCGTCGGCCTCGCCACCGCCGTGGACGGCGCCCGCCATAAACGGGGAGTCCTCGACCATGTTGGCAAAGCAGACAAACT
This sequence comes from uncultured Collinsella sp., assembly GCA_900541205.1. GTDB lineage: Bacteria > Actinomycetota > Coriobacteriia > Coriobacteriales > Coriobacteriaceae > Collinsella. The sequence continues at coordinate 7,550 of UQIV01000038.1, read as the reverse complement.
TGGAGGCGCCGACGGAATCCTGGTCGGCCGTGAGTTTAGCGGCATCGATGATGGTCTGGGCGGCCATGAGCACGGCGTCCATGTTGATGCCGGCGCGCAGGCTGGCGACGTTGACGCTGGAGCAGACACGGCTGGTGGTAGCGAGCGCCTGGGGGATGGACTGGATGACGCGGCGGTCGGCGTTGCCGATGCCCTTCTGGACGAGTGCGGAGAAGCCGCCCAGGTAATCGATGCCGAGCGTCTCGGCCGCGCGGTCGAGGGCGTGCGCGATGGGGGTGAGGTCCTCATCCTTGCAGCAAGCGGCGATCTGCGCCACCGGGGTGACGGAGACGCGCTTGTTGACGATGGGGATACCGTACTCGCGCTCGAGGTTCTCGGCGGTCTCGACCAAGTGCTCAGCCGTGTGCGTCACGTGGTCGTAGATCTTCGTGCACATGCGGTCGAGGTTCTCGTCGCCGCAACCCATGAGCGAAACACCCATGGTGATGGTCCTGATGTCGAGGTTCTGCTCCTCAACCATGCCGCGGGTTTCCGCGATTTCTGCGGGCGTGATCGCCATCCTTGCGCTCCTATCTGCCAAAACGAGCATAGTCTTATCTATTCTAACGTGCCGCACGTGCCAAGTGGCGCGTGCGGCACGTTTTGGTGCTCGGTTGTTTCCGTTGTGTTACTGCCCAAAGACCTCTTCGGCGATGCGCGCGCTTTCGGCGGCATCCTTGGCGTAGTAGTCCGCGCCGATCTGCTTGGCGTATTCGGGGGTGAGCACGGCGCCACCTACGATGATCTTGACGCCCGGAACCTCGGCTTGGAGCAACTTGATGGTCTCCTCCATAGCGACGACCGTGGTGGTCATAAGCGCCGAGAGGCCGACGAGCTTAATGTCGCGCTCCTTGACGGTTTTGAGCACCTCTTGCGGGTCGACGTCGCGGCCTAGGTCAAAGACGGTGTAGCCGTAGTTGTCGAGCAGCATTTTGACGATGTTCTTGCCAATATCGTGGATGTCGCCCTTGACGGTGGCCACGCAGATCTTGCCCTTGTCGGCGATCTCGCCGGCGGGCATCAGGCGCTTGATGGTGTCGAAGCCCACACGCGCGGCTTCGGCCGAGGCCATAAGCTGCGGCAAGAAGAACTTGCCCTGGTCAAAGAGGACGCCAACCTCGTCGAGGGCGGGGATAAAGTGATTGTTGATGAGGTCCATAGCGTCGTGGTCTGTCAGCAGACGCTCGGTCTCGGCAGCGATCTCGCCTTTGCGGCCCGAGACGACCATGCGGCGAATCGGGTCGTCGTTGCCGTCGGTGCCGGGGGCGCTTGCGGCAGGTGCGGCGTCGCTCGATGCTGCCTGAGCTGCCGCCGGGTTCGCGGCGATCTTGTACGGATCGGTCCAGCCGGCGTAACGCTCGATGTATCCGGTCGAGCCCTCGTCCTCAACGCTCAGGACGCGATAGCTGTAGACGGTATCCATAAAGCGCTTGGAGCCCGGGTTCATGATGGGGGCATCAAGACCTGCGCCAAAAGCGGCAGCCAAAAAGACCGAGCCCAGCAGCGGGCGGGCAGGCAGGCCAAAGCTGATGTTCGACACGCCGAGCGCGCATTTGACGCCCAGGCGCTCCTTGCACAGGGACATGGCGCGCAGGATCTGCTCGGCCTGGCGTTGATTGGTCGAGGCGGTCATGACCAGGCAGTCGATGAGGATGCGGTCCGGTCCGATGCCGTAGCGGGCGGCCTCGGCCACGATGCGCTCGGCGATGGCGAAGCGAGCCTCGGCGGTATCGGGGATGCCGCCTTCGTCGAGCGTAAGGCCGACAACGTTGGTGCCGTAGTGGGCGACCAGCGGAAAGATCTCATCCATGATCTGCTGCTTGCCATTGACCGAGTTGATGATGGGCTTGCCGGCGTAGCGGCGCACGGCGGCCTCGACAGCGGCGGGGTCGGTGGAGTCGATCTGCAGCGGCAGGAGCGTGGAGCCCTGGAGCTGTTCGGTCGCCTGTTGGATAATCTTGACCTCGTCGATCTCGGGCAGGCCCACGTTGACGTCCAGGATGTCGGCGCCCTGCTCCTGCTGGCTGATGCCCTGGCTCACCACGTAGTCCAGATCGCCGTCGCGCAGGGCCTGCTGCAGGCGCTTTTTGCCGGTGGGGTTGATGCGCTCGCCGATGACGGCGATTTTGTGTCCATCGCAGGGGAGGTCCACCACGGTCTGGGCGCTTGTGACCGACATGCTGGGCTTGCGGTGGCGCGGGCTGGGCGTGTGGTTGTCGATAAGCGTGCGCAAGGCCGCCATGTGCGCGGGCGTGGTACCGCAGCAACCGCCGACGACGCTCACGCCGTCCTCAATCATGCCGGCGACGGCCTCGGCGTACTCGGGTGCTTGGATATCAAAGACGGTGTTGCCGTCGTCGTCCACGTGGGGCAGTCCCGCGTTAGCCTGCACCATAACGGGCTTGTCGGTAACGGTGAGCATACGTGCGGCGAGTCCTCGGAGCTCGGCCGGTCCTTGGCTGCAGTTGATGCCCAAAACGTCGGCGCCGATGGCGTCAAGCGTGATGGCGGCGACCTCGGGACTCGTGCCCAGGAAGGTGCGACCGTCTTCCTCAAAGGTCATAGTGGCAAAGACGGGCAGGTCGGAGTTCTCGCGGCAGGCGAGGACGGCCGCCTTGATCTCGGCAAGGTCGGTCATGGTCTCGATAATAAAGAGGTCCACGCCCGCATCGACGCCGGCGCGCACTTCCTCGGCAAAGAGGTCGTAGGCCTCGTCAAAGCTGAGGGTGCCTAAGGGACGAAGCAGCGCGCCGATGGGGCCGATGTCACCGGCGACGTAGCGGGCGCCGGCCTCGCGGGCACAGGCGACGGCCGCGGCAAAGACGTCTGCCACGGTGGCGGCGCCGTCGAGCTTGTGGGCATTGGCGCCAAAGGTATTGGCGGTGATCACATCGCAGCCGGCCTCGACATATTGACGTTGGATATCGGTGATAACCTGGGGCTCCTCAAAGTTGAGCAGCTCGGGCAGGGCGCCGGCCTTCATGCCGGCTGCTTGCAACATGGTGCCCATGCCGCCGTCGAACAGCAGGTGTCCCGTGCCCTCGATGGCCGCACGCAGGCGATCGTCCTTAATGCGCAGATCGTCGATCGTGCGCGTCTTGTACGTGGCACCGTTGCGACGTGCGGCATCAACGGGTGCCGCCAATGCAGTGCCGTCAGAATCATGAGTGATAAGCGGAGTAAACATCGAGGGCTCCTAATGGCTGGAATAGCAGGTGGTGTGGGCGGCGCGGAAGCGGCAGTGCTCGCGCATGCGGCAGATATTGCAGGTGGGGCGGCTCTGGGCGTCGTGGACTTCGCCGTCGAATAGGCCGATCACCGCGGTCACGCTCTTGGTGGGCATGAGCAGGCTGGTGGGGGTGACGGTAAGTCCAATGAGGCGCGTGGCGTTGAGTGCATCCACGATCGAGCGCTGGGCCGAGAGCGGGCAGTCGCCGTAGCCGGGACTAAAGCGCCAGTTGCCGGCGAGCCCGTGTGCGGTGGCCGCAGCCTTGACCTGCTGGTCCATCTGCTCAACGGCGGCTTCCACGTAAGCGGAGCACGCGGCGTCGAGCACGGCGCCCTCCAGGGGATGTTGGGCTCCCGTGGTGCGCAGACGGCGCTCAGCATCCATGCCGAGGGTGCATGCCATGAGTGCGGCAAAGCGGGCGTCTTTGAGATGTCGATAGATATCGCGACCGCGCAGTTCAACGTTGGTGCCGACCAGGCGAATGCAAGGTTCTCCCTGCTCGTCCACACCCGTGGCATCGACGGCAAACACGCGGCGCACGCCACGGGGCTCAATGTCCAATTCAAGACGTTCAACGACAAGCTCAATACGCTGCGACAGCTCGGGCTCAATCTGCTGGCCGCCGTAACCCAGATACCGCAGCATCTCGGCACGGTCGACACGGGGATGGTGCGCAGCATCGACACGGTAAAGCGCCGGCGACGCAAGGTCGGCCGGCACTTCGACAGCGATTGTATCGATGTGCGGTTTTTCCATTACCCCAGGCGCTCCATAATGGTCGCGGCGATCGCAGGACGGTTCATAGTGTACAGGTGCAGGCCGTCGGCGCCGTGCTCCTTGAGGTCGCAAAGCTGGCGGGCTGCATAATCTACACCAGCTGCCTGCAGGCTCTCGGGGTCATTCTCGTACTTGGCGAGAATCTTGATGACGGGGGAGGGCAGCGACGCGCCGCACATAAAGACCATGCGGCTGATCTGTGACTTGCCCATAAACGGCATGATGCCCGCGGTAATGGGCACGGTGATGCCGACCTTGTCGGCAAGCTCGCGAAAACGGTAGAAGCACTCGTTATCAAAGAAGAGCTGCGTCACAAAGAAGCTCGCGCCGGCGTCCTGTTTTTGCTTGAGGTGTTCGACCGAGAGGTTGAGATCCTCACAGGCAATGTGGCCCTCGGGGTAGGCTGCGGCGCCCACGCAAAAGCCGGCGTCGACGAGCTCGGGGATGAGGTCGCGGGCGTAGGCGTAGTCCGAGGCGGGCTTGTCGTCCTCGGTCGCGCCGGCGGGGAGATCGCCGCGCAGGGCCAGGATGTTTTCCACACCGGCGGTGCGATACTCGTCGATCTTGGCGGCGATATCGGCATGCGAGCGGCCCACGCAGGTAAGGTGTGCCACCGAGGGCGTGTCGAATTCGCTCGAAATCATATGCGCGATGGGGGCGGTGGCGGCACCGTTGCCCGAGCCGCCGGCCGAGCAGGTGACCGAGACAAAGCTCGGCGAAAGCTTGCACAGATTGCCTGCCACTTCGCGAGCCGTGTCGAGGGTGAGCTCGCCCTTGGGCGGGAACATCTCAAACGAAATGGGCGCGGTGCCCTGGGATGCTGCCTGCTTAAAAACCTCGTCGACGCGCATATCGTGCTCCTCTAGATACGTAATAGTGTGATGTGTTGTAAGGATTCTACAGCACCGCTGTGTCACGGTGGAGTTTCGCTCGCTATTTGAGGATACCAATCAAAGATGCTTTGCTATCGGCATTTCCTATAACAGAGCGGTCAATGTAGGATGGGGCTATATTGAATGGTATCTGATGCGAAATACCAGTTAATAAAGCCCGTCCCAAATTGACTACCCTTAAACCATGGGGAGAGGTCTGCAATTTATGCAGTTGATTGGCTGTTGAGGGTGGCAACGCCGCCTCGATAGGGTAACCTCATTGATTGGTTTCGCGACAGCAACATAACGGTAATGTTGCGGAAACACGGCGAGTCTAAGCTATGACTCGTTCGTTAGTAATCAACACCGCTTCTCACGCGGTGCCGATACGAAGGGAGTTCCGTATGGCCGAACTTACTGACCGCTTCGGGACCATGGTGTTCTCGGAGGAAGTCATGAAGGACTACCTCCCCAAGGACATTTGGAAGCGCCTTGCTGCAACCCTCGAGGACGGTGAGCCGCTCGACCTGGATGTGGCCAACGCTGTTGCCCACGCTATGAAGGTCTGGGCCATCTCCAAGGGCGCTACACACTACGCGCACTGGTTCCAGCCGCTTTCGGGCATTACTTCCGAGAAGCACGACAGCTTCCTCGAGCCCAACCACGACGGCACCGCCATCACCAAGTTTACGGGCAAGAACCTCATCCAGGGTGAGCCCGATGCCTCGAGCTTCCCCAACGGCGGCCTGCGCGCCACCTTCGAGGCCCGTGGTTACACCGCTTGGGATCCCACTAGCCCCGCCTTTATCAAGGACGACGTCCTGTGCATCCCCACGGCTTTCTGCTCCTACACGGGCGAGGCCCTGGACAAGAAGACCCCGCTGCTGCGTTCCATGACCGCGCTCTCGCGTGAGTCCAAGCGCGTTTTGGCGCTGTTTGGCAAGACCCCCAAGAAGGTCGTTCCTTCCGTGGGCGACGAGCAGGAGTACTTCCTGATCAAGAAGGACGCTTACCGCAAGCGCAGGGACCTGGTCATCACCGGTCGCACCCTCTTTGGTGCTGCTCCCTGCAAGGGCCAGGAGCTCGAGGAGCACTACTTTGGCGCTATCCGCCCCACCGTCTCGGCCTATATGAAGGACCTGGACGATGAGCTGTGGGCGCTTGGCATTCCCGCCAAGACCAAGCACAACGAGGTCGCTCCCTGCCAGCATGAGCTCGCCCCTGTCTATGGCGAGGTCAACGAAGCCATCGACCAGAATCTGGTCATGATGGAGAAGATGAAGCTCATCGCCTCCCGCCACGACTTGGTTTGCCTGCTGCACGAGAAGCCCTTCGAGGGCATCAACGGTTCGGGCAAGCACAACAACTGGTCGCTTGGCACCGAGTCCGAGAACCTGCTCGACCCGGGCGACACCCCGCTCGACAACCTGCAGTTCATTGTTTTCCTCACCGCGGTGATCGAGGCCGTCGATAACTATCAGGAGCTTCTGCGTGCCTCCGTTGCCTCGGCCGGCAACGACCATCGTCTGGGCGCCAACGAGGCTCCTCCGGCGATTATGTCCATCTTCCTGGGCGACCAGCTTACCGAGGTCGTCGAGAAGATCATCGATGGCAAGGCTTCCGTTCATGCCACGCGCGGCGTGCTTGACCTGGGTGCCGATACCCTGCCCAAGCTGATGCAGGACAACACCGACCGCAACCGCACCTCCCCGTTTGCCTTCACCGGCAACAAGTTCGAGTTCCGTGCCTGCGGCTCCGAGCAGAACGTCTCCGACTCCAACCTGGTGCTCGATGCCGCCGTGGCTAAGTCGCTCAAGTCCTTCGCCGACGCGCTTGAGGGTACGCCCGAGGATAAGTTCCAGGACGCTGCGCTCGAGTACTGCAAGAAGGTCCTGACCGACCACCAGCGCATCCTGTTCTCCGGTGACGGCTACTCCGATGAGTGGCCCGTCGAGGCCGAGAAGCGCGGCCTTGCCAACAACAAGACCACGGCCGACGCCCTGCCCGCCTTTGTTTCCGATAAGGCCATCGCACTCTTTGAGGAGACGGGTGTCCTGACCAAGGCCGAGGCCCAGTGCCGCTACGATTGCAAGCTCGAGAAGTACAACAAGCTCATGAACATCGAGGCTACCACGATGGTTCGCGAGGCACGTCGTACCTATCGCCCGGTCATTACCGCCTATGCCACCAAGGTCGCTAAGGGCCTTGAGACTATTCGTGCCGCCGGTGCCGAGGCCGCCATGCAGTGCGAGCAGAACACGCTCAACAAGCTCTGCAACGGTATCACCACCATCAACGACTCCATCAAGGCGCTTGACGCCGTGCATCAGAAGGCTGAGGCCCTCGATGGCCAGGAGCAGGCCAACGTGTACGCGCACGAGGTCGTTCCCGCTATGGATGCGCTGCGTGCCGCCGTGGACGCCATGGAGGAGATCGTGGCAGCCGACTACTGGCCGGTCCCGACCTACGACGACATCCTGTTCTACGTGTAGGGCGTAACTGACATATCGTCACGGTATTGAGCCGGGGTCCGCATCGTGCGGGCCCCGGTTTTTGTTCAAGACTTTAGTCTGCTGGCCGCGCAGCGGCCAGCTTTAAACCACCCGCTACGCGGGTGGAGACAAACGGCTTTA
>UQIV01000037.1 GCA_900541205.1 uncultured Collinsella sp. | reverse complement strand
TTGGTGTCTCCGTCCTCGACGTTTTTGTCGATACGGTGCACCAGCAGCAGCATCACCGGCTGGCCCAGGGCGGTATCGAGCGCCAGGACGATCGTTGCGATGGGAATACCCAGGGTCAGGGCCGCCGAAGCGTCCGCGCCGGCCTGCATGGCAAGCGACACACCCAGAATGGTTCCGGAAATCGTATCGGGCGGGTTATACGCACCGACCGAGATGGCGCCGACCATGGCAAGCTCCATCGTGGCGCCCATGATCGTGCCAGTCACCATGTCGCCCATGACAAGGCCAACCAGAGGTCCGAGCACGATCGGGCGCTGGAGGTAGCTCGTACCCGTCAGCCACTCGGAATAGCCCAAAAGGGCAATCAGGAAAATCAGGATTGTCTTGATAACCATGACAGCCCCTAACCGATGACCTTCGCGGCGTCAGTCTTCGCATCTGCCGGAATCATCTGAATGAACAGTTCATAGCCCTCGCCGAGCAGCTCCTTCACGTATGCCTCGTTTTCGGGCGTAAGGAACACACTCGTCGAGACCTGGCGGGCATTCTCGCTAAAGGCAACGTTGCCGAGGTTGATCTTCTTGACTCCCATCGCCTTGGCGACGGCACCGGCCTGCTGGATCGTCTCGCAAACCACGAAGAGCTTGTACTTATCGGTCACTCCGCTCTGGAGCGCCTTAACGGCGTCCTCGGTGTTTTTGACGACGACCTTGCAGCCCTCAGGCTTTGCAAGGGACAGGGCCTGTAGACGAAGCTTGTCATTGAGGACCGTGTCGCTCACCAACAGGATGCAATCGGCACCCAGAGCCGAGGTCCAGCTAACGGCAACCTGGCCGTGAAGCAGTCGATAATCTACACGAATCATCTGAATCATGGTGTGCTCCCTAGTGGTTAAAACTCATCGAGCTCGGCCTGCCCCAGCAGGTCGTTGACGTACTTGACCTTGGTGTCGTCCGCCTCGACGATCTGGCGAATAGCCTCATCGACCGGGGTGGATTCGGGCACGAACAGCAGTTGAATAAGGAGCGGCAGGTTCATATTGGTCACCAGATGCGTGTTGGGACGCGTCTGGACGATCTTGGTGAACTCGTTGTTGACACTGCCGCCAAAGAGGTCGGTGCAAACGACGACCTCATCGTCCGCGGCAAAGCCGTCCAGAATCGCTGCGGCCTCCTTGGTCAGGTCCTCGTTTCCGTCGACATACATAGAGAGCGCATGGACGTTTTCGCGCTCGCCGGAAAGCAGGCCGATGCTCTCGACGATTCCAGACGCAAAATGAGCATGGGACGCCACGATAAACTGCCTCATTCGATTCCCCTTCCTAGCGAATTTCGGCATAAAAATGCCCGGACGCATGCGCCCCGGGCAGGGTGCTTCTTAAATGAGTGGTCAACTATTAGTAGTCGAACTGGTGATAGTAACGACGGTAGTTGAGGTTGTGCTTGGTGACCGTCTCGTAGTAAGCGGCAAGGCGATCGGTGATCAGCGAGGAGAGGATCCACGGAGACACGATGACGCGGAACTCGTCGTCAAGGCCGGGGATCGCGAACTCGGCGGTGTCGATGATGTAGATCTCGGTGTACCCCGTAACAAAAAAAAAAAAAAAGGCGCGGACGCGCTCGTCGAGCTTGCGGTTCTCGTCCTCGCCCATGAACAGGAACACGGGGACGCCGGGCTCCACGAGCTCGAGCGTGCCGTGGAAGAAGTCGGCCGAGGTGATGTAGCGGGTGCGCTTCCACTGCATCTCCTCCAGGATGCACATCGAGAACAGGATCGTCTCGCCCCACAGGGCGCCGGAGCCGATGAACATGGTGTAGGGGGCCAGGGCGTACTTCTTGGCGAGCTCCTCGGCGCGCGGCTCGAAGCGCTTGCGGATGTCGAGCATGTCCTTCCAGATGTCCTTGGTCTGCTCGATAAACAGATCAAACTTGGGGAAGCAGCCGCGGCGGTTGAGCAGGCGCAGGCCGAAGCAGTCGGCGAGGTAGTAGCCCTTCTCGCAGCCGCCGGCGCCGTGGTCGGAGGCCATCATGACGCAGTTCTCGGCGCCCACGGCCTGCCCGATCTTGCCCTCGGGGTTGGTCATGGCGAAGACGCGCACGCCCATCTCCCTCATCTTGCCGACGGCCTCGAGCACCTCGGGGGTGGTGCCGGACTCGGAGGCGGTCAGCACGACGGACCTGTCGGTCATGCGCTTGTGGCCCATGACGTTCCACTCGGCGGCGTGGATCAGGTAGACCTCGAGGTCGCGGTCGCCGAACTTGTTCATGAGGTACTCGAGCTGCATGAACTCGTCCCAGGTGCCGCCGACGCCCATCAGGAAGACGGCGTCGTAGCCCTCCTCGTGCACGCGGTCGGCCAGGGCGGTCATCCGCTTGCCGGCCTCGTAGACGTTCCTGCCGTCCTCGAGGTAGCCCTCCTGGTCGAAGTGCATGATCTCGATCTTCTCGGTCTCCTTCATGTGTGTCCTCCCATCACATGTGCGCAATTCTATACATCGCGCTTCTTGCTGATACCAATTATAGCCATACGATTGCTTGTTATTTAATACCAATCCAAACTCACGGAGATTTGCGGCGAACGGTCGGTTTCCTCGCCCGAGTGGTATTACAACGCCAATAGTTGTCTATTTCGAGCGCTACTGCCAACGGGTTCCCCACAACTCGCCATCTATAAAAGCGTTGCGCCAGACCCGCCCAAGCGTTTCCGGCGCAACCGCGCAGTTTAGTTATTCGGCTTCCATCTCCGCTGTCACACGGCGATACATCTCGATAACCTGAGTCGTCGCCTTGGACGGATCCTGATAGTAGCGGCCATCACACGTCTCGGCCGAGACATAGCCCGTATAGCCGTGGCGCATGAGTGCCTCGAGGTCGGCACGCATATCACGCTCGCCGTCGCCCCAGGCAAGATGCGTCGTGCCGCCGCCCACATCTACAAAGTGGGTGTGAACGATCTTGTCGCCCAAAACCTCAAAGTAGCCGTCGATCGTGTCGCCGGCAACTTCCATGGCGCCCAAGTCGATACAGGCCTTCAGGTTGGGACGATCGACCGCCTCGAGGATGCGCGCGACATCCTGTGCGGTGTTGACCAACACGGACTCCGACGGCTGCAGGGCCTCGAGCGCGACGCGAATACCGCGCGTATCGGCGTAGTCGCACACCGAGCGCAGCATGGCAACGCTGCGGGCCCAGGCGTCCTCAGCCGGCTCGTCCAGATAGGCCCAACCACTCGTCACCAGAATCTGCGGCACGCCCAACTCAACGGCAACGTCGATCACATTCTTAAAGTACGAGAGGATGCGTTTTTGGCCCGCCTCACCGCGCACCGCGACGTTCCACGGCTTGGGGTTGTTCTGCTCGGGGCACACGCACACGATCTTGATACCGTATTGGGCGGCAAGATCGCGAATCTTATCCACCGAATCGTGCTCATGGCAATCCACATACAGGTGCATCGAGCCGGTCCACAGCTCGATATTGCGATAGCCGGCCTCACCTGCAGCCTTAAAAAACGTCTCGATGCTGTAGTAACGATGGTTGATGTTCATGAGCGAAAGCTCGGGTACGACCATAGCCCTCCCCTTTCGTACGGAGTTTTAAAAAACAGGGGGCCGCCGCAGATGCGACAAGCCCCCAAAGATCGACGCAACCGTTAGACGCGATGGAAGCGCGATTCGAACATATTAGGCAAGCACGCCAAAGTAAGCGCCGATGATGCCCACGACCATGGTGCAGAGGATCAGGACCATCGGGTTGATCTTCTTGGAGAGCAGCCAGTAGTAGAGCCAGAAGGCGGCCATACCGAGCATACCGGGCATGATGCCGTCCAGGATGTCCTGGAGAGTCTGGGCGGAGTCGCCCTGACCGATGGCGATGGGCAACGAAGCCCAGAACATGTCCTTGCTCATGGCGCCGACGACCATAACGCCGACAATGCCGACGCAGGCCATGATCTTTTGCATCAGGCCGGTCTTCTGAGCCTCGTCGAGGAAGCCAATGCCTAGCTCATAACCCTTGATAGCGCCAAAGATACGAATCAGGAACGCCGGGATGTTGTAGACGAGCAGGAAGGCGATGGGGCCAAAGACGTTGCCGGCCTGGCACAGGCTGATGCCCACGGCAGCGGCGACGACGCGCAGGGTGGACAGGAAGAAGGAGTCACCCAGGCCGGAAAGCGGACCCATGAGGGCGGCCTTGATGTCGTTGACGCTCTCGGGCTCAACCTCGCCACGAGCGACCTTTTCTTCCATGGCCATCGCGATGCCGCCCACGAAGGGAGCGAGCTGCGGGGTGATGTTGAAGAATGCGCTGTGACGGTGCAAGGCCTCGGCGTAATCATCGGGACGGCCGGCATAGATCTTCTTGAGCATGTTGGCGACCATCAGGCAGAAGGCAATGTTCATCTGCTTGTAGTAGGTCCAGGAGAATTCCATGCCCAGGGCACCGGTGTTCACGGCGCTCTTAATGAGGTCGGAGCGAGTAATCTGGTTCTCGGAATTAGAAGTCATCGTCCTCATCCCCTTCCACAGAAAGCTGGGACTGGGCGCCACCAAGGCCCAGCAGGTCGTACTTGTCGATGCCGATGATGATTGCGATCAGGGCGACGCCGAGGACGGGCACGTTGGCATAGGAGCACAGCAGGAAGCCCAGGAAGTAGAACGGCACGAGCTGCTTGGTAAGCACCAGACGGCCGAGCATGGCGAAGCCCATGGCAGGCAGGATGTTGGCTGCGACGCCAAAGCCATCGAGGACGAACGTCGGGATGAAGTCGAGCAGGCCCTGAACGGCGTCGGCACCCAGATAGAAGGAGACCGAGCACAGGATAAAGGCCAGGACGACAATCACGAGACCGATAATCCAGTGCATAGCGTAGATACCCTTGAGGTTACCCTTGCTGGCAAAGACGTCGGCACGGTCGACCAGAAGGGGCATACCGGCGTTGACGACGTTCTTAATGGCCAGGCACAGAGTGGCGATGGGCATCGCGAGCGCGATAGCGGCCTCGGTGCTCTGACCCAGCTGAATAGCGAAGGCGCAGGCGAGCACACCGCCAATACACTCATCGGGCGGCACGTAAGCGCCGATGGAGATTGAACCCATGAAGAGCAGCTCGAGGCTCGCACCGATGGCGAGGCCGGACTGCAGGTCCCCGAGGACTATGCCGACGAGCGGGCACAGAACGATCGGGCGGAACGCATAGAGCGTACCGAGCTGATAATCGAGCTTACCGAAGGCAGCGATAAGTCCGATGAGGATCGCTTGAACAAGCATTGTTCCTCCCTTTGATCCCTCTTGGATCCGCGCGGCGATTCCCGACTTGTCAGCGCGCCCTTTTCCATGCCGACAATCGCCCAGACAGATCCAGCTTGTACCGGTGTGCTGTTAACACCTAAACCGGTGCAAATGATTTGATACCAATTATATAGTCATGCGAAAACTATTTAATACCAATCGCTCAACGGGCGTGTACTCCCGGTGAACGGTAGATGGGGGTAACGGGTAAAGCGTTAATCCGGTACGCCCACGAATAGGGGCGGCGCCGTGCGCGCCGCCCGTGGTTCCCAATTAGAGGGCGCTTAGGGCATCGACCTTGGGATCGTCGGCCAGAGCGCGAATCTCGACCTCGACACCGCGGTCGACGAGCTCGCGAATGTCCTCTTCCTCGGCAGCAGTCACAAAGATCTGGCGGGAGATCTTACGGGCATCGGGACGCTGCTCGTCCTTGGACTTGGTGTTGCCCAGGTTGATGGAGGTGATCTGCGGGCAGCCGTCGACAAGCTGCTTGGCCTCGGCGATGCTGGCGACGCAGATGATCATCTTGTACTTATCGGTAACACCGGAGTTGATGGCCTCGATGGCGTGCTCCATGTCCTTGATGACGAGCTTGACGTTGGCCGGCTTTCCCATCTTGAGCGTAGTCTTCCAGACGGGATCGTTGGCAACCTTGTCGCCAACGCAGAAGATGCAGTCGGAGCCCAAGCCCTGGACCCAAGAGACGGCCACCTGGCCATGAAGCAGACGATGGTCGACGCGAAGCAGTTGAATCATGATTGACCCCCAAAGGTCTCATGCCGGAAACCCGGCCCCATTAATAGCAGGCGGTGACTAGAACTCTTCCTCGTCATCCGCATCGGTCAGCAGGTCGTTGACAAACTTGACGCGCGTGTCGTCAGCCGCGAGGATCTCGCGGATAACCTGATCGGCGGGAGCCTCCTGGTCCGAAAAGAGCAGCTGGATCAGCAGCGGCAGATTCATGTTGGCAACCAGGTAGGTGTTGGGGCGCGTCTGGACGATCTTGGTGAACTCGTTGTTGACGCTGCCGCCAAACAGGTCGGTGCACACGATTACGTCGTCGGCGGGGTCGAAGGTCGCCAGGAGCTTGGCGGCCTCCTCGGCGACGTCGGTGCGGCCGTCGACAAACATCGACAGGTCGTGGACGTTATCGCGCGCGCCCGAGAGCAGCTCGGTGCTCTCTTTGATGCCGGTCGCAAAATGCGCGTGGCTGGCAAAGATGTATTGCCTCATTGCGGTTTCCCCCAAATGGAATTAGTAGTCGAACTGGTGGTAGTAGCGGCGGTACTTGAGGTTGTGCTTGGTGACCAGCTCGTAGTTGCGCGCGAGGCGGTCGGTGGTCAGCACGGACAGGATCCAGGGGGACACGATGACGCGGAAGTCGTCGTCCAGGCCCGGGATCGCGTACTCGGCGGTGTCGATGATGACGTAGTCCTCGTCGCCGGTCACGCCGCTGGTGAGGAAGGCGCGGACGCGCTCGTCGAGGGCGCGGCACTCGTCCTCTCCCATGAACAGGAACACCGGGACGCCGGGCTCGAGCAGCTCGAGCGTGCCGTGGAAGAAGTCGTGCGAGGTGATGTGGCGGATGCGCTTCCACTGCATCTCCTCGAGCAGGCACATGGAGTACAGGATGGTCTCGCCCCACAGCGCGCCCGAGCCGATGAACATGGTGTAGTCGGCCAGCGCGTACTTCCTGGCGAGCTCCTCGGCGCGCGGCTCGAAGCGCTTGCGGATGTCGAGCATGTCCTTCCAGACGTCCTTCGTCTGCTCGATGAACAGGTCGAACTTGGGGAAGCAGCCGCGGCGGTTGAGCAGGCGCAGGCCGAAGCAGTCGGCGAGGTAGTAGCCCTTCTCGCAGCCGCCGGCGCCGTGGTCGGAGGCCATCATGACGCAGTTCTCGGCGCCCACGGCCTGCCCGATCTTGCCCTCGGGGTTGGTCATGGCGAAGACGCGCACGCCCATCTCCCTCATCTTGCCGACGGCCTCGAGCACCTCGGGGGTGGTGCCGGACTCGGAGGCGGTCAGCACGACGGACCTGTCGGTCATGCGCTTGTGGCCCATGACGTTCCACTCGGCGGCGTGGATCAGGTAGACCTCGAGGTCGCGGTCGCCGAACTTGTTCATGAGGTACTCGAGCTGCATGAACTCGTCCCAGGTGCCGCCGACGCCCATCAGGAAGACGGCGTCGTAGCCCTCCTCGTGCACGCGGTCGGCCAGGGCGGTCATCCGCTTGCCGGCCTCGTAGACGTTCCTGCCGTCCTCGAGGTAGCCCTCCTGGTCGAAGTGCATGATCTCGATCTTCTCGGTCTCCTTCATTCCCGCTCCTTTCACGAGCAGTTTGAATTGTCGCACGGAATGGACAGGCTTGCCGCCCCGTCTCGCCGCTTAACCTTGTGGACATCTTGGCCCCAAGCTCAACAATTCAAAGGCTCTTAATACCAGTGAACGATTACAGGTTAGCCGTTTTTAATACCGATTTTTTGATTTCATCCTCCCCTCTCGGTAGACGGTCAGTTTTTGCCGTTCATCGGTCATGCGACACATGTCCGTAAAAAATGAGCACCCCGCCGTGCACGAGGATGCTCTAGACGCTAATAGTTGTAGGTATATCCGCCGGCATCACCGCGGTTAAAAGACTTGGCATGCTCGATCGCCTGCCCACTCGAGTCATAGGTCATGCATTCCAGTACGAGCGCCAGGTCGCCCGGCTCAAGATTGAGCAAACTCGCATCGCGTGCGCCCAGCGCTTCAATATCGAGTTTCTCAATCGACTTGTCCGGTTTGCGCCCCAACATGTCGTAGGTCTCGAACAGGCTGAAGACCGAAATGTCCACGTCTTCGATGCCCGGAAACAGCAGACACGGAATCAGCGTCATCTCAATCGACACGGGCTCCCCATCAATGCAGTTGAGACGGCGCACCGAGTAAAGCAGATCGTCCTCGGCGATGCCAAACAGGTCGGCGTAATACGGGCCGGCGTAGCGTTTGGAGCGCGCCAGAATGCGCACCGACGGCGTCGCGCCCGACGCCAGAACCGACTGACGGAAGCCGCCCTTGCGTTCGTGCTCGTCAAACCACTTGTGTCCCACAAAGGCGCCCTTGCCCTGCACGCGACGAATCTGGCCACTTTTGACCAGCTCGTCCATGGCACTTCGGATTGTCAGGCGCGTCGTGCCAAACTCCTCGGCCAGCTCGTTTTCGGACGGAATCATCGAGCCCGTCGGGTAGTCGCCGCGCTCGATTCGCTCCGCAATGCAGCGGCGAATTTGTTTGTAAACCGGCAAGTCTTCTACTGCATCAGCCATTCGACACCTACCTTCGTCGCAACGCCGTCTGCCTCGCCGTTATCGGCAAAACGATACTTGGTCGGCAGAATCACGGACTTGCAATACTCGACAAAGCCATCGTTCTCGTCACGCTCGTGCGAAGCCTTGTAAAACACCGGCGTGCCCTCCTGAGCACCCAGCAACTTGGCCTCGTCGGCGTTCAGACGGCTGATGGAAATATGCTCCTTGCCGTGCGTCACATGGACATTCCCTTCTTTGAGCAAAACGTCGTAGAGGCTTTCCTGCTCAAAATCGTGATCGGGAAGCGAGGGGCACAAAGACAGATTGACGTGGGCCGTCTCAATCGACGCCGGGGAACCATTAACCACGCGCACACGTCGAATGCAGAAAAGCGGCATGCCCAGGTCGATCTGGGCCTTTTGGGCCAGATCGATATCGGCGTACACGACCTTGGACCAAACCAGGCGTGCGGTCGACTTTGAGCCAACCCTCTCCACCGCCTGCGTATAGTTCCATGTTTCCTGAAAGATGTTCAGCGGTTTGGGAGGACACACATAGGTGCCCGAACCGCGGCGGCTTTCCAAAGTTCCGCACGAAATAAGGCGCATGATCGCAGCACGCAACGCCGTGCGCGACACGCCCAGCTCTTCACAGAGCACACGCTCGGCGGGCAGCCGGTCGCCACCCTGCAGGTCATAATGATTGATATACCAAAGAATGCCCTCAAAGGCGCAATCTTTGGGCGGAATCGCATATGGTTCACTCGGCATGGGCACGGCTCCTCAACCGCTTGATGCTGCAGGCATCATTGCTCCGGACGCCCCATGGCGTCGAAGGCTTCTTTGATCTGCTCCGCAACGTTCCGATACGACCGATATAGGCCGGAGTCTCGCTTGACTTCGCCCGCGGTCACCGGAATCTCAAGCTTCGAAATCTCATCCTCGCCGGTTTGCACGGCAACGATGACACCCATACCAAGGCACATATTACGCTTGGCAGCATTGTTTTTGGTAGCCTGAGCTGGATTAATCAAAATCTGCTGAGCTAGTTCGCGATTGCTAAGCTCCGGCACATCCTCGGGATTTCCGGTCTCGACAATCTCGCACTGCAGCACATCCGCATAGTCAAAAATCTTCGGCTCGCCGCCGCGCTGATGCACGGCCCACTTGCGGCGCGTGGCATCCTGGTAGATAGCCGGCAAAAATGTAAACCGCGGCGGGTCCAAAATCGTATCCGTGATGGTAAACACATCGGGATCAAAGGCATCCTGCGGGTTTTTCTTCTTGAACAGCCCCATATCAGCCTCCCGTACTAGCATTAAACAACTCATGCTGAATATAGCACCAATTTCAAGCCACTGCTTTATCGCATCGGCGCGCGGCGTCTATGGCTCGCCCAGCGGAAGAGTTCACGGACGAGGGCCCGAGTTCCAACCATTTTTTTAGAAATTGGCAACCCCAACATATCAAAACAAAGCAAGCACCCCCGCCCCCCCCGCAAATAACAGACCATACCCAATCAAAAAATTCAAACAAAAAAAAAACAT
>UQIV01000036.1 GCA_900541205.1 uncultured Collinsella sp. | reverse complement strand
GGAGCTAGTTCCGCGTTGCGCTAGCTGCGGAAACGCGGGGTCCGTTCAGGCTGTTGCGTTGAGATTGAAAATCAACCGGCGACTTTGGCGCCCTTGTCCTCGTCGATAAAGAAGCGCTTGTACCAGATGAGGAACGTCAGCGTGGTATAGATCTTGCGCTGGTTGAGCGCGCGACCCTCAAAGTGATCGTCAAGCAGTTTCATGAGCGCATCGGTGTCAAAGAAGTCGGCAGCCCACGGTGCGGTGAAGTATTCCTTTACGTAGTCGTAGTACTTCTGCTCGCGCAGCCAGAACTTGACCGGCACGGGGAAGCCGACCTTCTTGCGCGTTGCCCACTCATCGGGCAGCGTGCGGTTGGCGGCGTGACGCAGGACGAGCTTGCAGCCTTCTTCGTTAACGCGATAGTTGGCGGGGATGTGCTCGGCAAACTCCATGACCTTTTTATCCAGGAACGGGACGCGAAGTTCCAGAGAATGCGCCATGCACATCTTGTCGGCCTTGAGCAGAATGTCACCCGGTAGCCACATGTTCATATCCAGATACTGTTTCTTGGAAAGCTCGCAGCAGTTGGGAACCTGCTTGTAGTACTCGGCGCACATCTCGGCGGCGTTCTTGCCGGTGTCATAAGCGGGCTTGAGTACCTCGTCGACCTCGGACGGATCAAAGACCTTTGCCTGGCCCACATACCAGCGCTCGGGGACCTCGGCGCACTTGGTCAGGAAGTTGTGGCCCTTAAAGTAGGGGAGATGCTGAACGAGTGAGCCCAGGGCGCGACGCACGCCGAGGGGCACGCGCTTCTTAAAGGAGCGCATCTCGGGGGTGTCCTCGTACCACTCGTAGCCGGCAAACAGCTCGTCGGCACCCTCGCCCGAAAGGACGACGGTGACCTCCTCGGAAGCCATCTGCGCCAGATAGTACAGCGGCACGCTGGACAGGTTCGATTGCGGCTCGTCCATGTGATACTGGATATCGGGCAGTGCATCGAAGAACTCGTCGGCGGTAATCATCTTGCGCACGTTCTTGATGCCCAGCTTGTCGGAAAGCTCGGCAGCGTAGTTGGTCTCGTTGAAGTTCTTGTAATCGAAGCCGACAGAATACGTGGTGTCGGGCATAAGGCAGGCGGCAATGTAGCTGGAGTCCACGCCGCCAGAAAGAAACGAGCCCACCTTAACATCGGCGATTCGGTGCGCAGCGACGCTTTCGTGCACGACCTTGTCGCACTCGTCCACGTACTCCTCGAAGGTCTTGGAGTTGTCGTCGGTGAAGTCACAGCTCCAGTAACGCTTGATGTCCATGGTGTTGGTCGTCAGGTCATATGTAAAGCAATGCGCCGGGGCAAGCTTGAACACGCCCCTAAAGAAGGTCTCCTCCGTGGCGGGGAATTGCAGCGTCAGGTAGGGGCGCAGCGCGTCGTGGTTGACAGCCTTCTCAAACTTGGGATGGTCCAGGAAGCTCTTGATCTCGGAGCCAAACAGCAGCGAGCCATCGGATGCCTGGTAGTAATAAAACGGCTTGATACCAAAGATGTCACGAGCGCCAAAGAGCTTGTTCTTGTTCTGGTCGTGGATCACGAACGCGTACATGCCGCGTAGGCGGTTGACCAGGTCCTCGCCCCACTCCTCGTAACCGTGTACTAGGACCTCGGTATCGGCGTTGCAGTGGAAGGCGTAGCCGGCTGCCTCCAGCTCGGCGCGAAGCTCCTGGAAGTTGTAGATCTCTCCGTTGAAGACAATCGTGACCTTGCCGTCGTCGCTCGACATGGGCTGAGCTCCAGCTTCGGAAAGATCGAGAATCGAAAGACGACGGAAGCCAAGGGCAACGTTGTCGACGATATGCTGGCCGCCCATATCGGGACCACGGTGGATGATGCGATTCATCATAGCCGTGAGAACCAGCTCACTCTGTTCATCTGTACCGGTAAAACCGACAAAACCGCACATGCAAGATCCTTTCTGCTGACGGCTCAGGTGTACTGCCGCAAGGATTGTGGCAGCTGATGTCAAATAATCTTTACTATCATGCCAATCTTTTGTTTCGTGATAGGGCATAAGCGCCGAGCGAACCGAAAAAACCACGGCCCGATCTTCAGATGAAGCGGCGGGTCGTGGTTGTGAACGCTATGTATGAGCGGTTAGCGCTTGCTGCGCTCGGCGAGACGGTGCTCCACCTTGGTGACGATGTGGATGAGCGGAATCGTCACGACCAGATAGTAAAGTGCGGCGCAAATGTAGGGCGTAATGTTGCCCGTGGTGGCCGTGAGGTTTTTGGAGAACAGCATGAGCTCCATGACGCCAACGCTCGAAAGCAGCGACGTGTCCTTGTACAGCATAACGAACTCGCTGGTCATAGTCGGTATAACGTAACGTACAGCCTGCGGGACCACGATGCGCGACATAACTTGGGACCAAGTCATGCCAAGCGAGTAGGCAGCTTCCGCTTGACCATGCGGTACGCTCTCGATGCCGGCACGGAAAATCTCGGCAAGATAGGCCGAACAGTTGATGGCGAGCACGCCAACGCCGAGCGGCAGATTGGGCACGTTGAGACCGATCATAGGGAACCCAAAGAACGCAATGTAGATCTGCAGGAAGAGCGGGGTTCCGCGCAGGACGTTGATGTATGTCACGGCGATGCCGCGCAGCATACGACTATGACTGATTTTCATAAAGGCAAACAGCAAGCCGATGGGGATGGCGAGCGGAAAACCGATGGCAGTCACGGCAAGTGCTATGCCCCAGCCCTTAAAGAGCGAGGCGATTGAGGTGACGATAATCTGCGGCTTGCAGAACATGCCCAAAAACGGGTTGGAGTTCCACGCGGCAACCCAAGGCTGGGCATCGAGCCAAGCGACGATTTCTTGCACCATGGTGCTCTCCGAGACGCTGATGGTGGGGCTCTCGGGAAGATCTCGCTTGTCGTCGTCGGCGACATAGCTGCCGGTGACGGCATAGGCGCCCGCGTTGCTCGGGAATACGACGTCGGGGACGACAACGCGAATCTGTGAGCCGGCGGCGACGAGATCGGCGAACTTGATGACGAGCTTTGAGCCGTTCAGCGAGCACGATGCCTTGACACCCGTCTGGTTCAGTCCGTCGAGCAGCGTGACCTTAACATCGGTGCTTTCAAATGACCCGCCTTCGGGCAGCTCAAGCTCAATTTGCGAAACGTCGCCCTCGTCGCTACCCGTTGTCGCTTCCCAGGTCAGGCGGGTTGCGATGCCGCCGAGCACGCCGTTGCCGCCGTCTTCGTTTGACTTGGCGGTCGCCGAGGTGACGGCGAGTGAAGCGCCCGTCGCGTCCTCTGAGCTCGAGGCATCCTCGTTATCGGACCCGCTCGTGGGTGCCATGCCAAACCACTTCTCGTACAGTTTGTCATAGGCGCCGGAGCTCTTGATCTTGGCAAGGGCATCGTTGATGGCCTGTGTCAGCTCGGGGTTGTCTTTAGAGACGGCAATGCCAAACTGCTCGCCCGTCGGAACCTCTTTGATGATCTCCATACCGGTAAAGGAGTTCGAAACCATCCACTGCTCAACGGGAAGATCGCATACGACCGCCTGGCACTGACTACTCATGACGGCGGTGAAGGCTGCCGTCCAGTCGTCAAAGTTGACGGTGGTTGCCTGCGGCAGGTTCTCGATTGCCCACTCCTCGGATGTGGTGCCCGACTGCACGGCAATTTTGACGCCCGGTGCGTTGAGGCTGTCGACCGTGTCGTATCCAGTGTTCTTTGCAACTGCGACGCCCTGGTTGGAGTCGATATAGGGGTCGGTGAAGTCGACCTCTTCCTTGCGCTCGTCGGTAATCGTGATGTTGCATGCGCCGACATCGGTCTTTACACCCTGTTTGACCATGGGGATAATGCCGTCGAACTTTTGCGCCGGCAAGTAGTTGAGCTCCAGACCGAGCTCGTCCGCGATCATGCCCATGAGTTCATAGGTAAAGCCCTGGTCTTCGCCGGAATCGTTGACGTATTCAAACGGGGGTGTGGCCAAGTCACTTGCGACGGTGAGCTTGCCATGCTCGACGAGTGTGTAGGTGCTCGAGGTGTTCTGGGAGGACGAACAGCCGCTCGCGCCGATGATGGTGGCAAGGGCCACAACGACCGTCGCGAAGGCGCAGACGATGCGCCGGGTCAACTGGACATGTGCCGAGCGGTGGCGACGTTCGAAGTGTCGTTTCATCTGGAATCCTTTGCTTGGGCATGATGAGTCGGCATTGCGGGTCAATGAGGCACATCAAGACATTTGGATAAAGAATAGCACCCAGATTTCCCTGTTTTTACACGGGGTGGACACTGTTGTCATTTATTAACCCACGGCACAGTCCATGCAATTTTTTAGAAGGCTGCAGTGCGCGCAAGGTCAGGTGGCATATTAGGATGGTTGATAATACAGAATGTTTCATCGTTTCTGCCGCGGGACGTCTTTTGCCCTTTAAGGCTGAATTTAGCGAGAGAGGTCTTTGTATGTCGAGTCCGACACAAGAGAAGCTAACTCTGATGCGCTATATAGAGTTGCTCGAGGAAGATGACCTTGTTGTTTCCAGACCGAGCGCTTCGTGCGACCAGCGCATTGAGTTTGCGACTGACGACTCGCGCCAGGTGCGTCCGGGCACGTTGTTTGTCTGCAAGGGCCGCGCGTTTAAGCGTGAGTACCTGCTTTCGGCAATCGCCGATGGCGCCGTGGCCTACGTTTCCGAGGTTGATTACGATGTTGATCTTCCCGCGGTGATTGTGAGTGATATTCGTCGCACGCTCGCCGTGGTGGCAGATGCCTTTTATGGGCACCCGTCGGGTAAGGTGAAGGTCTGCGCCTTTACAGGCACCAAGGGAAAGTCGACCTGTAGCTTTTATCTGCGCGGCATTCTCGCCAACGAGGCCAAGCTTACGGGCTGTCATCGACCCGCTCTTAATACGGGCATTGAGTTCGACGACGGCATCGAGGCAGGCCCTTCCAAGCTGACGACTCCCGAATCCTTCCTGCTGCAGTCTCGTATCGCGCATGCTGCGGAGGCGGGTGCCCCGTGGCTGGTTATGGAGGCATCGAGCCAGGGCCTCAAATACGAGCGCACAGGCAAGATCGCCTTTGAAGTCGGCGCCTTTACCAATATCGGCGAGGATCACATTTCGCCGATTGAGCATCCGACGCTCGAGGATTACTTTGCCAGCAAGCTCAAAATCTTCTCGCAGAGCCGTTTTGCCGTGGTCAATCTCGATATGGATAAGGTCGATCGCGTGCTCGAAGCGGCATCTCGTTGCGAACGTACGGTGACGTTCTCCCTGACCGACGAGCGTGCCGACGTGCTTGCGCTGGCGATTCGTAATGGTGACTGCGGCGTGGTGGCAACGGTGCGCACGCCCCGCTTTACGCGCGACATTGTGATTCCCACGCCGGTTAAATTCAATGTGTCCAACGCGCTTGCCGCTATTGCCTGCGCCGAGGCCCTGGGCATTTCCGAAGAGGGTATCGTCCACGGCTTTGAGGGCGTCTTCGTTCCCGGCCGCATGGAGCTCTATCCGTCCGTATCGGGCAAAATCTTGGGCGTCGTCGATTTTGCACATAACGGCATGAGCCTCGAGACACTCCTGCGTGACCTGCGCGAGAACTATCCCGAGCGCGAGCTGGCGGTTGTATTTGGCGCTACGGGCGGTAAGGGTGTCGATCGACGCACCACGATGGGCATCGCCGCTGGCAAGTATGCCGACCGAATCGTGATTACCGAGGATGACCCCGGCCCCGAGGATGTCGAGGATATTTGCGCCGAGATCGCGCGCAACGTTCAAGCGCAGGGAAATGATAACTGGCAAATCGTGACTGATCGCGTTGCCGCTATCGAGACCGCCGTGCGCGAAACTGTCCGTCCTGCCGTGGTCATCGTGACCGGTAAGGGCGAGGAAGAGCGTATGCTGCGCAAGAACGGACCCGAGCCTTGTGAGCGCGACGGTTCGATTCTCAAGCGCACCCTTGCGGCGTACGACGCCTAAGACCAGAAGCCCCTTCTACGTAAATGGAGTGACCATGTCCCACAATACCCTGCCGACCGTCGCTGAGCTTTCGGGCGAGATGCGCGAGCGTCTTGCCAAGGTTAAGTACGTCTTTACCGACCTGGACGCCACCATGCTCGCGCCCGGCTCGTGCGTGCTGCGCGACAACGACGGCAACCCTTCGACCAAGCTCGTCGAGGCTGTCGTGGCACTTGCCCGCGCCGGCATCCAGGTGGTCCCCACCTCGGGCCGCAACCGCACCATGATCCACGAGGATGCGCGCGTGCTTGGCCTCAACTCCTACATCGGCGAGATGGGCGGCCTGGTCATGTACGATCTCAAGGCCAACGATTGGGAGTATCTGACCGGCGACATGCCCTACGACCCCGCCTGCGGCCTCACGCCGCATCAGGTGATCGAGCAGACTGGCGTGTGCGAGAAGATTCTCGCCCGCTGGCCGCATAAGATCGAGTACCACAACGACATGTCGACTGGCTACAAGTACCGCGAGGTCACCGTCGGCATGCGCGGCGATGTGCCCGACGACGAGGTCCAGGCCATTCTCGACGAGGCCGGCTGCGGTTTGGTCTGGGCCTGCAACGGTCACCTGACGCATCTGTCCAAGCCGACGACGCTCGAGCTCGAACGCGTCGAGGATGGCCGCGCGTTTAACATCAATCCCGCCGGCCTCAACAAGGGCGTTGCCATCGCACGCTTCTGCGAGCACCTGGGTATCGAACGCGAGGAGACGCTGGCGCTCGGCGATTCCGAGTCCGACTTCTACATGGCTGACCACGTGGGCACGTTCTGCCTGGTCGAGAACGGTTTGACCAGCGCCGGCGCGCCCGAGTTCCTGGATACCTGCGATAACGCCTACGTCACGCGCGGCAAGATTGTCGACGGCTGGGCGGCAACGGCAGAGCTGCTCGTCGCGGCCCGTTCGTAGTGCGGTCCTATCGCGCTGAGCCATATCTTTTCGAGAGAGAATCTGGTGAGGTAATGTCCGATATCGAGAATCTGTCAGGTGACACGCGCCCCATTGGCGTATTCGACTCGGGACTGGGCGGTCTGACGGTTGCGCGCGCGATTGCGACGGCGTTGCCGCACGAGTCCGTCTACTACTTTGGCGACACCAAGCGCTGCCCTTACGGCACCCGCACCGAGGACGAGGTGCGCTCGTTTGCACTGCAGGCGGGCCGTTGGCTGTCGAAGCACGACGTCAAGATCATGGTCATCGCCTGCAATACGGCGACCGCTGCGGCCTTGCGTTTGGCCCAGCAGGTGCTCGACGTCCCCGTCATCGGTGTGATTGCACCGGGCGCACGCGCGGCAATCAACAGCACCCGCACGCGCCGGGTGGGCGTGCTCGCCACCAACCTCACCATTCGCTCAGGCGCTTACACGCGTGCCATTCAGGACCTGGATGCCGGCGTCGACGTATACGGCTGCCCTGCCTCGAGCTTTGTCGAGGTCGTTGAGCACGAGCTCGCCTCGGGCGCACATCTGCAAGAGCAGTGGCTCGAGAACGAGGACATCTTTGATACGCCTGCCGTACGCGCGCTGGTCGGCGCCACGGTTGAACCGCTGCGCGACCACGGCATCGATACCGTGGTACTCGGCTGCACGCATTTTCCGCTGCTCGTGGGGCCTATTCGCCATGCGCTGGGTCCCGGAGTGCGCGTGGTGAGCTCCGCCGAGGAGACCACGCGCGAGCTGACCGATATTCTCACGCGCCGCGAGCAGCTGGCGGGCGACGCGGCCGAGCCGCAGCATCGTTTTGCAACGACGGCCGATAACATTGCTGAGTTTGCGGTGGCGGGCAGTTTTATCTTTGGCCAGCCGCTCAAAAGCATTGAGCATATCGATATCGACGAACTGAAATAGATATAAGGTCACCGACCAAAGGCTCACGTTCACCTTTTGCCGAAAGGATATTTCTATGGAGTACATGCAGGTCAATCGCGCCAACGGCCGCGCCGCCGATGAGCTGCGCCCCATCAAGCTTACTCGCGGTGTCATGAAGCACGCCCACGGTTCGTGCCTGGCCGAGTTTGGCGATACACGCGTGCTGTGCGCTGCCACCATCGAGGAGGGCGTGCCGGGCTGGCGCAAGGGCGCCAAGGCCGGTTGGGTAACGGCGGAGTATGCCATGCTGCCGGCATCGACCGGCAAGCGCTGCAAGCGCGAGCACGCCAACCGCAAGGGTCGCTCCATGGAGATTGAGCGTCTGATCGGCCGCAGCCTACGCACCGTCGTCAACATGAAGGCGCTCGGCGAGTACACCGTCACCGTCGACTGCGACGTGATTCAGGCAGACGGCGGCACGCGAACGGCGAGCATTACCGGCGCCTGGGTGGCGCTGCACGACGCCCTTGCCATGTGGGTCGAGGCGGGTAAGCTCGAGCGCATCCCGCTCACGGGCCAGGTCGCCGCGATTTCCATGGGCGTTGTCGACGGCAACACCCTGCTCGACCTGGATTATTCCGAGGACAGTCACGCCGAGGTCGACATGAACCTTGTCGCCACCGATACCGGTGAGATGATCGAGCTCCAGGGCACTGGCGAGCAGGCGCCCTTCGACCGCAAGCGCCTCAATGCCCTGCTCGATTTGGGCGACAAGGGCATTGCCGAGCTCATTGAACTCCAGCGCCAAGCCCTCGCCTAACCTGCCAAAAAGGGACAGGTTATTTTGGCAGGTTTTATCTGCGGAAACGCCGATAGATAAGGTTGACGCCACATGAAAGGGGAGACGCCGAAGGGCCAGTCCCTTTTACGTGGCTTTGCTATACGGACAAGGAGACCACTCATGGCACTTGAGATGATTGACATCGACACCCTCGACCCGGCGGCGACCATCGTCGTGGCAACGGGCAACGCCCATAAGCTCACCGAGATCGAGGCCATTTTGGGCAAGGCTATGCCCGAGGTTCGCTTTGTGGCGCTCGGCCAACTGGGCGATTTTGAGGACCCCGAGGAAAACGGCATGACGTTTTTGGAGAACGCCATCATCAAGGCGCAGGCCGCGGTGGAGGAGACGGGGCTCATGGCCATTGCCGACGATTCGGGCCTGGTCGTCGATGCGCTGGACGGTGAGCCCGGTGTGTATAGCGCGCGCTACGCGGGCGTTCACGGCGACGATGCTGCCAACAATGCCAAGCTGCTCGTGAATCTGGAGGGCGTGGCCGACGAGGACCGCACTGCGCGCTTTATGAGCGTCGTCGCGCTCATCGACACGGACGGTTTGGTCACCTATGGTGAGGGCGCCTGCGAGGGCGTTATCGCACATGAGGGCCGCGGCGATCACGGCTTTGGCTACGACCCGCTGTTCCTGCCGGTCGACACGCCGGGCAAGACCATGGCCGAGCTGACGGCGGACGAGAAGAACGCCATCAGCCATCGATTCCATGCGCTCGAGCACCTATCCGCCAAACTGACGGGCGAGGAGTAGGCCGTGCGTGCGGTAGTGCAGCGCGTGCTCAACGCCGGCGTGACGGTCGACGGCGAGTGCGTGGGCAAAATTGGGCGCGGCTATCTGGTGCTGCTGGGCGTGGGCCACGGCGACACGCGCGCCGAGGCCGATAAGCTGTGGGGCAAGCTCCGGGGCTTGCGCATTAACGAGGACGAGAACGGCAAGACCAACCTGGCACTTGCCGATGTCGACGGCGAGGTTCTCGTGGTGTCGCAGTTCACGCTGTTCGCCGATTGCCGTCACGGCCGCCGCCCATCGTTTACGGATGCCGGCGCCCCCGATGTCGCCAACGAGCTCTACGAGTACTTCCTGACGCTTGTGCGCGAGGACGTCGAGCACGTAGCGCATGGCATCTTCGGTGCCGACATGAAGGTCGACCTGGTCAACGACGGTCCGTTTACCATCGTCCTGGACACCGATGGTCTGTAAGTAATCAATTTGGGACGGGGCCTTTTTAGCTGCTTGCGTATGGCCACAATAGGGTGCTATAGTATTAGAGTTTTGTCTATCTTAGGGGTATTATCCCCTTTTTGAATTGCACCTTCTGGAGGCCCTGTTCATGGAAGAGATGGAAGTCAATCACGTCGACGACATCCACGAGAAGCTGACCGATATGGTGGGCGATCGCGTTAAGGTGAAGGCCAACATGGGCCGTACCCGCGTCGTCGAGCGCATGGGCACCATCAAGAGCGTCCATCCGGCAGTCTTTATCGTCGAGGTCGACGAGCGCCGTGGCCGCAAGTCGCGTCAGTCCTACCAGTATATCGATGTCCTCACCGGCCAGGTCGAGCTGTTCGACCCCGAGAGCGGCGAGCATATTTTTACCCCGCTCGGCAATCAGCTCGAGGAGCACTAGCGGTGACCGATCGGTCCCTGACTCTTTCCGCGCCGGCAAAGATTAACCTCTACCTGGGGGTTCATACCGAGCGCGATGACCGCGGCTACCACAGGGTCGATTCCCTGATGGCGGCCGTCGGTCTTTCCGATACCGTGACGGTTACGCCGGCACAGACGCTGACCGTCCAGACGATTCCGACATCCGACTTTCCCATGCAAAAGAATACGGCGTATCGTGCTGCGCTCGCTATGGCCGAGCATTATGGTCGCGAAGCCAATGTCTGCATCACGATCGAAAAGCGCATCCCGTTGTGTGCCGGGCTGGGCGGTCCTTCGACGGATGCCGCGGCGGTCATTGTCGCCTTGGCAGAGCTGTGGGGTATCGACCGCACCGATCCTGCGCTGGACGAGATTGCGCGTGGCATTGGCGCCGACGTGCCGTTCTTTTTGCACGCGAGCCCTGCTTTTTACGTGGGTGGGGGAGACGTGCTGGCAACCGAGTACCCCGCACTACCCGCGACACCCGTCGTGCTGGTTAAGCCGCGCGAGGCAAGCGTTTCAACAATTGAAGCCT
Source organism: uncultured Collinsella sp. (assembly GCA_900541205.1). Lineage (GTDB taxonomy): Bacteria > Actinomycetota > Coriobacteriia > Coriobacteriales > Coriobacteriaceae > Collinsella. The sequence continues at coordinate 3,666 of UQIV01000036.1, read as the reverse complement.
ATCGACGTTTTGACGAGACCCCAGCGCCTGCGGACAAGCCCGGAGCGATCGCATCTGCCCTTCGCTCGGGAGACGCAGAGGCGGCCTACGCGCTCGTCCACAACAACCTGGGTGTCATTTCCGTGCAGATGGAGCTGCGGATTCAAACGGTGCTCGACTGGCTTCGTTCACAGGACGGTACCATTACCGCAAACGTGTGCGGTTCGGGTGCCTGCTCGTTTGCCATTTGCGATACTGCCGCTACGGCAGTCAATCTTGCGGCAGTCGCTCAACAAAATGGCTGGTGGGCTTATGCAACGGAGCTCGTTTCCGACACGGTTCGTATTGAAGCGCCAAAGAAGTAAAAATTTCTCTGGCACACGACGGAAATCTTTGTTACTATAGTCGAGCTAACGGGTTGTGGCTCAGTTTGGTAGAGCACTGCGTTCGGGACGCAGGGGTCGCTGGTTCAAATCCAGTCAACCCGACCAGAGCATGAGGAGGGACCGCTTCTTGCGGTCCCTTTTTTTAGCTATTGTTGTGATACCGCGATACCCGCGGTATACTCATTCGAGCTTGTCTCGCTGTATTGTGGAGGTCTACATGTTTGGACTGAGGGCTCCTGAGCTCATCATTATTCTCGTCGTTGTCCTGATTATCTTTGGGCCCAAGAACCTGCCGAAGCTCGGTAAGTCCCTCGGCTCTACCGTCAAGAATATCCGCGAGGGTATGGAGGGCGACGATAAGGGCGAAACCAAGCAGGCCGAGGAGGTTGTGGTCGAGGAGTCCAAGGAGGACAAGGAGATCGCAGAGCTCGAGGCCAAGCTCGCTGCTGCCAAGCAAAAGAAGGCAGAGGACAGCGACGCGGACGCAGAGTAGTCCCATCCCTTTGGGGTGAGCACCTGACCGGCTTGCCCGCAGGCTAGCCGGTCTTTTTCGTTTTTGTTGACAGTTGATCGTTACATCATAGTTGGGGAGATATCCGTATGGACGCAAGCCAGATCGTACTGACCGCTGAGGGCCGCCAGAAGCTCGTCGAGGAGCTCGCTTGGCGTGAGGGCGATTACGCCAAGGAGATCGTCGAGGACATCAAGGAAGCCCGCGCGTTCGGCGACCTTTCGGAGAACTCCGAGTATGATGCCGCCAAGGACAAGCAGGCCCAGAACGCCGCTCGTATCGCCGAGATCCAGGCCATCCTCGCCAACGCTCAGATCGCTGCCAGCACGGGCGACCTGACCGTCTCCATTGGCTCGACTGTTACCTTGGTCGACCCCAACGGTGAGCTCATCGAGGTCACGCTTGTCGGTACCACCGAGACCAACTCGCTCGAGCACAAGATCTCCAACGAGTCTCCGGTCGGCCACGCCATCATTGGTCATGGCGAGGGCGACTCCGTCGAGGTCGTTACGCCTTCCGGCAAGACTCGCGTCTACACCATCGCCAAGATCGCACGCTAGACCACGGTCCCGCGTAAAGGTATGTTTTCGCTCCCTGGGACCGAATCCTGGGGAGCGTTTTAGTTTGAGGAGCTAACTATGGCAGAGAACCAGAACGCCGCCGATCAGGCATCGACGCTCAACGACGAGCGCGCCACCCGCCTGGCCAAGCGCGCCGCCCTGTTCGAGGCGGGCCAGAACCCCTATCCCGAGCACTCCGAGATTGAGGACTACGTCGCCGATATCGAGGCTAAGTACGCCGAGCTCACCGATGGCGAGGACACCGAGGACGTCGTGAAGATCGGCGGCCGTGTGGTTGCCAAGCGCGGTCAGGGCAAGATCATGTTCATCGTCGTGCGCGACGCGACCGGCGAGATCCAGCTGTTCTGCCGCATCAACGATATGGACGAGGCCGCCTGGAACACGCTCAAGGCGCTCGACCTGGGCGATATCCTGGGCGTGGCCGGCGTAGTCGTGCGCACCAAGCGTGGCCAGCTTTCCGTTGCCCCCAAGAGCGCGACGCTGCTGTCCAAGGCCGTTCGCCCGCTGCCCGAGAAGTTCCACGGTCTCTCCGACAAGGAGACCCGCTATCGCCAGCGCTATGTCGACCTGATCGCCAACGACGACGTTCGCGAGACCTTCCGCAAGCGTTCGCAGATTCTCTCCACGTTCCGCCGCTTTATGGAGTCCGATGGCTACATGGAGGTCGAGACCCCTATCCTGCAGACCATCCAGGGCGGAGCTACTGCCAAGCCGTTCATCACGCACTTCAACGCGCTCGATCAGGAGTGCTACCTGCGTATCGCCACCGAGCTGCACCTCAAGCGCTGCATCGTCGGCGGCTTCGAGCGCGTGTTCGAGATCGGCCGTATCTTCCGCAACGAGGGCATGGACCTTACCCACAATCCCGAGTTCACCACGATGGAGGCCTACCGCGCCTTCTCCGACCTCGAGGGCATGAAGGCACTCGCTCAGGGTGTCATTAAGGCCGCTAACAAGGCTATCGGCAACCCCGAGGTTATTGAGTACCAGGGCCAGACCATCGACCTCTCCGGCGAGTGGGCCAGCCGTCCCATGACCGACATTGTCTCCGACGTGCTCGGCAAGCCGGTCACCATCGACACGCCGGTTGAGGAGCTTGCTGCCGCCGCACGCGAGAAGGGCCTGGAGATCAAGCCCGAGTGGACCGCCGGCAAGATCATCGCCGAGATTTATGACGAGCTGGGCGAGGACACCATCGTCAACCCCACCTTCGTGTGCGATTACCCCATCGAGGTTAGCCCGCTTGCCAAGCGCTTTGAGGATGACCCGCGCCTGACCCATCGCTTTGAGCTGGTCATCGCCGGCCACGAGTACGCGAACGCGTTCTCCGAGCTCAACGACCCGGTCGACCAGGCCGAGCGCTTCGCTGCCCAGATGGCCGAGAAGGCCGGCGGTGACGACGAGGCCATGGAGTACGACGAGGATTACGTACGCGCCCTCGAGTACGGTATGCCTCCCGCGGGCGGCATCGGCATCGGTATCGACCGCGTGGTCATGCTGCTCACCAACCAGGCTTCCATCCGCGACGTGCTGCTGTTCCCGCACATGAAGCCCGAGAAGGGTTTCCAGTCCGGTGCCGCTGCTGCCAAGGCTGCCGAGGCCGGCAACACCGCGAGCCCCTTCGTCAAGCCGCTCAAGCCCACGCTCGATTACTCCAAGATTGCCGTTGAGCCGCTGTTTGAGGAGTTCGTCGACTTCGATACCTTCTCCAAGAGCGATTTCCGCGCTGTGAAGGTCAAGGCATGCGAGGCCGTCAAGAAGTCCAAGAAGCTGCTGAACTTTACGCTCGACGACGGCACCGGCACCGACCGCACCATCCTCTCCGGCATCCATGAATACTATGAGCCCGAGGACCTGGTCGGCAAGACCCTGCTCGCCATCACCAACCTGCCTCCGCGCAAGATGATGGGTATCCCCAGCTGCGGCATGCTCATCAGCGCCATCCACGAGGAGGAGGGCGAGGAGCGCCTCAACCTGATTCAGCTCGACGCTTCCATCCCTGCCGGCGCAAAGATGTACTAGGGGGTTACGCGGGTTTACCAACCCGCGTAACCAGTTGACGCTGCAAGCCCGCCAGAGCGGCAATCTGCCTTTCAACTTCGGCGGCATGACCAGAAGGTCAATGCCGCCTCGTTTCAAGGCACCTTGCTCGCTCTGGCGGGCTTTCGCTCATATGACCCAATCCGCTGTCAATGGCCACAATGGCCCC
>UQIV01000035.1 GCA_900541205.1 uncultured Collinsella sp. | reverse complement strand
GCGGGAGAGGCCGCCCCCCTCCCGCTGGCTGTTATTCAAATTCCGTCGCAATGTATTTCCGGTCGCAGCAGTCCGGCGTGTAGACCCACTGGCTGATATGCCCGTCGGTGATGAAATACCGCGGCGGCGGGGGCGGCTCATTCGGTGGCGGCGGCTTCCGCAGCGGCGGTGGCGGCAGCTTCCGCGGCGGCGGCGCGGGGCGCGCGCGCCGGGCGGGGGGTGTGGGGGGGGGGGTGTTCAAAAAACCCCCCCCCCCCCCCCCCGGCCTGCAGTAACGTTGCTGGCGGTTCTTGGGCATCGCTTGCTGGCGGGGTTCCTTTGCTGAAATGGACTTGGCCGAAAGGGCCGCTGGTCCCAGTCGCTGGTTCGCGCTTTGCGTGAACTCCGCGCTACTGTGGGACAGTTAGGCTTCTGTTGTTGGACCAGCTACATCTTCCCGGCCCAACATCGCCCTCAGTTTCTCGAAGCTTTCCTCGCTCAGGCAGTGCTCCATGTGGCAGCCCTCTTGCGACGCGACCTCAGCCGAAACACCCGCATCCTCCAGCAGCCCCACGAAAAAGCAGTGCCGCTCCCACATTTGACGAGCGACCTCCAGACCACGCTCCGTCAGATGAACGTCGCGCTTGCCCATTTCGACATAGCCGTTGCTCTCCAAGGTCGCCATGGCCTTGGAAACGCTCGCCTTGGTTACGCCGAGGTACTCCGCAACGTCGATCGAGCGCACGATGACCTGACGTTCCGACAGAACGTAGATCGATTCGAGATAGTCTTCTCCGGATTCACGTAGGGCCATGGGCCGCCTTTCGCGATGATTGCTAGTTAGCCTTTGGATACTTTCCACGGCTAACTTTACCGCAAAAGTTGCCCATGTCTTACTACTTTGTCTAAAAGTTAGCCGTGTTTCACAAAACGTGCGGGACGAAAACAAAATGGGGACGCCCCGCAAGGAGTGTCCCCAGGTGCCGGGTGCCGCCCCGCAGTTACATCAATCCAAAGTGCTTCGCGGCGTTGTAGATGCCATCGTCGTCCACGGCGGTCGTCACATAGGTCGCCGCAGCTTTCACCGTGTCCTGCGCGTTGCCCATGGCCACACTTGTGCCCACAGCCGAGAACATCGACAGGTCGTTCTCGCCGTCGCCAAAGGCAATCGCCTCGCTCGCGTCGATACCAAGCCGCTCGAGCGTCGCCGCCACGCCCAGGTCCTTGCCGCCGTTAGCGGGAATAATGTCACAGAACAGGTCGCACCAGCGCGTGGTGAGCGAATGCGACACGGCATCGGTCACGATATGCTCGTCATCGGGGTCCACAAAGGCGCAAAACTGGTAGACCGGCGCGTCAAAGGCGTGCTCAAACGGCTCCTCGTGGTAGACGATTCCCGCGTTGCTGCCAGCCGTCACCACGCGCTCGGACAGGCGGTTCACAAACGAGTTCTCGCCCTGCATGCACAGCGAGTCGTAGCACCCCTGCGCCACCTGGTCCACGATCACCGCGACGTCGTCCGGATCGATCGGGCAGCTGCGGTAAACGCCCCTGGCATCAAAACAGTGCTGGCCCGAAAGCGTAATGTACGCATCCCAACCCAAGTCGAACAGCCAGTCCGGCATCTGATAGGTCGGGCGGCCCGTGGCGATCACGCACGCAATCCCCTGCTCGTGAAAGCTGTCGAGCACCTGCTGCGCCGACGCCGGAATCCGGTGGGTCTTAAAGCTCAGCAGCGTGCCGTCGATATCGAAAAACGCGGCTTTGATCATTCTCGCCTACTCCTCGCCCTCGAGCTTTTCGCTTGCCTCGAGCCACGCCATCTCTAGCTCGTCCATGGCAGCGTGAGCCTCGTCGATCTTTGCCTGCTGCTCGCCGAGCGCCGTGTAGTTGGTGGGATCGACTTGGGCCATCGCGGCCTCGGCCTCCTCCACGCGGGCGCGCTGCGTTTCCATCTTGCGCTCGAGCGAGCTCACCTCGCGGCGGAGCTTCTGACGCTCGGCGTTGGACAGGCCGTTGGGCTGACCGCTCGACTTGGGCTTTTCGGCCGCAGCTGCCGCGGCACCGGTGTCGAACGTGCCGGTCTTGGCGCTCGGTGCGCCCACGGGCTCGCCCTCGGCGGTAGCGTTGCACAGGCGCAGGTACTGGTCGACGCCGCCGGGCATATGCGTCAGGTGGCCGTCGAGCAGCGCCCACTGCTGGTCGGTCACGCGCTCCATCAAGAAGCGGTCGTGCGTCACCAGAATCAACGTGCCCGGCCAGCCGTCGAGCAGGTCCTCGACAATCGCCAGCATGTCGGTATCCAGGTCGTTGCCGGGCTCGTCCAGGATGAGCACGTTGGGCTCGTCCAGGATTGTCAGCAGCAGCGACAGGCGACGGCGCTGACCGCCCGAAAGATCGCCGATGCGACTCCAGAGCTGCTGCGTCGTAAAGCCCAGACGCTCGCAGAGCTTCTCGGGTGAAGTCTCCTTACCGTCGATGACGTAGTACTTCTTATAGTTGCTGAGCACCTCGCGGATCGTGTCACCCATGTAGGGTTCGAGCTCCTCGAGCTGCTGCGACAGCACGCCAAAGCGCACCGTCTGGCCAATCTTCACACGGCCGCGCATGGGTTCAATCTTGCCCTGGATCACATCGAGCAAGGTCGACTTGCCGGCGCCGTTTTCGCCCAAAAGACCATAGCGGTCGCCCGCACCGATGAGCCAGGTCACGTCAGAGAGCACCTGCTTGGGCGCGCCATCGGTATCCGCATAGCCGGCGTCCACGTCGACCACATCGATAACCTGCTTGCCCAGGCGGCTCACGGCTAGGCGCTTGAGCTCCAGCTCGTCACGCACGGGAGGCACGTCGGCGATCAGCTCGCGAGCGGCATCAACGCGAAACTTGGGCTTGGTGGAACGCGCCTGGGCGCCGCGGCTCAGCCACGCGAGCTCCTTGCGCGCCATGTTGCGACGGCGCTCCTCGGTAACCGCGGCCATGCGGTCGCGCTCCACGCGCTGCAGGATGTATGCCGAATAGCCGCCCTCAAAGGGATCGACCTGGCCGTCGTGGACCTCCCACATGCTGGTGCAGACCTCGTCCAAGAACCAGCGGTCGTGCGTGACCACGAGCATGGCACCCTGGCCGCGCTGCCAGCGGGCCTTTAAGTGACGCGCGAGCCAGTTGATGGTGCGCATATCCAGGTGGTTGGTGGGCTCGTCGAGCATGAGCACGTCGTAGTCGCCGATCAGCAGGCGCGCGAGGTCCACGCGACGGCGCTGGCCGCCCGAAAGCTCGCCCACCGTGCCCTCCCAGGGCACATCGCTAATAAGACCGGCCAGAATCTGGCGCGTACGCGGACTCGACGCCCACTCGTACTCGGGCGTGTCGCCCACAACGGCATGATGCACGGTATCGGTGTCGACAAGCTGGTCCTTTTGGCCGAGCAGACCGATCGTGGTGCCGCGACGGTGCGTCACGCGGCCGTCGTCGGGCTCCAACGTGCCGGCGAGCACGCTCAGCAGCGTCGACTTGCCGTCGCCGTTTTTACCGACAATACCAATGCGGTCGCCCTCGCCCACGCCGAGCGTCACGCTATCGAAAATATGCTTGGTGGGAAACTCTAGGCTGACGGAATCGCATCCCAAAAGAATCGCCATATGCCCTGCTCCTTCGTAGAAATTCAACGTTGTCCATGATAGCAGCGAGCCCCACCCCAAACCACTACGAAGGCGCCTGTCCCCTTTGTGGTGGTCGTTTCGGTCGCAGAGCAAAAAGGCGGGCCATCTCCCAAAAGAGATGACCCGCCTCTCCAATCAGTCCCGTGGCGACCGTGGCCACCGCGGGCCTCAAGCATGTCCCGGACTAGGAGAACATGCCGGTGAGGTAATCATTCAGCCGCTTATCCTTGGGCCGTTGGAAAATCTCGTCGGTCTCGTCGTACTCGACCATATCGCCCATGTAGAAGAACGCCGTGCGGTTGGACACGCGCGACGCCTGCTCCATGTTGTGCGTCACGATGACGATGGCGCGGTCGGCAACGATCGATGACATGAGGTCCTCGATCGCCAGCGTCGAGATGGGGTCGAGCGCCGAGCAGGGCTCGTCGAACAGAATCACGTCGGGGTTGAGCGCCAGCGTGCGCGCGATGCACAGACGCTGCTGCTGACCGCCCGAAAGCGCATAGGCGCTCTTATCGAGCTTGTCTTTGACCTCGTCCCACAGCGCCGCGCCGCGTAAGCTTTCCTCGACCATGCGGTCGAGCTCGTCACGGTCGGTGATGCCGTGGCGCTTGGGCGCAAACGTGATGTTGTCGCGAATGGACTTGCGGAACGGGTTGGGCTGCTGGAACACCATGCCAATGGAACGGCGCAGCTCGTAGGTGTTTTCGGTCTTGGTGTTCACGTTGCGCCCGCGATAGTTGATCTCGCCCTCCACGCGGCAGCCGCGAATCTCGCGATTCATGAGGTTGAGGCTACGCAAGAAGGTCGACTTACCGCAGCCCGAAGGCCCGATGAGCGCCGTGATCTCGCCCTTGTGGAAGTCGAGCGACGTATTGTGCAGTGCATGGTGGTCGCCATAGTACACGTTGACGTCCTTGGTGGAGAGCACGACCTCATCGCTCACGGCCTTGCCGCTCACGCGCACGCGCTTCTCGCTCTCCCCCACGCTCGACAAGAAGTCCTGGGTGTCGGACGATGCCGCTTCGGTTGCGGGCATTACATTCATCTCGCTCATTCGGCCGTCATCTTCCTTGCCAGTTGCTTGCCCACAATGCGGGCGATTACGTTAAACAGCAGCACGCAAATCATCAGCAATGCAGCGGTGCCCCAGACGATCTGCTGGGCCTCGGGGCTGCCCTCGCCATAGATCTTGTAGATATGCACGGCGAGCGACTCGCCGGGGCGGAACACGTTCCAGGCGCAGGTAGGGCTCGACAGGTTAAAGCTCAAGAAGTTCAGGCGAACCGGCGAGCTCATGCCCGAGGTAAAGAGCAGCGCCGCGGCCTCGCCAAACACGCGGCCGGCCGAAAGCACGATGCCGGTCACGATAGCGGGCATGGCCTCGGGGATCAGGATGTGCAGCGTGGCCTCCCAGCGGGTGAGGCCCATAGCCAGACACGCATCACGCTGGGCCTGCGGCACGTCCTCGAGCGCCTGCTGGATCACGCGCACCAGGATGGGAATGTTGAACATGGTGAGCGCGACAGCGCCGGAGATGATGGAGTACTTCCAGCCCAGCTGCACCGAGAACACCAGGAAGCCGAACATGCCGACGACGATGGAAGGCAGCGAGGACAGCGTCTCGATGGCGGTAGAGGCGATGTCGCGGATAGGGCCGTTCGGCGCGTACTCAACCAGGAAGACCGCTCCGCCCAGACTGATGGGCACCGAGATGACCAGAGTGATCAGCAGCAGGTAGAACGAGTCGAACAGCTGGTAGAGCACGCCACCCTGGGTACCGTTGGCGCGCGCGGGCTGCGTAAGAAAGCCCGGTTGGAACAGCGTCGAGACGCCCTCGAACAGGATATAGGCCACCATGGAGACGACGATGAGCATGACGATGGCGACGATCGCCGTCAACACGCCCGTGGCGAAGCGGTCCTGCTTTTGGACACGCCCGAGCCTCGCCTCGTCGATGTGGATACGCGTGCTAGCCACGAGCCTTCGCCCCCTTGCGGCCGATAAGGTGGATGATCAGGATGAAGATGAGACTCATGCCCATCAGCAGCAGGCCGAGCGCCCACAGAACATCGTCTTGGGCCGAGCCCTCGGCATAGACCGCCATAGACGTGGTGAGCGTGGTGGTGATGGTCGAAGCCGGCGACAGCAGCGACGTCGGCATGGCCTCGATGCCGCCGATGACCATGCGCACGGCGAGCGTCTCGCCAAAGGCGCGGGTCATGCCAAGGATGACCGCGGTCATGAGCGACGGCACGGCAGACTTGAGCACCACGTGCCAGATGGTCTGCCATCGGGTATAGCCCAGCGCGAGCGAGCCCTGACGGTAGCTGTCGGGCACGGCGCGCAGGCCATCGACCGAAAGCGTGGTCATGGTCGGCAGAATCATGACAGCCAGCACGATGGCGCCGGGCAAGATGCCTAAGCCCGTGCTCACGTGGAAAACGCTCTTCATAAGACCGACGACCACGTGAAAGCCGATCAGGCCAAAGACGACCGAGGGAATGCCGGTCAAAAGCTCAATAAGCGGCTGAAAGACCTTGGAACCAAACTTAGGGCTAATCTCGACCGCAAAGATGGCAGAGCCGATGGCGATGGGCAGCGCGATGAGCGTGGAGAGCACCATGGCCGCAAACGAGGTGACGATCAGGGGCAGGGCGCCGGTGTAGGGTAGGCCGTTTTCGGCCGTGTTGGCCAGGTCCCACTTGGTGCCGGTGAAAAACTCGACGACCGAGACGCCGTCCTTGACAAAAGCCGAGAGGCCCTTTTGGGCGACCATAAAGATGAGCGCGGCAACGACAAGCGTCACGAGCGCTACGCACGCGCCCGTGACGCCCAGGCCCACGTTCTCAAGGTCGCGCTTTGGCAGCTGTTTTGCCATTGCAAACCTTTCCGGGGCGATTACCTATTTAGCGGAGACCTTGCCGCTGGCGTCCTTGACGACCTTCATGGCAGAGACGGGGATAAAGCCCTGCTCCTCGACGAGTTTGCCCTGGACGTCGTCGGAAAGCATGAACTCCAGGAAGGCCTTGGTGGCCTCGTCGGCGTCCTTGGAGCAGTACATGTGCTCGGTAGCCCAGATCTTGAAGGAGTCATCAGTGACATTCTTGCTCTTGGGCTCGACGCCCTCGACCTTGATGGCGTTGAACTTGGAGTCATCGAAGTGCGAGAAGTCGAGGTAGGAGATGGCGTTGTCGGTACTGCCCATCTGAGTCTGGACGTCGCCGGACTTGTCGAGCTCGGCGTCGCCCTTAAAGTCGACGGCCTCGTCGCCAAAGACGGCGGCCTCGAAGGTGGCGCGGGTGCCGGAGCCGGCCTTGCGGTTGAGGACGACGATGGTGGCGTCGTCGCCGCCGACCTCCTTCCAGTTGGTGATCTGGCCAGAGAAGATGCCCTTGAGCTGCTCGAGGGACAGGTCGTCGACCGTCACGTTCTTGGAGACGACGGGACCCATGCCCACGACGGCGACCTCGTGGTCGACGAGGTTCTTGACCTGATCGGCCTCAAGCTTGGTCTCGGCGAAGACGTCGGAGTTGCCGATGGTGACGGTGCCGGCGGCAACAGCGGTCAGGCCCTTGCCCGAACCGTTACCCGAGCCGGAGACGGAGACATCGGGGTTGGCGTCCATGAACTTCTCGGCAGCGGCCTCGACGAGAGCCTGGAACGAAGAGGCGCCGTCGTAGGTCACCTCGCCGGAGACGGACTCGGCAGCAGCGGCGCTACCCTTGTCGGCGGCATCGGATGCGCCGGAGCCGCCGCAACCAACGAGACCGAGACCGACGATGCTGGCAAGACCACCAGCGAGGCCGAGGAACTGACGACGAGAATAAGCCTGATCGAGCATGATCTTCCTTTCATACATGCGAATCGCGGGCACCCTGCCCGCTTTGCTGTTTGGAAAGATACGGCCTCGATCGGGCGACGACCGCCTTATCTGCGGTTTCTTACGGCCATTTGATAGACCCTTACCGCAAGCGCGGCCCAGCCTTTACAAACGGATAACAATCCAGCGCCGAACATGGCGCACCTTTTACACCAATAAAAACAAAGTTGCGGTGAAATAGTTCCTGCTTGGCCATCAAATGGCCCATTCTAGGAACTATTCCACCGCAACTTAGATTGGGAAACCGCGAGACCTTAAAGCTCTAATTCATTCAAACGGAGGATCGCAACAATATAGATCTTGAGCGCCTGCTTGAGCTGTTCCTCGTTGGCGCACTCGTTGGGGCCGTGCATCTGGCCGCCCCACGAGGGCAGCTCCAGGCCGGTCTCCTCGGGGCCAAACGAGACGGCGCGGGCAAAGTTGCGCGCGTACGTGCCACCGCCCATGGCGAAGGGCTCGGCATGCTTACCCGTAAACTCGTTATAGGTATCAATAAGCGCCTTCACGGCCGGATCATCGGCAGAGACCGAGAATGGCACCTTCGCATGGCCCACGCGACACGTCACGCCAAAGCGCCCCACGAGCGGCTCGAGCTGCTCGCGGATGGTATCGGCGCTCGTACTGTCGGGAAAACGCACGTCGATGACCTGCTCGATATGGCCATCCGCCACACGGATGACGCCGGGGTTGCAGGTGAGCGGACCAAACGCCGGGCTCGTCGCATCGATGCCCAGGCCGCGGCCATAGGCATCCGCATGCACAAAGGCCAAAAACTTGACAAACTCGTGCTCGGCAGGCGTCAGCAGGCGCTCGTCACGGGCACCAAACGCGTCCTCGGCCTCGCGTAGATACGACACGATCAGGCCGACGGCGTTGATGGTGCCCTCAGGCATCGAAGCGTGGCCGCCAATACCGTGGGCGAAAATCTGCGTATGCCCGTTATCGAGCGTCGTGATCTCCAGGCGGTCAGCGTTCTCGACCGGCGCCGGCAGCTCATCAGCGGCAATCGCGAGCTCGCAGATGGACTGCGACGGAATGGCATTGCTCGCCTCGGCGCCGCTCCAGGACACAATGCGCCCGCCGTCGATCTTGGGGCTCACGAACGTCGCCCCAAACTGGCCCTTCTCGGCATTGCAGACCGGGAACTCGGCATCGGGCGTAAACAGAAAGTCGGGATTCGCGTAGTTCTCCAGATAATGGTGAACGTCGGACATGCTCACTTCCTCATCGCAGCCCAGCAGCGCGCGGAAGGTATAGCGCGGCACAATGCCGTGCTTGAGCAGGTAGGCGCCGGCGTAGAGCGACAGCACGGCCGGACCCTTGTCGTCGATCACGCCACGGCCGAGCAGCCAGCCCTCGCGACGCTCCATCGCAAACGGGTCGGTGTTCCAGCCGGGGCCGGCGGGCACCACGTCCACGTGGCAGATGGTCGCGAGCTGCTTGTCGCCGCGACCCGGGATATCGGCGATGCCCACAAAGCCCTCGTCGTCGCTCGTCTGGTAGCCGAGCTTTTGCGCAATGCTGAGCGCGCAATCGAGCGCGTCACGAACCGGACGGCCAAACGGCGCGCCGGGCTCCGCATTGGCAGAAACCGCCACGGACGGATAGCTCACCAGCTGTTCGATATCGGCGACGACATCTTCCCAGACCTCGTCGACATACTCGGCAACGCTCTGCTCCACCTGATTCATGGACGACCTCCTTACCAATGAGCGACGGGTACGCCCGCCCCTCACATTACGTCTATTAGATAGCGAAAAGTTTAGCAAGCTCGGCCACCGAGTGCACCACTGCATCGGCACCCGCCGCCTCGTGCTCGCCCGGCGCCGCCGCACCCGAATAGATGCCGATGCACGGTACGCCCATTGCGTGCGCGCCCTCCACATCGTTAAAGCGATCGCCGATCATCACGGCATCGCCCGCCGTCGCGCCGAGCGCCGCCAGGGCATCGCGGACCGAATCGGCCTTGGTCTCGCGCCCCTGCGGCGGATTCATGCCAACCACCGCCTCAAACTGAGAAAGTCCCAGCTCTCCCACCATGTCGATACACTTCGCCTCCATGCGCGACGTCGCCACGGCCAAGCGATGCCCCTGTGCGACAAGGCCATCGAGCAGCTCGGGGATTCCATCGAACACGGGATACTCTTCCGGTCCCAACTCATCAAAAAAGGCACGGTACTCGTCAGCCACCACCAGCGACTCCTCGCGCGAGAAGCCGTAAAAGTCGTGAAAGCTCTTCCACAGGGGCGGCCCGATCATACGACGCAGGTCGCCCATCTGCGCCTCCGAAAACCCGCGCGCGGCCAACGTCTTGCGCGTCGAGGTCATCACCGCCCGACCCGTATCGGCCACCGTGCCGTCAAAATCGAACAGCACAACCGGTCGCCTGCATATCTCCAGCGCCTCCATCGGCATCCCTCTTCCCCAGTTGATGATTTCCACACCACCACTTCAAACTGTTGACTATTCAACAATTGAACCTAGCAATGTAGAGCAACTCCACTATACTTGACGCACTTTGCTCTCAGAAGGCGGCACGCAAGCGCCCCAACGAAAGGTGCAATTATGTCTTTTGCCATCATAACCGACTCCACGTCGGACATCTCCCCCGCCCGTGCTCAAGAGCTCGGCATTTACGTGATTCCGCTACATGTGATTATCGAGGGCGAGGACCTGCTCGACCAGGTGCAGATTACCGCCGAGGAATACGTCGCCCGCATGGCCGGCTCCGAGCAGCTGCCACACACCTCGCAGCCGAGCGCCGGCGAGTTCAAGGCACTCTTTGACCGCGTGCGCGCCGACGGCCACGATAGCGCCATCTTTATCTCGCTGTGCAGCGAGTGGTCCGCCTGCTATGCCAACGCCAGCCTGACGGCCGAAACACACGAGCTCGACGTGCGCTGCATCGACTCGCGAACCGGCTCGGGCGCCGAGGGCCTGTTGGTGGAGTACGCGCTGGCCATGCGCGAAGACGGCCGCAACTTGGACGAGACCGAGGCGCAAATCCGCGCGACGCTGCCCGACGCACACCTGTTGCTGATTCCCCGCACGCTCGAGAACCTCGTTAAGAACGGCCGCGCGCCCAAGCTCGCCGGCCAGCTCACACAGATGCTCAACATTCGCCTGGCCGTTTCGCCGGAGTGGAAATCGGGCGAGATCAAGGCCATCAAGAAGGGCCGCGGTGCCAAGCGCATCGTTGCAAACACCATGGCCGACTGCCTCGCGTTTTTGGCTGAACACCCGGGTTCGAGCGTGCGCGTGCTCACGACCGGCGCCGCTGAGGAGCAAGAGCTCGTCAACCAGACGCTCGCGGGCCAGGACTACGTAGACGCCGGCACCGGCCCCATCGGCTGCACCATCGCCACCCATGTAGGCATCGACGCCATCGCCATCAGCTACTGCCCCCGATACCAACCTGCCAATTAGGGCTACCCATACCACTTGCGGTGAAATAGGGACTGTTTTTGGCTTATCAGCCGCAAATCAATCCCTATTCCACCGCAACTTAGAAGCAGTTCATTTGGGACGGGGCTAAAAAGACTGGTATCAAACGTTTCAGACCAGTCTTTTAGCCCCGTCCCATTTTACCTACCCTACATCAGCCCGCTCAGGGCGATGTCGACGGCTTCGTTGAGGTCGTCGGTGATGTGGACAAGGTCTGGATCGAGTGGGCTGATCATGCCGGCATCCATCACCGGGCCGTTGAGCCAGTCGAACAGGCCCCTCGCGGTACCCACTGGACAAAAAATGGCAAATAATGAGTACCGCCACCAAATTAGTAGCAGCAAAATCTCGCCGGAATTGATCATTTCGATCAATTCCACGTCTTGCCAAGGCTCAAAATTCCGTGTTTAGTGGGTTAGATATATAGAATAATGTGGAATTGGTATTCTATTCTTACCAAATGTTATGAGACTACATTAACAACAGTACTCATATTTGACGTTATTTGACCACGGAGTCATTCGAGGACCCCTCCCCACGCCGCCAACACGCCCCATAGCCGCCAAAACACCTTTAACAACAGCCGCCGCACGTTTTGGCACCGGCTAATTGCCACTCACGGATCGGTACCCCACTATTACCGAACCAAAATCGAAGTCGCGTATCTCATAAAGCTGAAATGACGTACCCTCATCCCAATGAACGCTGACAAGAATGGCATTCAAATGAGCAACGCCGTGCATCAATACGCCCTTTTCGGGAACGCCTTATTCAAACTCAATAAAACGGTTGTCCACGCTTCAGATCCGCGTAAGCAGATCGTAATCTGTAGCAACGGTCCAGACATCCGTTACGCAACACTCGAAGAATGGGACAAAGCCGGCAAATCTTTCGGCGAACGTGCACAGACCGAGGGCATCGTTACCAGCGCGAGCCCAGCGCGCGACAAACTCGAGCTCTTTCGCAATCTTTTTACCGGCCGCAAAGATGTGCACGCTCACGGGTATCGCAGAAAAGACGGGGGCATCGGCTATACACCCGCCTGCGCAAATGAGTGGAAGCCAGGCATTTGCCCCAAAGCAAACCATCACAGAATTAAATGCGCTGAATGTCGCAGCCGCACATTCCTTGAGCTGAACGATGCCGCCATTATCGCCCATTTCAAAGGCAGCGACGACAGGCTCCGGGACGTCATAGGTCAATATGTTCTCGACAAAGACTGCAACACAAATGTCCTTGTCATTGATTTTGACAAAGCCGATTGGAAAGAAGCGACAAACGCTATCAGGCTTGTCGTAAAAAACCATGGAATTAACGCTGCGGTCGAGCGATCAAGGTCAGGCAACGGCGCGCATATCTGGTTTTTCTTCCTAGAACCTATAAACGCAAAGACAGCACGAGATTTCGGTAGCTGCCTTATCGCCGAAGCAGCGGCACTCAACAAGACAATCACCTTCGAAGCCTTTGACCGAATGATACCCGCGCAGTCCACCATTCCTGAAGGCGGCTTTGGAAATCTCATTGCGCTGCCCTTTCAGGGGAAAGCGCAGCGGGAAGGAAACAACGTATTTGTTGACGAACGATTCGAGCCCTTTCCCGACCAATGGCTTTACCTTTCGCAAATCCAACTAATCTCGCGTGCGACGGTGGACCGTCTGATCGAGGACACCGAAAACAAACCGCTTGGAATAGCAACAGCTACAGCGACAAACAAAACCAGGCGCAATGTCCAAAAGCCACGAAAGCGGCTCCCGCTCACGCCACGAGACTTCCCCTCGAACCTGCCCGTCACACAAGCCGATATGCTCTACATCCCCGAAAAGTCTCTGAGCCCGGCAGCTCAAATGGAAGTCCGCAGGCTTGCGACATTTGCCAACCCGGAGTTCTTCCGTGCGCAATCTATGCATCAATCAGTATTCGGCAAACCGCGACTCATAGACCTCAGCGAACTTAGAGATGGCCGCGTCGCGATTCCCAGAGGCTGCAAAGCCCAACTTGAGCAGCTGATTCAAGAAGCCCACGTTACTGCCCATTATTCAGACGAACGTAGCACGGGCAATCCAATTGAGATGGCATTCAAAGGGACCCTTCATCCCGAACAGCAAATTGCCGCCGACCAGATGCTTGAATACGAAGACGGAATCATGTCTGCGCCAACGGGCTTCGGTAAAACCGTCATCGGAGCTTATCTTATTGCCGCCGTTGGTCTTCCGGCGCTCGTCATTGTTCCAAAGACCGCGCTCATAGCCCAATGGAAATCGCAGCTCGAACGATTTCTCGACATTACGGACACCAGAGAGCCGGTCCGAACGCCAAAAGGACGAATCAGCAAAAAGCAACCTCCCCTTATTGGACAAATCGGAGGGGGCAAAACCGCCGTCAGCGGCCTTATCGACGTCGCTTCCTTTCAGTCGCTATCTGGCAAAGACTCCCAAACCGGGGAGCCGATAGTTAAGAACCTTGTTCGTAATTACGGCCTCATTATCTGCGACGAATGCCACCATGCTGCCGCGCCACAGCTCGAGCTCGTCCTCAAGTCCGCTCCAGCCAAATATATATATGGCCTCTCCGCGACACCCGAGCGCTCCGACGGACTCACGCGGGCGCTCTCGATGCTCTGCGGCCCGCTTCGCTATGTCATCGATCCAAAAACGCAGGCAATTCAGCAGGGCATCCAGCGCATCGTTCGACCGAGATTTACCGGCATTCGGCTATCCGCCTACGAGCCGGATGCAAGCTTCAATCAGATTCTCGATATGCTGTGTGCACATGCGGCAAGAAACGAATTGATTGTCGATGACGCCCTCGAAGCAGCGTCAAACGGTCGACATCCGCTCATACTATCCAAAAGGAAAAAGCATGCTGAGGAACTGTTCAGGTTGCTTAATGATCGCAGACACGAGCCCATACTCTTAACCGGAGAAATCGGCGCCAAAGAAAGAAAAGCGATACTGAACAGTCTTCCCGGCTTTGAGCATGAACATCGAATCATCGTCGCCACCGAAAGCCTTCTGAGCGAGGGCTTCGATCTGTCCTACCTTGACACCCTTTTCATTGCCACGCCGATATCTTGGGACGGCAGCGTAACGCAGCAGGTGGGCAGACTGCATAGAAGCCACGAGGGCAAGCAACAGGTTGAGATATTCGACTACATTGACCTGTCGATACCCATGCTCGCCCGCATGTACCAGAAAAGACTCAAGACGTACGCCAAGTTGGGGTACGAAATTTATTCAGCAGAGGACAGCGAGCAACCCGATTACAACATTCTCATAGAGCCGGCAAACGCTATTGAGGCATTAATTAAAGACATCACCGGTGCCACAAAGAGTGCCTTCATAGCCGCATCCTACGCATCCGCCGCATGCCTCACGAAACTCACCACCACACTCGCAGGCGCAGCCGCCCGTGGGATTACCCTTGAGGTTTATGTTGCCTCACCTCCGCGCGATGACGCGAAAGCGATTTTTGCCGAGATGAACGTCGACTATTCCGTCAAGGCCAAAGGGCGGCTGTGCGCGGCCGTGATTGACGAGGAAACTGTCTGGTACGGGACTATCCCGCTGCTGGCATTCCCCAAGAAAGAAGACCGCAGCATCCGTTTCAAAAGCAACGAAGTCGCCGCTGAGTTTTTGAGCGAAATCCAGCAATGAGGAGAACCGGGGGCCGCAGCAGCGAACGGGGCGCGCCTATCAGTTGCGGTGAAATAGGGACTGTTTTTGGCCAATCGACCGCAAATCAGTCCCTATTCCACCGCAACTTGGAAATCGGCGATCAGCCCAGCGGACCCTGAAACAGCTCCTGATGAGTGCCCATTCGCACCAGCCTGATCACTGGGCTAGTCTTATGGGGCAGATATAGAACGACCACATCGACCAAGCCATCGGATAGATGGAAATCGATGTGGCCGTTGTAATTGCCGCCCGGGTTTGAAAGCTCATGGGCGCCATACTCCGCCGGAAGTGACCCATGAGCCACAAGCTCTGCAACCGCCGCTTTAAACTCACTTTTTAGCTGCGGATGCATGCGCATCGTTCGTTTGTAGTCCACCTTAAATTGAGCCTCAACTTTAATCTCGAACATCGCTATTCCTCATCGAGGAATGACATAAGCTCATCAGCGTTATTGAATGACGGGCTATCGTCCGGCAAAATCCCCAACTCATGAGCCTCGGCGATCACCATGGCACGCCTCGTCGCCTCGTTGGGCACCTCCGCCCTTCCTACAATCTCAAAAGGAATCTTTCGCTGATTTACCAGCTGCCGAACGGCAAGATTGAGATAGGAATTGAGGCTGAGGCCGACCGAATCCAAGAACTCAGTCGCCTGCTCCTTGAGCCCCTCTTCGATGCGAACCGTCGTAGGCTTAACCGTTGCAGTAGACATACGCGACCTCCTCGCCCTCGTCTTTTGCATCAGTATACCCAATATAAATGGCAACCTGACGTTAGATAGCATCAGATTGCCATGCATATTCATGTCGCGGTAGACACGATTGCTCTACATCAACCCGCTGAGCGCAATGTCAACGGCCTCGTTGAGGTCGTCGGTGATGTGCACCAGGTCCGGATCGAGTGGGCTGATCATGCCGGCATCCATCACCGGGCCGTTGAGCCAGTCGAACAGGCCCTGCCAGTACTCGGTTCCCACCAAAACGAGCGGCATGCGCTTGACCTTGTGCGTCTGCACCAGCGTGAGAACCTCGAACATCTCGTCGAGCGTGCCAAAGCCGCCGGGAAATACGATGGCGCCCGAGCTGTACTTAACGAACATGGTTTTGCGCACAAAGAAGTAACGGAAGTCCATTCCAAGGTTCACGTATTTGTTGAGCCCATGCTCGTGTGGGAGCTCGATACCCAAGCCGACCGACTTGCCGTTCGCGCTCGCCGCTCCCCTGTTGGCCGCTTCCATGATGCCGGGGCCGCCACCGGTGATGACCGCCACGCCACGTTGCGCGATCTTGCGCCCGACGGTACGCGCTGCTTTGTAGAGCGGATCAGTCTTGGGCGTGCGGGCGCTACCGAAGATGGTCACCGCAGGTCCGAGCTCGGCAAGCGCGCCAAAGCCGTCGACAAACTCGGCCTGAATGCGCAGTACGCGCCACGGATCGGCGTGCAGCCAGTCGGTCGATCCCTCGGGCGCCAGCAGGTTGGCGTAGGTGTTGTCCTTAGGAATCATGGGGCCGCGCATGACCACGGGACCGCGGCGGTACGTCTCGTCGTAGGCGGGCTCGCCCTCGACATTCTCGTTCTTAATCATGGGGTACTCCTATCGAAAATAGAAACGGGCGGGGTCGACGCCATGCGTCAAACACCCGCCCGAACATCAACTATTCGGTATGGTACCCACGATGCATCATGCGCTTGCAAGGCATCGGTCAGCGGTCGCAGCTCCTAGTAATCCACCGCGGCAGGGCTATTCATCCAGTCGCTCACGAACGCACCGTAGCGGCCCTCGATAATGGCCTGGCGGGCACGCTGCATAAGGTTGAGCAGGTAGTAGATATTGTGCATCGAAAGCAGAATGCCACCGAGCATCTCCTTCTGCGTGACCATGTGACGGATGAGCGCGCGGCTGTAGCCGCCCGTGCACACCGGGCAGGTGCAGGTGGGATCGATGGGGCCATCGTCGTGCGCAAAGCGCGCGTTGCGGAAGTTGAGGCGACCCTCGCTGGAGAACGCCGTACCCATGCGGCCCGTGCGCGTCGGCAGCACGCAGTCGAACATGTCGATACCCACGCCCACACCGCGCACGAGGGTGGTGGGGTTGCCGACGCCCATCAGGTAGCGCGGCTTGTGCTTGGGCATGTACTCGCTTACGAGTGGTGCCAGGGTCTCGAACATGGTCTCGTGGTCCTCGCCCACCGAGTAGCCGCCAATGCCGTAACCGGGGAAGTCGCCGCACTCCTCCAGATGGCGCAGCGAGCGCAGGCGCAGGTCCAGGTGCATGCCGCCCTGAACGATGCCAAAGAGCGCCTGGTCGTCGCGGGTATGCGCCTTATAGCAGCGCTCGGCCCACATACTCGACAGCTCAACGGCGCGCTCAACGTAGGCGCGCGTGGCGGGATAGCCCGGGCACTGGTCGAGCTGCATGCAGATGTCGGAGCCGAGCTTCATGGCAATTTCCATGTTGTCCTCGGGCGTCCAGAACACGTGGCGGCCATCGTAGTCGTTGACGATAAAGCGCACACCCTCGTCGGTAAGCTTGACCGCGTCGTTGTGGCTGAAGACCTGGAAACCACCCGAGTCGGTGAGGATAGGGCCGTGCCAGTTCATAAACTTGTGCAGTCCGCCCAGCTCGGCGATGGTGTCCTCGCCGGGACGCATGGACAGGTGATAGGTATTGGCAAGCACGATCTGGGCGCCGAGCTGTTTGACGGTCTCGGTAGGAATGCCCTTGACGTTTGCCTTGGTGCCCACGGGCATAAAGATCGGCGTCTCGATGTCGCCGTGCGGGGTGTGCAGCACGCCGGCACGCGCATGCGTCGCCGGGTCCTCGGCGATCAGGTCGAATTTAAAAAGGCTCTGGTCCATAAACTGGAACTCCTTGGTTGCGGTTCATACGCAAACCATTATACGGGCAACCCGCAAAGAGCACCGACTCGACAGAAACTGGTGCAAAGGAAACCTGCCCCCTTGCACCAATGCACCAGGATAAAAATGATCCGTTTTCCTCCGTCCCCAACGGATCATTTCCGACGGCCAAGGCAACGCCGATGTTATGGCACCGACAGACACTATGACCCAATCCGAGGGCACTAAAAAGACAGGAGCCCCCGCTCGTGACCGCGGGTCGGGGCTGCGA
>UQIV01000034.1 GCA_900541205.1 uncultured Collinsella sp. | reverse complement strand
CGGATTCGCGCCTCAGGACTCAGCGCAACGCGTTGCGCTGAGTCCTGAGGCTGTTGCAATGAAAATGACAATCAAGGAACGCAAATTTGATTTTCAATTTCGAGCATTCTCGTGAAATTCAAGTCAAAAAAAAGGTATATTAGGCGAGTGGTTAGTTTGTGGGCCTCAACGGCAGGCGCTGTAGCTTGCGGGGGCCTTACGAAAGGAGACACAATGGCAGTAAAGGTTGCTATTAACGGCTTCGGTCGCATCGGTCGTTTGGCCTTCCGTCAGATGTTCGGTCATGAGGGCTCCGAGATCGTCGCTATCAACGACCTCACCTCTCCCGATATGCTCGCTTACCTGCTGAAGTACGACTCCACGCAGGGCAACTATGCTCGCGATCACGAGGTCGTTGCTGGCGAGGATTCCATCACCGTTGACGGCAAGGAGATCAAGATCTACAAGGAGGCCGACGCCAACAACCTGCCTTGGGGCGACCTCGACGTCGACGTCGTTCTCGAGTGTACCGGTTTCTACACCAGCAAGGCTAAGGCTCAGGCCCACATCAACGCTGGCGCCAAGAAGGTCGTCATCTCCGCTCCGGCCGGCAGCGATCTGCCCACCATCGTGTACAACGTCAACCATGAGACGCTGACCGCTGAGGACAACATCATCTCCGCTGCTTCCTGCACCACCAACTGCCTCGCCCCGATGGCCAAGGGTCTGAACGACTTCGCTCCCATCGTGTCCGGCATCATGACCACCATCCACGCCTTCACCGGCGACCAGATGCCGCTCGACGGCCCGCAGCGCAAGGGCAACTTCCGTCGCTCCCGCGCCTGCTCCGAGAACATCGTCCCGAACACCACGGGCGCTGCCAAGGCCATCGGCCTGGTTCTCCCCGAGCTCAACGGCAAGCTCATCGGTGCCGCCCAGCGCGTCCCGACGCCGACCGGCTCGCTGACCAACCTCTACGCCGTCGTTGACAAGAAGGTCACCGTCGACGAGGTCAACGCTGCCATGAAGGCCTACGCCGAGACCATCCCCGATACCTTCGCCTACAACGAGGACCAGATCGTCTCCCGCGACATCGTCGGCGAGACCCACGGCTCCATCTTCGACGCCACGCAGACCATGTGCTCTGACCTCGGCAACGGCCAGACCCTCGTTCAGGTCACCTCTTGGTACGACAACGAGAACTCCTACACCTCTCAGATGGTCCGCACCATCAAGTACTTCGAGAAGTTCGTTGCTTAATTTAGCTTTTAGCGAATAGCTCGTTGAGCGTCTAAAGAAGGGCGCGGCCTTATAGGGCTTACACCCTAGGGTCGCGCCCTTTTTATAGGAAATCGTCTGCCGTAATGGGAGGCAGACACGTACGAAAGGTAGAAGCAAACATGGCCTTTACCAAGAAGACCGTCCGCGACATCGATGTCGACGGCAAGCGCGTTCTCGTCCGCGTTGACTTTAACGTGCCTATCAAGGATGGCGTCGTTGGCGACACCACCCGTATCAAGGCTGCCCTGCCCACCATCAACTATCTGGTTGAGCACAATGCTCGCGTCATCCTCATGAGCCACCTCGGCCGTCCCGAGGGCACCGGCTTCCAGCCCGAGCTTTCCCTCGAGCCCGTCGCCAAGAAGCTCGCTGAGCTCTCTGGCCTTGACGTTGCCTTTGTCGCCGACACCTACGGCGAGAAGGCTGCCGAGGCTGTCGCCGCCGTCGAGCCGGGTAAGGTTCTCGTTCTCGAGAACGTCCGCTTCGATAAGCGTGAGAAGAAGAACGATCCCGAGATCGCCAAGAAGCTCGCTTCCTATGGTGACGTCTTCGTTCTCGATGCCTTCGGCACCGCTCACCGCGCCCAGGGTTCCGTCGTGGGCCCCGCCGCTTACCTGCCCGCAGTCGCAGGCTTCCTGCTCGAGAAGGAGGTCGATACGCTGACCGGCATCTTCGCCGAGCCCGAGCGCCCCTTCGTCGCCATCGTCGGCGGTTCCAAGGTTTCCTCCAAGATCGGCGTTCTCGATCACCTCATCGACTCCGCTGACACCCTGATCATCGGTGGCGGCATGGCCTACACCTTCTTCCTGGCTCAGGGCCTGTCCGTCGGTCAGTCCCTCAAGGAAGAGGACTGGGTCGAGCGCGCCGGCGAGATGCTCAAGAAGGCCGAGGAGAAGGGTGTCAAGATCCTGCTCCCCATCGACAACCGTGTTGCCGATCACTTTGGCGAGGACGCTGTCCCCGAGGTTGTTGCTTCCGACGCTATCCCCGACGATCGTGAGGGTATGGACATCGGTCCCAAGACCGAGGAGCTCTATGCCGAGGCTGTCAAGGGCGCCAAGACCGTGTTCTGGAACGGCCCCATGGGCGTCTTCGAGTTTGACAACTTTGCTCACGGCACCCAGGCTATCGCCGAGGCTCTCGCCGAGGCTGACTGCACCTCGATCATCGGCGGTGGTGACTCTGTCGCAGCTGTCAACAAGTTCAACCTGGCCGACAAGATGAGCTGGATCTCCACCGGTGGTGGCGCTTCCATGGAGCTCGTCGAGGGTAAGGCCCTGCCCGGAGTGGAGGCGCTTCTCGATGCCTAATCGCACCCTTCTTATCGCTGGTAACTGGAAGATGAACAACGACGTCGCCGAGGCCGCCAAGCTCGCTGACGAGCTGGCTCAGGCTCTGCCCGAGGTTCCGGCTGGCGTCGAGGTGCTCGTCTGCCCTCCGACCATCGACATCACCACGGTTCATGACCGCATTCAGGCTGCCCCCATCGCCCTCGGCGCACAGAACGTGTACTGGGAGGCCAAGGGTGCCTTCACCGGTGAGTCCTCTTGCGACATGCTCAAGTCCGCTGGCTGCACCTACTGCATCATCGGTCACTCCGAGCGTCGCGACTACTTCCACGAGACCGACGAGGACCAGAACAAGAAGGCCAAGGCTCTCGTTGCCGCCGGCCTTGTTCCCGTCTTCTGCTGCGGCGAGTCCCTCGAGGTCCGCGAGGCTGGCACCTATGTCGAGCACGTCGTGAACCAGGTCAAGGCTGGCCTTGCTGGTCTTGAGATCACCTGCCCCAAGCAGGTCGTCGTCGCCTACGAGCCCATCTGGGCCATCGGCACCGGCAAGACCGCTACCGCCGAGGACGCTCAGGAGGTCTGCGGCGCTATCCGTGAGACCCTCAAGGAGATGTTCGGCGAGGAGCTCGCTAACGGCATTCGCGTTCTCTATGGTGGCTCTGCCAAGCCCGGTAACATCGCCGAGCTCGTCGCCAAGCCCGACGTTGACGGCGCCCTCGTGGGCGGCGCTTCGCTCAAGGCTGCCGACTTCGCCTCTATGGTCGTCAAGGCAGGCGAGTAGGACATATGGCACAACGTCATCTTCCTGCACTCCTGATCATCATGGACGGCTGCGGCCTGGCTCCGTCCGATGGCGAGAACGCCGTCGCCGCTGCCAAGACGCCCTTCCTTGATAGCCTATACGAGAAGTATCCTCACACCACGCTCGGCGCTTCGGGCGAGGACGTGGGTCTTCCCGATGGCCAGATGGGCAACTCCGAGGTGGGTCACCTCAACATCGGTGCCGGCCGCATCGTGTTCCAGGAGCTTTCGCGCATCAACAACGCCATCAAGGACGGCTCCATCGCCAAGAACGAGGTCTTCGTCAAGGCTATGGACGACGTCAAGGCTGACGGCAAGACTCTTCACCTCATGGGCCTTATGAGCCCTGGCGGTGTTCATTCTCACATGAACCACGTCGAGGCTCTGGTCAAGATGGCTGCCAAGCACGGTGTCAAGACCGTTCGCGTCCACGCCTTCATGGATGGCCGCGACGTTGACCCGCAGTCCGGCGCTGGCTACATGAGTGAGTTCTGCGCCTTCCTGGCTAAGATCTCCGAGGAGACCGGTTGCGACGCTCGCGTTGCCACCGTCTCGGGTCGTTATTGGGCGATGGACCGCGACAACCGTTGGGAGCGCATCCAGCGCGCCTACGACGTCATGGTCAACGCGTCCGATGCTGATACCGACCCCGTTGCCGGTATCAAGGCCTACTACGAGAAGGACCCGCGCGGCGACGAGTTCGTCGAGCCCTTCGCTGCCCACAACGAGGGCATTCACGAGGGCGACGCGGCCATCTTCTTCAACTTCCGTCCCGACCGCGCTCGTCAGATGACCCGCGTGTTCACGGACAAGGAGTTCGACGGCTTTGAGCGCGAGCAGATCAAGCTTTCGCACTTTGTGACGATGACCGAGTATGATCCGACGTTTGACGTCGAGGTCGCCTTCCCCAAGACGTTCCCCGAGAACGTCCTGGCCGACGTTATCGCCGCCAATGGCCTGAAGCAGCTGCACACTGCCGAGACCGAGAAGTACGCCCACGTGACGTTCTTCCTCAACGGTGGCATCGAGGAGCCCAAGGAGGGCGAGGAGCGCGTGCTCGTCGCTTCCCCCAAGGTTGCTACCTACGATCTGCAGCCCGAGATGAGCGCTCCCGAGGTTACCGAGAAGCTCGTCGCCGCCATCAACGAGGATCGCGCTGATTTCTACATCGTGAACTTCGCGAACTGCGACATGGTTGGTCACACCGGTGTCTTCGACGCTGCCGTTAAGGCTGTCGAGGCTGTTGACGATGCCCTGTCCAAGGTTGTCCCGGCGATTCTCGCCAAGGGCGGCTTTGCGCTGATTACCGCCGACCACGGCAACGCCGATCACATGTTTGACGTTGCTTCCGACGGTTCCAAGCATCCGTTTACGGCTCACACCACCAACCGCGTGCCGTTCATCATCGTTGATGAGAAGGCCAAGCTCACCGGTATCGAGGACGGCCGTCTTTCCGATATCGCTCCGACCATGCTCACCATGGCTGGTATTGAGCCTTCCGCCGAGATGACGGGCCGCGTGCTCGCTACCGAGGCCTAATAGAAAACAAATACCGTTTTCTAGCAAGGGGGTTGTCCACAACCGGACAACCCCCTTTTTGGTATTTCTGCCATTTCCACCCCGTCCTTGAGTGGCAGGTAGGGGAGAGCGGGGGATTGTGGTACAGTACTGGAGTTTGAACTGTTCTATTAAGGAGCTTATCTATGGGTCCGTTCCAGATTCTTCTGTTTGTCGTTTGGGCTGTTTCTGCCGTGGCGCTGACGATTCTCGTCCTGATGCATTCCGGTAAGGGTACCGGCGTTTCGGATATGATTGCCAGCTCGCTGTATAACTCCAGCTCTGCCACGGGCGTTATGGAGCAGAACCTTGACCGCCTGACCGTCATCATGGCTGTCGTGTTTGCCGTGTGCGTCGTGCTGTGCATGTTCTTCTTCCCGCAGGGCATCGTGGGCTACTAATCACGAGCCGCATAAATACTTGAAAAGGGTCCCGCAAGTGCGGGACCCTTTTTGTTTACATATTTGTAACAGAGTCAAAATATCCTCATATACTTCGCCCAACTAAAGAAAATCTCGACCGTTAACCGGAATTAGCCCCAAATCGTGCATAAAATGCGCTACTGTATTGCAATACGTTGGTCCGCTTTGTATAACCAGCCAAAACGGCGGACCGCGTTTGAATGGTTCGATTGGGCTGTCTTGACGTTGCCCGACCGAACTTACTTTGTCCTATCTCATAAGGAGGATGGCATGGCTGATTCTATGTTCCACCAGCCCGTTATGGGTCGTCGCGCCTTTGTCGGCGGTACCCTTGCTGCGAGCTCCATGGCTTTTCTTGCCGCATGTGGCAAGAAGGGCGGCGACGCTTCCGGTTCTGAGTCCGGTTCGACGCTGAACTTCTACATCAACAACCCGGTCTGCATCGACCCCTATAACGTCCAGGAGGACCAGGGCACTCAGGTCGAGTACCAGCTCTTTGATGCTCTGACCTCTTATGACGCCGAGAAGGGCGAGATCGTTCCGCTGGCTTGCGAGTCCTTTGAGGCCAACGACGACGCCACCGAGTTCACCTTCAAGATCAAGAAGGCCAAGTTCCACAACGGTGACGACGTTACCTCCAAGTCCTTCAAGCTCGGTTGGGAGCGTCTGGTCAACACCAAGTCGGCCATCGCTACCGAGTACGGCCCTTCCGAGGTCTCCTATCACCTTTCTATGGTCGAGGGCTATGACGACCTGCTTGCCGGTAACGCTACCGAGCTCAGCGGTGTTACTTGCCCCGACGATGAGACCCTCGTCGTCAAGCTGTCTTCCGCTTACGCCGACTTCCCCTTCGTCGCCTCTCACCCGGCTCTGGCCCCGGTTCCCGAGTGCGCCGAGTCCGATGTCAAGAGCTTCTATCTTGCACCGGTCGGTAACGGCCCGTTCATGATGGACGGCAAGTGGGAGGATGGTCAGGAGATCAACCTCAAGAAGTTCGACGATTACTATGGCGACAAGGCCAAGATCGATGGCATCCACTTCCAGGTCATCAAGGACATGGAGACTGCTTACAAGGAGTTCCAGGCCGGTAACCTCGATGTCTGCGACGTTCCCGTTGCTCAGATCGATGCCGCCAAGAAGGATCGCGGCGTGTCCAAGGACGGCTACACCATGGGTGACGGCGAGCGCATGCTGCTCGGCGCCGAGCCTTCCACGTACTATCTGACCTGCAACACCACGGCCGAGCCGTTCAACAACGCCGACCTGCGTAGGGGCATCTCCCTGGCCATCAACCGTGAGGCCATCTGCAAGACCATCTTCAAGGGTACCCGTACCCCCGCCGACGGCATTGTTCCTCCGGGCATCGATGGCTACAAGGAGGGCGCATGGGAGTTCTGCGCCTACGATGTCGACAAGGCTAACGAGTACCTCGACAAGGTTGCTCCCGCTGGCGCTAACGGGGATCGTGGCATTAGCGTGACCCTTTCCTACAACCAGGACGGCGGTCACAAGGAGATCATGGAGTCCATCATCGGCGACCTTGCCAAGGTTGGCGTTACCGCTGTCTCCGATACCCCCGAGTGGTCTGCCCTGCTCGAGCAGTATCAGAACTTTAACTATCAGTTCGGTCGTCTGGGTTGGATTGCCGACTACCCGATCATGGACAACTTCCTGTATCCGCTGTTCCACTCCGACTCCCTCGGTGGCGACAACCGCTCTGGTTACAGCAACCCCGAGTTCGACGCCAAGGTCGACGAGGCTCGTACTATTGTTGACGACGAGGAGCGCGTCGCTAAGATGCAGGAGGCCGATGCAATGGTCGCTGCCGACTGCCCGGTCATCCCGGTGATGTTCTACACGCACACCATCGTCGGCTCCGATCGCATCAAGCACCTCTATGTCGATCCGCAGAAGCATGCCGAGCTGGGTACCGCTGAGCTCGCCTAAGAGTTTGCAGCTTCCGTGAGGGTCAAGTATTTACGTAGACCTCATGGGAAACATACAGTTCTCCCTAACCTGGGGTAAACTGGCTGATGGTAATTTTGGGATGCCGGTCTGGCGATCGGCATCCCATTTAGGTTAATCCCTAGATAGGGGAGTGGTATGGGTAAGTACATCGTTAAACGTGTGCTTCAGTTCATCCCGGTGTTTTTGGGCGTTACGCTGATTCTGTTCGCCCTCCAGAATATCGTGCCGGGAGATCCGATCAAGCTGATCGGTGGAGACAAGGCTCTGTCCCCCGAGGTGGAGCTTCAGCTTCGCGTCCGCTATCACCTGGTCCAGTCGGACGAGGACGGCAACGCGATCCTTGACGAGAACGGCGATCCCGTTCAAACGTCGCTCGTGGACCGTTACTTGTATTACATGAACGGCCTGCTTCATGGCGATCTGGGCAATTCGTATCAGCGCAAGCTGCCGGTTACGGATATCTTTGCCCAGAAGTATCCGTATACGATCAAACTTGCCGCGTGCGCCATCGTGCTCGAGGCAATCATGGGTATCGGTGCGGGTATCATTTCGGCGGTAAAGCGTTATTCCTTCTGGGATATTTTGGTAACGCTCACCACGTCGATCCTCGTTGCGGTCCCGGCCTTCTGGCTCGGTATGTTGCTGCAGCTGTTCTTTGGCGTCATCCTCAAGGACGCCACGGGCGGTGCAATCTCCATGCCGATCTCGGGTGCCGGCGGTTCCAGCTCTCAGTATCAGGATTGGATGCACTATGTGCTTCCGACCATTACGCTGGCTTCGGTTTCGACCGCATACGCCGCCCGCATTATGCGCTCGCAGCTGCTTGACGTCATGAACCAGGATTACATCCGTACGGCAAAGGCCAAGGGTCTCTCCAATCGCGCGATCATCGTCAAGCATGCGCTTAAGAATGCACTCATCCCCGTCGTTACCTATATTGGTGTCGACTTTGGCGGCATGCTTTCGGGCGCCATCCTGACCGAGACGGTCTTTAACTGGCCCGGTATCGGCTATGAGGTCTATCGCGCCATTAGCATGCGTGACTGGCCCATCGTTATGGGCGGCGTTACGCTCATCGTCGTCGTCGTCATGGTGATCAACCTGCTCGTCGACATTAGCTATGCATTCCTCGACCCGCGCATCCGCCTTGGCGGTCCGTCGGATAAGGCCTAAGGGAGGTACGTCTCATGCAGGAAACTGATTCTCAGTCTCAGGAGCAGGCTACCGCCGCCAAGGCCGCATCTGCTCCCGCGAAGTCCCGCACGCTGTGGGGCGACGCTTTTAAGCGTCTTCGTAAGAACAAACTCGCCGTTATCGGTGTCTGTTGGATCATCATCGTCGTTGTGGTTGCCCTGACCGCAGATCTGTGGGCTAAGCCCTGGCTCGGTTCTCCGACGGCTTCCGACTCGACCACCATGGCCGAGACGTCGCTGCTGGCTCCGTGTGCAGAGCACCCGTTTGGCACCGACGCCCTTGGTCGTGACATTCTCGTCCGCGTTATCTACGGTGCGCGCGTTTCGCTGTCTGTCGGAATTATGGCCACCGCGATTTCCACGCTGATCGGTCTGGTCATGGGTGCTCTGGCCGGTTTCTACGGCGGCATCTGGGATACGATCATCATGCGCTGTGCGGACATCTTCCTGGCGTTCCCGTACGTGCTGTTCGTTGTCGCCATGATCGCCGTTATCGGCCGCGGTCTTCAGAACGTCTTTATCGCCATCGGTGTTCTCGGCTGGCCTTCGATTGCGCGCGTCTTCCGCTCTGCGATCTTGACCGTCAAGGAAAACGACTATGTTGATGCTGCGCGCGCGATGGGTGCATCTGATGCTCGTATCGTCGTGCGTCACATCTTCCCGAACTCCGTCGCCTCCATCGTGGTCTACGCGACCATGAACATTGGTGGCGCCATCCTGACCGAGTCTGCTCTGTCCTTCCTCGGCATGGGCGTTATTCCGCCTACGCCTTCGTGGGGCTCCATGATTCAGGACGGTCAGCAGTATCTGCTGACTGCTCCCTGGATGATGATCATGCCCGGTCTGGCAATTCTCTCGACGGTGCTCGCCTTCACCCTGCTGGGTGACGGTTTGCGCGACGCCCTCGACGTCAAGATGAAGGACGCATAAGGATGAAGAAGAACAAGAACTATGTGGACCTGAAGGACCAGCCGGTTCCCGAGGGCCAGCATCTGCTCGAGGTCGATGACCTAAAGATGTATTTCCACACCGAGGATGGCGTCGTTCGCGCTGTCGACGGTGTCTCCTACACGCTCGATCGCGGCGAGACCCTGGGCGTCGTCGGTGAGTCCGGCTCCGGTAAGTCCGTGACTGCCATGACCATCATGGGCCTTATCTCGATGCCTCCGGGAAAGATTGAGGGCGGCGACGTTCGCTATCGCGGTCGTTCTATCCTCGAGATGACCGAGGAAGAGATGCAGCACATTCGCGGTAACGATATCGCGATGATCTTCCAGGATCCTATGACCTCCTTGAACCCGGTCTATAAGATCGGCAAGCAGGTAGGCGAGGGTCTTCGTCTGCACCGTGGCTACTCCAAGCAGGAGGCGCTCAAGCGCGCCACCGAGCTTTTGGACCTCGTTGGCATTCCCGAGCCCGAGAAGCGCGTCAATGAGTATCCGCACCAGTTCTCTGGCGGTATGCGTCAGCGCGTCATGATCGCTATGGCTCTTGCCTGCGACCCCGATATTCTGATTGCCGACGAGCCCACGACTGCCTTGGACGTTACCATTCAGGCTCAGATTATCGAGCTCATGCAGGAGATGCAGGAGAAGAACGGCAACGCCATCATCATGATCACCCATGACCTGGGCGTTGTCGCCGATATGGCTGACAAGATCATGGTTATGTACGCCGGCCGTCCCGTCGAGTTCGGTACTGCTGAGGAAATCTTCTACGAGAGCCGCCACCCCTACACCTGGGGCCTTATCCGCTCCATCCCGGAGCAGGCCATCGAAGAGAAGAAGCCTCTTACGCCGATTCACGGCAACCCGCCTTCGCTCATGAACCTGCCTGAGGGCTGCGTGTTCTCGCCTCGTTGTCCCTATGCGACGGACAAGTGCCGCAAGCAGCGCCCCGAGCGCGTTGTCACCGAGTCTGGTCATTACTCTGCGTGCCACTACTCCGGTGACCCCGAGTTCCTCAAGAACGCTCCTGAGACGTCCCGTACGCGCAAGGATTCCAAGAAGGGAGGCGAGGCGTAATGGCAGATACCAACGAGCGTACTCCGCTGCTGAAGGTCGAGCACCTCTCTAAGGAGTTCCCCGCTGAGTCCGGCATGTTCGCCAAGCGCTTCTCCAAGCGTGTTGTCTCTGCAGTAAATGACATTTCGTTCGAGATTTATCCGGGCGAGACCTTTGGTCTGGTTGGTGAGTCTGGTTGCGGTAAGTCCACGACGGGTCGCACCATCATGCGCCTGACCAAGCCGACCGCCGGTAAGGTGTTCTTCCAGGGTAAAGATGTTGCCGAGATGAGCAAGCATGAGATCAAGGACATGCGTCGCGAGATGCAGTTCATCTTCCAGGATCCCTATGCTTCGCTCAATCCCCGTATGACCATCGGCGAGATCGTCTCCGAGCCCATGACCATTCATGGCGTGGGTACCAAGGAGGAGCGCATTGAGCGCGTCCGCGAGCTGCTGGACGTCGTCGGTCTGAATCCCGAGCACATCAACCGTTATCCGCACGAGTTCTCGGGCGGCCAGCGCCAGCGTGTCGGCATCGCCCGCGCGTTCGCTCTGAAGCCCAAGCTGATTATCTGCGACGAGCCTGTCTCTGCACTTGACGTATCCATTCAGGCCCAGGTTCTGAACCTTCTTAAGGAGCTCCAGGACAAGTTCGGTACCGCGTATCTGTTTATCGCTCACGACCTGTCCGTCGTGCAGCACATTTCCGATCGCGTTGCCGTTATGTATCTGGGTAAGATGGTTGAGGTTTCGGACTGGAAGACGCTCTACAGCGAGCCTCACCATCCGTACACGCAGTCGCTGCTGTCTGCCGTGCCGGTTCCCGATCCTGATATCCAGAAGACCCGCAAGCGCATCATCCTCGCTGGCGATCCGCCGTCGCCGCTGGATCCGCCGACCGGTTGCCGTTTCCACACTCGCTGCCCGATCGCTCAGGGTATCTGCTCTGAGAAGCTTCCCGAGTTTAAGGAAGTTGCACCTGGTCACTGCTGCGCGTGCCACTTCGCGGAGCCGTTCCCGATCAAGGAATCGCACATCGACCTGTAGTCGGTTGTTCTCGTCCGGGCCCGCGCTGGACTTAGTTTTCAGAACGTCCTCGACCATGGAAACCCCCTTATCCTGCTCCTTCGGAGCCGCGGATAAGGGGGTTTCCTGGTCTGCGGAATGTTCTGAAAACTAAGTCCAGCACGGGCCCTGTGTTACCACTGCAGAGGGGGTGCGATTCCTTGATCGCTCACTTAATCTAATGGGAAAGATAGCGAGGCCGGAGCTTTAGCTCCGGCCTCCTTATATAAGGGTTAGGCAAAGCCGAGCCACTAAATTTATATCAGCTCCCAGAACATGTTTGAGAACTGTGCCTGAAGTACGTATTTGCAGGCCCCGAATCGGTGTTGCCTCCCGGCGCATTCCGCAGGGGGAGCGATATTTTGCAGCACGAAGTGCGCAGCAAAATATCGCTCATGCCCGAGGACGCGCCGGGAGGCAAAACCGATTCGGGGCCGGACACACGGATCTACCTGCGCATTTACAAATTCGTAAACTTTTTTGAAAAAAGTGCTTGCACAGTTCTCGAATCATAGGTTATTATCTTCCTCGTTGAACGCGCGGGTCCAACAAAACGAACCGTGAATCAACAACATAGCATGTCGGAGTGGCGGAATTGGCAGACGCGCTAGCTTGAGGTGCTAGTGACCGCTTTTTGGTCATGCGGGTTCAAGTCCCGCCTCCGACACCATCGCATTTGAGAAGCCTCTTCGGAGGCTTTTTTGTTACCGATAGACGGCGGGGTCCACGATGGAAACGCTTGAACACAACGAGTGGGCAGACGTTGCCCAACTAGTCGAGAT
This sequence comes from uncultured Collinsella sp., assembly GCA_900541205.1. Lineage (GTDB taxonomy): Bacteria > Actinomycetota > Coriobacteriia > Coriobacteriales > Coriobacteriaceae > Collinsella. The sequence continues at coordinate 5,581 of UQIV01000034.1, read as the reverse complement.
CACGAGCGATGCTGTCATCATCTGCGAGCTCGACGGAACCATTCTGCATGTGAATAATCGCTTACTTGGTTTGATGTGCGAGGAACGCGCCGACGTCATCGGTGGAGATGTTAAAGACGTCCTGTACTCGTCCGCTTTTGAACGTGCGACGGAACATCGTCTGCCATTTGAAACTGATGGCTCCGAGAACGAACTGATGCTCAAGCTGAGTGACGGCTCCTTTATCCCCGTCTTGGTTCGTGCGGGCTCCGTAACGCCTCCACGCATCTTTGGGCGCCGCGCGCCACGTGTCCTGGTGGCGCTCCATAGCATCGAAGAACAGTATTCGCACGACCGTCAGCTCAAGCGTGCTCTTTCGGAGCTTAGAGTGGCTAACAAGCGCCTCTCTGGCACGCTCTCGGTCATTATGAGTACCGTGGGCTCCGATGAGCTGCCCAGCCTACTTGATACCGTTTTGAACCAGCTTGTAGGAACGCTCGATGCTTCGGGTGCTGCTATCTATTTTTCTGAGAGCGGCGGTTTTAAACTTCGCGGTGTTTCCAAGGAGCTGTACGACAGCTACCTGCCTGAGTTTTTGCCGTATGGCGCTGGCATTCCGACGTATGTTCTTCGTGAGTCGCGTGCCTGTCGCTTGTCGATTCAACAGGACCTTAAGGGTGATAAGGCCGCCTCCGGTATGTTTATGGACCTGGACAATCGTTCTAAGCACCTGTTGCGTATGCAGGATATGCCTCCGTACCGCAGCGAGATCTGTCTTCCCGTTTTTTACGGTACGCAGATCCTTGGCGTGCTGGAAGTTGGTTGGAAACGCCCTCAGGCACCGCTTGCCTATGACGTTAATGTGCTCGAGGTCATTTGCGATTACCTGTCTATCCAGCTGGTCGGCATGGCATCGAGCCTTCGCTCCCGTCGCACGGCCGAGCTTGGCCGCTCGCTCAATGTCTTGCGTGATGAGTTGTTTACCTTTCTAGACGATTCTGCCGCGGCTACCCAGGCGGTATCGTCCGAGATCTGCAATATGCTTAACTGCCATTTTTGCCCTGTTGAGTATGACGCCAGTCTGGATTCCTACGTCATAGATTTTGAAGGCGGCAGTCGCGTTGCCTTGCCGGACGACCCTGAGAAGCTTTTCTTTTCCACGACGGCGCCAGCGGCACGTCTGGGGGCTGGCCCTGATGGCTTTGAGGCATCTGTTTTGGGCGGTACGAGTGCCGAGGACCTTAAACACGTTCGTATAACTCGCGTTGACGAATCGATGCCTATGGGAGGCTGGCTTAGGGCGCATGGTCTGCCTTGTCAAGGTCTCTACGTCGACTCCGGCATCGAGGCGGGGCGCCCGCGCTCTGAGGGTGATGGCAAGCACAGTAACGACGCGATTGTTCCTGCTTCTGTTGCGAAGAGCCCGACGACGCGCGCGCTGCTGCTTCGTGATGGTAGCCAAGAGCCGATTGATGACCTTGAATATGACTACTTGGTGCACTTGGCGCATGACTTTGAACTGATCTACGAAGGCGAATCTCAAAAGCGCGAGGAGCGCCATATCGCTCAGACCCTCCAGATCGGCATGAGAAATTCCCTGGGGGATGTTCCGGGTATCGCAACCGATTCGGTGTACCTGTCGGCCACGAACTCGGCGTTGGTCGGCGGCGATTTCTATACGCTCATCCGACTTCCCGACGACTGCGCCGTCATGATTTTGGGTGATGTGTCTGGCAAAGGCATTGAGGCCGCATCGATGTCCGCGCTCGTCAAGACGGCCCTGACGGCATATGCCTGGGAGGGCGCTGGCCCGGCCCGCATGGCACGCTCCCTTAACAGCATGCTCATGGGCTTTTCGAGGGTCGAGACGTTCGTGACGGCCTTTATCGCCAAGATTGACCTTAAAGCCGGACGCGCAACGTATTGTTCGGCGGGCCATCCTCCGACCATGGTCATTAGGCCAGAGTCGATGCCGCTGGGTGGCGGCGAGGCCCGTGGGGGAGAGGTCGAGCTGCTTGGATGCCAATCGGGCGTAATCGGTGCCTTTGAGAGCATGGTGTACGAGACAGGCGTGTTTACGTTCGCTCCCGGCGACATGCTCTTCATGTATACGGACGGAACGATTGAGGCCCGCGACCGCACCGGAGCGTTCTTTGGTGAGCAGCGCCTTCGTGACCTTCTGCTCTCTGTCTCGGGTGAGGGCGTATCGGGAATCTGCGGCAAGGTCTTGGGCGAGCTTGACCGATTTACCGAATCGGCGCTGGACGATGACATTGCATTGGTGTCCCTTGAGTTTTTACGGGGTCGTTCATAGACGACGCTGGGCGGGCTGAATCCGTACGGTTGGGGAAACGAATGCATCGAGTGGGCTTTTTTGGGGAACCATGGTCGTATGAATGAGTGGAATGACATAGCGGTTTTGACGCCACCAGGCGATATCGACATCGCCACGGTGCCTGCGCTGCGTCGGCGGTTGGATGCTTTGATTGGCCGCGGCGTGCGTCGTGTTGTCATCAACTGTCAGGCTGTTAGCTTTATCGATTCGACGGGCTTGGCATTCCTGCTTACGCGCGCTCGTGAGCTCATGAGGCGAGAAGGCCTGCTTTCGCTCGTCAATGCATCGGGTGAAGTTGTTCGCTTTATGGAGATTGCTCGTCTTGTCGATATCCTTCATGTCGCGGGGCCGGCACGGGAGTCTATTCCCGCCATTCCGGTGGGGGAGCTGCCTCGCTGGAGTAAGAGCGTCGAGGTCCGTCAGGGTATCGAGAATCTTCCATACTACCGACATCGCATCGCCGAACTCCTTGAATCGCTTCCGTTGCGCCGTGACGAGCGCTACGATGTCGCATTGGCGTCGGGGGAGGCGCTGGGTAATGCCTATGACCATGCGGGCGGTATCGGGTGCGTCCTGACGGTTCAGGCCTATGGCGATCGCGTTGTGGTTGAGGTGCTTGATCGAGGTGCCGGCTATTCTATCGATGAAACGAGCGAGCCGGTCGCATCCGAGGAGCGCGGCCGTGGCATCAAGCTTATGCGTATGCTCGTCGATAACGTGGAGGTTGCTCGTCGTACGGACGGCGCCGGCACGCGCGTACAGATGGTGAAGCTGTTTAGCGGAGCGCTGGAATCGTGTGCCTAGCCAATCGCTTTAGCGCGTTTAGCTACTAAGAACATGCGGCAGACAAGTTTTTTGAAAAAAGTACTTGCGTCTTTTGGACAACTCGCGTAAATTAATAACCCGCAAGCGGACATGGCTCAGTTGGTAGAGCACAACCTTGCCAAGGTTGGGGTCGCGGGTTCGAGCCCCGTTGTCCGCTCCATTGCATTTCCGGACCGTTTAGGCGGTCCTTTTTCGGCGAAGTGGCCAAGTGGTAAGGCAGAGGCCTGCAAAGCCTTTACCCCCGGTTCGAATCCGGGCTTCGCCTCCAGGCAACATCCGGGCGCTCCGGCGCCCGTTTTGTTTTACATATGCGGACATGGCTCAGTTGGTAGAGCACAACCTTGCCAAGGTTGGGGTCGCGGGTTCGAGCCCCGTTGTCCGCTCCAAACGCACCAGCCCGACTACTACGGTAGCCGGGCTTTTTTTGTACCTATCTCCTAGGCTCGAACCCGAGAGGGGGCGAGCGTTTTGGGTCGTGGCTGTGGCGTTGTTTGCCGCGAATGTCCGCTTTGGGCGTATCATCGTGGGCATCTCGCATAACCTCGTTGCAAGGGAGATACGCCCCATGGCTACAGAAAAGTCTTCTTCGCGCTCATGGATGTCCGATGCCGCGATCTATCAGATCTACCCGCGCTCGTTTAAGGATTCGACTGGTTCGGGTCTGGGCGATATCGCGGGCATTACCCAGCAGATGGACTATCTTGAGCGGCTGGGTATCGAGGCCATCTGGCTGAGCCCGTTTTACCCTTCGCCTCTTGTCGATGGCGGCTATGATGTGGCGGACTACTGCGATGTCGACCCACGTCTCGGCTCGCTTGACGACTTCGATGACATGATCGCTGCGGCTCACGTGCGCGGCATCAAGGTCATCGTCGACATCGTGCCCAACCATTCATCCAACCAGCACCCCTGGTTCAAGGCCGCTCTTGCCGCCGGCCCCGGATCGCCCGAGCGCGCCCGCTATATCTTCCGCGATGGTCGCGGCGAACATGGCGAGCTGCCTCCCACCAATTGGAATGCCAACTTTGGCGGCCCCGCCTGGACGCGTGTCGCGGACGGTCAGTGGTATCTGCACATGTTTACGCCCGAGCAGCCGGACTTTGACTGGTCGTGCCCCGAGGTTCATGCGTTCTTTTGCGACGTCCTGGCGTTTTGGAGCGATCGAGGCGTCGATGGCTTTCGCATTGATGTGGCGCACGGTCTTGCCAAGGATCTCGACCGCGATGACCTCGACCGGTGGCATCTCGCCGAGGGCGATGACATGGTTGACGACGGCACCCATCCGCTGTGGGATCGCAACGAGGTCCACGAGATCTATCGCGAGTGGCGTCGCGTGTTCGACCGCTATGATCCGCCGCGCAGCGCCGTTGCCGAGGCGTGGGTGCTGCCCGAGCGTCAGTATCTCTACGCGCGTCCCAGCGAGCTTGGTCAGACATTTAACTTTGAGTTCGCCAAGGCCACTTGGACCTATGATGACATGCACGCTGCAATCGAGGAGGGCTTGAAGGCGGCCATCGAATCCGATTCCGCCTCGACCTGGGTACTCTCCAACCACGACGTGCCGCGCGTGGCGACACGCTATGCCCTGCCGCAAATCAAGGCGACGCGCTACCACCAGATTGCGCTCGACTGGCTCTTACGCGACGGGTCGTCTTATGACGAGGACCGTGAATTCGGCGAGCGCCGCGCGCGGGCGGCCCTTTTGCTTGAGCTGGCGCTTCCGGGCTCGGCATACGTGTATCAGGGTGAGGAGCTCGGCCTTTTTGAGGTGGCTGACATTCCGTGGGCTGCACTCGAAGATCCCACTGCGACCAATACGCACGGACCGAAGCGCGAGAAGGGGCGCGACGGCTGTCGTGTGCCCCTGCCGTGGGTGGCGGCGGACGATCCCGCGCATGGCGGATCGTTTGGGTTTTCGCCGGCAGACGCCGATGCGGCGCCCCATCTGCCGCAGCCTGCATGGTTTTCCGATTATGCTGCCGATAGGGAAGAAGTGGACCCGACATCGATGCTTGCGCTCTATCGTGACGCCCTCTGGCTGCGGCGCAAGCTGCGCGGGTGCGCCAACGATCTTGCGTGGCTCGATCTTGACGGGCGCACCGGTCTTGCGGATGGTGCCGAGGGCGCTGAGGGCGGCGTCATCGCCTATCGCCGCGATAACGGCTGGGCGTGTGTGACGAACTTCGGTGCAGCACCCGTGGAGCTGCCGGCGGGCAGGGTCCTGCTCACCTCATCACCGCTTGCAGACGGCAGGCTCGCGCAGGACAGCTCTGCCTGGATCATGCTCGGTGAGATGTAGGGGCATCTCGCTGCGAGCCTGCGTTTGTTCGCGCCTTTCGTGACGACTGATGCCCTCGCGAGAGCGTGGTTGATTTCCGATCTCAGCCGAACATATTGAGCTGACGGCACGCTCCCGCAGTTAGCCGAACGCCCCCGAGGCCC
>UQIV01000033.1 GCA_900541205.1 uncultured Collinsella sp. | reverse complement strand
ACTACGACCCCTGCCGCGCCGATTGCTGCTCCGCCCCATGCGCAGGCCTCAACCCCGCCCCACCCCCCCCCCCCCCCCCCTTTTTTTTTTATAACCCCCCCCCCCCCCCCCCCCCCGCCGGACAGGTCGCACTACTCGCAGAGCAGCTTAGCGATCTGGACGGCGTTGGTTGCCGCGCCCTTACGGATTTGGTCGCCGCAGCACCAGAAGGTGATGCCGCGCGCAGCCTCGGGGTTCGAGATGTCGCGGCGCACGCGGCCGACCCAAATCAGGTCCTGGTCGGAGGTGTCCATCGGCATGGGGAAGCGGTCGTGTGCATCCTCGGCAGCCATATCGTCAACCAGCTTGACGCCGGGAGCGGTAGCAAGCGCAGCACGGGCCTCCTCAACCGTAATGTCACGCTCGAACTCGAGCGTAATGCTCTCGGAGTGCGAACGCAGCACAGGGACGCGCACGCAGGTGCAGTTCACGCGCAGCTCGGGCAGATGCATGATCTTGCGGCCCTCGTTCTGCAGTTTCATCTCCTCGGAGGTAAAGCCCTCCTCCTTGACGCCGCCAATCTGCGGAATCAGGTTGCTCGCCAGCTGGGCGGCGAAGGCGCGCGGCTCGGGAATCTCCTCGCCACGGCCCAGGGCGGCAAGCTGTGCTTCGAGCTCGGCCATACCGGGGGCACCGGCGCCCGAAGCTGCCTGATACGTGGACACGATCATACGCTTTACGCCGGCAAGCTGATGCAGCGGCCAGGTGGGAACCAGGCCGATAATGGTCGCGCAGTTGGGGTTGGCGATAAGGCCGTGATGCCACTTGATATCGTCGGCATTGATCTCGGGTACGACCAGCGGCACCTCGGGATCCATGCGGAAGGCATGGCTGTTGTCGACCACGACAGCGCCGCGCTTTACGGCCTCGGGCAGCAATTCCTTGGCGATATCGTCGCCGGCAGCACCAAGCACAATATCGCAGCCCTCAAAGGCCTCGGGGCAAGCCTCCTCAATCACGATTTGCTCGCCGCGGAACTCAACGGTCTTGCCCGCAGAGCGCGCGCTCGCCAGCAGCTTGAGCTTACCGACCGGAAACTCCTGCTCGTTGAGGCACTCGAGCATCTGGGTGCCCACGGCTCCCGTCGCGCCCAAAATAGCAACCGTGTACTGTTTCATGCTTCCCCCTTTAAAGGTTGTGGCTTTTGCCCGCACGCCGAGCAGGCCGATTATTGTTGCCAGTGTATACAAGAACGGGGCGGGCACGAAACCCGCCCCGTCGAAACGAAACCGAAACGAAACGCCCCGCCGTAGATTTTTGAGACATGACCCAAAAATCTACCGAGCAGTCGCTACTTTTTGAGCGCGGCCAGAGCGGGATCGACCGGCGCAGGAGCCTCCAGATCGGAGACCTTCACAATGCCGTTTTCGTCGGAGAAGGCACGGTAAATGGTCTGAATCGCTAGGTCGAAGTCCTTCTCCTCGACACCGATAATGATGTTGATCTCGTCACAGCTCTGCGAAATCATACGCACGCTCACGCCGGCCTGGCCAAGCATGCCAAACAGGTGACCCGAGATACCTGCGCGCCCGCGCAGGTTACGGCCGACGGTCGCGATAAGCGCCAAGCCCTCGACAACCTCGATCTCGAGCGGCTCGACCTCCTGTTGAATGTCGCCCACGAGCGAGTACAGCGAGTCGTGCACATCCTGCTCCTGCACCACGGCGCCAAAGCGGTCGACACCGGTGGGCATGTGCTCGACGGAGACGTCATAGCGTTCGAACACCGAAAGCGCACGGCGCATAAAGCCAACACGGGGCTTGGTGCGGTCGCGGGCGACGTTGATGGCGACAAAGCCGCGCTTGCCGGTCACGCCGGTAATGATGGGCTCCGCCTCGCCCTCATCAGCCGTCTCGCTAATGATGGTGCCGGGGTCCTGCGGCGCATTGGTGTTCTTGATGACCAGCGGAATACCCGCCTCACGCACAGGGAACACGGCCTCCTCGTGCAGGACGCTTGCGCCCATGTACGAAAGCTCTCGCAGCTCCTCGTAGGTAACGCGGGCGATGGGCTGAGCCTCGGGCACAATGCGAGGGTCGGCAGAATAGAAGCCCGAAACGTCGGTCCAGTTCTCGTACAGGTCGGCGCCTAGGCACTTGGCCAGGATCGAGCCGGAAATGTCGCCGCCGCCACGGTCGAGCAGCTTGATCTGGCCCTCGCGCGTCGCGCCGTAGAAGCCAGGCATAACGAAGCCGCCCTGCTGGCCATACTCCTGTACCAGCTCGGAGGTGCGATTCATGCTGAGCGTACCGTCGTGATGGAACGCCACAACCGTCGCGGCGTCCAGGAACGGTAGGCCCAGGTACTCAGCCATCAGGCGAGCGGTGAAGTACTCGCCGCGGCTCACAAGCTCCTCGGTGGAGTAACCGCCCGAGCGGGCGCGCTCGGCAAAAGCCGCGAACTCCTCACGGATGGGATAGGTGAGCTCCAGCTCGTCAGCGATATCAAAATAGCGCTGGCCGATGTCCTCGAGCAGCTCCTCGCACGACACGTGGTACTTAACGTGCGCGTTAACCAGGTAGAGCAGGTCGGTCACCTTGGTGTCGCCCTTAAAGCGGCGACCACAGGCGGAAACCACCACAAAACGGCGAGCCGGGTCGGCATCGACGATGGCCTTGATCTTCTTAAAGTGTTCGGCGTCGGCGACCGACGAGCCGCCAAACTTGGCAATCTTAATCATGGGCTGGAGGTTACCTTTCTAAAAAGCCTCTGCGAACCTATTTTGCGCGCTCTGATACCATGGTTTCACCGATTGGGACCAAGGCATCCGAGGAGCAGTGTTATATGGGAACTTATCATAGTACACGAGGACGCACTTTATCGTGCTCAAGTAAGGTGGCAATCCGCACCGGCATCGCTCCCGACGGGGGTTTGTTTGTCTCGGACGAGCTTGGCACCCAGCAGGTCGATATCAGCTCGCTTGCAGATAAATCGTACTTTGAAATCGCTCAAGATGTGTTGGGAATGTTACTGAATGATTACACGGCCGAAGAAATTTCGGCGTGTGTCGACGAGGCATACCGCGGCACGTTCGCGAGTGAAGAGGTTACGCCGCTCGTCAAACTCGACGCAGCGCCGGGTGCTGACGCCCCTCAGACCTATGTGATGGAGCTCTTTGGCGGCCCCACAAGCGCCTTCAAGGACATCGCCCTACAGATGCTCCCCCGCCTCATGGCCCGCACTTCCGCCAAGGACGGCGGCGCCGAGCGCATCATGATCGTCACCGCCACGTCAGGCGACACCGGCAAGGCCGCGCTCGCCGGTTTTGCCGACGCTCCGGGCACGGGCATCACCGTCTTTTATCCCGAGGGCAAGGTCAGCCGCGTCCAGAACCTGCAGATGTCCACGCAGGAGGGCAGCAACGTCGCCGTCTGCGGAATCCGCGGCAACTTTGACGACGCCCAGAGTGCCGTCAAGCGTATCTTTGCCGATAAGGAGCTAGCTGAGCGTCTTGAGGCCGCCGGCACGGTGCTTTCGAGCGCCAACTCCATCAATGTCGGCCGTCTGGTACCGCAGGTCGTCTACTACTTTGCCGCCTATGCGCAGTTGCTGCGCGCCGGCGCTATCGAGGCTGGCGACGCCGTGGAGTTCTGCGTACCGACCGGCAACTTTGGCGATATCTTGGCCGGCTACTATGCCAAGCGTATGGGTCTGCCCGTCGCCAAGCTCATCGTCGCGAGCGACAAGAACAACGTGCTGGCTGACTTCCTGACCACCGGCGTATACGACCGTAACCGCCCGTTCTTCACGACCATCTCGCCGTCGATGGACATCCTCATCAGCTCCAACCTCGAGCGCATGCTCTACTTCCTGTCCGACGGCGACTGCGAGCTCGTTGCCGGCCTTATGGAGCAGCTTGCCCAAACCGGTCGCTACGAGGTGCCCGCCGAGCTGCTGGCCAAGATCCAGAGCGTCTTTGGTTGCGGCTGGGCCAGCGAGGACGAGGTCCGCGCCGCCATCAAGAGCTGCTGGGATGCGAACGGCTACGTGATCGACCCGCACACCGCTTGCGGCTATCACGTCTTTGAGCAGGTCGCCCCCGCCGAGGGCGCCAAGGCCCGCGTGCTGCTTTCGACCGCCAGCCCCTACAAGTTCCCGCGCGCCTGCTGCGACGCCCTGGGCCTCGACGTTCCCGAGGACGACTTTGAGGCCATGCGCGTGCTCGAGCAGGCAACCAACACGGTCGCCCCAGCCCAGCTCGCCGAACTCGAATCCAAACCCGTCCGCTTCGAAGACGTCTGCGACGTCGACGAGATGACCAGCTACGTCGAGTCTGCAGCAAAACGAATGAGCACCAACTAGATCCCTTATTAAGCGCCGGCGAAAGCCGGCGCACCTTCTTTTTATTTAGCTTTCGGGATGATGACGAGCATGCGAGCGGGTCTGGCCGTTTAGTTCGTCGCGAGTTCCGCACGAGCCGGAAAGCACTTAATGTGCTTTCCGAGCGAGCCAGGACTGCCCGAGCAGCGAACTAAACGGCCAGACCCGCCCAGGAGGACCCACATGATCAAAATCACCGTCCCAGCAACCAGCGCCAACCTAGGCATCGGCTACGACACCCTCGGCATGGCCGTCAGCCTCTACTCGCACTTTACCTTTGAGCGCGCCGACAAGCTCACCATCACGGGCTGCCCCGAAGAGTTCCAAAACGAGAACAACCTGGTTTACGTCAGCTTTGTCGATGCGCTGGCCGCATGGGGCGAGCCGGCTTTTCCCGTTGCCATCGACATTCAGACCGACGTGCCCGTCGCCCGCGGCCTGGGTTCCAGCTCCACCTGCGTCGTCGCCGGCATCATGGCTGCCGCCGCGTTGACGGGCCATACCGTCGACCGCGCCGAGCTCGTCCGCATCGCCACCGAGGTCGAGGGCCATCCCGATAACGTCGCCCCCGCTATCCTGGGCGGCGCCGTCTGCTCCTTTACGCCGACCGATTCGCTCCCCCAGTGCCTGCGCTACGAGGTGAGCGATCGCCTGCGTTTTATTACCGTGATTCCGCCCTACGAGGTGCATACGAGCGAGGCGCGCAAGGTTGTGCCGCAGGAGATTCCACTCTCCACCGCCGTGTGGCAGATGGGCCGCATCGCCGGCATGACGCGCGGCTTGGAGACTGGTGACCTCGACCTGATTGCCGCCGCCAATGACGACCGCATCCAGGAACCCTATCGTCGCCGTCTGATTCCCGACTACAACGCCGTGCGCGACACCTGCCTTAACGGCGGCGCCAAGACCATCTGGATCAGCGGCTCGGGCTCGACTCTCATGGCCGTGACTGACGACACCATCGTGGCAAAGTTCCTGCAGGTCAAGCTGCGCGAGCAGTTCCCTAAGTGTGATACGCATATTCTGACGTGCGACACCGAGGGCGCTCAAATCGAGTACCTGTAGACATCGCCGATCGGTCTGTCCGGGCCGCCCAGGGGCATCCCCTTAAAAACGTCCTCGCACTTGAGGCCCGCTTATCCTGCTCCTTCGGAGCTGCGGATAAGCGGGCCTCGTGCTGCGGAATGTTTTTAAGGGGATGCCCCTGGGTGGCCCTATGGCAACGTGGCGAGCGATGTCTACAGGGACCCACGCTTTGAAGGGGCGCCGGGCTGATAGTTTGGCTTTTTATTGGTAGGGGCTCTTGCTAGGCTGGAGCACTTCCTAGAGGCGGGCTTCGACTGTGTGCTTGGTTTACGCGGCGCTAGTTTCTTTGTATTCGAAGACTGGTTCTAGGAGGTCCTCGATGTTGCAGTGGAGGGCTTTTGCTATGGCTCTTACGCTTGTTACCGAAGCTTCATTGATGTTTCTCTGGCGCTGCTCGTACATTTGGATTGAGCGGAGTGACACATCCGATTCGTATGCCAGATCTTGTTGGGTTTTCTTGAGCCTCTTTCTTGCTAACGCAAGCTTGGTTTGCCTGGACGCTTTTTTCGCCATATCGCAGACGAGGCGAGCCACGCGTTCCTCCGAGGCTTCGTGCCAGGGGTAGTACAGACTGCGTAGCACATCGAATGGAACGACATGCAGCAAATCTTCGAAAGACTCTCCTAGGCGCCACTGAAGGTATGCCAATATCCAGCCTGTCCAATATTCCGGTGTCTTTTCGAATCGGTAGGTTCGATTTGGCATCGGCCTTGATTGATAGCCCGACCTTTCGGCGATAAGCGCGAACAGCTCAACGCCCGATTTTCCCGACACTACCCATGCGTTGCCGCATTCGAACTCGCGAGCTACGCCGCTCAAGCAAAAGAGTTCAGCAACTTCCGATCCTTCTGCTCCATAATCGTTAACGGCATAGTCAAAGCAGTCGCCGAGATTGTTCATTGCGTCCTCGAGGTAGTAGACGGGGTATGTCCTACTCGGCCCACGATCCGTTAACTCTTGGATCATTCAAATCAACCCTCCCTGCCATCAAATCCCTAATGTCGACACCATCAGAGTCAAATCCGTTTACCGTATCCAGGTACTTTCGTCGAGCGTTCTGTTCTCGCTCAAATCGTTTGGGATAAAACTCAGCTCCCGAAGCCTGCTTCCAATCGCGGAACTTAATCGCCGAGAACGCACGCTCACTCATAAGCGCATATTGAATGCCCAAATCCCCCAAAAACATAATGCGCTGCAATTGCCTGAGCGAGATCATGCCGTTGACAAACTGTCTTGCAAACGAGAAATAGGAATCGTCTGCACGATAGCCTCGAATAACGTCATAGGGAGAAATATCAATCAGGCAGTTATCCAGCAGATAACGAAGCCCCTCGCGTGCTACTGGCGTTGAAACATTGAACTCTCTGTTATTCGCCAGAATTGCAAGCCAGTTGAGAATCGAGAACTCACCTGATTCCAAATCCAAAATCGCAAGGCCATCTAAATCAAGCTCATATCGATTGGCAATGCCATCAGACTCGGTCCGACATGCCCACTCCATTGCCATTTCCTCATGCGGTGTGCAATAAAACCCGCGCCCATAGTCATTGAATTGCCTGCATTTATCCAACGATAGATGCTCGACAACAACCTCCGACCCGTGCCAAAGCTCCATATCGACCTCCTAAAAAATATCACCTCAGCGATAGTTTACCAATAACTATCACTGAGGTGATATAGATAGGAGCTTTTGAAGGGCTGCAGCCTGACTAGAGGCAGGCCTCGGCGATGCGCTTTTTTAGTTCGTCGATGCCGGTGCCGGTTTGGGAGCTTGTGATGATTACGTTTTCGGCCGGGACGTTGAGCTGCTTTTTGATGGCTGCTGCCTGGCGGGCCTGCTGGGTGCGGCTGAGCTTGTCGGCCTTGGTGAGGCAGACGATAAAGTTGAACTCGTTGCCCTGTAGGTAGTCGATCATGTCGTGGTCGAGCTTGCTGGGGTCGTGACGAATGTCCACCAGCGAGACGACCAAGTTAAAGCTGCGCTCGGAGTCGAAAAAGTCGCCGATAAGCTCGGCCCAGCGGTCGCGCTCGGCCTTGGAACGACGGGCGAAACCGTAACCCGGCAGGTCCACGAAATGCACGTCATCGGCCTCAAAGAAGTTGATGTTGCTCGTCTTGCCCGGCGTACTCGAAACCTTCACCAGGTTCTTGCGGCCAAAGAGCTTGTTCATGATGGACGACTTGCCCACGTTGGAGCGGCCGACAAAGCTCACCTCGGGGCAGGTGGACTCGGGGATCTGCGAAACCTTGCCGTAGCTGGCGACGAACTTGGCAAGCTGATAGTTAATGGAATCGGCCATGGACACTCCTTGGTCGTAGGTTCTTACAAATAGACGCGCTATTGCGCAGCGGCAATGCGGCGGACGATATCGAGCGTGATGTCACTTGCGACACGCGCGTACTCGAACAGATCGAACTCGCGCTCGCAAATTGCATCGTACGCCTCGTCACAATTATCGCTGATAGCGCGCAACACCAGGCAATCGACACCATTTTTGGTTGCGACATGGGCAATTGCCGCGCCCTCCATGCCGACACAATCGGCATGCGTCGCCTCGATAGCGTCGTTGCGCATGGTGGCGCCCGTCACAAAGCGGTTACCCGTGGCAATCGTGCCGACCAGGAACTGCTTGGTGCCCTCATTCGAAGCGACTGCATTTGTCGAAGCGTCAACAAACCCACGCTCAGCAAGCACTTCGGCGGCAATATCGACCAGCGCGGGCGTCGAGCCAAACTCCTCGAGCCCCGGTGCGGACTCGGCGATAAGCGCGGTATCGGTATCCAGATAGCGTAGGCGTTTGCCAATGACCACGTCGTCGATATGGAGCTTGGGGTTCAAACCGCCCGCAATGCCCGAAAACACAACAGCCTGCGGAGCATACTTGCTAATGAGGTGCTGTGTTGCAGCGGCGGCGTTCACCGTGCCCATGCCCGCCGTTGTGGCGACAACTGTCAGGCCGTCGAGCTCACCGCTCACAACGGTCAAGCCTGCCTCCCGTGCCTCGCAAACGTCGCTCAGCTCTTCCTTAATCTGCATGATCTCTTTTTCGAGCGCACCGATAATCGCAATGGTAGCCATGCCATTCCCCAAACCTATTCGAAATTCTCAACCACGGTATGGTACCAGTATTTTGTTTGACCTCGTCAAACGAACACGCTAAGCCAGTGCAGCTCGCGTATCAAACAGAGCCTTTGCAATCGCGGCCGTAACCTCACTCGAGCGGTCGCTCCACGGCATCGATGTCATGATACCCATGACATAGGTACAGCCATCGATGTCGATAAGGCCCGCATCGCATGTCGAGTAGTAACCATCCTCGCTAATCCAGCCTGCCTTGTTGCGCACCAAAACCTGCTCGTCCGCAATGCCATCGCGAATAAACGAGCGCGATGTTGATGCCAGAAGGCCCGACAACCACTGTGAAGTCTCGGTATCCATGCTCAGATACTCGCTCATCTCACGCCATAACCTCGCAGAAGTGCGCGGGCAGTAGGTCGGAAAATCACTCATCGGATTCAGTGCCGTTTCGTCATCAACACCCAGATTGGCAATCCAATCCTCATAGCCATCATGGTCAAACGCCGCGCGTAACGCGATAAACGAATCGTTGTCCGAGTTGACGACCGCGGCCTCGATAAGGTCACGCACTGTCTGCCAGCCCATGCTGTAACCACCATACGTGGCTAAAGGCCAATCGAGCGACACCTGCCCCGATTCGACCAACATCTCGCAAATATAGAGTGCATACAGCGCCTTATAACTGCTCGCTCCATACACCTCAACATCGGCGTTATACGTCACGCCCCTACCACTCGATAGGTCGTAGAACACTACACCCACGTCGCCCAGCTCCTGCGCCCGACACAGGGCATCCTGGAGCGAGGCAAGGCTCTCATCCTCCAAGGCAGGAGTCTTGTTATCCACCAACGAGAAGGTCCGAACGGTATCACCCGAAGGGATATCGTTGAAGTCCGCCTTCGAAAGTCTCGTCTTGAGATCTGCCGTCGACAGAGCTTGATCTGCCGACGCTTTGGACTTTGAAACCTTCTCGTTTTGCAGCTGTACCGTTGACGCATCTGGGCGCCCCGTTCGCTCCGAGGCGTAGGTTTTAACGGTAATTCCGAGGATAATAACCGCCGACGTTAGCATCCCAATAGCGGCAATCTTCCTCACGCGGATACGAGCGCCGGCAAGGCCACGCGAAGACGTGCCCTTCGTCTTATATCTGCTGCCATGCTGCGGCACATACTCGTCCCGCGATGCGATGTTTCGCACGTGGTCTCCTGACTGCCACCGTTTATATACGAGCAGTATGATACCGAGCAGGCATTTCTTTCCAAAGATATTCAGCGGCGTTTAAGGTGTCTTTAAAGAAACCACAAGCGTATTTATCCAAATGGCACGATTCTGTTGCGCATCTCACCGCAACCCAGAGAGCAGTCTTTTAAGGACGGGGCTCTTTGGCAATCAACTTGGTGCCCAGGGGCACTCATTTAAGTCTGTCCCCAATGAGTGAAGCCAGTGCAGCTCGGATATCATAAAGGGGCAAAAATGGCACGCTAGCCGATGGCGTTTTTGAGTTCGGCGCGGCGCTTTTTCATGCCCGTCATGACGGCATTGCGCAACTCGGGCATGCGCGCGGTATCCATCTGGGGCACGCCCTCGAGCTTATAGGGAATGCCCAGTTGCTCGTACTTGACGACACCCATCGTGTGATACGGCAGCATCTCCAAACCCACCACGTTGTGCCATGGAGCGATCAGGCAACCAAGCTTCTCGCATTCCTCCACCGTGTCGGTAATGCCCGGCACCACCACGTGGCGGATAACGACCTTAATCTTGCGACGTGCAAGCTCATCGCCAAACGCCAGGATGCGTGCGGGATCGCAACCGGTCAGCTTTTTATGCTCGACGGGATCGGCGTGCTTAATGTCGAGCAGCACCATATCGGTCTCGTTGAGTACGGCATCGAACTTCTCGGGATGCGCGGGATCGAACGCATAGCCACAGCTATCCAAGCAGGTATGCACGCGACCATCGGGGTTGTTGTGCATGGCACAGAACAGGTCGGCCAAAAACTCAGGCTGTAGGAGCGGCTCGCCGCCGGACACCGTAATGCCACCGCTGCGATAGAACTCGTGGTTACTCTGGAACTCATCCATCAGGTGTTCGACGGTCACCATGGTGCCGCCGTTAACAGACCAGGTATCGGGATTGTGACAATACGCGCAGCGCATGGGACAGCCCTGGACAAACACCACAAAGCGAATGCCGGGTCCGTCGACCGTTCCCATCGTCTCGATTGAATGCACGCGGCCAAGGGCAAACGCAGAGTCCTCGGGACGAGCGTCCACACCCTCAAGCGTCATTTCTGCCATTCGCGCTACCTTGCCTCTCCTTGGATGCAACCAATTAAAATGCCAGAGCCATTCTAGCCTATGCGTTTGCGTTTAAACGTCTCGGGCTAGAATGGCACGTTTTAATCTATCCCCCATCACCATGGCTGGGGTCTACTTCGAGATGTCAGACTGAAGAACGCTCGTCTGAGGCCTTTACGCCTTAAGCGTGAGCACCGCGCCGAAAGCAGTCGGGCCGCAGTGGCTCGAAATGACGCCGCCGACCTGAGTCCAGGTAACGTCCTTAAAGCCAAGATCGTGTGCATAGACTTCCATGTCGTCGCGCAACTCCTCGGAAAGACCCACCGAATACGCCAGGCCAATATGCGAGTAGTCGATCTCGCCCTTCTCTACCATGTGATCAATAAAGGCACGGGCGCACTTAAGCATAGAACCGCGGAACTTCTTGGTCGCCACGAACTTGCCGCCCGTCACCTCAATGCAGGGCTTAATCTTGAGCAGATGGGCGCCTAGGAACGCGACGTTGGACAAGCGGCCACCTGCCTTAAGGAAGGCAAGGTCGGTAGGAACAAAGCCCAACAGTACGCGGTCCATGACGGAGTTCGTAAATGCAAAGATCTCGTCGACGGTGACATCGGGGTGAGCCTCGATGTATTTGGCGGTCTCGACGACAACGAGCGACTGGCCCACCGAGACAAAGCGTGTGTCCATGGAGAACACGTAGTCGCGCCCCTGGGCCGCAATCTTAGAGGACTGATGCGAACAGGTCGTGGCCTCGGAATATGCAAGATGCAAAATAGTCGCGTCGGGTTGCTCGGCATGGATGCGGTCGTACACATGCGCAAAATCCGCTGGCGAACAGCCACTGGTCTTGGGCATCACGCCAAACTCGTTACAGCGCGAGTAAATCTCGAGCGGATCAATCGAGCCATCCTCGACGGTCTCGTCGCCAATCGTGACATGCATGGGCACGCGCACGATGCCGTAGCGCTCGCAGAGCTCTGGCGTCACATCCGAACCAGATTCAACCACGATTACGTACTTGCCCATTCTTATCACGACCCATCTCGACGTTGGTTTTTTAATATATGACGCACGTCCACCGTCCTGCTGCAGAACGGCCTCCAAGCGCCAAAGAGACGCCGTCCCTTGCACACAACAAAGGACAGCGTCTCCCTGGAAAACTCCGTGCTTATCTGAGATTCTACACGGTTTATTAAGGAGTGTTACTTATTCCGCAAACGGTCGCTATACGCGATAAGCGGTAGCTGGCCGCGGCAACTGCGACACATTCCGCCCAACAAGTCCAATCGTGCTCCATGCACGGTTAATGAGCGAGTCGGTAGAAATCCATCGACGCCGCACCCTCGGCGTGCAGCGCCATCGCCGGAACCGCCGACGAATAGGTACGGCTCGTAAGTGCTGCCTCGCCACCGTTGGCAAAAATCTCGACCATCGTAGTGTCCGAAAGCACGCGCAAATCGCGAAGCTCGCTGAGCTCGATCGACCTCTGGTTGCGCCCATAGCCTTCGTCACCCATGTCGAGGGTAAGCATCCCGTCCGTATAGCGTACAAAGACACCCTTGCGGATTTCGAGCTCGACCATCTTGGCTCCCTCACAGGAAACCACAAGATCAAACAGGCGACCCGGCTCCTCAACGGTTTCACCGCCTACAGCACGAACGCAATTGCCGCGCATTCTCTCAATCTCGTGCGCCGGTTGCTGGCAGAGCTTGCCGCCGCGCATGCTCAACTCTCTCGGCACCGTCAACGCGCACTGCCACCCGCGCGCCACCGTCGGGCTTTCCGCCTTCGCATCGGGGCAACCCGACCATCCGATCATCAAACGCCGACCCGCAACGTCCTCAAAGGACTGCGGGGCATAGAAATCAAAACCGGCATCAACCATCGGAGGCATGCCCTGGCCGACGATCTTAAAGCTCGGCGCCCCCCAATCGGCCTCGATGGAGAACCACACGCACTGATGCGGATTGCGGTAACGCCAGCCATCGGCGGGCACGCCCTGCGGACAGCAAACGAGAATAAGCTCGCCATCGAGCTCAAACAGATCAGGACACTCCCACATAAAGCCAAACTTCTCGCCCAGCTCAATGCGCGTCGCATAGCCCCAGTCCTCTAGATCACGCGAGGTATAGACAAGCACGCACCCGCGATCGTCTTTCGTACGAGCGCCGAGAACCATGTAGTAGATACCGTCGTGTTCAAGGATCTTGGGGTCGCGCACGTGCATACCGATATCGTCGGGGTAATCGACCGGCCCAACAGCTATGCGCTTCTCGCCCAATTCGTCGGGATTCTCGGCAACCATATGAATCTGGTTTTGCTCACGACCCGTCAACACGTAGTCGTAATCATCGCGATCAAAATGCTTGACGTTGCCGGTATAGAAGTAGTGAATCTTGCCATCACGTACAAAGGCAGAACCAGAATACGCTCCGTTCGAATCCAAATCGGAATCGGGGAACAGCGCGGGGCCGCGATTCTCGTACGTCACAAAATCCTTTGTCGTCAGATGGTTCCAAAGCACTGGACCGCCATGCGCAGCATCGAACGGATCGTATTGATGATAGATGTGATACGTATCACCAATCTGAACCAAACCGTTGGGGTCGTTGAGCCAGCCAAGCTCAGGCTCCACATGGAACAGGAGCCTATCGGGGTCGGACGCGATGCGACCCGCCGTCTCATCCTGTCCGGCACGCCACTGCTCATAGTCCGCGCGTGTCACCTTATTTTTTTGATTAAACATCGCCGTTGACTTTCTCGTCTATGGGGAAGGACGCCCGACTCGCACGAGCCGAACGCCCTTCCTCAAATGGACTTATCCGCACATTACGCTGAACGGCTCAACTAGAAGCTTACATCGAAGCCAGCGCCAGCGCCCTCTTCATCGGTGGTCGGAACGCCCTTTGCCTTGTTGTAGGCAAAGATCAAGACGATCGGCACGATAAAGGCGATGAGATTGCCAGCCACATACCACACGAGAGTCTCGGGCGTAACGATGAGCAGGCCAAGCACACCGGTCAGACCCTGACCGATAGCGCGCACCTCAAAGAACTTCACGAAGGCACCGCCGCAGCCTGCACCGATGCATGCGCAGATGAACGGAATGATCGAATAGCGCATGTTTGCAGCGAAGATAGCGGGCTCGGAGATACCGACCAGCGTCGGAATAAAGGACGACATGCAGATGTTGCGCTCTTTGGAGTGCTTCTTGTGAATGAGGTACATGCCGATGGCGCCGCCGCCCTGGGCGATGATGGAAACCGACCAGATGGCCTGGATGTAGTTGAAGCCAGTCGTGGCAACGAGGTTTGCCTCGATACCCTGGATGAACTGATGCGTACCGGTAACGACGAGCGGCTGCAGGAACGCGGCGAAGACAAAGGCACCAAAGACGCCCATCCTGTTGTACAGGATATCGATTACGCCGCCGAGGACGTCGCCGATCAGGTTGCCGAGCGGGCCGAACACGGTGAACAGGGCAACGTTAGCAAGAATCAGGGTAACGGTCGGGACAAAGACGAACGAAACGACCTCGGGGATGTACTTCTGGGCAATCTTCTCGACCTTGGCCATAAACCAGGCAGTCAGGATTGCGGGGAACACACCGCCCTGGAAAGCAACCATGGGAATGGATAGCGGACCGAAGTTCCAATACTCAGCACCCGTCGGGTCCATAACGAACGTGTTGCGGTTCATAAGGCTCGGGTGAACCATGACGATACCGACGAGGATGCCCAGGATCGGGTTACCGCCAAAACGCTTGACCGCGCTGTACATAACCAGGACAGGCAGGTAGTCGAACGTGGTGGCGATAATGGCAAAGAAGCTTGCGAGGTTCTTGAGGAACTCGCTGTGATCGGCGAGGCTGCCTTCCATGCCAAAGAGGCCGTTGGCAACGATCAGCGACTTAAGGCCGATGATGATTGCAGCGCCGACGAAGGCGGGAATGATGGGGATAAAGATGTCCGAGAATACCTTGAGGACCGAGAAGAACTTGCCCTTCTTGTCCGCCTCGGCGCCCTTGACCTCGGAAGCGCTGATCTCCTTAACGCCCGTCAGAGCCATAAACTCATCGTAAACCTTGTTGACGGTACCGGTACCGAAAATGATCATGAGCTGGCCGCTGTTGTACAGCACGCCCTTGACGCCATCGATGTTCTCGAGCTCGGCCTTGTTGTATTTGCTCGTATCCTTGAGCACCAGACGCAGACGGGTCACGCAATGCGTGGCGCCCTCGATGTTCTCCAGTCCGCCGACGTTGTCGACGACTTGCTGGGACACTGCCTTGTAGTCCATGTTCCTCTCCATTCCTTTTCTAAATCATAAAACGGTTCGTTGCCGCTACAGAGACGCGATCGTTGCGTTTGCGCACCTGAGCGCACCGTCGGTGACGGTAAGCGCCACACCCTGGCCCTGCTTGTTGCAGAAGCGAGCGTTGAGCGCAACATCATCGACAAAGATGGTCGCGATGTCGTCGTCGACGACCAGACGCACATGGTGAGTGCCCTCGCCCTTAAAGAACAACGGACGCTCGAGGCCCATGTTGTTGACCTGGAACCACGGGTACTGGGGAGCCGGCGTGAACTCGAGCTTGCCCTCGCGCAGGTTGGCGCGGAACTCATAGGCAAGACCGGTCTCGGCGTCCTCGGCGAACTTGACCGAGAAGCCGGCAGCGTTACCGCCGAGCTCAATGTCGGTATCGAGCAAGTAGGTGGAGCCGGCATCCGCGGCGAGCACCTGCTCGACCTTGCCCGACTCGCAGGAAAGCTCAAAGGTCTCGACTGCCTTAGCCTCGCCAAAGGCGCCAAGCATGCTGTCGGGGAGCTTGGTGCCGAGCGTTCCGTCGGCACGCTGAACGATCTCGAGGGGCATAAAGGTGCCACCCCATAGGTAAGAGCTGGGGTCGCCGCCCTCGTCACGCGTAGGAACCCAACCAAAGAGAACGCGACGCTCGCCATCGAATGCGGTGCGAGCGGCGTAGTACGCGCGGCCGTCGAAGGAGTCGTCAGCGGGGGTAATCCAAGGACCGTTGATGGACTTGGACATGCGGTAACGGGTCTTGTTGCCGTCGCTGTACTCGGAAAAGACGAGGTACCACCAGTCGCCCATCTTAAAGAGATCAGGCATCTCAAACATGGTGTACAGGCCCGGGTTCCACCAGTCGCCCTGGAACTCCCAGTTGGTCAGATCCTTGGAGGTGAACTTGACCAGGCGGCCGGTCATCAGACGCTTGTCCTCGCCCACACGCGTTCCGAGGATGAGCATGTACTCTTCGTTCTCCTCATCCCAAAGCACAAAGGGATCGCGCCAGTTGCGGTCATCGTAACCCTCCTGGGGCGGAAGCAGCGTCTCGGCGATGTTCTTCTCCCACTTGACGGCGTCGTCGCTCGTTGCGTGAAGAAGAACCTGCTTCATCAAACGTGCGCGGACCTTATCGCGATTGCAACCAGTGTAGAGCGCATGGTACTTGTCGCCCACCTTAAACACCGTGCCGGCATAAATGTACTGGTCGACTTCCTCGTCGCCGCCGCGCTCAAGGCTCTCGCCAAAGTCCTTGTAGTTGACGAAATCCTTGGTCGTAGCGAGTGCCCAGCCAAACGGCTCTCCGAAAGGTTCGGGGTTACGCGTGTCACGCTGATGATAGAGATAGAACGTGCCGTCCTCGCCGTACGGCATGATGTCGCCTACCCAAATTCCCTCAGGCTGGTAATACACCTTGTGCATCCGAGACTTCCTTTCCACGACATACTAACTCGGTACAATGGCAAGATATGTCAATCGTTTTCATATGTCAAACGTTTTCACACCAATACGTCTTTTCGCAGTTCCAGTCGTCGGCAAACGGTTGACATATGCCGGCGAACGGTAATCGGAGGCGTTTGAGGGACTCTTTTGGCACGGGATGAACTACGCGGTTTTGCCCTCAATGAGTTCAACGGGGAGCTTGATATTCGATTCGGGATTATCGCCGTTAATAAGAGCGATGATGGATTGCGCCGCGAGCTCTCCGATGCGATCGATATCTTGACGTACGGTTGTTAAGTCAGGCATAAACGTCATAGTTCGGCGGGCACCATCCGCGCCCACGACCTTAATATCGTCTGGAGCGCTCAAGCCACGCTGCTTCATCACGTTGAGACAGATGGCCGCCATCGTATCGTCTCCCGCAAAGATGCCGTCAATATCGGGGTTCTCATCGAGGATCTTCGCAACGACCGCGCCCTTTTCGTCGTCGGGCTTAACGAACTCAACCTCACGGACAAGCGCGGACAAACCGGCCTGCTCAACAACATCGAGGTAGGCATCGGTACGCTTATTGGCAGGCATGCGCATGCGGCTATTGCTGCGCAGGCACAGGATACGCCTGCAGCCGTCATCAATCAGACGGCGCGTGGCGAGCTCGCCGATGCCATAGCTGTCACTTGCAATCTGGACAGAGCCCTCGCCAAGATCGCAGTCGATGCCAACCAGGCTCAAGCCCATCTCGGCATATGCCTCGGCACCGATATTGAGGGAGTTGACGATGACGCCGTCGACCATATTGCGGCGGAGCATGTCAATATAGGAACGCTCAAGATCGGGTCGATTGGCGCTGTTGCACAGCAACATCTTAAAGCCGTTTTCCGCTAACGTGCGCTCGACCGCCTGCACAACCTGAGCATGGAACGGGCTGCTCACAAAGGGAACGATCATACCGATAAGATTCAGGCGACCGTTGAGCATGGCACGAGCGATATCGTTGGGCGTATAGTTGATGCGCTTCATCGCGGCATGGACCTTATCGCGGGTCTCTTGGCTAATATAGCCACGATTATTAAGCACACGAGATACCGTAGTAGGCGAAACCCCCGCCACCGCCGCAACTTCCTTGATGCCAGGCTTAGCCGTATCCTTAGAACGAGCACTCTCGCGAGCCATAGCACCCTCCCCCATCAACATGTCATACGTTTACATACGAACAAAGCATACCCCAACAACAGCGGGAAGACGGTAACAGCACAAGTAAGTAAACGACTCATCCAAATAATTAGGAGAGTTCCGCCTAAAGGGTGGCTCCAAAGGACCCCACATGGCCGGT
This sequence comes from uncultured Collinsella sp., assembly GCA_900541205.1. GTDB lineage: Bacteria > Actinomycetota > Coriobacteriia > Coriobacteriales > Coriobacteriaceae > Collinsella. The sequence continues at coordinate 107 of UQIV01000033.1, read as the reverse complement.
TTTTGGGTTTTTTTTAAAAAAAAACCCCCGGCCCCCCCCCCCCCCCCCCCCCCGCGCGGGCGGCCGGGGGGGGGGGGGGGGGGGCGGCGCCGGTGTTGTGATAAACC
>UQIV01000032.1 GCA_900541205.1 uncultured Collinsella sp. | reverse complement strand
CACGGCTTTGCCGTCGAGCGCTGCGAGACCGTGCCCGAGCTCGACTCGGACGCCTACGTGCTGCGCCACACCGCCTCGGGCGCTCGCCTGCTGTACCTAGCATGCGACGACGAAAACAAGGCCTTTGCCATTGGCTTTAAGACGCCGCCGGCCGATTCCACCGGCGTGTTCCATATTCTTGAGCACTCGGTGCTGTGCGGATCGGCCAAGTTTCCCGTCAAGGAGCCGTTTGTCGACCTGATCAAGAGCTCCATGCAGACGTTCCTCAACGCCATGACCTACCCCGACAAAACCATCTACCCCGTTGCCACCACCAACGAGCAGGACCTGTACAACCTGATGGACGTGTACCTGGACGCGGTGTTCAACCCGGCCATCTATACCAAGCCCACCATTTTTGAGCAGGAGGGCTGGCACTACGAGCTGGACCTGCCGGAGGGCACCGAAGGCGAGGGCGACGCCAGCTCCGCGAGCCTGCGCGAGGGCACGCTGCGCTATAACGGCGTGGTGTTCAACGAGATGAAGGGCGCGCTGTCCGACCCCATGAGCGTGCTGGACGATGCCGTCAACGCCGCGCTCTATCCCGACACCGCCTATGCGCACGAGAGTGGCGGCGACCCGCGCGCGATCCCTGCGCTCACCTACGAGCAGTTCCTGGATACGCACGCGCGCCACTACAATCCTTCCAACTCCTACATCACGCTCTACGGCGACCTGAACGTGGACCGCGCCCTGGCCTTTTTGGACGAGCGCTATCTGTCGCAGTCGAGTGCCGCGAGCCGCCGCATGGACGCCGCCGTTGCTGCCGGCGAGGACCCGTCCGCGCTGGCGCCCAATCCGCTGGACGTGCAGGAGCCTGTGACCTGCGAGTATAAGCGCGTCGAGATGGCCACCACGCCCGAGAACGCCCTGGTAGGCCTGGGCCTGGTGCTGGGCAGCGCGCTCGACCGCAAGCGCACGATCGCGGCGGACATCCTGTTCGAGGCGCTGCTGGGCTCCAACGAGGCACCGGTTAAGAAGGCCATTCTGGCCGCCGACCTGGGCGGCAACGTGGTGAGCTACACCGCGGCCGAGAGCCTGCAGCCCTACGAGCTCATCATGCTGCAGAACGCGCAGCCCGGTGTGGCGCGCGAGCTACGTCGCGTGTTCCAGGACGCCTGCCGCGACCTGTGCGAGCACGGCGTTCCGCGCGAGCGCCTGGAAGCCATCATCAGCAGCAACGAGTACGACCTGCGCCAGCGCGACTATGGCATCGCCGACGGCGTGGCCATTGCGTGCGACGCGCTGAGCACCTGGCTCTACGATGACGACGCCGCGACGCTGGCGCTCAAGTACGGCCCGGTGTACGAGGAGCTGCGCGGCGAGCTGGACGGCAGCTACTTTGAGGACCTGCTGCGCGATCTCGTGCTGGAGAACGACCACATGGCGCTGGTCGAGCTGGTGCCGGTGGACGCCGCTGAGGGTTCGGAGGGCGCCGAAGCTGCCGAGCTGGCTGCCAAGCGCGACGCCATGACCGATGCCGAGCTGGCGGCCGTGGTCGAGCGCACGGCTGCGCTGCGTGCCGCGCAGGAGGCAGAAGACACGCCCGAGGCCAAGGCCACGCTGCCGCGCCTGCGCGTGTCCGACATTGGCGAGGCGCGCCCCGAGCCGCCGCTGGTCGTGGACACGACTGCGCCGATCCCCTGCCTGCGCCACGGCATCCCCACCAACCGCCTGGCCTACGCCATGCAGTATTTCGACCTGAGCTGCGTCGCGTTTGAGGACCTGCCCTATGTGACGCTGCTCTGCCGCCTGCTCAAACAGCTGCCCACGAGCGAGCACTCGGCCGAGGAACTCGATAACTTGCTCGCCGGCAAGCTGGGCTTTTTGAGCTTTACGACCGAGGTCATGACCCAGCCCGACGTGGACGGCGTGCGCCCCTATCTGCTGGTGAGCGCCGGAGCCCTGTCCGAGAAGATCGATGCGCTGGCGAGCCTGCCGCGCGAGGTGTGGTCGAGCACGCTTTTGCTCGATGCCGATGCCGACCGCGTGCGCGACGTGCTCACACAGATTCGCATTGGGCTTGAGCAGGGCTTTATCAACAACGGTCACTCGGCGGCACTCGGTCGCGCGATGAGCTACAGCTCACCTTCGGCCGTAGTGCGCGAGCAGCTTTCGGGCGTGGACTTCTACTTGTTCCTGCGCGATCTGCTCGACCACTTTGACGAGCGCCTGGACGGCCTGCGTGCCAAGCTTGCCGAGCTGACAGGCCGCATCTTTGTGGCCGACGGCTGCCTGGCGAGCTTTACCGGCAGCGATGAGGACTTTAACACGTACTGGGCCGCCGCGGGCGACCTGGGGCTGGACGCTGGCGGCGGCGACGATGCCGGCCGCGACGCGCTCGTGGTGCCGACGCCGCGCGACCGCCACGAGGCTTTTGTCATCCCCAGCGACATCTGCTTTGCGGCAAGCGCGTGCGACCCGCGTCGCCTGGACATTAACGTGACGGGCGCCTGGGCGGTTGCCGCCAACGCACTCTCCTACGACTACCTGTGGAACGAGATTCGCGTGAAAGGCGGTGCGTACGGCTGCGGATTCCGCGCTGCCGGCGAGCGTCAGGCGGCGTTCTACACCTACCGCGACCCGGCAATCGACCCCTCGATTGAGCGCGTGGCGCGCGCAGGCGAATGGCTCGGCAGCTTTGAGCCCGACGAGGCCGCCTTTGAGGGCTTTATCGTGAGCTGCGTGAGCGGCATGGACGCGCCGGTGAAGCCCTATGCGCTCACCAAGCGCCGCAACACGACCTACCTGGCCGGGCTCGATCCGCACGCACGCGAGGAGCGTCGCGCCCAGATGCTCGCGGCCACACCCGCTGAGCTGCGCTCGCTCGGCGCCGATGTGACGCGCATCGCAGCCGCGTCGCCAACCTGTGTCTTTGGCGGCCGCGACGTCATCGCCAAGAGCAACGCCGGCTTTAACGTCGTCGACCTGCTGGGCTAACCACAAAGGTAGATTTTTGGGACATGCCCGGAAATCTACCTTTTTTGCGGCTTGGGCGAGGCGGCGCAGCCCACCGCGGTGGTTTGTCTCGATCTGTAACATCTAGACGGCAATATCGGCTCCAGATGTTACAGATCGAGACGTTCCCGAACGGCACCAGCTCTTTGTCTCAATCTGTAACATCTAAGTCCAATTTTGCCGAGTTACTGTTATAGATCGAGACAAACCGCCGCAGACGCCCATCACAGCACAGACCACCACAAAGGTGCCTGTCCCCTTTCTCAGTGGCGATTCGAACACTTGTTCTATACACACACATGTTCTATAGTAGAGGTGCTTGCATCGAACTGAAATTGCAACTAGAATATAGTTGCAGAATGTGAGGCGGGATGACTCGATCCGATAAACTCATCGCCCAGCTGCTTAGCTGTCCTTCAACGTATAGATTTGCTGACTTTCTTAAAGTTATGGCTTCATATGGCTTTGAAATGGACAGCAAAGGCAAGACATCCGGATCGCGCGTTCGCTTCTACAGGCCATCAGATGGCAGGATGTTCGTAATGCACGCGCCTCATCCATCTGACGAATTGACAGCGGGGACCATTCGAAACATCGTTCGCTTTCTGCAAGATGTCGGAGGTAGTCATGAGTAACGTTTTGGCATACAAGGGTTATTTCGCCCCGGTCGAGTTCGATGCCGAACAGCATGTGCTAACAGGTATGGTCGCCGGCATTAGGGATGCAATCGTATTTGAAGGCTCCACGGCTGAAGAAGTGGAGCAATGCTTCCACGACGCCGTCGACGATTACCTTGAGTTTTGCGCCGAGAAGGGCAAGGAACCCGAGCGGGCTTTTAAGGGCTCGTTCAACGTAAGAACGGGCTCTGAGCTCCACAAGCAAGCAGCGCTGGCAGCGGCAAAGAAGGGTGAGTCACTCAATAAGTTTGTGACTGAAGCGATCGCTGCGGCGCTGTGAAGCCAACGTCGAGTCGAAGCCGCCACACAGGGCGCCTTTGTGGCGGCTTCGACGTTTGCCCAGATAAAACCTGTCAGAATAAACCTGTCCCTTTTTGGTAGGTTTGGGAGAGGGAGCCGGGATGGACAAGGCTGAGTTGCGCCGGGCGGTGATTGCCCGGCGCGACGCTCTTGATTTGGACGCGCGGGCGGCGAAGTCCGCCGTTATCTGTGCGCGGCTTGTTGAGCTGTTGGATCGCTTGGATGCCGCGGCGCCGCACACCGTTGCCGTCTATACCGCGATGGGTTCCGAGGTCGACCCTGCCGCGTTTGCCGCTGCAGCCGCCGCGCGCGGCTGGCGCGTAGCTTATCCGTGCATGCTCTCGGCAATTGATGCCGCAGCTTGTGGCCAGCGCATGTGTATGCGGGCAGTTGCCGCCGACGATGCGTCCGCGGCTCCGTTTATCGCCCGCCCCACGCGGGCCTTTGCGGCCACGGACATCGACAGCAACCACTTCCCTATCGTGCCTGCCGAAGCTCTCGACATGATCGTCGTGCCGCTCGTGGCCTTCGACCAAACCGGCGCGCGCCTGGGCTACGGCGGCGGTTGCTACGACCGCTACCTGTCCACGCTTTCGACCACATGCCAGATCGTCGGCATCGCCTTTGACGAACAGCGTGTCGACCACGTTCCCACCGATGCCCACGACCTGCCGCTACCCCACATCGTCAGCGCCTGATCGCCGCTGTTTCGCACCCGCAAGATGAGTGTGGAAAATCTCCCACTTTGGGCCCCCTTACGAGCCAAAAATGGGAGATTATCCACGCTCATTCAACAAACGTCCAGATTTCCACGCTCGTCCGTCTGATTTTCCACGCCCGTGCAGCCAAACGCCTTGCAACTGCCTCAGCACGCACGCGGCACGCCGGCGACTTTGAGCTTGCGATCGAGCTTTGTCGGATCCCTTAGATCATCCCAGCACAAGCGCACGATCTTGCAGTTATCAAGCAGCGAAAGCCTCGACTCGCGCTGACGCTCATCGAACTGCGCCTTTGCGAGCTTGCCCTCCTCCGCCGCTTTCTCGCTTTTAACGAATCCGTCGAACTCACCGATAATCAGCTGGTCGCCCACGCGCCACAAGTAGTCGACGCGATACGGCCGTCCCGGCTCAACCGGGTCGAACAGCTCAACTTGCAGCTCCGGCATCTGCCAGCCGCGCTCGATCATCAGGGCACGTGCCTTGGACTCGCCACCGCTTTCCGACAGGCCATCGGCACACCGCGCAACCCTGCGCGCCATCACAACACCGCGACGATTCAGGCCAAGCTTATCGACCGTCTCAACGAGATGCTCCTTCGACAAAAGTTGCTCATGGAGTGCCGAATCCGCGATGATCAGTCCCTCGACAAACGATGCATCGACCAAGCAATCCGTAATCGTTTGATCGATATCGGTTACGGCGATATCCATCTGGGTGGCCCGTGTTTGACGAGCATAGCGATGACGAATGACCTGAGAGCCCGGCGTCGTCGATTGGGCCGGCATCGCGGCGATATGGATGTGCGTCAAATTGGCATGCGAAACCGAAAGGCCATAGATAACAGCCGCCGTATAGGAGCAAAATGTCCAGTCGGGGTGCTTTTGCGCAAGCGCCCGCACCCGATGCAGATAACGCTGCCGAAACTTGAGCTCGGACCAGTATTCCGGACGCGCATACAGCCCCGGCATGACCGCCTCTAGACTTCCCGCCCCCGCCCGCCGCTCAATCTGCTTTGCCTCCGCCGCCGTGCGCGCGTACACGCAGCTCATCTGCTGTTCGCACGCCTTAATGTGACTTGCAAGTCTTTGATTCGCCGTCATGTTTCCCATGTCGCCTCCCAACTCTTGGAACGGCGCAAACGTACCAGACGGTTTCATGCGAAGTCTGACCAAATACCGTCCAGGCGCTGACCAAATGCTTGACGGTTTTGGATGTTTTAGGCTGATGGCTTATATCTGCAGGTAGAAGCCTTGCCAAGAGGTCCCTGTCTCCACATTTTGAGGCCTTGGTCCATTGGATTATCAGAAAGAAAAACCCGTCGAGATTCAAGACTACGCCAAATGCGACTTTGCCTCTGCATGCACCGTCTCTTAGCCGAGCCATCGGCATCTACATGCTTAAAAAATGAGCGTGGATAATCTCCCGTTTTGAGCCTAGTTTTGAGCCAAAAGTGGGAGATTATCCACGCTCGATTTGTAAACGTCCGAAAATCCACGCTCGTGTGTCCGAAAATCCACGTTCGTCACGCCGTGAGCACAGCAACGGCCGCAGCAGCAACCACAGCTACAGCCGCAGTCTAGTGTTCCTCGCCGGCGCGGGCCAGGTCGTAGGGCGTGGTCTGGTAGACGTAGTAGTTGAGCCAGTTGGTGTAGAACAGCTGAGCTTGGCTGCGCCAGACGTTGCGCGGATCGGCGGAGGGGTCGTCGCCCGGGAAGTAATGCGCCGGCACCTGAGGGTTGAGGCCGCGCTTCACGTCGCGCTCGTACTCCAGGCGCAGCGTGTCGGTATCGTACTCGGGGTGACCAAAGACAAAGAAGCGACGGCTGTCGGTCGACTTGACGATGTACAGGCCCACCTCGTCGGACACGGCCACGACCTCAAGCTGCGGCTCGGCCTCTACGTCCTCGCGGCGCACATCGGTGTTGCGCGAATGCACGGCATAGAAGCGGTCGTCGAAGCCGCGGACCAGCGGGCTTTGCGGCTTCACCAGATAATGCTCGAACACGCCGCTCGCCTTGGCCGGCAGGTCGTACTTCTGGATACCGTAATGATGGTACAGGCCAGCCTGCGCGCCCCAGCAAATGTGCAGCGTAGAGTGCACGTGCGTGGTGGACCAGTCCATGATCTGGCAGAGCTCGGGCCAGTAGTCGACCTCCTCGAACGGCATCTGTTCCACCGGCGCGCCCGTGATGATCAGGCCGTCGTAGTGGATGTCGCGGATGTCGTCGAACGTGCGGTAGAACGTCTCCAGGTGGCCGGCGCTCACGTGCGTGGCCTCGTGCGTCTTGGTGCGCAGCAGGTCCACTTCCACCTGCAGCGGCGTGTTGGAGAGTTTGCGCATGATCTGCGTCTCGGTGGCGATCTTGGTGGGCATGAGGTTGAGGATGAGCACGCGCAGCGGACGGATGTCCTGGTGCAGCGCGCGGTACTCGGTCATGACAAAGATGTTCTCGCTCTCGAGCTGCGCGGCGGCAGGGAGGGCGTCGGGGATGCGAATGGGCATGAATGCTCCTTACGAGTCAGTTGCAGTTATGGTACAACGACCGGCCCCATCCGCGCGAGTACATCGCCCGGCGATGCCGTCAGCGGCCCAAATCACTCCAAAAGTAGAGATTAAGGCATGCCCAAAAATCTACGGCGCTTTAGCCTAGCAAAGTGGCAGCAGGACGCTACAATGGTTCGACGCGAAAAACTCGGCCGAAAGGATACATATATGTACCAAACGCGTAAGATCGGTGTGGTCGGCCAGGGCCACGTAGGAGCGCATGTTGCCAACAGTCTGCTCATGCAGGGCATTGCCGATGAGCTGTACCTGTGCGATATCAACGAGGCCAAGGTGACGTCCGAGGTCCAGGACCTGCGCGACTCCCTTTCGTTTGTCCCGTACAACACCAAGATCGTCAACTGCTACGACCACTACGAGGAGCTTGCCTGCTGCGACGTCATCGTCAACGCCGCCGGCAAGGTCGCGCTGGCCGCCGGCAACCGCGACGGCGAGCTGTTCTTTACCACCGACGCCGCCCGCACCTTTGCCAAGCGCATCGTCGACGCCGGCTTTGACGGCATCTTCGTGAGCATCTCCAACCCCTGCGACGTCGTGTGCACCGAGCTGTGGCACCTGACCGGCTACGATCCCAAGAAGATCATCGGCTCGGGCTGCGGCCTGGACTCCGCCCGCCTGCGCACCGAGATCTCCAAGAAGGTCGGCGTGAGCCCCAAGTCCATCGACGCCTACATGATCGGCGAGCACGGCTTTAGCCAGTTGGCCGCCTTTAAGGCCGCAACCATCGCCGGCAAGAGCCTTAACGAGCTTCAGGCCGAGAACCCCGACAAGTACGCCTTTGACCACATGGAGGTCGAGGAGCTCGCGCGCAAGGGCGGCTACGTAACCTACCAGGGCAAACAGTGCACCGAGTACGCCGTCGCCAACTCCGCCGCGCGCGTTTGCGCCGCCGTGCTGCACAACGAGCATGCCGTGCTTTCGGCCTCTACGCTTATGACCGGCCAGTATGGCGAGGAGGGCATCTTCACCTCCCTGCCGTGCGCGATCGGTGCCGAGGGCGTCGAGGAGGTCTACACGCTCGAGCTGTCCGAGCACGAGCTCGAGGGCTTCCACAAGAGCTGCCAGCACATCCGCGACAACATCGCCCAGCTCGACTGGTGGGACGCCGAGGCATACGACGCCAAGTAAGCCGCTGGCTGCCGCAACCTTGCGAATCTAAGCGCGATACCAAGCGGGCCGCGCCGGAAATCCCCGGCACGGCCCGCTTTTTGACTCAAACGACACACTTGCGAATCGAAGGCGAATGTTTTTTCGACAGATGGAACAGGGCGCTTTAATCCTCAAACCACGCGATTGCGCGAATGGGCGAGCCGTCGCAATCCTCAATTTTGAGCGGTGCGCAGCTAAACCAGAACAGATCGTCGCCGCAACAGTCCAAGTCCTTAAGATTCTCGATGTTGACGATATCGCATGCGCGGAACAACTTCTTGTGGCGCGTCAGGCTTTCGTCCGCGATGGGGTCGAGTCCAATTACATCAAAGCCGATGCCCTTGTAGCCGCCGTCGATGATCAGGTCCAACACTTCGTCGTCCACGCAAGGATAGTCACCAAAGTACGCCTCGGTTCCCCAGCGCTTATCCCAACCCAAGTTGAACAGCAAAAACTCGGCCTGGGTCACCTTGTCGCCATAGGGACGGAGCTGCTCCACAGTAATGGCCTCACCCTCGGTGAGCATGCGGCAATCGACAACCAATGCCCTGCCTATAAACTGGCTTGCCGGAAACGCATCGAGCGTCGTGCGGTCGGCAAACAGATGCGCTGGTGGATCCATATGCGTCCCCGTATGGGTGTACATCTGCATGAGCGTCTCTTTAAATCCGTCGTGCTCGTAGATGCTCGCCGGCAGCAGCTTGGGTATATCGGCTCCGGGAAATACCGGCATGTCTTCCCTAATAGTGTGAGTCAAATCAAGCACGCGCATGTTCAATCCCCATTTCTTTCTTGGCAAAGCAAAACGGGGCCCGCACTTGGCGGAAGCCCCGTCGTGAGAGGTTATTCCCGGTACCTAGTACTGCTCGATGCCCATGTAGCGACGAATCTCGGGGCTGTGGTCGAACACCTTGCCGCGGGCGGCACGCAGCTCGCAGCTCATCGCGTAGAAGAAGATCGGCTCCAGGTACGAACGCACGCTGGCAGGCACTTCACCCACGCCGTACTCGAGCGCATCGAGCACCATGACTGTATCGGTGTGCGTGTTGAGGAACGCAAGAGCGCGCTCCTCCATGGGGCGGCACTCGCCCGATCCGAGCTGCACAAAGTAGAACACGCCGGGCTCGGTGGCTTCGAACGGGCCATGGAAGTACTCGCCGGAGTGGATGTAGCAGCAGTGCTGCCACTGCATCTCCATGAGCGAGCAGATTGCCATGGCGTAGGTCTGGCTAAAGTTGGGGCCGGAGCCCAGGATGTAGAAGAACTTGTGCTGCTGGCAGAGCTCGGCAAAACGGGCACCTAGCTCGGCGTTGACCTTCTCGCGCGCGGCGGGCAGCAGCGCATCCATCTGCTTAAGGCCTTCGTACATGTCGGCGAGCGCTTCGTAGCCCTCCTGCTGGTCGAGCAGTTCGGCGGCGATCAGAGCGCCGATGCCCTGCGGCACCTCGGCCTGCAACACGCCCTCGCCCCACGGATAGACCCAGGTGGTCCACTTGCCGTTGTCGATCTTTGAGCCCTCGCAGTCGGTAAGGGCAATGACCTCGGCGCCGGCAGCCAACGCCATCTCGCAGCCGTCGACGACCTCTTGCGTGTTACCGCTGTGGCTGCAGGCGATGACGAGTGACTTCTCGCCAAGACTCTTGGGAGTCATCAGGCAAAACTCGCGCGCCGTGTAGACCGTCGAGGTAAACGTGGTGGCCTCGCGCTTGAGCAGTTCGTTGGCCGGCATGAGGTCGATCATCGAACCACCGCAGGCGATCCAAAAGACGTTCTCGACCTTGCCCTTGCGCTCGATAATTTCCTGAATCAGATCATGTGCGTTCATGCTGATGCCCCTCCTTGTGTGGCGGCTTTTGGCGACGGCTGCTCGTACCTGCTGTCGTTCTATGTTGTTCTATATATACCACGCATGCAGCCACGGTGGAAGCCATTGCGGTAAATTTGTTCCATGTTGTTCTATTCGTGAACGTTAGATGTCGAACACGTAGCGCGAGCCCACGATCTTTTGACGACCGAGCAGCAGGGGCCGCTCGTCCTCATCGGTAAAGTATGCCTCCATATAGAAGAGCGGCTCGCCGACCGGCACCTCCAGCAGCGGGGCCGCCTGAGCATCGGCAAGCGCAATCTCCACGGTGCAGGGGTCGGACTTGAGCGGCGCGCGGCCCGAATGCTCGGCAACGAGCGCAAAGATTGAGTTATCGGTGAGGTCCTCATCGGCCAACGTCTGCAGGTAGGGATGGTCGGCAAGCACAAAGGCGTTGTTCTCGAGCATGACGGGCACGCCATCTGCCGTGCGCACGCGCTCGACCACGATGAGCTCGCAGCCGGGCTCCACGCCAAAAAATGCCGCGTCCTCACGCGTCGCCGCAACCACCGTGCGCGACACCAGGCGCGCTCCGGCCACCATGTCGTTGGCGGCACAACCCTCGGTGAAACTCTGGACGTCGCCCTTCTGGCGAATCTTGCGTTTGAGCTTGGGAGCGCACACAAAGGTGCCCCTCCCCTGCTGGCGGTTGAGGTAGCCCGCGCGCGACAGCTCCTCGATGGCACGGCGCACGGTGATGCGCCCCACGCCGTAAGACTTCGCGAGCTCCATCTCGGAAGGAATGCGCGAGCCGGCCGCGTACACGCCGCGTGCGATCTCGCCCTTTAGGTCGTCCATGACCTGCTGGTATAGCGGCACGGCGGGCACGTCAGTACGGTCGGTCTTGTTATCGGTCGCCATCGTTACGCTCCATCCCGTGCATGCTCGGATTCAAACTCTTCTATCGCCGCCATAAACTGCTCGCCAAAGGCGTCGGCCTTTTTCTCGCCGATGCCGTTGACCTGGATAAGCTCGTCGCGCGTCTGCGGGCGTAGACGGCACAGACCGCGCAGGGCCTTGTCGGAAAAGACCATGTACGGCGCCATCTCCAGCTCGGTCGAGATCTCCTTGCGGAGGGCACGCAGGCGCTCGAACAGCTCGGCATCGTCGCCAACGCGCGGGCGCTGATCCAGCTCGGCCTCCTCGCGCAGCAGATCGACGGCGCGGCGGGCGCGGGCCGAGGCCTTGCGCTTGGACGCGCGACGCTTAACGGTAAAGGCGAACGCCTCGTCCTCGACCTCGCCGGCACGCGGACCCAGTCCCACGACCGGGTACTGCCCCTGCGAGGTGGCCAAATAACCGCGACCGCACAGCTGCCCGATGATGTCCTTGATGCGCCCGACCGATTCGCTCGACAGCTCACCATAGCCGCGGTCCTCGTCCAGATGCATCTGGCGAATGCGCTCGGTGTTGCCGCCGTGGAGCACGTCGGCGATCAGCGACTTGCCAAAGCGCATGGGGCGCGTGGCCACATAGCGCACGGCGGCGCGGGCCATGTCGGTGACGTCCTCGACCTCGAACTGCGTGAGGCAATTGCTGCAGTTGCCGCAGCCCTCGGCGTCATCCGTGGCGGTGGCGCCCGCACCAGCCGCAGCAGCATGCTCGGCCGCGGCCTCGTCGCCAAAGTAGCGCAGCATGTATTCGCGCAGACAGCCGGTGGTATTACAGTAGCCCTCCATCTGGCTGAGCAGGCGATATCGATTCTGGAGTGCCCACGCGCGCTGCTCATCGTCAAGCGCCTCGTCGGCAGCGTCGCCGCGATCGATCAAAAAGCGGCGCATGCGAAAATCGTTGCCGTTCCACAGCAAATGGCAGCTGGCCGGGTCGCCATCGCGACCGGCGCGGCCCGCCTCCTGGTAGTAGGCCTCGATGCTCTCGGGCACGTTGTTATGGATCACGTAGCGCACGTTAGGCTTGTCGATACCCATGCCAAAGGCGTTGGTGGCAACCATCACCTGGATATCGTCGTCGATAAAGGCGCGCTGGCTTTGACGACGGGCGTCGTTGCCCATGCCGGCATGGTAGCGGCCAACGCGAATGCCGCTGGGGCCCAACGCCTCGGCAAGCTCACCTGCCAGCGCATCGACCGTCTTGCGGGTCGAGCAATACACGATGCCGCTCTCGCTCGAATGCGCAATCACATAGTCGCGCACCCACGCGGCCTTGGCCTTGTCGCCCATCTCCTCGCAGCCAAAGTAGAGGTTCTTGCGATCGAAGCCCGTCACCACGGTCGCGGGGTTTTGCAGTCCGAGCATCTGCTGAATGTCCGCGCGCACGCGCTCAGTCGCCGTGGCGGTAAAGGCCGCCACGATGGGGCGCTGCGGCAGGGAATCGATGAACTCGCGAATCTGCAGGTAGGCGGGGCGGAAATCCTGGCCCCATTGGCTCACGCAGTGGGCCTCGTCAATAGCCACGAGCGGCACGCCAATGCCGGCGGAACCCGCGGCCTCCTGGGCAAAGGCTAAAAAGCGCGGCTCGAGCAGGCGCTCGGGCGCCACGTACATAAGCTGGTAGCGGCCCTCGCGCGCCCGCTTGAGCACGGTGTTTTGCTGGGCCGGAGTAAGACTGGAGTTGAGATAGCTGGGTCGCGCACCCGCCGCGAGCAACGCGCGGGTCTGGTCCTCCATAAGCGACAGCAGCGGACTCACCACAAAGGTAATGCCGGGCAGCATGAGCGCGGGCACCTGGTAGCAAATGGACTTGCCGGCGCCCGTGGGCATAACACCCAGCGCATCGCGACCGGCAAGGATCGCATCGACCATGCGGTCCTGCCCCGGGCGAAACGAGGTGTAGCCAAAATAGGCGCCGAGCGTGTCAAGCGCCATCTGCTGCATGCTATCGGTCATGGTTTCCTAACGTCCAAGTCATCTGCCGCCGATTATACGCCGCCACGCGGACCGGTGCCGCGCCGCTGTCGGCCACGGGCGATGCAGTCCAAAGGGAACGAGCGTGGATTTTTGGACACTTTCCGGATGAGCGTGGAAACGTCGCTGGTTGAGCATAAGTCAGCGAAAACGCTCCTAAGCGAGCAAGGTGACGTGAAAGAGGAGGGAAGCGTACTTCGGTACGCGACCGACGATTGAACGTCAGATTGCCGCTTAGGGGCGTTTGCAGCGTCGACCGGTCCGCCGTTCGTTAGAACGGCGGAACCAAAGGCGCAGCGTCGAGCCGTTACGCGGTTTGGTAAAACCGCGTAACTAGAGCTACATCACCATGACGTAGCGGCTACCCACGTAGTACTGTTTGCCGAGCAAGACCGGCTCATCGTTGGGACCGGTAAAGCCGGCACGCAGGTTGAGCAGCGGATCGTGCGGAGCAATGCCCAGCTCGGCCGCCTGCTCGGCGTTAGCTCGAACGGCCTCGACCGTACGGTAGCCAACCGAGACAATCGGCGTTCCGCCAACACGCTCGACCTCGGCAAAAATCGACTTGTCCTCAAGATCGGCCGTCAACAGCTCACGGTAGGCGTCAAACGGCACAAAGATGTTCTCCTCAAAGATGGGCTCGCCGTCGGCCGTACGCACGCGCTTGATATGCAGCAGCAGCGCATCCTTCTGCAGGCCAAAGAACTCCATCTCGTTTTGGCGCGCCGGCACAATCTGGCGATCGACCACATGTGCACCGGCCTTCATGCCGTTGTTGGCACACAGCGCGGTAAACGTCTGCAGCGTCGAGGCGTGGAACTGGCGATTGATGTGCGGCGTGGAAACAAAGGTGCCGCGGCCCTGCTGCTTAACCAGGTAGCCATCGGAGCACAGCTCCTCGACGGCGCGGCGCACCGTGATGCGGCTCACCTCGTACTGCTCGGCTAGCTCAAGCTCGGACGGAATACGCTCCTTGGGTGCATAAACACCTTTCTCGATCGCATCCTTGATTTCGTCATAAATCTGCTGGTAAAGCGGTGCATTTTTGGGTGTAGGCATATCTAATCACTCTTATCGAAATATCGAAATAACTAATACGTATATAACGTCTAGTTTCATGTTACCTCATAATGATAAAACGATACACCCTCCCTACCAAAAAGCGACAGCTTCATTTTGGTAGGTTTTATCTGGGCAAACGAAGGCCTCCCGAAAGCAGCGAGGCTTTCGGGAGGCTCAAGCGGACAGGATTGCGCCGTGCCGGCAAAATACCAACACTCTACCTGCCGTCGTCCTGCTGCAGGCTGTCCTGCTCGCTGAGGCGCGCCTGTCTGCTGGCCATACGCGCGGGCTTGTCGGGATCGGGTACGGCCGTGGGCATGGGCTCGTCGACATGACCGCCCCACCAGCCGCCCACAAAGTTGAGCGTGTGGAACACATTGATCACGGCGCCGGGATCAATGTCGCACACCAGCTTGATAATGTCCTGGCTCTCGTAGGTCGATACAACGGCGTGCAGCAGGTACATCTTTTCGCGGCTGTATCCGCCGATGACCTCGGCACAGCTAATGCCGTGCTGAAAATGGTCAACATAGGCGGTCATGACTTCGTCTGCCCTGCGCGTCGTGATCTGCAGCGTCACACGGTCGTAGCGACGATAGAAACTGTCGATGGTCTTGGTCGAAATAAACTGGAACACGATGGAGTACGCCGCGTTGTCCCAGCCAAACATAAAGCCAAAGATCGCCAGGATAAAGCAATTGAAACCAAAGATAACGCCCCAGATGGTCTTGCCCGTGTGGTTGGAGACCCACAGCGCGATAAAGTCGGTGCCGCCGGTAGATGCGCCGGACTTTAGCGCGATGGCAGCGCCCAGACCCGAGACCACGCCGCCAAAAATGATGAGCATAATCTTGTCGCCCAAAAATGGAGCGAAGTGAAAGACGTTGAGGAACAGCGACGAGAGCACGACCTGCATCATCGAGAAGATGACGAAGCGCTTGCTAATGCCGCTCCAGCATAGGAGCGCCACGGGAATGTTGAGCGCAAGCATGCCGAGCGAGATGTCGATGTGAACGCCGCCCAGCGAGGTAACGCGATCGAGCAGGACCGCGACGCCGGTGAGACCGCTCGGAAGCAGGTCGGCGGGCTGAATGAACGCCTGGATCAGGAATGTTTGGAGGACGGCAGAAATTGTGACCGCCACGGCGGTAATGGCACGGCGGACGATGGTGAGGCGGCCGAGCACGAGCACGCGGTCCGTGAGCTGATCGATGGCGTTCGCCACGGAAGCTCCTTTCGAAGGCAGATGTAGTTGTGGGGCATGCCCGCGATTGTAGCATGGAGCGTGCGGGGGCGCTTCAATTCACCCTCTCTCGACAACCAAAGCGGGACCAACAGCCTCCACGACCAAAGGCCCAAATTACAAGTGAGTAGACTTTTTACGATCTGCCGAGCACACCCAAAACCGCCACCCCTGTGACCTGCGGTTTTGCTAGAGCAGATGCACTTTGTGCTCGTACTGCACCAAAAAGTCTACTCACTTAGTCCGAATCGAAGCCAAACGAATCCAAATAGAGGACAAATTAAGCCAATCCGCAGCAAAAGACGCGTGAACCAATGCTTCTCGCGGCGGATTGACACTACAAAGCGGCCAAAATGTCGGTCAGGCTGTCGATGACAACGTCGGCGGCGGACTGATCTAGGTTGACGCCCTCGTGCGGACGCAGCGCCAGGACGCGGGCGCCGGAGCGTTTGCCGGCCTCGATCCCCAAAGGCGAGTCCTCGATAACCAGGCACTCGGCAGGCTCCACCCCCAGCGCCCCCATGGCTCGCAGGTAGATCTCGGGGTCGGGCTTAAACGCACTGCACTCGTGACCGCTGATGGTGTAGTCCAGCACGTCGGCGATACCGGCAATCCCCACCAGCTCGTCAATGAGCTCGCGATAGGACGAGCTTGCGATGGCGCACTTCACGCCGCGCTCGTGCAGCTTGCGCATCACCGGCTCCGTCTGCTCGTTGAGCAGTTCGGCATACGGAACGGGATGGTCCGGGCTGTAGACCTGCTTGTACTCCACGCGCAGGCGCTCGCGCAGCTCAACATCGTCGGGTACCAGCGACTTCCAAATGGCAGGCTCGTTAGACCCCGAAAGATCGGGGATCTCGTCAAAGTGAAAGCCCTTCTCTTCCATAAACGCCACGCGACGACGGTTGTAGAACCACTCGGTATCGACCAGCACGCCGTCCATGTCAAACAGCACTGCCTTGATCATACGTATCTCCTTTCGATAGCAAAAAAGGGGACGGGGCACAAACCCCATCCCCTCTCAATCAACCCGTAAGGTCTACTTACTTGTGATTAGTAGGAAAGCTTCCACATGTAGCGACGCATGGTCAGCGGGTGCTGACGGGCCTCGGCGATCTGGTTGCCGTACTCGCGCATAACGGCGAGGTGCAGCAGCGGGTTGAAGTAGGTGACGACGCTCGCGGGCACAGCGTCAGCCAGGCCGTAGTCCTTGGAGTCGATCAGAGCGACCTTGGCGCCCATGCGCTCAAGGAAGGTGAGGGCGCGGGCGTCCATCGGACGGGTAGCGCCATCGGACATGAAGAAGACGTAGGGCTTACCCTCGGTGGAAACCTCGAACGGGCCGTGGAAGTACTCGCCGGTGTTGTAGGCGGCGGCGTCGATCCACTGCATCTCGGTGAACAGGAAGGCGGCGTGAGAGTAAGCCATCTTCTCGGAGGCACCAGAGGCCATGAAGTAAATCATCTTGTCGTCCTTGAAGTCCTCAGCGAACTTCTTGGCGAGCTTCTTGCAGTGCTGAGCGGCGTTCTCGCAGAGATCGAAGACGTTGGTGAGGCCGGTGATCATGTCCTCGTAGTGGTCATAGCCCTCGGTCTGCTGAAGGATCTCGAGAGCAAGAGCGATGGCGTAGCCGGGCTTCTCGCACTTGGCAGCGTAGTTGGCATGGAAGCCGTGAACGATGACGTGGTCGGCGTCGACGGTCAGAGCGGAGCCAGCCTTGTTGGTGAGGGAGACGACCGGGCAGTTGTGCTTCTTGGCGGTCTTGTTAGCCTCGACGGTCTCGGGCGTGGAGCCACCGAGGGAGCAGGTGATCACGAAGGTGTGCTCGTTGACCCAGGAAGGCGTGTCGTAGTTGAACTCGTTAGCGGTGAAGATCTGAACGTTCAGCTTGTCCGTGTTGTTGGCCAGGAAGTACTTGGCGGGGTAAAGGTCGGACATGGAGGCACCGCAGCCGACGAAGGCGACGCTGTGGATCTCGTGGTTGGACAGGACGTCAGCGACGATCTGCTTAGGGAGGTTAAGGTCGATCTCGTACATCTGACACATTCCTTTCGATTTTTTGCGGCGCCACATTGCCGGGCGCTCGCAGGGTTACCGTGATTTGGACCGAGTCACCGGCCCGTTGAGGATGTGACAAAGGAACCGCTCCTTTGTCACATTTTGGGGATGGGAGCCTGCCTGGGGTATGGGATGTCAGGCAGGCCCCCGGGGGAAAGCGATTAGGCGCTTGGTCGCGACTAGGCCAGGATGCCGGCCGCGGAGAGGGCGATGCCGCCGACGATGGCGATCACGAGAAGCCAACCGGTGTTGACGTTCTTCTTGATGAGCCAGTACATAAGGCCGGTGAGGCCGAGGGAGATCATCTGGGGCATCATGCCGTCCAGGATGTCCTGGATAACAACGGTGCCCTCAGCGAACTGCAGCGGGGTGGTGGCGCCGATCAGCGTAGCGATCATGCCACCCACGGACATAAGACCCACGATGCCGCAGACATACATGAGCTTCTCCATGAGGTCGCCGCCCTGAAGCTTGCTCAGGTACTCGTGGCCGCCCTGATAGCCCATCTTGGCTGCGAACCAAGTGATCAGCACAGAGGGGACGATGGAGATGAGCATGGCCAGGATCGGGCCCATGATGGAGCCCTGCTGAGCCAGCTGAACGCCCAGGCCAAAGGCGATAACGCGGATGGTGCCCTGGAAGAAGGAGTCACCGATGCCGGAAAGCGGACCCATGAGGGAGGTCTTGACCGCGTTGATCGAATCAGGATCGAAGTTCTCGGGATCCTTGGCGTACTCCTCCTCCATGGAGGCGGTGAGGCCCAGGATAAAGGCGCTCGTCTGCGGGGTGCAGTTGTAGAACGCCATGTGACGGTGGTAAGCCTCTTTCTTAGCAGCGAGCTGCTTGGGGTCGGACTCGTCCGGATAGAGGCGGTCGAGCGTGGGAACCATGCCGTAGAGGAAGCCCATGTTCATCTGACGCTCGTAGTTCCAAGAGGCCTGGATGGCCCAGGAGCGCCAGAAGAACTGGCTGACCTTCTTGTTCAGGGACACGTCCTTGGTTGCGGTTGCCATAGTGTGTTCCTCCTTAGTCTTCGTCGTCTTCGAGCGGATCGTAGTCGGAATCGACACCGGCGGCTGCATGGGAACCGTTGAACTTGAAGCCCATGAAGACGACAGCCAGGCACACACCGATCAGAGCGACCGCGATGACGGACAGGTTGAGGTAAGCGGCGAGCAGGAAACCGATGAACAGGAACGGAGTCATACCCTTCTTGATCATCATGGTGAGCAGCAGGGCCAAGCCGTAGGCGGTCATGATCTTGGTCGAAACGTTAAGACCAGTGGACAGCCACTCGGGAACCATGTTGACGATGGCCTGAACCAGGTCGGTGCCAACAAAGACGGCGAGGAAGATCGGCAGGAAGTACATGACGGCGTACAGACCGGAGCCAGCGCAGATGTGCATACGGTAGGCGGTCTTGAACTTTCCGTTATCGATCGCGCTATCTGCCACATGGGTGAGGGCGGCGATGATGGAACGGAACACGATGCCGAGGAGCTGACCCAGGACGGCGACCGGGATAGCGATCGTCATGGCGGTCTCGGCGGAAGCATCGGTCAGGCACGCAAAGGCAGCGGCCACGATGCCGCCCAGGACCATATCGGGCGGAACGGCAGCGCCGACCTGCACCAGGCCCATGGACACGAGCTCGACGGCGGCACCGACGGCAAGGCCGGTGGGCACATCGCCCAGCAGCAGACCGACGAGCGTAGCGCCAACGAGGGGCTGCTCGAAGTTAAGACGACCGAGCAGGCGGGAGTCCCACATGCAGAACACGCCGACGAGGCCGACGAGCACCGCACTGATGAACGTATTCATACCCATCTCCTTTCAGTCAGGCAAAAGCCTGGTTGATTACAGCTTGGCGTCGATGTCGACGCTCTGATACGTAGGGGTCTGCTGGACGTAGAGCTTGATGCCCATGTCGAGCAGCTGGTTGACGTCTGCCTTCTGGGTGGCGTCGAGGAAGACGGAGCTGTCCTTGCCGCCGACCTGATCGGCACCGTCGTGGTTGGCGGTGGCGCCCAGGTTGATGGCGTCGAGCTTGTAGCCCTGGCAGAACTGCAGCATCTCGGCCGTGTTGCCAAAGACGAACATGACGCGCTCGCCGAGGGTGTTGAGCTTGTCCATCTTGGCGAGGGCACGCTCGACGGTGAAGACGTTCAGGCGCACGCCCTGGGGCTTGGCCAGCTTAAGAGCGCCCTTCTTGATGTCATCGTTGGCGGCAGCGTTGTCGACGACGATGATGCGCTCGGCCTGGACCTTGGTGGTCCAGGTAAAGACGACCTGGCCGTGCAGCAGACGGTAGTCAAGACGTGCGAGGACGATCTTGGCGGGACCGGAGCTGTGACGGGACGCCTTGGCCTTCTTGGCGGGAGCCGCGGCGGCCTCGACCGGTGCGTTGGGGTTGGTCAGACCGGTGCGGGCCTCATTGATGAGGGCTGCGAGCTCGGCACCCTTGACGGGGACGGGGCTCATAGCGAGCGTGAGCGCCAGCGGGATGTTGAAACCGCTGACAACCGTGAACTTCGTGCCGTTCTTGGAAAGCTCGACCATGCTGTTGTTGACCGAGCTGCCGAGCATATCGGTCAGCACATAAACGGTGTCGTCCGCGTTGAACGTGGCGATCATGGCGTCCACCTTATTGGTGATGGGCTCCTTGTCGTCACGAGCAAGCGACACGACGTGGACGTTCGACACGTCGCCGAGAACCATCTCGAGCGTGTCTTTGGCGCCTGCGGCCAGGCCGCCATGAGATGCGAGAATGATCTGATTCATCTTGCCTCCTCCTTTTCGTTATGGTCATTATAACGTCTTATACGTTGCGGATATTGCTAATTAGTATAAAGACCGTTCGCGGATGAAAATCGACCGTTGACGGGTTTAACGTACTTGAAACGTTGGGGCTGGGTTGGCCGGCGCCGACTGGATAACCCCAGATCAGACGCCTCGCCAATCCCCTATCGCACGAAGTACCAGGGGCTTTCCTGCACGGTGGGCTCCAGCGCGATGCCGGTGCGCTCGCGGAACAGATCCATGTCCTGCGATTTCTCCGTCCACCACGCGTTGGGCTTAAAGGTCATGCTCTCAACGATATGGCCGACAAAGGCACTGTTGCGCAGCTTGGAGAAATCGGTGTTCATGATCAGGATGGACGCGAGCACCAGCACGATGCCCAGGACTTTGATCGCGCCGGCGGGCTCGGC
>UQIV01000031.1 GCA_900541205.1 uncultured Collinsella sp. | reverse complement strand
TCACCATTGTCGGCCTAATCCGCGGTCTTTCATGCAGCAGGGGCTCTCAATGTTTTTATGTCCTGCTCATATCGTCTATGCCGGCACCCCGGGACACTCCTTGGCAGCAACCACACCTAGTCATTGGGGACGTTCTTAAATGACTAGTCGCTGGGGACAGTCTTGAGCAAAACGGCCGCCGAAGCCCTCGTTGGCATCGCCCTATAGGGGGCCTGCAAATAGCTGTGGTCAAAAAACATCAAATATGAGTACTGTTACCTTTTTAGCAGCAGCGCAATTCGGCTTTCTCGGGTCTCTTAGGCGTCTCGACGCGTCAGATGAACTAACGTATCTCCCCAAATGTACAATAAAATGGACTCCTAACGAGAAATAATATCGTTAGGAGTCCATTTTTTAGTACAACAAATGTGACAATCTAGGCAACAGTACTCATATTTGGCATTTTTTGCCCACTGCCCCTTGTGCGAAGGTCCGCAGCGGAAAGCATGGCCCGTTTCGATGCACAAAAATGGGATGGATCTTCCCTGGCAACCGCCCAGAAAGATCCACCCCAAAGCAAGCGCTCGCTAGAACGTTCCGCCGCCGCCTCCGCCGACGCCGCCACCGCCGCCACCGGAAAAGCCGCCGCCGCTGCCGGCGCTCGAGCTATCGGAACTCGAAGCCAGCTCGCGGATGGTCTCGTGATACACATCGTTGAACGAATCGAGCGGAGACTCGTTGCCGTAGTGATGGTAATACCACCAGTAGCAGGGGTAGTTGTCGTAGAAATCGTCGCTGTTGCGCAGATCCGCAGGCACGGCCTCGGCCAGCTGTCGCAGCACTTCTTTCGAAACGCCCAGGGCAACGCCCATCACCAGCAGCTTGTTCCACAAGATCAGATCGCTGGGGACGGCCTCCTTCAGGCGCGTAAAATCCTCGAGCCAATGCTTGAGCGCCTTGCAGCGAGCCGCCACCTCGGCGCCCTCCGACGTGTAACGGCGGAAGGTGCAGCTCAGGACAAAGCCCACAATCGTGACGGGGATCGAGATCATAGCGGCACCGACGTTGGCGTCCGCAAAGTCGGTATAGAACAGAGAGCCCAAAATGCCAAAGACAATGATGATGCCGAGAACCAAGCCGGCAACCAGGGCGACGGTGCCGTCCGAGGCGATAAGCTCGCGCGCCTCCAGCTTGCCCTTAACCGTGCTCTGATAGTCCTCGAACTTGTCGCCAACAGATGTGGTGCGCTCGCTAGCGTATTCCTCCAGCTCGCTAAACGTGCGCGAACGGACTCCGTCCTTATCGGGCTTAACGCCAGCGAAGAAGACCTTGAGTACGTCGCGGTCGATGCCGTCCTTCTTGGCAGCCTTCCAGGCCTCGTCGGTCACTGTGATGCGATACGTCTGCTCCTCTTTTTCGCGACGGAGCAGACCCTTCTTCTTGGTCTCGGTCGCTTCTTCCAGCTTGATCACGCGGTCGTCGGTCAGCTTCATCAGCGTGGCGATATATGCCTGATCGGGCACGTCGTTCCAGCTCATAAGAGTTGCAAGCACCGCGGGATGATCGGCGGAGGGCACATCGCGGAAGTACTCGTCCTGGAAGAGCGGCTTGGGCTTGGGCCTGCGCAGCTTGAGCATCACGATTACACCGGTATAGGCAACCGCCACAACAACACACATCACGGCAATCGCGCCGGCAACCGCACGCGCGTGCTCACGGCGGGCGTTAGCTTCGTCGGCCCATTCCTTCTCTTCGCTCAGGATCGTTGACATGCGCTCTTCGCCCGAGGCGGCAAGCTGCGGCACCCAGTCGCTGGGGAAGGCGATGCGTGCCTCGGCGAATTCGCCCTGATGCACGCAGGGAATGGTATAGGTGACCATGGGCTCGTCCTCATCGAGCGACACGTCGCCCGCCAGCGGACCGTGGCCCCATGCGCGGAAGTTATCGCCTTTGACGGCCGCCGTCCCGGCAGCGGCATTTGCGAAGCGCACTTCCATCTCGACATCGTCGGAATCCGCAGACCAGCCGTCGCCCACGAACTTCCAGTAGAGCTCGGCGGTATCGGCCCAGTTCATAACCGCACCGGTCATGGTGTAGCTCACGTAATAGATCGCGCTGTCGCCGCTCTCGTGGGGGCTGAACACCTTAATCCTTACGCCGTCACCGGCCTGCTCGACCGTGTAGACGCCAGAATCGCCCTTGTTCGCGCTATCGACTTTGTTAAACGCGGTGTCCTCTTCCTCGACACTCAGCACGTCAACGTCCGCCGTGCCGCCCTGCTGGTTGGTGCCCGTATTGATCTCCCAAAACACGCCGTTGATGTCGTCGTCGAAATCAAACTGGCGTCCCTCGACAACGGTCAGCGATCCATCGGCCTCGACCGTGGCACTGATGTAGGTTTGGGTCATGGAGTAGCCGTCGGCGTGCGCGGCGGCAGGCAGCAGTAACAACGCAAGCGCAACGAGCGCGCAGACGGAAGCGAATCGCGCAAACAGGCGGCGCTGCCGACAGGTTTTGGCAACGGGGGCGTTCATAGGCACATCCTTTGTCTGTGATACCAGCAACGCCATTGTCCCACGTTTACGGGCGCACATGACGAACATCTAGGCCAGCGGAGTATCAAACGGGACGAAAGTCACGCCCGCGGCCGGCACCTGGGGACGTTCCTTATCTGCCGGCAATCTGGGACACTCCTTGGCATAGCCCGCTCCGGCAATAGATACCACTTCATAGCTCCGTCACAGGTGTAGCGGCTTTGTGTTGCCGCATGCGCACTGATTGAGTCCGCGAGCAAGGGGGCATAAAGCAGTTGAGCGAACACGGTTTGCCCCTTTGCCGTTCGCTTGAGGATCATGTCCCCCTTTTCCGCGGAAACCCCGGCAGTTGCGAAGAGCTGCCGAGGTTTCTGTCGTTTGAGGGGTTGGGCTGGCGGGTGGCGATCGAGCTGTCGAGCCGGTGCCTCCCCCACCTCCCGCGCTATACTCGTCCGCATGGATATCAACGCACGCAACATAGCAACACACGCCGCGGACGCACCGGCAACGGCAGAGCCCACCCCCGTCGTGGGACGCTTCGCCCCGTCGCCCTCGGGCCGCATGCACCTGGGCAACGTGTTCAGCTGTCTGTGCTCGTGGCTTTCGGCCCGCAGCCAGGGCGGCGGCATCGTGTTGCGCATCGAGGACCTGGACGATCGCTGTAAGCGGCCGGAGCTTGCCGCCCAACTGATTGACGACCTGGCTTGGCTGGGGCTCGAATGGGACGAAGGCCCCTACTACCAGCATGATCGCCTAGACCTGTACGAGCGTGCTCTGCATCAACTGCAAGACGCCGGCCTCACCTATCCCTGCTTTTGCACGCGCGCCGAACTCCATGCCGCGAGCGCACCGCACGCGAGCGACGGCACGCCCATCTACCGCGGCGCCTGCCGAGGCCTTTCTGCCGAAGAGGTTGCCCGCCGCAGCATCCTGCGCGCTCCGGCCACGCGCCTGCGCGTGCCCGTCGTCGACGACCTCGCAGACGACGTGATCGAATTCGTGGACCGCACGTACGGAGCCCAATGCGAGGCACTCGCCACCGAGTGCGGAGACTTTTTGGTGCGCCGCAGCGACGGCGTGTTTGCCTATCAGCTGGCCGTGGTGGTCGACGACGCTGCCATGGGCGTCACCGAGGTTGTGCGCGGATGCGACCTGCTGGGCTCCACGCCGCGCCAAATCTACCTGCAGCATCTGCTGGGACTTCCAACGCCGCACTACGCACACATTCCGCTGCTCATGTCGCCGGATGGCCGCCGCCTTTCCAAGCGAGACCGCGATTTGGACCTGGGCGAACTACGCGCACGCTTTGGCACGCCCGAGACGCTGCTGGGATGGCTCGCCGGGCAAACGGGCATCGCGCCGGACGCCACACCGCGCTCTGCCGAGCAGCTGGTCGAGCACTTTAGCTGGGATGTTATCCGTACGCATCGGGAGAACATCACTGTAACGGTCGAGTAGCCAGCCACCCCGCCTCTACGCAACATCCCAGGGCTGGAGTTCGTCACCCAAGCGAACGATGCAGTCATAGAGCACGGTGTGGCGCTCGGCCGGGTTGGCATCCCGATGAAAATGCCCGTAGTACCAGCGCTTATAATCCAAGCGGTCTTCCAGCTCATCGAAAAATGCAGTAAGACGATCAACGCCGGGGCAATTCCAGCCGGGTGCCGGATAGAGCGTGGGCGAGAGCATGCGCGTGGAGCAGGTGTGGGTGATTACGTAGTCGACCTTCCAACCCACGCTGTCGAGCCTTGCCCGCGCCTCCCCAAAGTTGCGCTCGTCCGGCAGCTCCTGCGGCCACCAACTGGAATACGGCACGCGATATTCCTTGTCCACGCTCGTGGCGCCGCCCATGGTAAAGATCGTTGAGCCGTCGAGTTCAAAAACCTCGCCGCGCGTCAGGCGCCGTATGGGCGAGGTATCCGACAGGCGCTGCGTCAGCCCACCGTGCCACAACTCCATGGGTCGCTCCGCCCAGTGATCGAAACGCTCGTGGTTGCCGTCGACAAACAGCACGGTGTAGGGGCGCGACTCCAGCCAAGCAATATCGGCGCACTCCTCGGCAGAAAAATCCAAGGGAAAGCCAAAATCGCCGGCGACGATGAGATAGTCGTCACTCGTCAGACTATCCCCAAGATCCCAGTCGCGCAGCTTTTGCATGTCGAGGCCGCTGTGAATATCGCCCGTCACATAGACCGTCATCGGATTACCACTTCCCTGCAAGTCGCTAGCCCACATTCTGCACGATTACTAAGCTAACCGTTCCAGCCCTTCCATCCCTTAGGGCTTACCCTTCGTTCTTCCATCCAAACGGGTCAAGCACCCAAAAAACCAGATCGAGCACGCCGCCGGTCATCATGGCGCCGGCAAGGGCCATGCAAACGTGCAGGGAACTGGTACTTCGGAGCACGTCGAATGGCCCCAGAACAGCCAGCAGCGCGACCGCTGCGTCGGCAAAGCACAGTGCGAGGCACGGCCCCGCGTCCTTGACGCACTTCTTTGCGAGATGCTTTGCGTTGTCACTCATCGGTATCGAACTCCTTAGAGGGTCATTGTTCAGACGCATGCCGCCGCGGCAGAGCGGGGCGGCAGGGTAAGTGTCACATGCCGTGCGGACATCAATGGAGAAACCGCCTGCTCGACCAACCCTTGACGCCGTTTTGCACCGGCACCCCATCCCCCCGCTGTCGAGGTCTAATTCTTTTCCCGAGAAGTGAACGGCTGTTTTTGAGCCCCTGAAACAGCCGCATTTTTCGGCGGCAAAATCGTGGGATTTCAGCATTGAAACCGCAGGAAACGACACCTTTAAAGTGTCGATGCTTCGGGGGTCCGTTTTAGCTCGTTCACTTCTCGGGAAAAGTATTAGACCTCGCTGCTAGCTATCCAGAAAGGCATCTCTCCCTTTCCCACCGCCACCCAAAAACTCATCCAACATTAATCTTGGCTCAAGAATCGCTTAATCTATAACCTGCACTATAGAGTTCGACCAAGGGCGGGGCGGCGCCACGCAGGCCGCCGAACGCAACGCTCGCGCCCGGGCAAATCGCCCGGCGTCGCGCCCATCGAACGAAAGGACAGGTCATGGACGACCTCGAAAAAGTTGAAACCATCCGCACCAAGTGCAACGTGAGCTACACCGATGCCAAGGCGGCGCTCGACGCTGCCGACGGCAACGTTTTGGATGCCATCATTTGGCTCGAGTCGCAGGGCAAGACGCAGACCACGTCGGCGCATGCCGCCACCGAGTCCGAGCCGGTCGATGAACCCTCGGCCGAGATGGTCGCCGCGCAGGCCGCCTACGAAAAGTCGAGCGAAAAGACCGACTTTTCCAAGAAGATGGACAGCGTGTGGGAGTACCTCAAAAAGCTCTTCCGCCTGAGCCTGGACACCAAGTTTATCGCCACGCGCCGCGATGCGATCATCCTCAACATTCCCATCCTGATCCCCATCGTCGCGCTGTTTGCCTGGGGCGCCACGATATGGCTGATGCTGATTGGCCTGTTCTTTGGCATGCGCTACCGCATCGACAGCGACGGCGACGTGCCCGGCAGCATCAACAACCTTATGAATCACGCTGCCGATGCCGCGGACGACATCAAGCAAAATCTGAACGACGACAAGTAATCGCAGACGGGGGTACGCATGGCACGGATCCTGATCGTAGAGGACGAGGAGAAAATCGCCCGCTTTGTGACGCTCGAGCTTGAGCACGAGGGCTACCAGGTGGAACACGCCGCCGACGGCCGCACCGCCGTGGACCTGGCGCTGGAGCGCAACTACGATCTGATTCTGCTCGATGTGCTGTTGCCGCAGCTCAACGGCATGGAGGTCCTGCGGCGTGTCCGCAAGCACAAGGATGTGCCGGTGATTATGGTCACCGCGCGCGATACCGTGATGGATAAGGTTGCCGGGCTCGATGCCGGCGCCGACGATTACCTGACCAAGCCGTTTGCGATTGAGGAGCTGTTCGCACGGATCCGCGTGGCGCTGAAGCGCTCGGAGGCCGTGCGGGCGGCTTCCGGCGCCGGCGCCGAGACGGGCATGGCGGCCGGCGCGGGCGGAGACGCCGCTGCAATACCCCCGGTCAGCAACTCGACCCAAGCTTCCGCCTTGCCCTCCCCCGCCGCGCTCAACGTGGGTTCGGTCGCGCTCGACCCCGGCCGCCGCGAAGTCACAGTCGGCGGATCACCCATCGCGCTCACGGCTCGCGAGTTCGACGTCCTCGCCCTGCTTATGGCGCATGCCGAAACCGTGCTCACACGCGAGCGCATCGCGCACGAGGCGCTGGGCTACGAATACGTGGGCGACACCAACAACGTCGACGTGCACATCGCGCACCTGCGTGCCAAGATCGAGGACGCCGGCAGCGCCCGCATCATCCAGACCGTGCGCGGGGTGGGCTATGTCTGCCGTGCGTAACGCCGAGGCCAAGCGCGTCACATCCATCGCCCGCGCCATCAACTGGAGCTATATGTGGCGCCGTCTGATGAGCTATGTCTGGCTCGATCTGTTGCTGATGGTGATTGCGGCGGCGATCCTCGTCTATGGATACAACCAGATGCTGCCCGACGGCGCGTTTACCGCAGGATGGATCCCCGGCGTCGCCGTTCACGGCATGTCGCTGGCGCCTGCGCGCGGCTGGGACCTGGCAACGCTCACCTATACCGTCGAGCTTGCGCGTACCACCAAGACTTTCCCCCTCGCGCAGGACCTCGTCGCGCTATGGCCTCTCTACCTTGTCGTTGTGGGTTGGCAGGTCATCAGCGTGCTCGACATGCTCGGCGGCGCCCGTCGCGTGCGCCGCACCATGGCACCGCTCAACGACCTGGCCTTGCGCGTGGACGAGCTCGGCCGTATGCAGCTCTCCGGCGGCAAGATGGAAACACTGGAGCAGGCCATCGAGCGCGCAAGCGTCGACTCGCCGAGCGTCACTACCGGCGACGCCGACCTGGCAAGCATCGAGGTTGCACTCAACCGCCTACTGCGCCAGATGCAAGAGGCCAAACTGCAGCAAATGCGCTTTGTCAACGATGCGAGCCACGAGCTGCGCACGCCCATCGCGGTGATTCAGGGCTACGTAAACATGCTCGATCGCTGGGGCAAAGACGACCCGGACGTGCTGGCAGAATCTATCGCGTCCCTCAAGGCCGAAAGCGAGCACATGCAAGAGCTCGTGGAGCAGCTGCTGTTTTTGGCGCGCGGCGATGCCGGGCGCACGGTCCTGCGGCGCGCAAATACCAACCTTGCCGCACTGGTC
This sequence comes from uncultured Collinsella sp., assembly GCA_900541205.1. Lineage (GTDB taxonomy): Bacteria > Actinomycetota > Coriobacteriia > Coriobacteriales > Coriobacteriaceae > Collinsella. The sequence continues at coordinate 18,588 of UQIV01000031.1, read as the reverse complement.
GACGAGGTATGCGAGGAATCGCAGATGATCGATACCGAGCACACGTATCGGCTGGCCTTTGACGCTGCGCTTGTCAGCGACCCGCGCTGCGACGCGCCCGTCGACGTGGCGCTCGTGAAGCAGGCTCTGCGCGTGATCGTGCAAAACGCCGCCAAGTACTCGGATGCGGGAACGACCGTCACATTTGGCGTAGCGCCGGATGCGGGCGCGGGCACGATCGACATAAGCGTTGAGGACGAGGGCATCGGCATGAACCAGGAATCCGCAGCTCACGCGTTTGAACGGTTCTACCGCGCCGACAATGCACGCGATGCCGGCGCACAGGGCTCGGGTCTGGGGCTTGCCATTGCCAAGTGGATCGTCGATAGCCATGGCGGCGTCATTGGCGTGACCTCAGTCGAGGGCGTCGGCAGCCGCTTTACGATTCGCCTGCCGCGCTAGGAAGCCCCTCGGCATAAATAAAGGGATAGGGCCACACGGCCCTATCCCTTTTTGCTAGCTATGGCAGCTTGTGCGCTACTCGCGGCACAGATGCACGGCGAAACCGGCGAACTCGCGCTTAAAGTACACGAGCTTGGTGCTACCGTCGGGCAGCAGCGCGCGCGACTCTTCGTTGACCTCGAGCCCGCGCTCGGCAAACCACTTCTCGGCCGCATCGATGTCGTTGACGGCAAAGCCAATGTGGCCCTTGGCGCCACGACCGTTCTGCTTCATGATCTCGACCAGCGAATCGTTAAAGTACGAAACGGGGGTCTCGATAACGGGCAGGCCCATCATCGTCGAGAACAGCTCCGCGATCTCCAAGGCATCTGCCGGGTCGGTGGCGTTAATGCCCACATGGGCAACGCGCATGCCAAAGAGCTCGACCGGATTGGCGTTCTGCTCACTCATGCAGTCAGCGCCTACTGAGCCATGACGTCAAGAACGGCCTTCTCGGCAGCGACGCGGTTCATGCCGGTCATGAAGGGCACGCCGCTCACGTACGGGCAGGTAAGGCCCTCGGGGGCAACGGTGGTGGCGATCAGCAGATCGGCGCCCTCGTCGCAAACGTCCTTGGCCTCGGAGATGGCGCACTGCACGATCTCGTACTTGTCGGCGTAACCGTTGGCGTCGAGCATGGTGGCGACCTTCTGGGCAACGAGCGTGGAAGTAGCAGCGCCAGCACCGCAAGCCAAAACAATCTTCTTCATAGGTAATGTCTCCCTTCATGGTTTACTTTAGGTAAGTGTACCGCAGCGAGCGATGGCGCTCGGCCTCGATGCGCTTTTATGCCAGTTTGCTTGCACGCCGCGTATAATACATCTAGCACGTGTTGTCATACCGCTCGCTTTACGAGCGACTAAGGACTCTAAAATGCCCGATTCCCGCACCCTCTGGACCGCCGTCGTCATTATTTGTATCGCCATATCGGTGTTCTTTAGCGTAAAAAAACGCACCACGTTTAAGCGCCTGCAACAGCTTATGGCTGCCAAGCAGTGGGACGAGTTCGATCGTTTGCTCGATGGCAAACTCACCAGCATGCTGTACCCGCGCTATAACCGCGACTACCTGCGCCTGAACTCCTATCTGCTGCGCGAGGACCACAAGCGCGCCGACGAGATGTTCGATTTGCTGCTGGGACTCAATCTGCCCAAGATGCAGCGCGTCGACCTGGTGATTAAGGCCTTTAACTACTACGTTGGCCAGGAGGACCGCAAAAAGTCCAAGGAGCTGCTGCACGAGATCAAAGGCTTTGAGGGCGGCCAGGCCGAGGCAGTCGCACACGAATGCCAACTGATGTACGACACGATGATCCTCAAGCGCCACAACGACATTCCCGAGCTGGAGCGCATGCTCAAGGAGGCCGGTGACGACAAGGTCAAGAGCTGCCGCTTGGAGTATCTGTTGGCTCTGCAGTACAAGAACAAGGGCGACGAAGCCAAGTTCCAGGAGTTCCTGGAGAAGTCGGGCCAACACTCGATGGCCGTCAACGCGTAACGGACGGCTTGTGCTAGACTTCTAGTCTCACGGGGGCGTGGCGGAATTGGCATACGCAGGAGACTTAAAATCTCTCGCCGCAAGGATTGTGGGTTCGAGTCCCACCGCCCCTACCATTTGGCTTTTACGAGCTCGTGTCCCCCGGGGATGCGGGCTCGTTTCTTTAAGATGCCGGCGGGACTCGAACCCGCGAGGGGGCGAGCGTTAAGCGGACGCGCAGCGTCCGTAGCGAGCCGGCGAGGGCGCCGACAGGCGGCCGAAGCCGGTGCGTATTTGCGCAGCAAATACGCAGACGTCCCACCGCCCCTACCATGTATTGTTTACGAGCTCGTGTCCCCCAGGGATGCGGGCTCGTTTCTTTTACACGCCGGCGGAGCTCTAAGTTGCGGTGGAATAGATCCTGTTTATACCGTTTACCAGCTTATTTAGGAACTATTTCACCGCAACTTATTTAGAGGGTGCTGAGCTCTGGGGTCCAGGAGATGGTGGGGGTCGCACCGTCGAGAGCCTCGTTGATGGTGGCGGCCATGCCGGCGAGTAAGCTGTTCTCGCTTACAGTGAGCGTCTTGTAGCCGCCGGCTCGCATAAGCTCGCGGATTACCACGGCACCAGCCAAGATCACGCCCGCGCGTTTGGGCTGTACACCCGGTAGAGCGGCGATGCCGTCCGCATCCAACGCAGACATGCGCTCGATAGCGGCCGAAACCTGATCCAGCGAAAGCTCGCGCAGGTGCACAAAGCTCGAATCGTACGGTTCCAGCTCATGAACGAGCGCCACGAGTGTGGTGACGGTGCCACCCACTGCGACCAAGCGTTCGGCGCGCTCAAAATTGCTCGGCAGGCCCTCAAAATAGGCAGCGAACTGCTCGCCCGCCCACGCGGCAGCGGCAGTAAGCTCGCCGCGTGCGGGCGGCAGTGCCGAGAAAAATCGCTCCGTCACACGGCGACAACCGATGTCCAGCGAACGCGTGCCCTCCAGCGCAAAGACTCCACGCTCCGGCGCATAGACGCCCGTTGCGAGCTCCGTGGATCCGCCGCCCGAATCGGCAACAATGATGCGCTCGCCGGCAAAGTCGTGCGCCACGCCAAAAAACGTCAGGCGCGCCTCGACCTCGCCCGGAATCACCTGCGGTTCGAGCCCCAGCTCACGCAGACCGTCCAGCAGCAGTGCGGCATTGGATGCATCGCGCGCGGCGCTCGTGCATGTGGTGCAAATGCACGCGGCCCCAAAGGCACGCGCCTCGTCCACAAACATGCGGCATGCAGCGAGCACGCGCTCGACCGCCGCCTCGCAAAAGCGACCCGTCGCGTCCACGCCTTCACCCAAGTCGGTAATCTCGGTATGCTTGGACGATTCCACAATCGCCCCGCCCTCGACCTGGGCCAACACCAGTCGCGACGACACCGTTCCCAGGTCGATCGCGGCCACCTTATAGCGTTTGCAATTTGTCATTGCGGGCTCCCCTCCGGGCGCTATTTGCCGTTGGACACGACCGTCTGGCCCTCGACGCCGTTAAACCCAAACAGCATATCGAGCGCTTGGATGTACCACGGCGCGTCCTTGCCGACTTCTTCGATTTCCTTGGCAACTTCGCTGGCCTTCTTGGCGTTCGACGACTTCTGGCTCGACGAGGCATCCGAATCGCCGTCCAGGCCCTGCACTTCAATCCTCTTCTCGCCGGGCATCACCAGGCCCAGGTCCTCGGATGCCGCGTCCTTGATACCCTCCTCCGAGAGCAGCTTGTCGACGCTTTTTTGCAGCTCATCATTGTATTGCTGGCGAATCTCGACCTGCTTGGCCAAGATATCGCTCGAACGCTTTGCCACGTACAGGTCGCGCACGGGGAAATACAGGCTCACGAGCACCAGGGCAACGACGATGCCGATAAATAGCCCTCGCTGAGGACCGTGGGTAAAGTCGTAGATCGCCTTGACCACCGCGTTGTCGTTGGCGTAGTGCATAAAGTCCGAGCCCGAAAGACGGCTCGAGGGCCTGCTCGACCTGTCGTGCGTCTGGGCCGAGGGACGCGACGCATGCGACGAACGTGCCGGGCGCACTGGTCCATCTGCCAAAGTATTCACATGAGCATTGGGGCGCGAGGTACTTGTCGGGCGCTGCGTGGAGCGGTCGGCGCCGGCGTAGGCGGACCCACCGAGCTGCACCGTGCGCGCACGGCGAGGCGACGGCTCACGCGAACCGGCGGAATAGTACCTGTTGTCGTAAATCTGATCCATGTGCGCCTTGTGCGGTTGAGGTTTGTTTGCGCTAAGTATTCTAGTTATAGCACGAGCGCGCGCACCGCCTTCGCCAGCCTTTGCTCGACATAAAAAAGGCGCTGAGCCGTATGGCCCAGCGCCCATAGCGCTTTGCGGCATCCAGCCAAGGCGAGGCGGAACCGAGTCAGCCTCCCCCTCGCCAAATTCGCCCGTTTAGCGAATGTTGTAGAACGCGGCCTTGCCGGCGTAGCGCGCGCTGCCCTTAAGCTCGTCCTCGATGCGGATGAGCTGGTTGTACTTGGCGATACGGTCGCTGCGGCACGGGGCGCCCGACTTGATCTGGCCGGCGTTGACGCCCACGACCAGGTCGGCGATCGTGGAGTCCTCGGTCTCGCCGGAGCGGTGGCTCACGATGCAGGCGTAACCGGCCTCCTTGGCGGTCTCGATGGCCTCGAGCGACTCGGTGAGCGTGCCGATCTGGTTGACCTTGACCAGGATCGCGTTGGCGGCACCCAGCTCGATGCCCTTCTTGAGGCGCTCGGTGTTGGTGACGAACAGGTCGTCGCCCACCAGCTGCACCTTGTTGCCAATGCGGCGGGTAAGCTCGACCCAGCCGTCCCAGTCTTCCTCGGCCATGCCGTCCTCGATGGAGATGATGGGATAGGTGTCAACGAGCTTCTCCCAGTAATCAACCATCTGGGCACTCGTGTACTCCACGCCCTCGCCCTTGAGCTCATACATACCGGTCTCAGCGTTGTATAACTCGGTGGACGCCGGATCCATGGCGTACATGAAGTCGACGCCGGGCTTAAAGCCAGCCTTCTCGACGGCCTTGGTGATGTACTCGAACGGCTCGGCATTGGTCTTGAGATTGGGCGCAAAGCCACCCTCGTCGCCCACGCCGCCGCCAAGGCCGGCCTCGTGCAGCACGCCCTTGAGGGTGTGGTAGACCTCGGCGCACCAGCGCAGGCCCTCGGCAAAGCTCGGAGCACCCACGGGCATAATCATAAACTCCTGGAAGTCAACGTTGTTGTCGGCATGCACGCCACCGTTGAGGATATTCATCATGGGCGTGGGCAGCAGGTGGGCGTTGACGCCGCCCAGGTACTGGTACAGCGACAGGCCCGCCGACTCTGCCGCAGCGCGGGCAACGGCCAGCGACACACCCAGAATGGCGTTGGCGCCGAGCTTGGTCTTGTTGGGCGTACCGTCGGCGGCAATCAGCGCGGCATCGACGGCGCGCTGGTCGAAGGCATCGAGACCCACGACGGCATCGGCGCACTCGTTGTTGACATGCTCGACGGCCTGCGAAACGCCCTTGCCCAGGTAGCGACCCTTGTCGCCATCGCGCAGCTCACATGCCTCAAAGGCGCCGGTCGAAGCGCCCGAAGGCACCATCGCGCGACCGAAGCTACCGTCCTCGAGCACGACCTCGACCTCGACGGTGGGGTTGCCGCGGCTGTCAAGCACCTCACGACCGTAGACGTCCAAAATGTCACTCATGTTGTCTCCCTCTCACTTGGAAACGTAGTTGATGCAAGCGACTGGCCGACTGTGCACCGTCGGTGCGTCTCCGTAAGTTAGCCTTGTCGCACTTTTTGCATTATGCCCTAAGTTAGCCGAGGGATACACTTGTTTTTCGAAAAATTTAGCGGGAACGATGAGGCGTGTCAGCCCGTCGTTCCCGCAGTCTTACTCCCCTGCCTTTGCTGCGTCCCACAGGTCGTTGAGCCCATGGGTCGAAAGCTCGGCAAGATCAACGTGGGCATCGGCCGCCATCTGTTCCATCGCAGCCCAGCGACGGCGAAACTTGGCCGTGCTCGCGCGCAGGGCGCTCTCGGCGTCGATACCCTCCTTGCGCGCGACGTTGACCAGGGCAAAGAGCAGATCGCCAAACTCCATTTCGCGCTCGGGCGAGCCAGGGGCCTCGGCCTCAAACTCGGCACGCTCCTCGGCAACCTCGTCCCACACGTCCTGGACCGTCTCCCACTCAAAGCCTACGGCGGCCGCCTTGCGTGACACCTTCTGCGCCTGCATCAACGCCGGCAGATGCGTGGGCACGCCATCGAGCAGACCCTCGGGCGCGGCCTCGCCCGCCGCCACGGCCTTGTCCTTGGCGGCTTTCTCGGCAAGCTTGACCTCGTCCCAAATCTTGAGCACCTCGTCGGAGCTCTCGGCATCCGCATCGCCAAACACGTGCGGGTGGCGGCGAATGAGCTTGGCGTCGATATCGCGCGCCACGTCGGCCAGCGTAAACTCGCCGGCGTCGGCAGCAATCTGCGCATGCAGCACGACCTGCATGAGCACGTCACCCAGTTCCTCGCGCAGGTGAACCGCGTCGTCCGCCTCGATGCAGTCGAGCGCCTCGTAGGCCTCCTCGATCATGTTCTTGCCGATGCTGCGGTGCGTCTGCTCGCGGTCCCACGGGCAGCCATCGGGCTGACGCAGACGCCAGATGGTCTGCACCAGATGCTGCAGCTCGGCCGACGCGTCTATCAGCGTGGGCAGATCGCGCGAGCCCTCGGCATTTTGCTGAGCCATATGCTGCGCCATGGTTAGTCCTCCTCCAGGATCACGTGGCGGAACGCGCCGCCCTCGTAGATGCCGTAGCTGTGCGAGCCGTCCTTGGGGATGCTCACGCTGCCGGGGTTGAAGAGCCACAGGCCCGGGTGCGCGGCGCTTTCCTCGTTGACCTTGATGTGCGTGTGGCCGTAGACGAGCGCGGAGCCCTCGGGCAGCGCGGGCGCGTGGTCGACGCTGTTGTGCATGCCGGCGCCAAAGACATGGCCGTGCGTCAGGAACAGCTCGCGGCCGGTCTCGTCAAACAGCGTGGCGTAGTCGGCCATGACGGGGAAGTCGAGGACCATCTGGTCGACCTCAGCGTCGCAGTTGCCGCGCACCGCGATGATGCGGTCGGCTAGGGCGTTGAGCAGCGGAATCACGCGCTTGGGAGCATAGTCGCGCGGCAGGTCGTTGCGCGGACCGTGATAAAGCAGGTCGCCCAGCAGGACGATGCGGTCGGGCTGCTCGGACTCAATGGCGGCGCAGAGGCGCTCGGTCCAGTATGCCGAGCCGTGGATGTCGGAAGCGATGAGGTATTTCATGGTGGTCCTTTCGGTGAGGTTGATGGGGTGGGTGTGGCGCGTCGCCGACCGTGTCACTCAAATTGCAGAGCCGCGGCTTGTGCTGCCTGCATCACGCGCTGGAGCGGCACACCGTGCTCGCGGGCAAGGCGGGCGCAGTCCTCGTACTCGGGCGCTGCACGCTCGCTGCCGTCGGGCAGGGTGGCCACCTTGACGGACACCTCGCCCCATGGCGTCGTCACCTGCTCAAAGCGGCGTGGCAGGCAAACGCGTTCCATGACCTGGCGACGGATGCCATTGGTCGTGGTTTCCAAAAAGATGATCGTCTGCAGGCGCTCGATGTCCTCGTGGGCGCAGATTACCTGCAGCTGCCAGCCGGGGCGGCCTTTCTTGCAATAGACGGGCAGCCAGTGCACCTCGCGCGCACCCGCCTCGCGCAGGCGGTCGGCGGCGTAGGCAAGCACCTCGGGCGACGCGTCATCGATATCGCATTCCAGCTTGACGATAGTCTCGGGCGCATCGGTCTCGCGGGACAGCGGGGATGTGCTATCGCATTGCATACGGTCCGGATCCTTTCCGCACGGGCTCGTTTTGTTCACCCAAACGCTAGCACATCGCAGGCGGTGCAGGGGCGACGTCATGGGATAGGTGCGACTTTTGCTGGGCGCAAGTGCTGGCGCGCTCCAACGCCGGCCCGCTTCACTCAAACGTGTACGTCAGCCTCCAAACATGTCATTTTTTGCAGCTTTTGGAGGCTGATGTACATGTTTTGAGAGCGCAAGCGAGGCCGCACCGCGCGTCGCGCAGCCTTTCCAATCGATTTCGACCCCCCGCGTGCCCGGCGTGTTGAGAGCTGCGCCATTACAATGAAGCGGATTCGCTTGACGCAAAGGAGCCGCCATGTCTGCTTGCCCGCTGATCGATTGCCATACCCACACCTCGTTTTCGGACGGGCACGCCTCGTTTGAGGACAACGTCCGCGCCGCTGCTGCGGCCGGTTGCCGCGTCATGGTCTCGACCGATCACCTTACCCTGCCCGCCAGCATGGATTCCAATTGCGAGGTACAGGTTGTCGAGAGCGACCTGACGGCGCATCGACTGGCATTTGAGGACGCCCGCAAGCTTGCCGCGCAGATCGCGCCGGATCTCGAGCTTATCTATGGCTTTGAATGCGATTGGTACGAAGGCTGCAAGCCTTTGGTTGAGCGCTGGTCCGAAGGCGCCGTGGTACGCCTGGGCAGCGTGCACTGGATTGGCAACCCCGGCGATATCATGGCCGGTGCCGCGGGTACGGCGGGAACGGAAAACGTCGCTCGCCCCGATACACCCGATTCCCTTTGCGGTTGGATCGACGACGACACCGACCTGCACGTTTGGGAAAACCTGGGCGTGCGCGGCGTGTGGAAGCGCTATGTCGATGACTGGTGCCGCGCCTGCGAGAGCCCGCTTAACTTTGATGTGATGGCTCATCCCGACCTGGTCATGCGCTTTTCGAAGGAAGGCTTTGCGCCCGATTTTGACCCCGCGCCGTTCTGGGGGCAGATGGCAGAATGCGCACACGACACGAATCGGCGCGTTGAGGTCTCGACTGCCGCGCCGCGCAAGGGGCTCGACGACTACTACCCCGCGACCGGCCTCTTGCGCTGCATTGCCCATGCCGAGGTGCCCATTACCTTTGGCTCGGACGCACACCGCGCCTGCGACATCTGCTGGAACATCCGCGAGGCCCAGGCGCACGCCTACGACTGTGGCTATCGAACCTTCGACATCCCCCACGCCACCGGCGAATGGGAATCCACACCCCTCGCCTAACTAGTCGTTTAAGAACGTCCCCAATGACTAGTGACGGCGAGCGTTGAGTTCGCCGGCAAGCTCGTCGAGGGTGATACCGTAGCGCTCAAGGGTTACGAGCAGGTGGTAGATCAGGTCACCGGCCTCGTAGCGGATGTGATCGTGATCGTTATCCTTGCAGGCCATGATCACCTCGCTCGACTCCTCGGCAAGCTTCTTGAGCAGCTCATCCTCGACGTCGGTCAGCAAACGAGCGGTATAGCTCTCCTGCGGCGATGCTTCACGACGACCGTGAATCACCTCGGCCAGGCCCGTCAGCGTCTCACCGATATTTCCATCCTGAACGTTTGCGGTGCGCACACCCATAGTTCAATCCTTTCTGGTGGCCGAGCGTCTAATCGAGCGCCCGCCCTACGCGAGTTTCTTAAAGAAGCAGGTACGGTTGCCGGTATGGCAGGCCGGACCCGGCGAGTCGACCTTGACCAGCAGCGTATCGCTATCGCAGTCGGCCCAGAGCTCCTTGACCACTTGCATATTGCCGCTCGTCGCGCCCTTGTTCCAGAGCTCCTGGCGACTGCGGCTCCAAAACCACGTGGTACCGGTCTTGAGCGTCAGCCCCACCGATTCCTCGTTCATCCAAGCAACCATAAGCACCTCGCCGGTGTCATATTGCTGAACCACACAAGGAATCAATCCTTTGGCGTCGTATTTAAGATCCGCTGGAGTAGTAATTTCTCTCATTTCAATTCCCCAATTTAAACATCGCCGGTCGGCGAGGGTTGTCCAGGTGCCCGAGATTCCGAGCGACAAGCCCGACGACGCGTACTTAAGTACGCGAGGAGGGTTGGAGCCGGAAGGTCGGGTGCCTGGACAAGCCGCAGCATTAGAAGTCCAATCTCACAGGAATGCCCTGTGAGGCCATATACTCTTTGACTTCGCGAATGCTGAAGGTTCCAAAGTGAAAGACGCTCGCCGCCAGTACGGCATCGGCCTCGCCCTCGATCACACCCTCGGCAAAATGCTCGAGCGTACCCACGCCGCCGCTCGCAATAACGGGAATCGGCACCGCGCGCGCCACGGCGCGGGTGAGCGCCAGGTCAAAGCCGGCCTTGGTGCCGTCGCGATCCATGCTGGTCAGTAGGATCTCGCCGGCACCGCGACGAGCCGCCTCCTCGGCCCACGCCACCGCGTCGATACCCGTGGCGTTGCGGCCGCCCGCGGTAAAGACCTCCCACTTGTCGGCTCCCGGCTCACCAGGCAAACCAACACGCTTGGCATCGATCGCCACGACCACGGCCTGGCTGCCAAACGCCGCGGCGGCCTGGCTGATCAACGACGGGTCGCGCACGGCGGCAGAGTTAAGCGACACCTTGTCGGCGCCGGCGGCAACCATGGTCCGCATGCCCGCCAAGTCGCGAAAGCCGCCGCCCACGGTATAGGGAATGGCCAGCTCCTCAGCAGCATGCGCCGCCATCTCGATAGTCGTCGCACGGTTGTCGCTTGTGGCGGTAATGTCCAGGAAGACGACCTCGTCCGCACCCTCGCGGTCGTAGGCGCGGGCCAGCTCCACCGGGTCGCCAGCATCGCGCAGGCTCACAAAGTTGACGCCCTTGACCACGCGGCCGTCCTTGACGTCCAGGCAGGGAATTACGCGCTTGGTAAGCATGGGCTACTCCTCCCCTCGAGCGGCGGCCAGCGCCTGGGCCAGCGTAAAGTTGCCCTCGTAGAGCGCACGACCGGTAATGGCGCCTTCAATCGCGCCCTCACCCACTGCGGCCAGCGCACGGATGTCGTCGAGCGTCGAGATGCCGCCCGATGCCACGACGGGAAAACCCGCGACCTCGGCCACATGGCGATACGCCGCCACATCGATGCCCGTCTGCATGCCATCGCGCGCGATGTCGGTATACACCAGATGCTTAAAGCCCAGCTCGGAAAGCTGCGCCACGGCGTCGTCGAGCGCCACGCCCGCGCCGTCACGCCAGCCGTTCACCTTGACCTGGCCGTCGCGAGCGGCGATGTCGGCCACGAGCAGCTCGCCAAAGCCTTGGGCCGCCACCTCGGCAAAACCCGGCTCGGTCACCAGCACGGTACCCAGTGCGATGCGGCGAGCACCGTAGCCGGCCAGTTCGTCGATGCGCGCAAGCGAGCGAACGCCGCCGCCCACGTCCACGGACAGACCGTCGACGCCGCAGATAGCCTTGATCACCGCCGAGTTGGCAGCGCATGCGTCCTCGTCCTCGCCAAAGGCGGCGGACAGGTCGACGACGTGCACCCAGCTCGCACCCTGCTCGGCAAACGAGCGGGCGACTGCCACGGGGTCGTCGGAATATACCTTGCAGCGGCTGCGGTCGCCGCGCTCCAGGCGCACGACCTTGCCGCCGATCAGATCGATTGCGGGAAACAGGATCATCGGCCAACCTCCTCGACGATGCTCACAAAGTTTTTAAGAATGCGCTGACCCAGCGCGGAGGATTTCTCGGGATGGAACTGGCAGCCCCACACGTTGCCGTGGCGCACGATGCACGGGAAGCTCCGCGTATAGTGCGTGCGCGCCAGCACATCGGCGGCATCGGCATCGTCGGACACCGCGTAGCTGTGGGTGAAGTACATGTTGGCACCCTCGGCAAAACCAGTAAGCAGCGGATCGGCCGCACCGGTGGGCGTCATGTGCACCTGGTCCCAGCCCACGTGCGGCACCTTCAGGCGACTCGATTTCAAGCGCGTGCACGAGCCACGCATAATACCCAGGCCATCGACCCAGGGACCGCCAGCCTGCTCGGAAGCGTTTCCGTCCGCGACCGCGTCCTCGTCCGCCGGCACGCCCTCGTTGCCGCGCTCAAAAAATAGCTGAAGGCCCAGGCAGATACCGAGCAGAGGAGTTCCGGCGGCGACGGCATCGAGCACCGCGTCCGCCTCGCCGCTCTGGCGCATAAAGGCGATCGCGTCATAGAACGCGCCCACGCCCGGGATGACCAGGCCGTCGGCATTGCGGATCTGCTCCAGATCGTCCGATGTGCAGGCGGCGGCACCGGCGCGCGCAAGCCCGCGCGCAACGCTCGACAAGTTGCCCTTGTGGTAGTCGACCACCACGATCTTCGGTTCGCCCACGCGACCCTCCTTTTCCCCATTCAAAACCTGCAAAAAAGGGACAGGTTTTTTGGTCGGTTAAACGTTCACCCACTGCATGAGACGGCATTTCCGCAGATAAAACCTGCCAAAATAAACCTGTCCCTTTTTTGGCAGGTTACAGCGATCCCTTGGTGCTGGGGATGCCCTGCACGCGGGAATCGAGCTCGCAGGCATGGCGCATCGTGCGGCCCACGGCCTTAAAGGCGGCCTCGATAATGTGATGCGAGTTGCCGCCCGCCAGCTCGCGCACGTGCAGCGTGAGCTTGGCGTCGCGCGCAAAGGCGTAGAAGAACTCGACGGCCAGCTCGGTATCGAAGCTGCCCACGCGCTCGGTCGGCACGGGCAGCTCGCAGTAGGCCTGCCCGCGGCCCGAAATATCAACAGCAGCCATCACAAGTGTCTCGTCCATGGCGATCGCCGCGTCGGCAAAGCGCGTAATGCCCGCCTTGTCGCCCAGCGCCTGGCAAAACGCCTCGCCCAGCACAATACCCGCGTCCTCGACGGTGTGGTGCGCATCGACCTCCACGTCGCCCACCGCGTGCACCGTCAGATCGAACAGACCATGGCGGCCAAAAGCGTTGAGCATGTGGTCGAAAAACGGCACGCCGGTCGAGATGTCGCACACGCCAGATCCGTCCAGGTCGAGCTTTACGACAATGTCGGTCTCGCCCGTCTTGCGGGTCACCTCGGCATAGCGGTCCATCTACATCTCCTCCTTCACCAGCGCGGCAAACGCGGCCAGCACCTCGTTGTTTTCCTGCGGGGTGCCCACGGTAATGCGCAGGCAGTCCGCGAGCCCCGGCGCGTAGCTAAAGTCGCGCACCAAAATTGAATACTCGTCGCGCAGGCGCTCGCGCACGTGCGTGGCATGCGGCGTGCGCACGAGCACAAAGTTCGCCGCGCTCGGCCACGCCTCCACGGGCAGACCCTCGGCAGCCATTGCGTGCAGGGCACACAGTTCGCGCTCGCGCTCGGATGCAACCTGTGCTACCACGGGTGCGTACGCATCGCGGGCACGCACGCAGGCAAGCGCGGCGGCCTGGCTCAGCACGTTAACCGAGTAGATCTGGCGAATTGCCGCAAACACATCGATGGCCTCGGGCGCCGCGATCACATAGCCCAGACGCGTGCCGGCGGCGCCGAACGCCTTGGACAGCGTATGCAGAATCACCAGGTTGGGATGCTCGGCGATAAGCCCCTGCGCCGTAGTAGCCACGCCAAACGAATCGTCGGCAAACTCAACGTAGGCCTCGTCGACCATGACCATGCCGGGGCACGCATCGCACAGGGCCGCGACAAAGTCGAGCGGCGTCACATCGCCCGTGGGGTTATTGGGCGAGGTCACGATCGCCAGATTGCACTCGGGCGCGGCTGCGAGCACAGCCGCTTGGTCGAGCTCAAAGGTCGCCGGATCGCGCCATACGTCGCGCACCTCGGTCTGACAGAGCGATGCAAAGAACGCATACTCGCTAAAGCACGGCGGGCAGTTGAGCAGGGTCCGTCCCGCGCCGCCAAACGCCAGCAGGTAGTTATAGAGCAGCTCGTCGCCGCCGTTTCCCACACAGATGTTCTCGCGCGTCACGCCATGCCAAGCGGCAAGCTCGTCGCGCAGGTCACAGGACATGGGATCGGGGTAGCGGTTGAGCGGTGTGGCAGCCAGGGCGGCGTCGATCGCCTCGCGCACGCCGGCCGGCACGGGATAGGTGTTCTCGTTGGCCGAAAGGTTGATGCGCGTAGGCGTAAAGTTAGGATCGTAGGGCTCAATGCCGGCCAAGTAGGGTTGGACGAGCTCCTTCATGTGGGGCGTCAGCTCGGCCATATTAGGCCTCCTCGCCGGTCGCGCCAGCGGCACCGCCCGCAGCCGCCAGGTCCACACCCTCGGCAACCGTCGTCACGGCGTCGCCCGGCCAGGCGACCTTGGTCAGGTCGGCCGCGGCCAGAGACTCGGCACTCACGGCATCCTCGCCCTGCTCCAGCACGCGGCGGCGCAGAGCGGCCGAAAGCGCGTGCGCCCACAGACCCTCGGCCGCGGCCAGACGCTGCGTAGCGGGAGCGTCGGAGAGCAGGCCCTCGGGCGTATAGCAAATGACACTCGAGCGCTTAACGAACTCTTCGACCGAAAGCGGGTTGGAGAACATGGCCGTGCCGCCAGTCGGCAGCGTGTGGTTGGGGCCGGCAACATAATCGCCGAGCGGCTCGGAGCTCCAAGCGCCCACAAAAATGGCGCCGGCGTTGCGAATACCGCCGAGCAGGCCCATCGCATCCTTGCAGTGCAGCTCCAGGTGCTCGGGCGCCACGGTGTTCACCGCCTCGACGGCAGCGGCCATGTCGGCGGCCACCACGATGCTACCCTCGTTATCGAGCGAGGCGCGCGTAATCTCGGCACGCGGGGACTGCGCTACCAGAATGTCGATACCCGCCTCGACCTCGCGCGCAAACTGCTCGTCGCAAGTCACCAGATAGCAGGCTGCCAGCGGATCGTGCTCGGCCTGGGCCATCAGGTCTGCCGCGACCACCATGGGCTTGGCCGTGGCATCGGCCAGCACGCAGACCTCGGACGGGCCAGCGACCATGTCGATTCCGACGTCGCCCGAGACAATCTGCTTAGCCGCGGCGACAAAAGCGTTGCCCGGGCCGGTGATCTTGTCGACGCGCGGAATGCTCTCGGTACCGTACGCCAGCGCGGCCACGGCCTGAGCGCCGCCCACCATATAGATCTCGTCCACGCCGCCGAGCTTGGCCGCCGCGAGCGTGTAGGGGCTGATCAGGCCATCCTTTTGCGGCGGAGTCACCATGACCACACGCTTGACACCAGCAACCTTGGCGGGAATGGCGTTCATGAGCACGGTGGAAGGGTACTGCGCGCGACCGCCCGGCACGTAGATGCCGGCCGCCGCGAGCGGGGTCACCTTAACGCCGAGCATCGTGCCGTCCGCACGCGTGGTAAACCAGCTCTGCTCGACCTCGCGCTGGTGGAACTCGCGAATCTGGCGCGCGGCCTTCTCGAGTGCGGCGACAAAGGCCGGATCAAGACCTTCGAGCGCGGCATCGATCTGCTCCTGCGGCAGACGGAAGCTCTGCAGCTCGACACCGTCAAAACGCTGACAGTAATCACGCACCGCGGCATCGCCATTGGCACGCACGTTGGCCACGATATCGCGGGCGGCGTCGATGATGTTCTGTGGCAGCACGCCCTTGCGGTTGAGCTGGTTGGTAACGAGGCGCTCACCGGGAGCAAGCTTGATGGTCTTCATTTCGGTATCCCCTATCGGTTGAGGTTGCGTTTGAAAAACGAGATGCCGGGCGGCGGCGCCAGTCGACCCGCAGCCCGTACGTTGGGGCGCCCGTGCGTGCTCTCGCTATTGTGCCGAGCCCGCGACGGGCTCAAAATGCTTGTCCTTCACGGCCGCGGCCAGGCGATCGGCCAAGCTGCGAACGCGCGGATCCAGGCGAGCGGCACCCGGATTGACAAAGAAGCGCGCCGTGCAGTCCATAATGCGACCAGTAATAACCAGGTTGTTATCGCGCAACGTGGCGCCCGTGGCAGTAATGTCCACGATACGGTCGGTCATACCGACGATGGGGCCCAGCTCGATGTTACCGTGTAGCGAGACGATATCGGCATTCACGCCGCGCTCGGCATACCAGGCGCTCGCGATGTGCGGATACTTGGTGGCCACACGAAGCGACCCGCGGCGGGCATAGTTGCGCTCGGCCTGGCCGGCACGCCACGCGGGCTCCGCCTCGATAAACGTGCACAGGCCGTAGCCCAGATCGACCAGCTGCAGCAGGTTGAGGTCGGCCTCGATAAGCGAGTCCCAACCGCAGATGCCGCAGTCGGCACCGCCACAGCCCACAAAGGCGGGCGCATCGCTGGGGCGCACGATGACAAACTCGATATCGCCGACCGTGCCCTCGTCGGCACGCGTGTCGCGGCCGCGCACGATTAGATGACGGCCGGGGTCACGCAGCTCAGAGACATCCAGGCCCGCGGCCTCGAGCACGTCGAGCGTGTCGGCCTTAAGCGAGCCCTTGGGCACGGCGATGCGCAGCGGGCCCTCGGCGCCACGGCCCGCGGCGTGATCGCCGTCGGAAGCGGCATCCTCGGCCGAGGTGCGCGCGGCCTCCAGGCGCTCGAGCGAAAAGGCGAAGCCCGCCGCCGGCACCTCGATACCGTCGCCAAATGCGCCGGTAAAGATGGAGTCATAGCGTCCGCCCGAACCGACCGGATCGGGCAGGCCGCCGGCATAAGCCTTAAAGACCAGACCCGTGTAGTAATCGAAAGAGTTCATGATGGAAAAGTCGAACGACAGCACCTGGGCGTCCTCGGGAGCCAGGCCCTCGACCAGAGCACGCAACTCGCGCGTCAGCGGCGCGACGATACCGGCGGCCTCCAGCAGCGTGTCCACGCGGTCGAGCACCTCGGCACCGCCGTGCAGACGCGGCAGCTCGCAAATGGCGGCCTTGACGGCATCGGACTCGACGCTTGCCGCCACGCGGGCATCGAGGCCCACAAAGTCGTTGGCGTGCACGCAGCACAGCGCCTCGGCAGCCAGCTCGCGATCCTCGCACGCCGCGAGCAGCTCCTTAAACGGGCGTACGCTACCTGCGATAATGCGTGCATCGGGCAGCGCCAGCTTGCGCACCGCCTCGGCCACGAGCGAGACAATCTCGATATCGCCCGCGGTATCGCCCGCACCGATTAGCTCAAAGCCCAGTTGTGTAAACTGGCGCGAGCCGCCGGCATTGCGCTGGCACTCACGAACCACCGGCGCCTCGTAGCGAAGGCGCAGCGGCAAATCGGCCGCGCGCATGCGGGTCGAAACCAAGCGCACAATCGGCAGCGTGTTGTCGGGACGGACCACCAGCAGGCGACCGTCATCATCAAAGAGCTTAAACGGCGTGTCCGCAATGCGGCCGCCCTCCTCGAGAGAACCCTTGTCCTCGAGCAGCGGCGTCTCGACCGGAAGGTAATGATGCTCCCTGAAGCAGCCCTTCACCGTCAGCGCAATCTCCTCGCGCGCCTGAGCCTCCTCGGGCAATATGTCCCGGAATCCCCACGGTGTGGCCGTCATCTGGTGAGCCTCCTCATGCTGCGTTTCATATAGAACAGAAGACCGGCATAGCTCCGCCGGTCTTCTGGATACTTTAGCATACTAGAGTGTTTGCGGGGAAAATCGTCCTCCTCGGCTCACACCGTATTCATTTGGAAACATAGGGGAAAGCGCGTCCCGCCCGCCAGCCAAAAACTGGGATGCGGTTTCCGGTTGAGGTCCTCAGCGGAAAGTGTGTCCCATTCTGAGCGCCTGTTCTGGGACGTGCTTTCCGCCAGAAGCCTCAAGCGGAAAGCACGTCCCGTTTCTCAAAAAGCGTCAAACGCCAACTCGGCGCCCTGTCCCACCTAGGCGCCAATCGCACGACGATACTCCGCCATTACCTGCGCATCGGCAGCTGCGGGGTCGGCAAAATAGCGCCCGTCATAGGTCTCAGCCGAAACAACTCCGCGATAGCCGCGCGCCACCAGTCTATCCAGGTCGGCGCGCATATCGCGGTCGCCGTCACCCCAGGCAAGATGCGTCGTGCCATCTGCCGCAACATCGACAAAATGCACGTGGGCGACATCATCGCCAAGCAGATCGAAATAATCGTCGATGGTATCCCCTGCCACCGCCATAGCGCCCAAATCCAGACACGCCTTAAGTGCCGGATGATCAACTGCCTCGATCATGCGCTTCGTGTCGGCCGCTGAGTTCACGATCATCGACTCAACCGGCTGTAGGGCCTCGAGCACCAGTCGCACGCCGCGCTCTCCCGCATGCTCGGCAATCGCACGCAGCATCGAGGCGCTGCGACCCCACGCGTCCTCGATCGGCTCGTTCAAAAATGCCCAGCCGCTCGAGACCATGACCTGCTCGGCTCCAAGTTCCGCCGCGATATCCACAACGTTCTTAAAGTACGCGAGCGTGCGGGTACGCGCCTCATTCCCGCGCGCCGCGATATTCCACGGCTTGGGGTTGTTCTGTTCGGGACAAAGCCCCACAATCCGAACCCCATACCGCTGCGACAGCTCCCGCACCTGCTCGAGCGAATCGTTTCCTTGGCAATCGACATACAGATGCATCGCCCCGGTCCAAAGCTCGCAACACGTGTAGCCCGAGGCCGCTGCCGAAGAAAAGAATTCCTCAAGGTCAAAATAACGATGGCTGATATTCATGACGGCAAGCTGCGGATACTCCATCTTGTCCACCTTTCGGCAAAAGGGCGCCGCAGCACAGTGTGCGCGACGCCCCCTCTTACATTATTCTCATTATGACGGATGCCCTACTGAACACCAAGCACTCCAAAGAACGCGCCGGCGATACTCACGAGCAGGATCACGAGCATGATG
>UQIV01000030.1 GCA_900541205.1 uncultured Collinsella sp. | reverse complement strand
TCGGCCATGAACTCCTTGGCCTGCTCCTCGGTGTAGAAGGGGCCGATCGGCTTGGTCGGGTTCTTGAACGCGGGATCGTCGGGATCGCACTCGATCTGGGTGACAACGGTGGCGGCGTGCCAACGCTTATAGCGCTTATGCATCTCGCGACCGATGCCCTGCTGCAGGTGATAACCAATGTAGCCCTGGGACATGGCGCCGCACTCGGGCAGCGGCATCTCGGGAGTGCCGATGGCGTCGTGGGCAGCGGCGAAGGCGTTCTGGATCATGCCGACCTGCGGGCCGTTGCCGTGAGTGATGATGATCTCGTTGCCCTGCTCGATGAGGCCGAGGAGGGCGTGGGCGGTGTTGCTCACGGCCTCGATCTGCTCGACGGGGTTGTTGCCGAGGGCGTTGCCGCCAAGGGCGACGACAATACGATCGGGCTTGCCAAGAGGCTTAGACATTGCTGGAATCCTTTCTGTAAAAGGCCTACAACCCATTAATAACCCGCGTCCGTGCAATACGCGAGTTTATTAAGGTTTATATTCTCTTTATCGCTCATTTTATTCATTTTGGAAATAGTTGAACGGTGAACGGTCGCTTTTACCCGCCCAGCGTAAAGAAGCCCAGCTCAAGCATATCTACGTCATTTACGTGCAACTTTATTTTAATAGAGCAGGGATTAGACCAGATTATGCAAACTATATCTTTGCTAAACACAAAACGGACAGCGCACTATCTTACTCGCACTATACGAGATTCTATGCACTTCTAAGACGAGTATGCACCCCGACAAAAACAAGGGGCATTTCATCCATCAATAAGAATAACGGTCGCTCTGCGTCATACCGCAAACGCGTGATGGCGGGGCGCAGGGTCGGCATATGGCTAAGAAAAATGAAATTCGATGTTGTGCTAACGTTTGCAGCATGATACTTTAGCGAAGAACAGTACGGGCTGGGGCGACAGACACCTGTCGTGAAGTTTGGGTTCGGCGACCCCGTAGCTGTCTTCTCCTTTATCCGCCAGCGAGCCCCTTGAGCGACGGATTGAGGAGGTCCTAACTATGACAAAAATGCTCAAGATCACGCTGAATGGCGAGACGTTTCTCGCCGACATGCTCTGGGACAAGGCTCCCGAAGCATGTAAGCTGTTCGAATCGTCCTGTCCGGTCGAGTCACGTATCTTCTCGGCCAAGATCTGCGATGCCGAGGTAACCTATCCCGTTTCGGGTCCCATCGCCAACTACGAGCACATCGAGAACCCCGTCTTTCACGAGCCCGCCGGTGCGGTGAGCTGGTATGGCGGATGGTCGTCAATCTGCATCTTCTTTGACGTCTGTGAGCCGTTTGGCACCTGCAACATGTTCGCCCGCATCTGCGATGCAGACCGTGAGCGTTTTGCCATTGCTTGCCGCAATGTCTGGGACAACCAGGGCATGTACATTAAAAACGAAATCGTCGAGATCGAAGCGGAGGCCTAAAGATGATGGATATCAACACCCTGCTCACGCTCGACCTTGCCGAGTACACCACTGCACTTGAGGCCCTCGCCGATCAAATGATGCTCGAGGAGCCTCGCGACATCGACTACATGCGCCGCCGCAAGCTCGACACCGGCCGTGAATTCGCAGTCTGGAACTTCACCGTCGGCTACTGCATGAACGCGGCCGACGCCCTCTCCCTCCTGCGAGCCCAGGCCAACGAAAACGCCAACGACGGCACCGCCGACCTCGCAACGATCAACAACAGCGCCGCGCGCCTATGCGACTGGTTCTCGGGCGCCTTCGACGTCACCGGCAAAATGGATGACACCACGGCAATCCTCGCCCGCAGCCGCGACCTCTACGCCCAGGTAGAGACTCACGAACAGTTTGCAGCCCTCACCCGTGCCACTGAGCGCTATCTGGTCCAGCTCCAATTTTGGGTCGACCGCCAGATTCCCTGGCCGGCCATCAGCGACCTGGTCCACGGCTACCGCCTGCGCACCGAAACCGGCGAGACAAGGTAAGTCAAGCAAGTAGCACCAACAACGTCCCACCGCGGGACCAAAAGTAAGAATCAGAGGGCTGCGCGTTTCGCGCCATAGGCGCGAAAAAGCAAAGGGATAAGACACCGCAACAACCGCGTCCCCTATCCATCCCCAAAGTGGCGCGAGTTTTCGCGGCAAAGCCGCGAAACAGCGAAGGGGACAAAAGGCTCCCACAACCACGTCCTTCATCAGCCCACACAATCCGAGGACGTAGTCGTAGCAGGATCTGAGGGCTAACCTTCGCGGACATTCCACAGGACGAAAGAACCCCCGCCGCACGTAGTGCGCAGCGGGGGTTCTTTCATGTCCGAGGACGTCCGCGAAGGTTAGCCCTCAGATCCTGCGGTGGGAGACCTAGGCCTCGTTGTACACCGTCTTGAGCTTCAGCAAGTGAGCGTAGCGGTCCATAGCGGCCTGCTCGTTCTCCTTGAAGAGCTCCTCGGCGCGCTCGGGGAAGGAACGCGTCAGCGAAGCGTAACGGGCCTCGTTCATCAGGAACTCCTGATAGCCGCCCGCGGGCTCCTTGGAATCGAGCGAGAACTTCTTGCCGGCAGCAGCCTCGGGGTTGAAGCGGAAGAGGTTCCAGTAACCGCACTCGACAGCCTTCTTCATCTCGGCCTGGCAGTTCTGCATGCCACCCTTCTTGATGGAGTGCATCTCGCAGGGGCTGTAGCCGATGATAAGGGACGGGCCGTCGTAGGCCTCGGCCTCGTGGATGGCCTTGAGGGTCTGAGCCGGGTTGGCGCCCATGGCGACCTGCGCCACATAGACGTAGCCATAGCTCATAGCAATCTCGGCCAGAGACTTCTTCTTGGTCACCTTACCGGCAGCGGCGAACTGAGCAACCTGGCCCAGGTTCGAAGCCTTGGAGGCCTGACCGCCGGTGTTGGAGTAGACCTCGGTGTCGAAGACGAAGACGTTGACATTGTGGCCGGAAGCCAGGACGTGGTCCAGGCCACCGAAGCCGATGTCGTAGGCCCAACCGTCGCCACCGAAGATCCAGAAGGACTTCTTGGTGAGGTAAGCCTTGTCGGCGAGGATCGCCTTGGAAGCGTCGCAGCCGCACTTCTCGAGCTCGGCAACGTAGGCGGCGGCAGCGGTCTTAGAGGCCTCGGCGTCGTTGACGGAGTCGATCCAAGCCTGACCGGCGGCCTTGAGCTCGTCGGACGGACCGTCAGCGGCGATGATCTCCTGCGTAGCAGCGATCAGCTTCTTCTGAACGGCCTCGTAGCCAACGGCCATGCCCAGACCGTGCTCGGCATTGTCCTCGAACAGGGAGTTGTTCCACGCCGGGCCGTGACCGTCCTTGTCCTTGCAGTAAGGAGCGGTGGCAGCGGGGTTGCCCCAAATGGAGGAGCAGCCGGTGGCGTTGGAGATGAACATGCGGTCGCCGGCAACCTGGGTCACCAAACGTGCATAGGCGGTCTCGGCGCAGCCGGCGCAGGAGCCGGAGAACTCCAGGTAAGGCTGCTTAAACTGGCTGCCCTTGACGTTGGCCGCGATGAGCTCCTTCTTCTCGGAGACGTTCTCGACCATGTAGTCCCAAACGGGCTGCTGGTCCATCTCCTGCTCGGTGGGAACCATCTCGAGGGCGCCCTTGGGGCAGACCTTGACGCAGTTGGTGCAGCCCATGCAGTCGAGCGGGGACACGGCCATGGTGAACTTCATGCCCTTGGCCTTGGGGCCCATGGCGTCGAGCGTGCGGGTAGCCTCGGGCGCGGCGGCAGCCTCGTCCTCGGTCATCGCGAACGGACGGATGGTGGCATGCGGGCACACATAGGCGCACTGGTTGCACTGGATGCACTTGGTCTCGTCCCAGTGGGGAACGACCACGGCGACGCCGCGCTTCTCGTATGCGGAGGCGCCCAGCTCAAACTGGCCGTCGGCGCAATCGACGAAGGCGGAAACAGGCAGGCTGTCGCCATCCATGCGATCGATGGGCTCGAGCAGGTTCTTGACCTGCTGGGCGATGGCGGACTTGGTCTCCTCGGAGAGCTCGACGGGAGCGGCATCCTCGGCGGTAGCCCAGTCGGCCGGAATCTCGAACTTACGGAAGGCGGTAGCGCCGGCATCGATGGCCTTGTGGTTGGCGTCGACGATGGCCTGGCCCTTCTTCATGTAGGACTTGGTGGCTGCATCCTTCATGTACTGCAGGGCGTCCTCGGCGGGCAGGACCTTGGCCAGCGCGAAGAAGGCGGACTGAAGCACCGTGTTGGTGCGCTTGCCCATGCCGACCTTGGCAGCCAGGTCGATAGCGTCGATCAGGTAAACGTTGACGTTGTTGTTCGCGATGTAGCGCTTGGCCACGGCGGGCATGTGCTCGGCGAACTCCTCGTCGCTCCACTGGCAGTTGACCAGGAAGGTGCCGCCCGGCTTGACGTCGCGGACCATCTTGAAGCCCTTGACGATGTAGCTGGGGTTGTGGCAAGCGACAAAGTCGGCCTTGGTCACGTAGTACGGCGAACGGATCGGGGAATCACCAAAGCGCAGGTGCGAAACGGTGACGCCGCCGGTCTTCTTGGAGTCGTACTGGAAGTAGGCCTGAACGTACTTGTCGGTGTGATCGCCGATGATCTTGATCGAGTTCTTGTTGGCGCCGACGGTACCGTCGCCACCCAGACCCCAGAACTTGCACTCGATGGTGCCGGGGGCTGCGGTGTTGGGCGCATCCTCGACCTCGGGCAGGCTCAGGTTGGTCACGTCATCGACAATGCCGATGGTGAACTCGCGCTTGGGCTCGTCCTTCTTAAGCTCCTCGAAGACAGCGAACGCGGACGCGGGGGGCGTGTCCTTGCTGCCCAGGCCGTAACGGCCGCCGACGACCTTGATGCCCGTCTTGCCGGCCTCGTAGAGAGCGGAGACGACGTCCTGGTAGAGCGGCTCACCGATGGAACCCGGCTCCTTGGTGCGGTCCATAACGGCAATCTTCTTGACGGTCTCGGGGAGAACGTCGACAAAGTGCTTGATGGAGAACGGACGGAACAGGCGAACCTTGACCAGGCCGACCTTCTCGCCGTGAGCGTTGAGGTAGTCGATGACTTCCTCGAGCACGTCGCAGAAGGAGCCCATGCACACGACGACGCGATCAGCATCGGGAGCGCCGTAGTAGTTGAACAGGCCGTAATCGGTGCCGAGCTTCTCGTTGATCTTCTTCATGTAGCCCTCGACGACGGCGGGAAGCTCGTCGTAGACCTTGTTGCAGGCCTCGCGGTTCTGGAAGAAGATGTCGCCGTTCTCGTGGCTACCGCGGGTGTGCGGGTGCTCAGGGTTGAGCGCGTGATCGCGGAAAGCCTGGACGGCGTCCATGTCGCACATCTCGGCCAGATCCTTGTAGTCCCACATGGCGACCTTCTGGATCTCGTGGCTGGTGCGGAAGCCGTCGAAGAAGTTAAGGAACGGAGTCTTGCCCTCGATGGCGGCAAGGTGAGCCACCGGCGAGAGGTCCATGACCTCCTGGACGTTGCCCTCGGCGAGCATGGCGAAGCCGGTCTGACGGCAGGCCATGACGTCGGAGTGATCGCCAAAGATGTTCAGGGCGTGGGAAGCGACGCAACGCGCGGAGACGTGGAAGACGCCCGGGAGCTGCTCGCCCGCGATCTTGTACATGTTCGGGATCATCAGGAGCAGGCCCTGAGAAGCCGTGTAGGTGGTCGTCAGAGCGCCGGCGCCCAGCGAACCGTGAACGGTACCGGCTGCACCCGCCTCGGACTCCATCTCGACGACCTTGACCGGGGTGCCGAAGATGTTCTTGCGACCCTGGGCCGCCCACTGGTCGACATGGTCGGCCATCGGGCTGGACGGCGTAATGGGATAGATTCCCGCTACCTCGGTGTACGCATACGAAACATATGCGGCCGCCTCGTTGCCGTCCATAGACTTAAACTTACGCGCCATATACCCCTCTCCTCTCATATAGGTATACAGGCCCCGGCGATCGCCGGGATGTTGGCGTGATGGGATTTTCGCTGTTGCTTCCATCATCTGGCAGGCAGGCCGAGCAGCAGGTACATGGCGTGGAGAGAAGACATGCCGAGACGAGGAGGCTGCACGCGCTCCACAGGCCCGGCTGCCCGTCTTGCACATGACCGGGCGCCGCAAAGGCCGCATACCGGATGCTCCCGGGCACGCCCCGGCGATGGGAGGCGCCCGCAACGGAAATCCGCATGCGGGTTTATTGTACCCCGCCGCCAAGCCATATTTCGGCAAATATAGGTGGGCGGTAAAGGTTTACCTCGGGTGACCGCCAAGGGTCAAAATGAATGCTTCGTCCCCGGGCGGCTGGCTCGGACACGCTAAGGAGTGTCCCCACATGCCGGCATAAAAGGAAGGTCCCTATCTGCCGGCTAGAGGGCGCCGAGGAGGATGGCATAGGTGGTGGATTCGCCGAGTTTGAGCTCGTCGCCGGGATTGAGCTGGGCAGAGCGGCCGGGCTCCACCTGAATGCAGACGCTCGTGGCCCCGTTTACCACCACCGTGCCGTTGGTTGACGACAGGTCCTCGACGTGCCAGGCATTTTGAGCATCGCACCAGATATGGGCATGGCGAGCCGAAACATCGTCACCGACGTCGGTGATGTCGCCCTCCCCCGTGGCCAGCGCGCCGATCTCGACGCCCTCCTCACTCGGTTGAATCCAGCGCGGAGCGCTCACCACGTAGCCGTTTTGCACGCGCAACAGTCCCAGCGGATGCGCCGGCGAAGCCTCGTTCTCGCCTGTGACTGAAGATGTGCTCAGCGAGCGCGGCGTCGACGTGGCACCGCCGCAGGTCGCATGCGCGTAATCGATGGCGTAGGTCACCGACGAGCGAACATCCGCCGAACAGCCTACGGCGACGAACAGCACCAGGATGGCCTCCGCGCGCTCGGCGGGCATGAGCTCCGCCGCCTGTGACAGGCGCTCGAGCGCATTGCGATAGAGATTCGTGTCCTGATGGCATTCCTCGAGCGCACGAACCATAGGTTCGCCAGCAGGCCCGCACACCATATTGGTCACCGCCGCAGCATCCATGGGATTGCGGCGGCGCAGGGCCAGCTGCGACATAATGCGCGCGGCCGAGGTACCGTAATCGGCAAAATAACGCTCCTGCAGTGTGCCGACCGGTGCACGCACGATAAAGCGCGAGACCCACGAACGATCGGCGGCGCGACTCTGAGGGCTACGGCCATCGGCAAGCGGACGGCTTGAGAGCACCAGACCGCACAGCTCGATATGGCTCAGGCGCGCCGCGCGCTTAAAGATGTCGAACATTGCCCCGCACGGGGTGAGCTCGGTTTGAGAAGCCATGGGCTTAGCCCTCCTTGGTCACAGAGATATCGTCAGATGCTTCGACAGGCCCGCCAAAGACGCGCGCCGCCGCGGCTCCGCCGGCAAGCGGTGTCGCCATGGGGATTTTCGCACGTCGCGCGGACACGACGGGAAGCTCGAAGGCAAACCCCATCGCCAGCAAAAACCACGTGAGCGCATAGGTCGCAATTAAGGCAGCCACCAGACCACCTGCCACGGCATGTTGGGAGAACACCGTGCATGCGAGTACGACCAACACCGGAACCTCGTAGGCAGATAGTGCGAGCACGCCCTGCAAGAACCCCGCGCGGCGATTGCGCGCCAAGGCTCCGGCGGCAATGCCCGCCACGCCCGGCAGCGCCAACGCCAGCGCAGCGACGATGCCCGGCAACTTTCCGGACCACATAAGAGGCCCCACGGCAATCGTCACGTGGGTGCCCGACACCAGCACCGCCGCCGACGCCACGACCGCGGCCCAAAGCACACCGCAGACCGCCGTCGACGCAATCATCGCCGCACGTCGCATCGCCCGGCCCGATACCTCCATCGGACACGGCATGAGCGGCTCGGCGCGAAGCGAGCGAGCGACATTTTGCGCATAGTGGTCGCAAAACGCCGAGAGCGCCGCTTCCACGGCAGCAGGCTCCGGACGGTCTTCCTGGTGACACGACAGACAGGCCATCACCACGTCGGACAGCTGCGTATCGACAAACGCCAGTGCATCGCGCAAGTCCTCGGAATTTGGATCGAGCCCCAGCTGCTGAGCCTGTTCGGCCGCGGCAAGCGCCACATCGGGCTCGCGGCGCAGCAGCTGCGTCAAGTCGCAGCCGGGCGCATGGGCGCCGACGGGGTAGTCGGGCAGCGTATCCATCTTGAGGCGATAGGGGCTGGCGATATCGCGCGTCTTTTTACGCGAGCCGGAGGTGCCCGATGCGCCCGGTGCCACCTCATACGGAGCGACGCCGGCGATGAGCTCGTAGACCGTGCTCGCCGCGGCATACACGTCGATTGCCGGCGACATGCGCAAAGCGCGCAGATCGGGAATATCGTCGGTGAGCATCTCGGGCGGGGCGTAGGCCACCGTCGCGCGGCGCAGCGTGGCATAACGCTCCGTAAAGGACGCCTTGCCGCCGGTGCCGGCCACGGCCGACGCAGGCTCGAGCGCCAGCGACGAGCCAAAGTCGATCAGGCACAGGTCAAAAGTGCCCTCGGCAAGCTGCCGGTCAAGCGGTAGACGCGCCGTACGCACCATAATATTAGCGGGCGAGATGTCGCGATGGACAAAGCCCTCACCCACCAGGCTCATACGGCAGAGCAGATCGAACAGGTCACGACCCAGGCGCGCCGCCACGAGCGGCGACAGGCGCCCGGCATCATCCACGGCCAGGCGCGAGCGAAGACGAGCCAGCGTCTCGCCCTCGACCCACTCCATGACAATCGCGGGCACGCCCTCGACCACGCCCCATCCATAGAGACGGGGGAAGCCCTTAAGGCCCGAAAGGGCGCGATGGCATTCATATTCCTCGCGAAACGCCGCCTTGAACTTGGCGACCAGCGCCTCATGGGCAGCATCGTCATCAAATTCGTCGCGCGTCGGTAAGATGAGCTGCTTGAGTGCCACGGCCTCGCCCTGCGCGTTGACGGCACGCGTCACGCGACCGATGCCGCCGCGTCGCATGGTGGCGTCATCGGCAAACAGCATCGTAAAACGGCGCAGGTAGGCAGGAAGCTCGTCCGTACCCAGAGCAACGGCAGGCTCAAACCCGTCGACGCGCGCCAGACGCAGCCCCACCATGGGATCGTGGGCGAGCGATTGAGTTGTAGCGGAAACAAGACCGGTCATCATAGGGCGATCGCCGCCACATTGTTATTGAAATTGTTGAGCGCGACGTTATCGTCGCCGTAATGCCCGACCCATTGGCACAGATTGGTGTAGCAACCCCAAAGGTTGGCGAATTGCCGATACCACTTTGACTGGGGAGAAAACGTCTGCCGGCCAAACTCGGCACGGATGACAAACATGTCATTGACCAGGCTATCGCATGGTCCGGTGTCGCCCGTGGCGTTATAGGTCGACACCACGCTATTGGCGCGAGCGACATAGCCATCGAGCATGTTGTATTTGGTCACGAGCCAACTGTGGATACTCTCCTCCTCGGCAGCCGAGAGGCCACCCGTGCCCGTGTCCCCGCCGGCATCGCCGTCCGTCGAGCCACCACTCGAAGATCCACCGCCAGAGGCGGAGCCCGAACCGGTGCCAGAACCGGACCCGTCCGAGCCGCCGGGCTTACCCGCCTGCTGCGTATCCTGCTCCTTCTGCTGCTCCGCCTTGTTAATGACAGAAGCCACGCTGTTATTGGAAAGCTTCGTAATAAACTTGGTGTTAGTGAGCACGATGGTCTTGCCGTTTGCCAGCGTGATCTCGTTGGACTCCTGCTCGCCCTCGTCCGCGGGATCGACGCCAAACACGGTGCGCCCGACCACACTCGCCCATGCATATCCGGTTGTCGTTCCCAGGTCGCTCTTGGCCTTGCGCCCTATATGCAACTCGCGTGCAGCATGCGCCTGCACCATGGACGGCACCGTCATGCCATAGGCCGAAACGCCGGCAACAACGAGCACCAGCGAGCACGACAGCAGCACGTACGCCCGAGGCGCCAGGCCCAGCCGGCGTCGCATGCGCACCGCGGTGCCACGCTTTGTCTGAGTGCCCCCGGCCCGCATGCGCTCTCCTCTAACAAAAACACGCCGCTCAGAAGCGGCGCATTCATTCATATCCATATGTGAGTGTATCAGCGAATCAAAAAGGTTGCGCAACGAATGAGCAAATACGGAGTACAAACGCCCCCATCCACGCGATAAGCGAAAGTAGAACAGGTTTGTTGCACAACAAACAAGCGAACGCGTGCCTAATTATGAGTACCCCGTGCGGCAGAACGGCCGGCCATGCCGCGGAGCACCCGGCGACTAAATCGTGCGACGGGCCTCGATAGCGCGCCCAAGCGTAAGCTCGTCGGCATACTCCAGGTCACCGCCCACGGGCAGGCCGCTCGCCAGACGCGACACCTCAACGCCCAGGGGCTTGATGGTGCGGGCCAGGTAGCTCGCCGTGGTCTCGCCCTCAATATTGGGGTTGGTGGCGATGATGACCTCGTGGATGTCCTCGCGGCCCAAGCGTGCCAGCAGCTCGCGAATGTGCAGCTGCTCGGGGCCAATCTTGTCCATGGGACTGATCACGCCGCCCAATACGTGGTAGAGACCGTGGTAGCTGCCCGTGCGCTCAATCGCCTGGACATCGCGCGGCTCGCCCACCACGCAAATGCGAGTGGTGTCGCGCATCGAATCCTGGCAGATGGAGCACTCGTCGGCCGTGGCGTAGTTAAAGCAACGGCTGCAAAAGTGAACCTCCTGTTTAACCTCCAGGATGGCCTCGGCCAGGCGGCGCGCCTCCTCGGCGTCAGCCTCCAACAGGTAATAGGCGATGCGCTGAGCCGACTTGGGGCCAATGCCCGGCAGGCGGCCCAGCTCATCGAGCAATTTTTGCAAACTATGGTTGGCACTCATATATATGCGCGTCTTAGAACGGCATGCCCGGGATGTTGAGGCCGCCGGTGATGGCGCCCATCTGCTTGTTGGCGAGCTCGTTGACGCCGCGAACGGCCTCGTTGACGGCAGCCATGATCATGTCCTGCAGCATATCGACGTCCTCGGGATCGAGCGCATCGGGATCGATGGTGAGGTTGACGAGCTCCATCTCGCCGTTGACGGTCACCTTGACCATGCCGCCGCCGGCAGAGGCGTCGACGGTCTGGGACTTGAGGTTCTCCTGCGCGGCGGCAAGCTGCTCCTGCATCTTGCGGGCCTGCTTCATCATCTGCTGCATGTTCATACCGGCCATGATGGCTCCTTTACGTGCGGCCGCACGCCGAGCTGCAAGGGCAGCCGGAGCACGGCGGGACTTTCAAACTCAAAAATCGTACCACGGCGCAAGGCCAGCGAGCGGGGCGGACGCGCTACCTCAGTCGATATACATGTCCTCCTATACAAACCGCACGCAGAGATTATGCAAGGTCGCACAATTCGGCGTATATGCCCTTTCGCACGGTTACTCCACCGGTTTGAAGATGGTGGCCTGGCCAAAGACGTCGCGAATGAGGGCTTTGGCCTCATCCTCGGTCTGCGGGATGCTCGGGGCTGCGCCCTGGTGGCCGAAAGGACTGCCGGCGCCGGGATTGGACTCCCAAGGGGCCGCGGGGGCGCCATCGCTTGTGGAAGCGGACGTCGCGACTGCGGGGGCCGCCGTGGCAGGCCTGGGTGCTGGCACAGCGCCCGGCACGTCGAACGGGGGCAGATCGTCCCCGCCGGCATCGGCAGCGAAACCGCCGACCATGGCATCGTCGTAGGGAACTTGCTCGGATTCCCACGGCGCAGACGGCGCGGCAGGCTGAGCCTTGGGGGCGGACGAGCGCTCGGGCGCGCGGGGCGCGGGCTCGGTCGGGAGCTTGCCCGTGGCAGGAGCGCCGGCAGGGTTGTCGGAGCGCAGCCAGGGGGCCTTAGCCAGGTCGGATGACTTGGGCGCAGGCGCGGCAGTGGGCTTGGGCGCGGGCGCCGGGGCGGTAGATTTGGGCGTGGCGGGCTTAGGCGCCGACGGGGTCGGTGCCATCACCGGCGTCGCTTGCTGCTGCGGCGCGCTGGCGCTCGAGGATACAGGGGCCGCCGAGGACACGGGTTGCGGGTCCGCAGATACCGCAGCCCGTGCAGATGGAGAATGCTCCTCATGTTGAGGAGCCGGCGTGCCACCTCCATCCAGGACGTAGTCGACGGTGCGACGACCGAATACCGCGCAGACCGTCGGCAGGACCACCGACTGCGTGTCGGCGCGACCGAGCATCTTGATGGCAAAGGTCGAGCCCGCGGGGAACGAGACCGTGAGCTTGGAGCCGTCGTCGGCCGTGGCGCGGGCGTTGAGCAAAAGCCCTGCGTAGGATGCCTGACGAGCCTTGACGCGCTCGACGACCTCGACCCATTTGCGCTGGAGCTCGCCGGCGTCCTCGACCGCGGGGGTCTCGGCAGCACCGGCGGCGGCAACCTGGGCGGCGTTGCTGGGCTTGGACACCGGCACGGTCGATGCAGCAGGCGTGGGGGTCGGAGCCGCAACGGGTTGAGGTGCAGGCGTTACAGGTTTAGGCGCGGGAGCCGGAGCCGCGGACTTGGGCACAGGCTGGGCAGCCGGAACAGCAGCGCCGCGGTCCCAAGGCATGCCGCCCTGATGCGCGGACGTAGCAGCGGGGGCGGCAGTCGCCGCAGGAGTAGCAGCTCGGGCACCCGAGATCAGCGTCGGTTGTTGTGTCGTCGCAGGCGCAGCCGCGACAGCCGCAGGCGCACTCGCTTGAGCAGCAGCCACGCTCGCCGGAACGGCGGCGTTGGCAACCATGGCCTCCAAGCGTGCCACGCGCTCGGCCAAAGCCTCAATCGTTAAATCGGCCTCGGGACGCGCCAGGCGAGTGCAGGCGATCTCGAGCACCAGGCGCACGTCGCTCGCACCCCTCATCTCCAGCGCGGCATCGTCGAGCACCGTCAGCACGCGAGCCAAACGGTCGGCAGGATGCTCGCCAAAGGCAGCGGCCTCGGCAGCAAGCACCTCGGCCTGCTCGGCGCCGCCCTCAAACAACTCGGCACGGGCACCGGCAACGCAGGCCACGTACACGTCGCGCACATGCGCCACTAGGTCGCGCGTCAGTTCCAGCAGATCGTTACCTTCCTCGACCTGCGCGCGAATAAGCCCATACAGCTCGGCGACATCGCGATCGGCAATGGCGCGCGCAAACTCGCCCAGAATCTGGTCCGAAACCTCGCCCAAAAGCGAGCAGGCATCGTCCGCATGCACGGTGCCGTTGCCGAAGACGCTCAGCTGCTCCAGCGTGGAGAGCGCGTCGCGCATGCCGCCCTTGGCATGGCGCGCCACGATGGCAAGCGCCTCATCGTCGTAGTCGAAGCCCTCCTGCTCGCACACGTATGCCAGGCGACGCTCGATATCCTCGTTACCGATGCGGTGGAAATCGAAGCGCTGGCAGCGTGAGAGAATGGTCTCCAGAATCTTTTGCGGGTCGGTGGTGCACAACACAAAGATCACGTGTGCCGGCGGCTCCTCGAGCGTCTTGAGCAGCGCGTTAAACGCCGCCGTTGTGAGCATGTGGACCTCGTCGATGATATAAATCTTGTACTTGCCGCGCACCGGGGCAAAGTTGACGGAGTTGATGATTTCCTCGCGCACATTGTCCACGCCCGTGCGGGAGGCGGCATCGAGCTCATAGACATCGGGGTGGTTACCCTCGGCAATGAGCTCGCACTCCTCGCAAGTACCGTCGGGCATGCAGCCGCTCGCACTCTCGGCGCGCGCCGCCTCGGCATTGCGGCAGAGCAGCGCCTTGGCAAGAATACGCGCCATGGTGGTCTTGCCCGTGCCGCGCGGTCCGCAGAACAGGTAGGCGTGGGACAGGCGCCCCTCGGTGATGGCGTGCTCGAGCGTCGAGACGATATGCTGCTGGCCCACCACGGAGTCGAAGGTGAGCGGGCGATACTTTCGGTACAACGATTCCATGGGTGCTCCCCCGGGTATACTGAGTCTTGTTGCCGCGGCGGCCATGCGGTCGCACGGCATACTGCATTCCATAATAACCCGTACGGCAAGCCCGCCACGATAGGAGTCCAAAGAGCATGGCAGACGCAGAGAGCAACCTCGTTCCCTCCGAAGCAGCCGACCAGGTCGAGGTCGCGCTCGAGGAGCAGGCCGCAGCCGACGACGGCATCCTGTACCTCAACGAGTACCAGTACGAAAACGACCTGGTCACCGACTTCGCCCGCCTGGTCGCCTCGCCCAGGCGTCGCGGCTCGCTGTATGTCGCCGCGGCAATTGCCGCGCTCATCGGCATCGGTATGCTGGTGGCCGGCGGCAGCTGGATCAAGTTTGGCATCGTCCTGATCGTATTCGGCGCCTTTTTGGCCTGGTGGAGCAAAAACCTGCACCACACGCTCGCCCGCGACTTTATCGACGCCGTCGAGGCCGACGAGTCCATGGGTGGCCGCTATCGCCGCGTCGCCGCCAACGAGGACGGCCTGATGGTTTGGGGCAAGAGCGGCAAGTCGCAGTTCTTCCCGTTTGAAAAGCTCGACCACGTGCTCGACGGCGAGCGCATCTTTGTGGCCATGTTCGCCGACCAGGGCGTGACGATCCCCAAGGACACCTTCGTCCGTGGCGATGCCGAGCAGTTTGGCTCCTTCCTTAAGGCGCGCATCAACAAAAAACTCCGCATCGAGACCAAACGCAAGAAAATGAAGGCCGAGAAGGCCGCCGCCGAAGCCAAGCAGGGCGACAAGCCCCAGGAGACCAAGCGCAAGCAGAAGAAAGGCAAGAAGAAACGCTAAGCCAACCGCGGGACACAAACCCCAGACGGAGCTTAAATTGAATGTCGCCCACTTGCGCGTGCTACACTAGCAGCATCTATGCCACCGCGAACGGCTCGGCTCCGCGCCCGCCGCTCGCAAACGAACTTTAAACGCACGAGGGTTGGCCATGCCGCTTTTCTCGCAACATACCGCCCGGTTCTCGCCGGACGTTCCCTTGGAGGGCACCAGCTCTCGCGAGCTGCTCAAGCGGTACCAGCCGCTCGAGACACTTGCGACCGGCGGTTTTGGCTCCATCGAGATCTGCCGCGACACGCACCTGCGCCGCCGCGTCGCCATTAAACGCATCCCCCTTATCAACGGTGCCGGCATGCCCGCTAGCGACATCATGGATGTCCTGCGCGAGGCGCACACTGCCGCCATGCTTCAACATCCAAACATCGTGCAGGTCATCGACTTTACGCACGACACAGCCTATGCCTACCTGGTTATGGAATATGTCGATGGCATGTCGCTGGCCGAGTTTTTGCACCGCGTGGACGGCCACTCACTTACCTTTGACGAGGCCGCGGCCATTGCCGATGCCCTGGGCCAGGCGCTCACCTTCGCCCATAGTAATGGCGTGCTCCACCTGGACATTAAGCCCGCCAACGTGCTCATCGACCACTCGGGCAATGTAAAGCTCACCGACTTTGGCATGGCGCGACTGTCGTCCGCCGGTGGCTTTGGCGGCTCGCGCGGCGGCACCATCGGCTACATGCCGCCCGAGCAGCTCGATATCGAGACCGGCACGGTCGACGAGCGCGCCGATGTCTTTGCCCTCGCCTGTGTGATCTACGAGGGCCTGTGCGGCAGCGCTCCCTTTATGGCGGCCACGCCCGCCGACTCGCTCGGCCGCATCATCGGCGGCGCCACCTATCCCAGCGAGCTGATACCGCACTTTCCCCCGGGAGCCGAGGCCGCGCTCATGAGCGCGCTCTCCCCCATGCCGCAAGACCGCCCCAACAGCATCGAGGCATTTTGCGACCAGCTCCTTGCCGGTCTGGGCAGCGTGCGCGAAGGCCGTCGCAGCCTGGAGCAAATGGTTGGCGAGCTTTCGGATGACGAGCAGGAGCTCGA
The DNA here is from genome assembly GCA_900541205.1 of uncultured Collinsella sp. Classification (GTDB taxonomy): domain Bacteria; phylum Actinomycetota; class Coriobacteriia; order Coriobacteriales; family Coriobacteriaceae; genus Collinsella. Next base: position 13,218 of record UQIV01000030.1, on the reverse strand, counting down.
CGATATCGAGCCGTCGCACTACGAGGACGACGCCATCGAGGTCGACCCCGCACTCGGCTGGGCGGGCACGCGCTGGAGCCATGCGCGCGACTACACCATGCGCACTATCTCGGCGCTAACGTGCGGCACCTTTAGCTTTTTGCTGATGCAAACGGCCGGGGTCGCGGCGCTTCCCGGCCTGGTCATTGCGGCCATCGCGATCGGAGCGGCGGCTGGCCTGGCCCCCCAGATTGGCTCGGCCATCTCGGCTGTGGGCTTTTTGGTGCTCATGGCCAACGCCACCATGCAGGCACAGGGCATCCTGTCGATGCTGCCCGTCGCGGTGATCTTTGCCGCCGCCATGTCCGGTTGGTGGATCGCCTGGGGTCGCACCGAGGCTGCCGCGAGCGCCACGCTCACCTGTGCACTCGCGCTTGGCTGTCTGACCGGCAATACCTTCCTGGCAGCTGGGGTCGCCGCCGGCGTCGCGTCATTTTGGCTCGGCCCGGCAAGCGCCGCCGCGGCAACGGGCATGGGCGCGCTTTTTTCCCGTCTGGCCACGGTCGCGCTTTCAGCCGGAGGCGTGCTGGGGCTCGGTAACGTTGCCGCAGCGCTGGGAGACCCGCTCCTTTGGGCCGCCTTTGTGCTGGTCGCGGCAACTGCCGCAGCGTCATCCGCGCTGCTCAATGCCCATGCCAAGCGTGCCGATCAGGGCTCAAACCTTGCCGCAATCGCCGCCATCGCTGTCACCGGCATCGGCTGCGCAGCGGCGTCCTGTCTTGCACACCATATGGAAATTGCCAGCCTTGCAGCCGCGGTCGTCGCCAAGGCGGCGGTTGCGGGAATCCTATCCTCTATAATCGTTGGGATATGCCTATATTTGCTCGGATACCAAAGAACCTATACGGAGAGTGATCTTTCGTGAACTTCCTGAACATCTTCGAGGACCACGTGGCCGGCATCTTCGGTGCCACCCGTGCCCCGTTCTCCTTTAAGAAGCTTGCCAAGCAGGCCGCTCGCGACATGGAGGATCAGACTCTGGTGATCAACGGCGTCAACACGGCGCCGGCACTCTATACCATCCTTATCGCCGCCGACGACGATCCCATGCTCGCCCCGTTCTACCCCGAGCTTTCGCGCGAGGTCCGCGAGTTTGTGAAGGCACAGGCCGAAAAGCGCCGCTATGTGTTTGTCGGCGAGCCCCTCGTGCGCTTTATGATCGATCCGCAACTGCGCGCCGGCAAGTTCTCGGTCTTTGCCGAGAACGTCGATGCCCCCACGCTCGGCCGCCTGTACGAAGAAGAGCGCGCCTATCAAAACGGCCTGGGCCAGAACAACTCCGCGGCAAGCCGTGCCTCCAGCGCCCCGCGCGCCGGCCAGCAGCAGTTTGCTGCCCCGCAGCAGCAGCGCCCCGCCGCCATGCCCCAGCAGCAGCCGACGCCTCGCGCTGCCGCTCCCGACCCGCTTGCCGTGGCAGACCCCTTCGCGCCTAGCGTCCCCGACCCCGCCGCCGCACCCATCCCGGTGCCGCAGACCGTCTCGCGCGACGCGCTTGCCGGCATGGGCGGAGCCGCCGCGACCGGTGCCGCCGTGGGCCTAGGCGCCGCAGCCGGCATCGCCTCCAACATGGCGAGCACTCGCGCCCCGCAGCGCCCGCTCGCCCAGCTCGTCGACGTCGTGAGCGGCGAGAGCCATAGCATCACCTCCGCACAGGTGACCATCGGTCGCGAGCGCTCAGTTTCCGACATTGCCCTGCGCGACCCCAACGTGTCGCGCCGCCACGCCCAGCTCACCTTTACGGGCTCGGATTGGTCGATCGAGGACCTCAATTCCACCAACGGCACGCTCGTCAACAACCGCCGCATTACGCGCTGCCCGCTGCGCAACGGCGATCTGCTGACGTTTGGCCTGAGCACCTTTGAATTTAGGGGATAGTCGCTTATGAACATCGATATCGTCCTTTTTGCAGGCCGCATCGTCCTGGTCGCCCTGCTCTATATCTTCCTGTTCGCCGTCATGAAGACCGGCGTGGGACTTGTGCGCGGACAGCGCCGCGACTCGGCCATTTGGACGATCGATGTGGACAAGGGTCCGCGCGGTATCCGCGGCATCCACGTAGACATGCTCGGCCCCGTCATCGTCGGTCGCTCGCCATCTTCGGACATCTGCATCAACGAACCGTTCGTCTCGGCCTCGCATGCGCGCTTTTCGCTGCAGGGCCCGGCGCTCATCATCGAGGACCTCAACTCGCTTAACGGCACGCTCGTCAACGGCCGCCAGCTCGTGGAGCCCGCAACGCTGCGCGAGGGCGACGAAGTCCAGATTGGCGACGTGGTCATGAAGGTGAACCGTCGATGATCGACGAGGAGAACAAGTCCGCAACTATGACCGAGGCACCGGCCGCCACTACAGCTGCGCCGGCCCACGCCGCTCCGGCGGGCTCCGCACCCGTGGAGCCCGAGGACACCGTGTTCTCCCTGCCTCTTTCGCATGTAACGCATGATATTTCGGATCTCGCCGATAACGAGGACGAAGAGGATGCCGTAGCGGCGCCCATCGGCGCACATGCTGCGGAACAGCCCACAGCGCCCGAAGCAACCCCGGCGCCGGCTCACTTTGCAGAGCCCGTCGCCGCGGCAATCAACGAGAGCGCTGCGGTGTTTGCGGCACCCGAGCCCGCCGCGCCGGCGTTTCCCATAGCCCCGGCATCCGAGGTTGCGCCCGCGTCTACGCCGACGCCCGAGCCTATAGACGTCAGCCCGCAAGACGACGAGTCGACCGCCCGCGTGTCCGAGGAGCCCGACTCCCCGGACACCGGCGACTCCGAATCAAACGCCGAGACCGACACCGTCTCTCCCGGTGACACAGCCGAGATCGACGTTGCCGCCGTTGAGGCCAAGCTCAAAGACCCCGGCTCGACCATGAGTTTTGAACCCCTAACCGAGGAGCGCATCGAGACCGACTCGACCTATGATGCCGGCACCACCACGCAACTCATGTGGGGCGCCCGCTCCGACGTTGGCTGCGTGCGCCCGCACAATGAGGATTCCTACCTGGTGCAGTCGCCGCTCTTTTGCGTATGCGACGGCATGGGTGGTCACGCTGCCGGCGAGGTGGCCTCTTCTATCGCTGTCGAGACCATCGCCAAGACAGCTCCTCAGTCTGCCGACGCCGCACGCCTGGCGGCAGCCGTCGAGGCCGCCAACGCCGCCGTAATCGAGGCTGCCTTGAATGGCCTGGGCAAGCCCGGCATGGGCTGCACAGCCACTTGCGCCTATATCGAAAACGACACGCTCGCCATCGCCCACGTGGGTGACTCTCGCGCCTACCTGCTCCACGAGGGCACGCTCATCCGCGTGACCCGCGACCACTCCTACGTGGAGGAGCTCGTGGACGCCGGCGAGATCACGGCAGATGAGGCTCGCGTCCACCCCAACCGTTCGGTCATCACCCGCGCGCTGGGCTCGGACCCCGCTATGTATGCCGACCACTTCACTCTGCATATCGAGGAAGGCGACCGTCTGATCCTGTGCTCCGACGGCCTTTCGAGCATGATTCCCGATAGCGATATCGAGAACATCGCCACGCAGTCCTCAACCGCGCAAATCTGCGTCGACAACCTAGTGGACGCGGCGCTTGCCGCCGGCGGCCACGACAACGTGACCGTAGTAGTCGTTGACCTGGTTGACGATGGCGTTATGCGCGAGGCGCAGCGCGTGCGTCGCCGCAACATCACTATCGCCGCCATCCTGGCCCTCGTCTTTGTGCTGGCAGCTGGCATCTGGGCCTACACGGGTGTCACCGGCTCGTACTACCTGGGTACCTACCAGGGCAATGTCGCCGTCTGGCGCGGCCTGCCCGGCAAGCCGCTCGGACTCAAGCTCCACTGGCTCGAGAGCGAAACCAGCATCAAGCTATCCGACCTGCCCGAAGACACGCAAAACCGCCTCAAGGCGGGTATTCCGCAAACAAGTGTCGACGATGCGCAGGACACGATATCCAAGTACCGCCACCAGATCGACGAGGAGCAGACCCGCCAGGTGATCGACGCGCAAACGATTCGCGACAACACCAATCAGGGATCGACCTCCGAATCAGATTCCGAGAAAACCGCCGAACAGTCCGCCGAGGCCGAAGCCTCCGAAAAGAACTAGAAAGGGAGTGCCGCTTATGAGTCGCCGCAACACCGAGCTGCTCTTGCTCATCGCCTCGGCGTTCCCCGTCATCCTGCTGTATGCGATGTACGTGCTCACCGCGGGCGCCGCCATCTCCTTTGAGACGCTCGCCGTGCCGATCGGCCTCTTTGCCGCCTTCGCTGCGGCACATATCGCCGTGCGCATCTTGGCGCCCGGCGCCGACCCCGCCATCCTACCCATCGTATTTATACTTTCGGGCATCGGCATCACGTTCGTGACGCGTCTCGCCCCCGCTCTCGCCATCTCACAGCTCATCATCCTGTTTGTCTCGGTGGCGCTCATGGTGGGAACGCTCGCACTGGTCAAAAACCTCGACGTAGTCATGCGCTACAAGTACACCTTTGGCATCATCGGCATCATTCTGCTGATGCTGCCTATCTTTATCGGCACCACGATCTCGGGCTCCAAGCTGTGGATTCGCATCGCGGGCTTTACCATCCAGCCCGGCGAGTTCGCCAAGGTCTTTATCGTGCTGTTCCTGGCCGGGTACCTGGCCGAGAACCGCGAGCTGCTCTCCATCTCCAACCGCAAGATCCTGGGCTTTAAGATCCCTCGCCTGCGACTGCTGCTGCCGCTATTTGCCGTGTGGGGTGTGTGCCTGCTCGTCGTCGTCTTCGAACGCGACCTGGGTTCGGCCGTGCTGTTCTACACCATCTTCTTGCTGATGCTCTACGTTGCCACGGGGCGCTTTTCGTATGTCGTTATCGGCCTTGCGCTCTTAGCCGTTGGAGCCGTGGGCGCCTACAAGTTCCTGTCTCACGTTCAGGTGCGTTTCCAGGTTTGGCTCGATCCGTTTAAGGACGCCCAGGGCCAGGGCTACCAGATCGTCCAGTCGCTCTTCTCGCTTGCCGATGGCGGTCTGGTCGGTGTTGGCATCGGCAACGGCATGGCCAACAACATCCCTGTCGTCGAGTCCGACTTTATCTTCTCGGCTATCGGCGAGGAGATGGGCCTTTTGGGCGGCGGCGCCGTGCTCATCCTGTTTATGCTCTTTGCCGTTCGCGGCCTGACCACAGCTGCCCGCGCAAAGTCCGACCTTGCCGCCTTTAGCGCCACCGGTCTTACGGCAGCCATCAGCTTCCAGGCCTTCTTGATCGTTGGCGGCGTAACCCGCCTAATCCCGCTGACCGGCGTCACCCTGCCCTTTATGAGCCAGGGCGGCTCCTCTCTGCTGGCGAGCTTTATCATCGTCGCGCTCCTGCTGCGCGCCGGTGACGAGGCGACCGGACGCGAGGCCGAGCTTACCGGCACCGGCACCATGGCCGCCATCACCGATGATCAGGTCGCATCTGCCGCCGCCCCGACGGGCACGCGCTTTGCCACCTCGTCTTCCTACGGCAGCGGCAGCCATTCCGTCGGCTCGCGCATGCGCCGTCGCCTGCTCGACACGCCTGAATCCGGTGTGCTCGGCCGCGTGGCGCTCGCCAACCGTCTAACCCGCGCGGTGCTCGCCTTTACGGCGCTGTTCGCCATCCTTATCGGCAACCTCACCTATGTCCAGGTCATTAAGGCCAAGGACTATCAGGACATGCCGACCAACAACCACACCATCGCCCGCTCCAAGTACATCCAGCGCGGCTCCATCATCACGTCCGACGGCGTGACGCTGGCCGAGTCGCTGCAGCAGGAGGACGGCACCTACGTACGCTCCTACCCCAACGGTAACCTGGCAGCGCACGTGGTTGGCTACGTGAGTCAGCAGTATGGCACCACCGCCATCGAGAGCGTCATGAACGACGCGCTCACCGGTTCTAAGGACTACTCCAGCTGGAACAACGCCATCGCGTCGCTCGCGGGCCAGACCCAGCCGGGCAACACCGCCAAGCTCACCATCGACTCGCGCATCCAGACGGCGGCCGAGCAGGCACTCAAGGGCTTTAAGGGCGCTGTAGTGGTCATCGACCCGCGTACCGGCGCGGTTCTCGCATGTGCCAGCTCGCCCACATACGACAACACCAACATCGATGCTCTGCTGCAGACGGGCGGCGGCGAGGACGGCTCCATGTACAATCGCGCCATGGACGCGCTGTACACGCCGGGCTCAACGTTTAAGGTCGTTACGCTTTCCGCGGCACTCGAGACCGGTACCGCCAGCCTTACCAGCACCTACCAGGCGCCCGGCTCCATGGACATCGGCAACGCACCGGTCACCAACGATGCCAACGAGAGCTACGGCACCATCAGCCTGCAGCAGGCCTTTGCCGTGTCCTCCAACGTCGTCTTTGGCCAGGTGGCAAACGAAGTTGGCGCAAACACGCTCGTGCAGTTTGCCAACGCCTTTGGCTACGGCCAAAAGCTCGGCCAGGACCTGACCTCCGCGGCCTCCATCATGGCCGACCCGTCGCTCATGACCGAGTGGGAGACCGCCTGGGCCGGCGCCGGCCAGCCTGTCGGCATGGACCACACGCCCGGCCCGCAGACCACCGTCATGCAAAACGCCGTGATTGCCGCCGCCATCGCTAACAGCGGCGTGGTCATGGACCCGTACTTTGTAGCCCAGGTACTCGCCCCGGACGGAACCGTGGTCAAGACCACGCAGTCCCGCTCGTTGGGTCAGGCCGTCAGCTCCGCCACGGCCGACCAGGTCAAGCAGGCCATGCTTGCCGTCGTCCAATCCGGCACCGGCACCGATGCCCAGATCCCCGGCGTAAAGGTCGCCGGCAAGACCGGCTCGGCCGAGATCGGCGGCACCAACGTCAACTCGATGTTCGTCGGCTTTGCACCTTACGATTCACCCACGGTCGCCATCTCGGTGGCCTTGGAGGATTTCGACAAGCATGACGTCAAGGCCGCCAAGATTGCCGGTATCGTCCTGACCGCGGCGCTTGCCGCACAGGGAGCGTGATGCCCATGATCGAATCGGACACCAGAGGCGCGCCGCGGCCGAAGAGCTAGCGGCAACGCGCCACACGGCCCCAGCGGCCACATCGTAGGTACTACACACATCGTTGAGCGAATAATTATGTTAGGAGCAGGAATGGAACAGAGGGTCCTCGGGGGAAGATACCTCCTCAAGGATAAGGTGGGAACAGGCGGCATGGCGACCGTCTACCGTGCACAGGACCAGGTCCTCGACCGCACGGTAGCCGTCAAGATCATGCTGCCACAGTATGCTGGCGACGCAACCTTCGCCGCACGCTTTAAGCAGGAGGCCCAGGCAGCAGCCGGTCTCTCCTCCCCCTATATCGTGGGCGTCTACGATTGGGGCAAGGACGGCGACACCTATTACATCGTCATGGAGTACCTGCGCGGTACCGACCTTAAGAGCGGCATCAAGAGCCACGGCGCCCTCGACCCCAAGAAGGTCGCCCAGATCGGCTCGCAGATCAGCTCTGCGCTTTCGGTCGCCCACAAGCACGAGATCATCCACCGCGACATTAAGCCGCAAAACATCATGGTGCTGCCCGACGGCAACATCAAGGTGATGGACTTTGGCATCGCGCGTGCCAAGAACAGCCACCTCACGCAAGACAACAACGTGCTGGGAACCGCTCACTACGTCAGCCCCGAGCAGACCCGCGGTCAGGACCTCGGCCCCACCTCGGATATCTACTCGCTGGGCGTCGTGATGTACGAGTGCGCCACCGGCCGCGTTCCCTTTGACGGTGACGACGCTATCTCGGTCGCACTCAAGCAGGTCAACGAGCTGCCTATTCCGCCGAGCCAGATCAACTCCGGTGTCGACGCCGACCTTGAGCGCATCATCCTCAAGTGCATGGAGAAGGACCCGGCAAACCGCTTCCAGACCGCCGACGAGCTGCGTCAGGTGCTCAACAGCTACCTGTCGGGCCGTGCCGTCAACGTCTCGGAGCCCACGCGCATCATCGGTGCCCCCGGTGAGCTGGGCGCCACCAAGACTCGCGAGCTTTCCGATCAGACGCGCGCCATGGTGCGTCCCGTTTCGGGCGTGAGCGGCCAGAATACCGCCCGTAGCTCGGTTTCGGGCTCTACCGGCTCCTACGAGGTCGAAAAGCCCAAATCCAACAAGAATAAGATCATCGCCGCCGTGGTAGCAGCCGTTGCCGTCATCGGCATCGTGGTGGCCTTTGCCACAGGACTCTTTGGCGGCGAGCAGGTCACCGTGCCCGATGTGCTGGGCAAGGACCAGCAGACTGCCGTCGAGCTGATCAAGGAAGCCGGCCTCGAGGTCGGCACCATCGACCAAAGCTACAACGACGATGTCGACGAGGGCAAGGTCGCCGAGCAGACGCCCAACGGCAACACCAAGAAGGCCAAGGGCACCAAGGTAAACCTGGTAATCTCCAAGGGCCCCAAGCCCTCCGAGAAGGTTGAGGTTCCCCGGCTTGTCGGCCTGACCAAGGACCAGGCAGAAGCCGCGCTGGCAAGCGTTGGCCTGAAGGGCAACGCCTCCGAGGAGGCCAACGAGGCCGATGAGGGCCAGGTCTTTGAGCAGGGCACCGAAGCCGGTAAGGAAGTCGAGAAAGGCACGACCATCTCGTACAAGGTCTCGGGCGGCCCGGATACCACGTCCGTCCCCGACCTGACCGACATGACCGAGGCCCAGGCGCGCAACGCCCTCGATATGGCAGGCTTTGGCGTCGACGTGAGCTACCAGGAGAACGACTCGGTTACCGAGGGCACCGTGATCAGCTGGAACCCCAGCGGCAAGCAGAAGCCCGGCGCCACGATTACCGTCGTCATTGCCAAGAAGTCCGGCAAGGCCAGTGTTCCGGGCAACCTGTACGGCAAGAGCATTTCCGCCGCCGTTACCGCGCTCAACAACGCCGGTTTCTATAACATTGGCTTCTGTGACCAGAACGGCAATCCCGTAAGCGGTAACGAGGATGCCACCGTTACGGGCGTCTCCCCCACCGGCAAGCAGTCCACCGACAGCACGATTACGCTGACGGTCGCACTTTCTGGCTCGGGTTCGGGCTCTGGCTCGGGCACGGGTGCCGATTCCGGTACGACCAACTAGTCGCCACCCCACCGCCCATCACGGCTCTCGCCGCAAACATATTCGCTCACAGGCGCCCGCTTGCTCCCCCAGCAAGCGGGCGCTTTCTTTATCTGAAGCAGCGAATACTACGGCATGCCTTAAACCAGAAGAGCCCGGCACCGTAGCGGTACCGGGCTCGATATTCCTCTGGTGCCCCCGGGCGGATTCGAAAACTCCCCCCGCGGGGAAATTGGTGACGCGGGTGTCGACGGCCCGAATCCGCCGACAGCTCCCACAAACCAGAAACGGCGCCGCTCTCGCGACGCCGTCATATTCCCTGGTGCCCCCGGGCGGATTCGAACCGTCGACACCCGCTTTAGGAGAGCGGTGCTCTATCCCCTGAGCTACGGAGGCATGTTGTACTAGTGTAGCAGATTTACACCGTTGTAATGTAGCGTATAGCCACTCTTCGAAGTTGCGGTGGAACAGCCTTCCGGAAAGCGTGTCCCACTATCCAGACGAATTCTGGGACGGGCTTTCCGGATGGGGCCTCTCTAGGAAACTACGACCCGGAATTTGAGCTCGAAACGGGATATGGTTTCCCAATTGAGCCTGTTCCGGAAACTGCATCCCAGAATAGGCGCTCAAACCGGGATGATATTTCCCCAACGACTAGTTGCCTTTGTGGAAGAGGCCTTTGATGACGGAAGGAATGCTCTTGGCGCCCTTGGCAGTCACATCGATAAAGTCGGGCGAACGCACGAGCTTATCCTCGTCGACGTACTTGCGGACAGCACGAAGCGTCTCTTTGTCGTCGCGCGTCGAAAACGTAAAGTGACCGTTGTCCTTGGTGAAGATGGCAAAACGCGTGATCTTCTTGGTGCCGCGTAAAACCTCGGCGGCAATGTGGTCGACCTCGTCCCACGGGATTTGAATATAATCCTCGGGATTGCGCTCGTTGTAATACTCGAACGCCTTATTGCCCACCATCACGTTACCGTGGCTGGTAAGCCCCATCAGGCAGGTTGCCGGCGTTGCCAGATCGACCGTGCTGTTCTGAGATTGCGCCATGCGCGCCTCGCCCTCCAAATAAAACAATCGGACCGCATCCAGTGTACCCACCGGGTGCGGTCCGTTTCAATGGCTCAAAAGCCCTTGCCTAGCAATTCTCGGTCTTAAGCCGAAACGTGCTTACATGAAGCCGCAGACGCGACCGATGATGCCGATGGCGAAGAGAGCCAGGATGATGACGATCGGGCTGACCTTCTTCTTGAGGAGCTTGCAGACCAGCAGGGTCAGGCACACGGCGGCAAGGCCGGGGATGAGCTGATCGAGGTTGGCCTGAAGCGTGGTGACCTTCACTTGATCAAGGGCGTTAGCACCGATGGAGTTATACATCGTCAGTGCTTCCTTGACACCCTCAGAACCGGAGGGCAGGTTAGCCCAGTCGATAAAGGCGCCAGCAGACTGCGTGACCTTGGAGACGACCGGGGTGAAGGAGATGGACACCCAGCGCTCGACCAGGGCGCCGATGATGAACATACCCAGGATGGAAGCACCCTCGGTGACCTTGCCCATCAGACCGCCGGAGAGGTCCTTGGCGATGGAGGAGCCGACCTTGTAGCCAAACTCCTGCGTGTACCACAGGAAGGCGTAACGGATGATGTTCCACGCGAAGAAGAACAGCAACGGACCGGCGATGCTGCCGGACAGGGCCAGGGAAGCGCCCAGAGCGCCCAGAATCGGGCGAAGGGTGAACCAGAAGGCGGGGTCGCCGACACCGGCGAGCGGGCCCATCATACCGACCTTGACGCCCTGAATGGCGACGTCGTCAATCGGGGCACCGTTGGCGCGCTCCTCCTCGAGAGCGAGGGTAACGCCAATGACGGGGGCGGAAACATAGGGGTGGGTGTTATAGAACTCCAGGTGGCGCTTAAGAGCGGCAATCTGGTCATCCTTGCTGGTGTAGAGCTTCTTGATCGCAGGGATCATTGCGAAGCACCAGCCGCCGTTCTGCATACGCTCGTAGTTCCACGAGCCCTGAAGGAACTGATGACGGAAGCAAACCTTCTTGCGGTCAGCCTTGGTGAGCTGAATCTTGTTCTCTGCCATATGTATCACTCCCCTCCTACTCGTAATCGTTCAGAATGTCGCCGAGCGGGTCACCGGAGCCGCCGCCCATGCCGCCACCCTGCTTGGCCAGATCCTTAAGGCCAAGGTAGATGAGGGCAAGGGAGATGCCGATGAGGCCAAGGGCGATCAGCGTGAGCTGAGGGATGGCAGCAAGGACAAAGCCGAGGATGAAGAACGGCCAGGTCTCCTTGGTGGCCATCATGTTGATGACCATGGCGTAACCGACGGAAGCGACCATGCCGCCGCCGACAGCCATACCGCCGGACAGCCAGTCGGGCATAGCGTTAAGCGCGTTGGTAACAGCCTCGGCCGGGATGATGCACAGAAGTACTGCCGGGATGGCGATACGAAGGCCCTGCATGAGGATAGCAGCGTACTGCCAGCGCTCGATGCCGGAGAAGTCGCCCTTCTCGGCGCAACCGTCCATGGCGTGAGCGATAGCGGTAGCCAGGGTACGGCAGATCATGGTCAGGAACAGACCAGCGACCGACAGCGGGACGGCGACGGCGATGGCGGCGGTAACGGCCTTGGCCGAATCGGTGGCGCCACCGTTGAGGGCGAGCACCATGATGATCGAAGAAGCGACCGAGGCCAGAGCGGCGTCAGGCGCGACAGCGGCGCCGACGTTAGCCCAGCCAAGGGCCATCATCTGGAGCGAACCGCCCAGGAGGATGCCCTCCTGAAGGTGACCGGTTACGAGACCGATAAGCGTGCATGCCACGAGCGGCTGATGGAACTGGAACTCATCCAGAACGCCTTCCATACCGGCAAGCAACGCGACAATCGCAACAAGCAGAATAGTGATTGCAGACATATATCGGACCCTCCTTTACTATGCTTGAGCGGCCAGTTCGGCCTTAGCTTTCTTCAACATGGCGTCGAGATCCTCGGAGGAATCCGAAGGAACCTTGCGGACCTCGAACTTGACGCCCTTGGCCTTGAGGGCCTCGAGAGTCTTGACATCGTCATCGCCCATAGCGACGGCGTTGGTGACGACGACCTTGCCCTTGGAGTGAGCCATGGAACCGATGTTGACTTCCTTGATGTCGACGCCGGCCTCGATGGCCTTGAGCAGATCCTGCGGGTTCTCGAAGAGCAGCATGGCCTTGGTGTCACCAAAGCGCGTGTCCTTGACGACCTCGGCCATCTTCTTGATGGGCACGACGTTGGCATGGACTCCCGGAGGGGCAGCCTGCTCGATCATGGTCTTGCGGAGCTCGTCGTGAGCAACGCCGTCGGAAACCACGATGATGCGGTTGGGGTTGATCTGCTTGGTCCACGTGGTGGCCACCTGGCCATGAAGCAGACGGGTGTCGATACGGACGTGGGCGATCTTGATGTGCCCATCGCCGATGACCGTTCCCGGAGGGATGGCGCCTGCAGGAGCAGCGGCGGCCGCAGCCGGCTTCTTCTCCTCGGGCTCCAGAGACTCGGGCTTGACGCGCACGCCAGCCTTAGCCTCAGTCACGAGATGTTTTGCAATCGCATGTGCAGTGTTCTTTGCGTCAAAGCGCTGCGAATATGCCTCGATGAGCATAGGCAGGTTGACACCGGTGACGATAGCCCAGGAATCGTGGCCCTCGATGAGCCCGCTGATCTGGTTGAACGGCGTGCCGCCCCACAGATCAACGAGGAAGAGCACCTGCTCCTGGTCCTCGAAGGAAGCGATTGCTTCCTCGACCTTGGCACGGAAGTCGTCGGGGCCCATGCTCGGCTCGAGCGAGACCACGGCAACAGACGGCTGATCGCCAAAGACCATCGAGCCCGTCTGCTTGATTCCAGCTGCCAAGTCCCCGTGGCTAGCAAGAACAATACTTACCATCACATAACCTCCTTTTTGTCTACGTATTTCCTACACGACATGAAAGGAGTATACCTGTTTGGATTGTGGAATTATAGCTAAATTCGCAAAAGGTTGCATTATTTGTTTAAACCTTGATTGTCATTTTCATTGCAACAGCCTCAGGACTCAGCGCAACGCGTTGCGCTGAGTCCTGAGGCGCGAATCCG
>UQIV01000029.1 GCA_900541205.1 uncultured Collinsella sp. | reverse complement strand
CGCCGCTGACCGGTGGACGGCACCGAGCCGTACGCTTGAACTGAGAAGGGGGAGGCCTCGCGGCCTCCCCCTTTTTTGCGTTATATACACGTTGTACTTTGGGACCTAGCTCCCCCGTATGCGCTCTTACTGTTTGGCTGTATTTTAAGTCCTTCTAGTGTATTTGAGCGATAATTACTCGCATTGGCGTTAGGGAGGGCTTGATGTTTACCGTATTTGTCTTGGGCAATATCGCTTCGGGTAAGTCGACTGCCTGCCGCTATTTCGAATCTCGTGGCGCTATGCTTATCGATCTGGATGAGCTTGCAAAATCTCTGTATGTGCCGGGCTCTGATATCGTCAATACTCTCGCGGATGAATTCGGTTGGGATATTTTGGATGAGGAAGGCGGCATTCGCCGCAGCATCCTCGCTTCTCGAGCTTTCGCTTCTCCTGATTCGGTCGCACGACTCAATGGCATCGTGCATCCCGTTCTGATTGAACAGCTTTCGCTGAGGATTCTCGATCCGGTTTGTTGTACGGTTTCATCTCCCCGTTACCCCTTTGCGGTGGTCGAGGTTTCTGCTCCGACTGGTTTTGAGGATGCATTTGGCTTGGCTGATGAAATTTTGGTCATCAGCGCCCCTTTGTCAGTTCGTCGCGAGCGCGCTATTCAACGTGGCATGGAGCCATCTGATTTCGATGCCCGTTCTGCTTGCCAGCCCGAAGAGTCTGTGCTGTGCAATCTCGCTACAACTGTGATTGACAATGCGGCAGACGATAACTCGCTCTTTGAACAACTGGACGCATGGCTTTCGCGCCATGGGTTCGGGGATGTAGTGGATAAGGAGGAGGCCGATGCCTAAGACACGTTTCCTTACGTGGTATCGCCTTATACCGCTGGCTGCCGTTTTTGCCTTCGGCCTTATCTCATTCGTTTACTCGTATGCTCCTGCCGCTTTCTTTAAGCCGCTGTATCCGATTGACTACGAGGCGTATGTAAAGCAATCCAGTATTTCGCATAATCTGGATCCGTATCTGGTGTGCGCTGTCATTAAGTCTGAATCGAATTGGGATCCCGAGGCCGAGTCGAATCAGGGTGCTCAGGGATTGATGCAGCTGATGCCCGAGACTGCCCAGGATATGATCGCCAAGGGCCTTGTCGACGGTGGCGAGTATTCGGCCGACAACCTTAACGATCCGGCTACGAATATCGAGTTTGGCTGTGCGTATCTCTCGTATCTTCTAGCGTATTTTAACGGGTCGACTGACAGTGCCATTGCCGCCTATAACGCCGGCATGGGCAATGTCGACGGATGGGCGCAGCAGAGTACGTCGCTTCATAATGCAATCACCTTTCCCGAGACGCAGGCGTATCTGATTCGTGTCAATAATGCCTGGGTTCGCTACAAGACCCTCTATCCCGATCGGTTCGTATAGGACTATGCCTGCCGCCTGCGTATACTGCAGATATATGAGTTAGGAGTATCCATGGCGGAATTTGAAGTAGAACGCGTTGGTGGTGAACTTAAGCGCTTTGGCGTTGAAGGCTCTGACGTGCCGTTTAAGGTCGTGTCTCCCTATGAGCCTGCCGGTTCCCAGCCTAAGGCCATTGAGTCGCTTGTGCAGGGCGTGAGGGACGGAGACCGCTATCAGGTTTTGCTGGGCGTGACTGGTTCGGGCAAGACCTTCACGATGGCAAAGACTATTGAGGCCCTGGGAAAGCCGACGCTGGTCATGGCTCCGAATAAAACGCTCGCCGCTCAGCTTGCGAGCGAGCTCAAAGAGTTCTTTCCCAATAACGCTGTGGTCTACTTCGTCTCGTACTACGACTACTATCAGCCCGAGGCGTATGTGCCGCAAAGCGATACATATATCGAGAAAGACTCCTCGATTAACGAAGAGGTCGAGATGCTGCGCCATCAGGCGACCGCGTCACTGCTCTCTCGACGCGATGTGATCGTCGTCGCATCAGTCTCGTGTATCTATGGCATCGGCTCTCCAGAGGACTATGCCGGCCTAGCTCCAAACGTCGACAAGAAGGTTCCGCTCGAGCGCGATGACTTTATCCATGCACTTATCGATATTCAATATGATCGCAATGACTATGACCTGGCACGCGGCACGTTCCGCGTGCGCGGCGATGTTGTCGACGTGTATCCGCCTTATGCCGAGCATCCGTTGCGGTTTGAGTTCTTTGGCGACGAGGTCGAGCTGATTGCCGAGATCGATGAGGTCACCGGCGAGATGCTTCGTGAGTACGAGGCCATTCCCGTATGGCCGGCATCACACTACGTGACCGAGAAGCCGAAGGTCAAGGCGGCTCTGAAATCGATCAGCGAAGAGTGCGAGAAGCGCGTGGCGGAGCTCAAGGCGACCGACAAGTTGCTCGAGGCGCAGCGTCTGCAGCAGCGCACCGATTATGATCTTGAGATGCTCGAGACGATGGGCTTTTGCAACGGCATCGAGAACTACTCGCGTCATCTGGACGGTCGCAAGCCGGGTGAGCCGCCGTTTACCCTAATCGATTACTTTCCCAAGGATATGCTCTGTATCATCGATGAGAGCCATGTGACGGTGCCGCAGATTCGCGGCATGCACGAAGGTGATCGCTCGCGTAAGGTGACGCTGGTGGAACACGGTTTTCGCCTGCCCTCGGCGCTCGATAACCGCCCGCTTCGTTTCGATGAGTTTGAGGCAAGGATACCCCAGTTTATCTATGTTTCGGCCACGCCGGGCGATTACGAGCTGCGGGTTAGCCAGAACGACGTTGAGCAGATTATTCGTCCGACCGGTCTGCTCGATCCCAAGATCGATGTGCGTCCGGTTCGCGGTCAGATTGACGATCTTGAGGACGAGATTCGCGAGCGCGTTGCCCGCAAGGAGCGCGTGCTGGTGACCACGTTGACCAAGCGCATGGCCGAGGACCTGACCGACCATCTGCTTGATGCGGGCATTAAGGTCAATTACATGCATTCTGATACGGCGACAATGGACCGTGTCGAGATCCTGCGAACGCTGCGCGAGGGCAAGATCGATGTTCTCGTTGGCATCAACCTGCTTCGCGAGGGCTTGGATCTTCCCGAGGTCTCACTGGTGGCAATTCTCGATGCCGATAAGGAAGGCTTCTTGCGCAACCGCCGTTCGCTGATTCAGACGATTGGCCGCGCGGCCCGTAACGCCGATGGCGAAGTCATCATGTATGCGGACGTTGTGACCGATTCGATGAAAGAGGCCATCGAGGAGACGCGGCGCCGCCGCGAGATTCAGATGGCATATAACGAAGAGCATGGCATTGTGCCCAAGACGGTGCGCAAAGCCATCAACGACATCTCAAGTTTTATTGCCGAAGCCGAAAAAACCGTGGGTTCCAAGGGGCGCTCGAAGGGCGACTCCCTTGGCCATGGCGCATTCTATACGCCCGATGAGTCGGGCGAGGGAGGCGTGCCGGAAACGGTGGCACCCGAGCAGACACTTGCGGAGCAGTTGGAAGAACTGCCGCATGACGAGCTTGTGCGAATCGTCGAAACCATGGAAGAGGATATGCGCAACGCTTCTGCCGCCATGGACTTTGAGGAGGCGGCGCGCCTGCGCGATGCCGTCGTTCAGATTCGGGCGATGCTCGAGGGTGCGTCTGAGGACGAGACGATCGAGCGCTTACGTTCGCAGGCTCGCAAGGGTTCCACGTTCGCATCGGGCAGAAAACGCCAGGGTGCACGGTTTAAGAAATAGCGAACAGGCCCCGAGTTCCCTGTGGAGCTCGGGGCCTGTGTCTTTTGCGTGCTGGAATTCGTGCGCTAGAGGTCTGCGATCAGGGCTTCGGCACAACGAATGCCGTCGGTGGCCGCGCTCATGATGCCGCCGGCATATCCAGCTCCCTCACCGCAAGGGTAGAGGCCCGGGGTCGACACGGCATGGCACGTTCGGTCTCGGGTGACGGTAACCGGTGAGCTTGAACGAGTCTCCACGCCGGTAAGAACGGCATCGGGGCGGTCGTAGCCTCGTAGCTTTTTTCCGAGTAGGGGAAGTCCCAGGCGGAGCGACTCGACGATATGCTGCGGCAGGGCTTCGTCAATTGCCGTCCAGGTCACACCGAGCGGATAGGTGGGCTTTACCTTTCCGGGCGCCTTGCTGGCGCGTCCTGCGAGGAAATCTCCGACGAGCTGTGCCGGTGCGTTCCAGTTGGAACCGCCTAGGCGATAGGCGGCCGCCTCGCAGGCGCGCTGGAGATCGATGCCGGCGAGCGGGTCATCGTTGGGAAGGTCCTCAGGCGTGACGTTAACGAGCAGGGCGGCGTTTGCGTTGCGTCCGTCTCGGGCATTGAGGCTGGCGCCGTTGACGCATAGGTGGCCCTGCTCGGAAGAGGCGGCGACAACCTGCCCGCCGGGGCACATGCAAAACGAGAACACGCTGCGGCCGTTGGGAAGATGGGCGACGAGCTTGTAGGGGGCTGCTCCGAGGGCAGGATGTCCCGCCGAGGCTCCATATTGGGCTCGGTCGATGTCGCGTTGCGGATGCTCGATGCGAACGCCCATGGCAAAGGTCTTTTGTGCGAGGGCCACGTTGTGGTCCTTAAGGAGCTCAAAAATATCGCGAGCAGAATGCCCGCAGGCGAGGATGAGGTGCTTTGTCTCGATTGGCTCGCAAGCGGCGTCTTGGGACGATTGGACATCAATACCGGTAATGGCGCCAGACGCGTCGATGTGAATGTCGACGAGCTTTGTTCGATAACGGACGACACCTCCGAGCTGCTCGATGCGCTGGGATATAGCGGTGACAACCGTGGGAAGGATGTCGGAGCCAATGTGCGGCTTGGCATCCCACAGAATATCGCGGGGCGCGCCCGCCTCGACGAAGGTTTCGAGGATAAGGCGATGGGCGGGATTTTTTGTTCCCGTATTGAGCTTGCCGTCCGAGAAGGTCCCCGCGCCGCCCAGGCCAAACTGGATATTGCTCTCGGGGTCGAGGATGCGCTCCTTTAGAAAGAGGTCGATCGCATGCGAGCGGCGAAATGCCGGGTCGCCGCGCTCGATGAGCAAGGGCTTAAGACCTGCTTCGGCGAGCGTTAGCGCAGCGAAAAGGCCAGCGCATCCGGCGCCGACAACGACAGGGCGTTCTTGAGGTGCGTCGGAGACGGGGGTGGGGAATGAAGACCCATCGTCTTCTATCGCGCGTACGCGCGAGCGGTCACGCTCGGAAACGCTGTCGACCGCTTCTCGCTCGAGGTGGGGACTGGTCAGCTCAACACGAAAGCTCAGGATAAAATGGACGTCTCGTTTTTTGCGAGCATCGATTGACTTGCGATGGAGCACGATGGACTTGATCTCGGAGTCCTTGCAACGTAGGACGCGCTTGGCGACTCGCTTGCCGACAATGAGGCAGGCATTTTCATCGCTGGCTTCATCGAGCGACGCGTTGACTTGGGTGATTTCGATCATCGAGGTCTCCTTAGAGGCAAGAAAGAGGCCGTCCGGTATCCCAGACGGCCCGAATGCGTTTTTGATTATAGACTGCGCGGTTACAGGCTGCTTGCAGCGCGAATGCCCGAGAGCCATGCCCACGCAAGGTTAAAGCCTCCGCAATCGGCGTCGATGTCGAGCGCTTCGCCGCAGACGTAAAGCGGGGCGTCGACAGCGCTGCGCGCGCGTAGACTGGGTGTTGAGATGCTCTCGACAGATACGCCACCACGCGTGACCTGCGCCGAGCGCTCCTCGGCTGTTCCCTCGACGAGCAACTTAAAGTGCTTGAGGATCGAGACCAGGTGGATGACATCGTTGGAGCCTGGATGGCACTGCTCGAACGCCGTGCAGACGACGCGGGAGAGTTGCGGGGCGAGCATGCCGTCGAGCCAACGGGGATCGCGGGGCGAAAAGCCGCCGAGCAGCTCAACGCGCCGGTTGAGCATATCGAGCAGCTCGTCTTTGGAGAGGTCGGGGAAAACGTCGAGCAGAATCGTATCGCCGTGCTGGATACGACGGGAGAGGTTGAAGACAGCGACGCCCGAGATACCGAAGGTTCGAAACAGGACTTCACCGTCTTCGTGCCAGAGCTCATTATGATTGCGGGTGAGCGTCAAGCGGGCACGGACGCGCAGACCATCCAACGTCTTGAGTGCCGCCCGATCGCCAACGACCGTTGCCGATACGGGGCAGAGGATGGGGCGCAGCGAAGTGAGGGGGAGACTAAACGTATCGGCGATACCGGTGGGGTTGCCGCCCGTGGCGATAATTACGGCATGTGCCTGCAGGGCCTCGTTCTTGCGAGAAACATCGGCGAGTGCCTTCCGAAGCGAGCGGAGCTCAGATTTTCGGTCGTCGTGCTTTTTTGCCTTGAGAGCCCGCGCTGGACGGTCTATTTGGAGTGCCCAGCCTTCGGAAGCTTTGTGCGCCGAGGCAACGTTGGCTCCGCAGATTAAGGTGATACCTAGGCGGTCGCAAACGTTGAGAAGCGCGTCGCGCACCGATTCGGCGCGAAGGGAGCGCGGGTACAGCCGGCCTTCCTCGGAGGTTGTCATAATGCCCAGCGAGGAGAAGAAACCCATAAGCTCTTGTTCGGGTTGGGGGCCCATGACGGATTCGACGAATGCGGGGTGGTTATACCGCTGAGAATCAATCGATTCGTTGGAGAGGTTGCAGCGGCCGTTACCGGTCGCAAGGAGCTTAAGGCCGCAGGCGACATCGCGCTCAACGATACAGACGCTTTTGCCAGCACGTGCGGCCGTAATGGCGGCGGCGAGGCCTGAAGCCCCGCCGCCGATTACCAGGACGTCATAGAAGGCGCTCGTGTTCACTTAGGCCTCGTCGGTCTCGTGTGGGGTAATAGCCTCGACGGCAGAGACTGCCTTGGGCAACATGCCATCGGGCAGCGCGGTCTCGACCTCGCCCTTATCGCAGGCCTCGGCGAGTGCCGGATTAATGGGAAGCTGGCCCAAGATGTCGAGGTTATAGCGCTCTGCGACCTCGGGGAGCTTGCTCTTGCCAAAGACCTCGATCTTCTTGCCGCAGTCGGGGCACTCAATATAGCTCATGTTCTCGACAATGCCCAGAATGGGGACGTTCATCTTCTCGGCCATGTTGACCGCCTTGGCGACGATCATCGAGACCAGATCCTGCGGGCTCGTGACGATGACGATGCCATCGACGGGCAGCGACTGGAAGACGGTGAGCGCGACGTCGCCTGTTCCCGGAGGCATGTCGACCAGCAGGTAGTCGATGGGGCCCCACGAGGTCTCGCTCCAGAACTGCCTAATGGCGCCTGCGATGACCGGACCGCGCCAAAGGACGGGGTCGGTCTCGTTTTGGAGCAGCAGGTTGGAGCTCATGACCTTGACACCGTGCTCGGAGATTTCGGGCAGCATAAGGTTGCCAAGGGCATGGACGTGGCGTCCGCTCATACCGAACATCTTGGGGATAGAGGGACCGGTGATGTCGGCATCGAGGACGCCGACCTTGTGGCCGCGACGGGCAAGCTCGGTGGCGATGGCGCCGGTGACAAACGACTTGCCGACGCCGCCCTTGCCGGAAAGCACGGCAATGACGCGCTTGACCTCGGACAGCGTATTCTCCTCAAATTGCGACGGCGACGTTTGTCCGCCGGCGGCCTGTGCGTGCTCGCAACCCATGTATGACTCCTTTGTATATGTTGGGGCCGGGGCCCCGCGATGTGACACGAGCGTCATTGTACCCTCGTTTGCGAGCGGGAGTCATTTGCGATGCATTTGGGCCGAGCGTGCTTGCAATACGATGGGCCCAAGCGAATGGGCGGGCTTACTGAACTTTGCTGGCGAACTCGAGGTATTGCATGCGCTGCAGCTTGTCGATCGTCGAGGCGTATGGGCTGTCTTCAGATTCCAAGTCGTAGCGCAGCCCGTCGGCACCAAGATAGCCGGCAACATTGATGGTGGGCACATCTGACCTTGTTGCAAGCAGGGCCTTTTGATAGTCGGTGAGCGGGGCGCCGATTTTATTAAGGGTAATGGCTGCAATCTCGTTTGCGCCGACGGTGTCGTAGACGTTGAGCTCGGTATTGCCGGCGATTTCATAGTTAGCCCAGACGAAATAGGTCGACTGATAGATACGGAAAGCGTGGCTTGCCGTATCTTCCTGAGGGTACAGCTCGTCGTTGAGAGTCGTTGCGGCGCTCGGCTGATGGTCGCCAAAAAAGACAAGAACAACCGGTCTGCCGATATTGCGGAGCTCGTTGATAAAGTACTCGAGGTCCCGGTCGGATGCGTTGATGCAGGTGAGATAGGTATTGAGCGCGCTATTGGCGCCCTCGCTGGCTCCCTCGACCCAATAGTTTGTCAGCTCTTCGGCGGGAACGGTGCCATAGTCGTAGCCGCCGTGATTTTGCATCGTGACGTCAAAGATGAACTGCGGGGCTTCGTCGGTTCTGAGCAGGTCGAGTATCTTGTCGTAGGTGGCGTAGTCGCATACGCCGGCATGGTAATAGGGCGCACCTTCGAAATCGCCGATTGAAAGAAAGTCTCTAAAGCCCAGCTGCTGATAGATTTTATCTCGATGGTAGTTGACGGGGTTTTGCGGGTGCATAGCGGTAGTGGTATACCCAAGCTCTTTAAGGTCCTTTGCCAGGCTGTTGACACCATTCATCTGATACAGCTGATAGGGGATTTTGCCTAATCCGACAAAGGCCGTTGTCGCTCCGGTCAAAAATTCGAATTCGGAGTTCGCCGTTCCGCCACCGGCGACCGAAGCGAGTATAGTGCCGCGAACAAGTGTGTCGGGAAGCGAGGTGTAGAATGCGGGGCCGGTGTACCCGGCCGCCTGGAGCTGCTCAAAGCACGAAAGGTCGCTAAAACTCTCGTTCATGACGGCAACAATCGTCGGCTTGATTTCATTGAACTGGGCAACGGCCGCCGCGCGCTGCTCGCTCGAGCCGTACGTGCTGTCGTAGGCGGCGGCGAGCTCCTGCTCAATGCTCTGCGCCTCATCGGGCGTATAGCCTTCGGGCTTCTCAATGGGCAACTCGTTGACCATTTCGGTGAACGAAGTGATAAAACCCTGAGACGCATACGTGGTGATGGGCTGCCAACGGTCAAATCCAAAATCCAGCGCCTGCTCCAAGTCGATGTTGGAAAAGCCCGAGAGCCCCACAACGGTCACTAGCAGAAAAGCGCAGAGGTTAGCGGCGATTGCGGGGAAGACATGGGTGGGTGTACGGAGCTTTCGCGGTCGGATAAGCGAAAGAAGCCCCAGGGAAATCTCCAACAGGGCGAGTGAGGTTACGATTCCGGCGGTAAAGGTAAACTCGTATCCTTCGCTCACTTCCATTGCGGTGCCAAGGGCCAAGATATCGCTTGGCAGGATGGCTTCGCCTTTAAACGTTATGACGAAGTGCTCGGCAATGCCAAGGATGCAACAGACGACGGGCACGAGGACCATGACGCCTCCATGACGCTGTCCCAGTAAATAAAGGGAGAGCAGAACCGTCGCGAGCAGCCCGACGGAAAACCCGAATGAGTTGGCGGGAATGCGATAGAACGTTTCGTTGCAGGCAATTTCGAGTGAAACGAACGAGAGCGCTGAAACAGCGGCGACGACAAGGATGTCACGGCAAATACAGGCAACCGTTCCCGTCGCAAGATCGGTTTGGTCGATAAGTCCCGAAACCAAGGGCTCGACAAGAAGTATGACGGCGGCAGCACCGAGCGCCGAATAAGAAAGGACCCATAGGGAACTGTCCTCATTTACGAGCAATTGATTCGTAATCCATGCAGCTACCATGCCGAGCGGGATGAGGAGCGTCGCGCACCAAAAGACGCGGGCAATGGGCGGTTTTTCGTTGTGTTTGATTGAAAAATACACGCGCACGACGACGGCGGCCACGATAAGGACGGCGATGAATATGGGCAGATTGGCCATGTCACTCGAAGTGATTTCAAGGGGGATATCTTCGGTCATGGACGTTCCTCTGTTACAGCAAATTAAGTTCAGTTTTAGATTACTCTAACCTTTCCACGGCATTTCGAGAAACAAAGCACCCGACACGCAAAGCAAAAGGTCTGCGAATCTTGTATTACGAACATCTGTGCGCGTTGAGTGCGTTAAACTCATCGACAGTGTGATTTGAGGTTATAGGAGGCAAGGAGCTTCCATGTCTGATTCTTCTATCGTTATCCGTGGTGCGCGCGAACACAACCTGCGCAATATCGATGTTTCCATCCCGCGCGACGAGCTCGTGGTCATTACCGGTCTTTCGGGCTCGGGCAAGAGCTCGCTGGCGTTTGATACGATCTATGCCGAGGGCCAACGTCGTTACGTGGAGAGCCTGTCGAGTTATGCGCGCCAGTTTTTAGGCCAGATGGACAAGCCCGATCTGGACTCGATCGACGGCCTTTCGCCAGCTGTTTCGATCGATCAGAAGACGACGTCCAAGAATCCGCGCTCGACGGTGGGTACCGTAACCGAGATTTATGACTACCTTCGCTTGCTTTTTGCACGCGTGGGCACGCCGCACTGTCCCGAGTGCGGTCGCGTTATCGAGCGTCAGACCACCGACCAGGTCGCCGATAAGGTCCTGGCGGCGGGGGAGGGCCGTCGTGCGTTTGTGCTGGCGCCGGTGGTGCGCGGGCGCAAAGGCGAGTACGCAAAATTGTTCGAGGATCTTCGGGCTGAGGGCTTTAGCCGCGTACGCGTTGACGGCGAAGTGCGCTCGCTCGACGACGCTATCGATCTGGACAAAAAGTTCAAGCACGATATCGAGGTCGTAGTCGACCGCATCGTGATTCGAGAAAACTCTCTGGGCCGCATCGCCGAGGCTGTTGAACAGGCGACTGCCTTGGCACACGGCAATGTGAACGTGTACATGCTGCCCGATCGCGATGCTCCCGAGGGGACCGAGGGCGAGATGCTGGAGTATTCGTTGGCTCTGGCGTGCCCGGAGCACGGGCACTCCATCGACGACCTGCAACCGCGCGACTTCTCGTTCAACGCGCCCTATGGCGCGTGTCCCGAGTGCGATGGTCTGGGCTTTAAGAAAACGGTCGATGCCGAGGCGCTGATTGAGGACCCGTCGAAGTCGATTGCCGATGGGGTCTTTGGAAGCCTGTTCGGCAATTCGAACTACTACCCCCAGATCTTCGCCGCGGTCTGCAAGCACTTTAAGGTGAGCGCGGATACTCCGTGGGAAGACTTGCCTCCTCGGGTGCGCCGTGCGTTTTTGGATGGCATGGGCGACAAGAAGATTTCGGTGGACTATCAAAAGCTCGACGGTCGTCGCAGCCAGTGGGACACCAAGTTTTCGGGCGTGCGCAATATCCTGTACGAGCGCTATACCGAGACGACCAACGAGAACACTAGGGCGCGCCTGGAGAAGTACATTCGCGAGGAGCCGTGCTCGAGCTGCCATGGCGCTCGCCTGCGCCCCGAGATGCTCGCCGTCACCGTGGGCGGCAAGTCCATTTATGAGGTTTGCTGCCTGTCGTGCCGCGAGTCGCTCGAGTTTTTTGAGGGCCTTGAGCTCACTGAGCGTCAACAATTCATCGGCGGTCGTATCGTTAAGGAAATCCTGGAACGCCTGCGTTTTCTGGTTGATGTCGGCCTTGGTTATCTGACGCTCGATCGTGCTTCGGCGACGCTTTCCGGCGGTGAAGCGCAGCGCATTCGCCTGGCTACGCAGATCGGTGCTGGCCTCATGGGCGTTCTTTATATTCTGGACGAGCCTTCGATTGGTCTTCACCAGCGCGACAACGAGCGGCTGATTAAGACGCTCGAGCGCCTGCGCGATATCGGCAACACCGTTATCGTCGTTGAACACGATGAGGACACGATTCGCGCTGCCGACTATGTGATCGATATGGGGCCAGGCGCGGGCGTCAACGGCGGGCACGTAGTCGCCGCCGGAGCGCCCGCTGACATCATGGCGTGTCCCGAATCACTGACGGGTGCCTATCTGACCGGCAAGCGAATGATTCGAGTTCCCAATGAACGTCGCAACCCCGGACGTGGCTGTCTTAAGATTACGGGCGCATGTGCCAACAACCTCAAAAACGTTACGGCCAAGATTGAGTTTGGCACGCTTACCGTCGTAACCGGCGTATCAGGATCGGGAAAGAGTTCCTTGGTCACCGATACGATTGCGCCTGCCCTCACCAACACTATCCATCGCTCTACGCGTCCCGTGGGCCCGTTCAAAAAAATCGACGGCATCGAGTGCATCGATAAGGTGATCGATATTGATCAGTCGCCAATCGGCCGTACGCCGCGCTCGAATCCCGCTACCTATATTGGTTTGTGGGACGACCTGCGTGCGCTGTTTGCGAGCACGCCGGAGTCGAAGGCGCGTGGCTACTCGCCGGGTCGTTTCTCCTTTAACGTGAGCGGCGGTCGCTGCGAGGCGTGCAAGGGCGACGGTCAGATTAAGATCGAGATGCACTTTCTTCCCGATATTTATGTTCCCTGCGAGGTTTGCGGCGGCAAGCGCTATAACCGCGAGACGCTCGAGGTTACCTATCGTGGCAAGACTATCTCGGACGTACTTGACATGAGCGTGGCCGAGGCGCTGGCTTTCTTTGGGAATATTCCGCAGATCAAGCGAAAGCTTCAAACCCTGTATGACGTCGGCCTAGGGTATGTGAGCTTGGGCCAGCCCGCCACGACGCTCTCGGGTGGTGAGGCGCAGCGCGTAAAGCTCGCCAAGGAGCTTCATCGCCGTCAGACGGGTAAGACGTTCTATATTTTGGACGAGCCTACGACCGGTCTTCATTTTGAGGACGTTCGCCAGTTACTTGATGTGTTGCAGCGTCTTGTCGATGCGGGCAATACGGTGCTGGTGATCGAGCACAACCTCGATGTCATCAAGGTCGCCGACCGCCTGATCGATATGGGTCCCGAGGGTGGCAACGGCGGCGGAACTGTCGTGGTCTCGGGTACGCCAGAGCAGGTTGCGGCATGCCCGCAGAGCTATACCGGCAAGTTCTTGGCGCCGTTGCTCAAACGTGACCGTGAGCGTCAGGCGCAGCTCGACGCACAGTAAAGAGACGTTGTAGTACCGACGCGCCATCGATTCCTTCTGATTCGGTGGCGCTTCTGTGTGTCGAGATGGCATATGCGGCGGAATTGGCCCTATACTTAATCCTTGCGTCGCTCTGCGAGGGAAAGGATGTGCCATGGCAAAGGCTGTTAAGACGTCAAAAACCAATGCGATGCGCGAGCTGGAAAGCGCCGGCATCTCCTATGTTCTCCATACGTACGAAGACGATGGCGACGAATCGTCGGGGCTGGGCGTCGCGATTTCCGAGCAGCTTGGCGAGGAGCCCGGTCAGGGATTTAAGACCCTGGTCTGCACGACGCCGTCCAACGACCATGTCGTGTGCTGCATTCCCGTTGCCGACGAGCTCGACCTCAAGGCCGCCGCGCGCGCCGCAGGCGAAAAGTCGCTGACCATGATGCATGTCAAAGATTTGCTTGCCGCGACGGGGTATGTCCGCGGCGGTTGCAGTCCGGTCGGTATGAAAAAACGCTTCCGGACTCTGATCGATGAGACATGCGTCCTTTGGGATACCATTTTTATCTCGGGTGGCAAGCGCGGCTATCAGCTTGAGCTTGCTCCCGATGACTTAGTTGCATTTTGCGGGGCGACGGTTGCCCCGATCGCGAGAGAGGACTGAGCGATGCCGCAGGAAGAATCAAAGCGCGGAGCTCACTTTGCAAAAGGGTCGGCTCCTCAGACGCCCGCGCCCGAGGCCGCTTCGTTCGATAACGAGATTCGAAACGCCTGGTCCGCTGCCGCTGACCCGGGCGAGACGGCCGTGTACTTGCGTGCCGCCGGTGCCGGCACGGCACTTCCCCGTACGGTTCTTTCTTCGGCTCGTCCCGATGAGACGGCTGTCTTTTTGGCCGCCGCTCAATCGAGCGCCAGCGTGATGCCGATCGCCTCCGAGGCTCCTCGTGCACCGCGTCCCGATGAGACGGCGGTGTTTTTGATGGCAGCCCAGGGAAAGAGCACACCGCAGAGCGCTCCTGCCGCTCGTTCCGCCAAGCCCACGGCTCATGATGATGGCGAACCGCTTCTTTCGGATGACGAATGGTCGCCGCTTGGTTCGACCGATCCCGTCGAGGGCGTGGCCATCGACGGTGATGACGACTGGGACCCTCTGTCGTTTTCTGCCCGAACCGTCGCCGCCAATGAAGTTGACACGGTGTTTGGCGACCATGCCATATTCGATGATGATGCCGTATCCGGTAACAACATGCCGAACAGCGATGACGCCGCACCTGCTGATGGCGCCGTTTTGGTTGACGATCCCTTTGCGATGACCGGCTCCTTTGCCGTCGTGGACGATTTGCCGCCACAAGATGAGGTTTATGAGGACTCTCAGGACGACGTAGACGATATGGGTTCGTCGGACTACTCCACGGTTGGTCGTTCTGCTGGCCTTATGACCGTGCTGACCATCGTGTCGCGTGTCACCGGGTTTATCCGCACGTGGGCCATGGCGGCCGCCATCGGTATGTCGCTGCTCTCGTCCTCCTATCAGGTTGCCAACAACCTGCCCAACATGCTCTACGAGCTCGTGATGGGCGGCATGCTCGTTACGGCGTTTTTGCCGGTGTATATGGGTGTGAGACGCGAGCAGGGTCGCGAGGCATCGAACGAGTATGTCGGCAACCTGCTCGGTATTCTGCTTCTGCTGCTGGGCGGTATCTCACTGCTGGGCACCGTGTTTGCTCCCGGCTTTATTTGGACGCAGTCGTTCCTTTCGGGCGATGGCGGCAGCATGGATACCGCTGCGTTCATGTTCCGCTTCTTTGCTATTCAAATTCTGTTTTATGGCTTGGGCTCGGTGTTCTCGGGCGTTCTCAACGCACACCGCGACTACTTCTGGTCGACGTTTGCCCCGGTTCTCAACAATGTCATCGTCATCGCCAGCTTTATGGGCTTTGCTCCCGTGTCTGCACAATTTGGCGAGCAGGCCGGTATTATCTTGATCGCAGCTGGTACGACCCTCGGCGTCTTTGTCCAGATGGCCTGCCAGATTCCCGCGCTTGGCAAGCATGGCGTGCATCCTCATATCCATATCGACTTTAAGGATCCCGCGCTGCGACAGACGATCGCGCTTGGTATCCCGACGCTGCTCGCCACGGTGTGCATGTTTGTCTCGACCTCCATTACCAATGCCGCCGCGCTGGTGGTGCAGCCCGAGACCGGCCCTTCCGTCATCGCATATGCGCGCCTGTGGTACACATTGCCCTATGCGCTGATCGCCGCCTCGCTTTCGACGGCACTCTATACCGAACTCTCTCACGATGCGCAGGAAAAGGATTACGACAGCGTCCGCACGGGCATTTCGCGCGGTGTCGCCCAGATGCTCTTCTTCCTGATTCCGTTTGCGATGTATCTGATCGTCTTCGCCCGTCCGCTCAACATGATCTACTGCGCCGGCAAGTTCGATGAATCCGGTGTGGCGCTGGTGTCGGAGTTCCTTATCTATCTGGCACTTTCCCTGCCGCTCTACGGCGTGGTCGTGCTGATGCAGAAGAGCTTCTCGGCCCTGCTCGATATGAAACCTTATAGCCGCTATTGCCTGTACTCCGCTATCGGTCAGGCCGGTTCGGTGCTGCTGTTTGGCGTGGTGCTGGGCTACGGTATGCCGGCAATTGCGCTTTCGTACGTCGTTGACTACGTGGTCTTGGTCGGATGCTCACTGTGGTGGCTGCGCCGTCGTCTGCATGGCCTTCAGGTCAAGTCTATCCTGCATGGCGGTTTCTTCGGCCTACTGTTCGGTGGCTTGGGCGCTGCCGCGGGCGCCGGCATCATGTGGGCACTTGAGCACTTTGTCGGAGCGCTTGGCAGCTCGATCCTCATTACCCTGGGCTACGTTTGTGTTGCAGGCGTCGTCTCGCTCGCTGTAACTTTTGGTCTTGCCTTCGTCTTTAAGATGCCCGAGGTCTCGGCGCTGCTTCGTCGCAAGTAGGTGCGCGTGGCGGGTCACGACAACATTCCAACACTTGCCGAGCAGGTTTCGCGCGTTCCCACGCAACCCGGCTGCTACCTTTGGAAAGATGCCAAGGGTGATGTCATCTATGTGGGCAAGGCAAAAAACCTGCGTGCCCGTATGCGTCAATACGTGACGCTGCAGGACGAGCGTCAAAAGATCCCGCTCATGATGCAGCTGGTGGCGAGCTTCGACTATATCGTGGTGGAGACCGAGCACGAGGCATTGGTGCTCGAGCGCAATCTGATTGGTCAGTACCATCCGTACTTTAACGTCGATCTCAAAGACGATAAAAGCTATCCCTTTATCGCCATTACCAAGAGCGACTTGTTTCCGGCTATTAAATACACGCGAGAGCGTCATAAACCGGGAACGCGCTATTTTGGCCCCTATACCGATAGCCGTGCGGCGCGTGAGACCATCGATACGCTACGCAAGGTTATTCCTATTTGCTCGGCATCCTGTGCGGAATGGCGCCGCTGCCGCCGCATCGTCGAATCTCATAAGGGCGAAGAAGACATCGTCAATATGATTTGCGCGCAAAACGGGCGTCCCTGCTTTGACTATCATGTCGGGCGCGGGCCGGGCGCATGCGTCGGTGCGATTTCCCCCGCCGACTATGCCAAGAACGTCAAGCGTGTCGAACGTTTCTTGTCGGGCCATCGCAAGGATGTCGTCGACGAGCTTACGTCCGAGATGACAGAGGCAGCCGAGACACTCGATTTTGAGCGTGCGGCGCGCGTCAAGCGTCGCCTGGAAGTCATTAGGGGCCTGGACGATCGCCAACAGGTCGTTTTTCCATCAAGCGTCGATATCGACGTCATCGGCTTCTATCGCGAAGAGACTATCTCTGCCGCCTGTGTCTTTGTCGTTCGCGAGGGCCGAACGGTTCGAACTTGTGAGTTCATCCTCGATAAAGGCCTGGATGTCGACGAGGAAGAGCTTCAATCGGGCTTTCTTAAGCGCTATTACGACGAGACGGCTGATATTCCAGCCGAGATCAATCTCTCTGTCGAGCTTGAGGATGCCGAAGCGTTGGGGGAGTGGCTTGCGGGCAAGCGAGAACGCTCTTGCCATCTCCATAGGCCACAGCGCGGCGAAAAGCACCGCCTGCTCGATATGGCTTCCAAAAATGCGCGCCATGCCCTCATGCGCTACATGATGCGCACGGGGTATGCTGATGATCGCACCAATCAGGCGCTCCTGGAGCTCGAAAGCGCGCTGGCGCTGCCTGCGCCGCCGTTGCGCATCGAGTGCTTCGATATCTCGACGTTGCACGGCACCTTTACCGTCGCTTCGATGGTGGTATTTACCAACGGCCGTGCCGACAAGGACCAGTATCGTCGCTTTAAAATTCAGGCCGAATTGGACGAGGCGAACGACTTCGTATCGATGTCCGAGGTTCTGGGGCGTCGCTATGCTCCCGAGCGCATGGCGGACGAGCGCTTTGGCTCGCGCCCCGATTTGCTCGTAGTCGATGGCGGCAAGCCGCAATTGACCGCTGCAATTAAGCAACTCGAGGCACTCGGTCTCGATATACCAGTTTGTGGCTTGGCAAAGGCCGATGAGGAGGTTTTCGTGCCTTGGGACGAGACGCCTGTCGTGCTGCCGACAGGGTCCGCTTCGCTCTATCTGATTAAACAGGTACGAGACGAATCACACCGTTTTGCCATTACATTCCATCGCGAGCTGCGCGATAAGGCTATGACGGTTTCGGTGCTTGACGACGTTCCGGGCGTGGGACCCACCAGAAAACGTGCCATTATGCGCCATTTTGGCTCGATGAAGCGTTTGCGCGCGGCAAGCGAGCAGGAGATTGCAGAAGTTCGAGGCGTTCCGGCTGATGTCGCCAAAGCGGTCCACGAGGCACTTGTTGCATGGAATGCCGAGCGCGCCCAGGCATCGGCCAACCGATCCGAAAACTAAACGTGCTTCTAAACAACTGATATACATGATTGGTCAATTTTCAATCATTTGTTTCGCGGTGATTACCTGCCGATTTCGGGTTTTATTAACGCTAAAACGTTTGACTAGCCATGGTGAACAACACTGCTATCCTGCGGGTTGACGAAGACTGATATCTCACCTCGTCGATACATACTGTCTGTCGAATCATTTGTCAATGAATTCGGTGAACGGTAGTAAATACCGTTCAAGCGTATGTATGTATCGGTCGCCGAGCGCGGCACCTCAGTTGGGTTCGTCGGTAGGTAAGGTATATATCGTCCGCAAGTTGCGCGGGGGCAAGTCTAGGTGCTCCCGGGTAAGATTCTCTATTGATAGGAGAAGACATGGCCATCATCAACAAGGGTATGTCCAGGCGTTCGTTCCTCGGCCTCACCGGCAGCGTCGCTGCTGTCGCAGGGCTTGGTCTCACCGGCTGCGGTGGCAGCTCTAACGACGAGGGTTCCGCTTCCGGTTCCACCGATTCCGCCAACCGTGGCGGCGGCGTGATCACCGCTGGTTCCGCTTACGCTCCGTCCAGCTTCGACCCCGCCAGCACCGGCTCCGCTGTGGGCCTGGGCGCTAACTGGCACGTCATCGAGGGCCTCTACGGCATCGATTACCACGACTACAGCACCTTCAACGAGCTTGCCACCGATGATCCCAAGTCCGTGGACGACACCACCTTCGAGGTCACCATCCGCAAGGGCGCAAAGTTCTCCGATGGCACCGAGGTCACCGCTGACGACGTCGTTGCCTCCTACACCGCTTGCGCTGCTTCCGCTACCTATGCTCCGTTCTTCCAGCCCTTCGAGTCCATCGAGGCCAAGGACGCCAGCACTGTAACGGTCAAGACCAAGGTCCCCAACTTCTCCTTGCTCAAGGATCGTCTGGCCATCATCCGTGTTACCCCGGCCACCCAGGCCGAGGAGGATCGCGCCAAGCAGCCGATCGGTTCCGGCCCCTGGATGTACGACTCTATCTCCGATACCGAGATCACCCTGGTTCCCAACCCCGAGTACAACGGTGAGTATGCTGCCGAGGATAAGAAGATCCAGTACAGCATCCTGACCGACCCCACCGCTCGCGTTACCGCTCAGCAGGAGGGCTCCACGCTCGTTATGGAGCTCGTCACCGCTGACGCCGTCGACCAGCTCGAGAGCGCTGGCTGCAAGATCGATAACGTTCAGGGTTTCGGCACCCGCTTCATCATGTTCAACGTCGCCAAGGAGCCTTGGAACAACGTCAAGGTCCGTCAGGCCGTCATGTACGCGCTCGACACCGAGAAGATGATCACCAACACCTTCGCCGGCCTTGCCACCGCTGCCAGCTGCTACCTGCCCAAGAGCTTCACCAACTATCATGAGGCTTCCACGGTGTACAAGACTGACGCCAAGAAGGCCAAGAAGCTCATCGAAGAGTCTGGCATCACCCCGGGCGCCATCACCCTGCGCACCACCGACAACGAGCAGATCAAGGGCATGGCCGCTCAGGTCAAGAACGACCTCGACGCCCTCGGCTTCGATGTGACCATCCAGACCGATACCTCGCCGGCCACCTACGCTGCCATCGACGGCGGCGAGGCCTACGATATCCTTCTCGCTCCTGGCGATCCGTCCTGCTTCGGCGCCGACCCCGACCTGCTGCTCAACTGGTGGTATGGCGACAACGTCTGGATGCAGACCCGTTGCCCGTGGAAGGAGTCCGCTGAGTGGGCGAAGCTCCACGGTCTCATGGACGAGGCTCTTGCCGCCGAGGGCGACGAGCAGCAGAAGAAGTGGAACGAGTGCTTCGACATCATCGCCGACAACGCTGTTCTGTACCCCGTTGTCCACGTCAAGACCGTCTCCGCTTCCTGGGACGATCCGTCCACCGCGCCCAACGGCGAGGCCCTCGATGGCTTCAAGGGCATCGGCACGACGAGCATGTCCTTCAGGGGCGTCGCGACCGTCAAGGCCTAAGACTCGCTTGAGTCATATGTGGGGCGTCGGTCGTAAGGCAACGTCCTCATAGTTGAAACAAAGACCCGGGCGGCCTCGATGTCGCTCGGGTCTTGTAATGAGTATCCATACTCATATACCAGTTGGTCCTACCGACAAAAGAAAGGGGAGAGAACGTGAACAACTTTCTACGTTTGATTGGAAGGCGTCTCGTGGCGCTGCCGATCATGGCATTGGGCGTCACCGTCCTGGTGTTCTTCCTTATGTCGTTCTCCAAGACCGACCCCGCCTATACGGCGTTGGGTGACGGTGCCTCGCCTGAGGCGGTTGCCGAGTACCATGAGAAGTATGGTCTGGACGACCCCTGGCCCGTGCGCTACGTGCGCTATATGGGCGATCTGATCCATGGTGACATGGGCACCTATGGTGCTGCTCGCAACTCCGTTGCCAAGCGCATCTCCACGGCCCTGCCCGTCACGATGCAGCTGACCTTCATCGGTCTTGCCATCGGCGCGGTCGTCTCGTTTTTGCTCGGCGTCATCGCGGCACTGTATCGCGATAAATGGCCGGACCAAGTGATCCGCGTCTTCTCCATCGCCGGCTTGGCAACCCCGTCGTTCTGGCTTGCCGTTCTGTTGATCCTGCTGTTCTCTTCCTACCTTAAGGTGCTTCCGGCGTCCGGTGCTCTGCCTCACTTCACCACCAACCCGGCAGGTTATTTGGCGCGCATGATCATGCCCGCCATCGCTCTGGCATTCCCGCTGACAGGTCAGATGACTCGTATCGTGCGTACGGCCATGGTCGAGGAGCTCGATAAGGACTATGTCCGTATGGCTCGCGGCGCCGGCGTTCCCGAGAAGGTCGTCGTCGGCATCAACGTTTTGCGCAACGCACTGATCACCCCGGTCACCACCCTCGGTCTTAAGATCGGCTACCTCATGGGCGGTGCTGTCGTCATCGAGGTCATCTTCAACCTCCCCGGCATGGGTACTGCGATCCTGCAGGGCGTTCAGGGCAACGAGGCGAACCTGGTTCAGGGCGTCGTCATCGTCGTTGCTCTTGCCTTCATCATCATCAACATCGTGGTTGACATGCTCTACCTGCTCATCAACCCGCGCATCAGGACGGTGTAGATTATGGTAAAGATTCGAGAGAAGCAAACCGAGCAGCTCGAGAAAGCTGCCTCCAAGGGGCTCAAGCTCGGTGGCTGGAAGAAGATGACGCTGTCTTCTAAGATCGCCGCCGTCGTGCTGGTGCTGGTCGCCCTGACCGCGATTCTTGCTCCCCTGCTCGCCCCCTATAGCCCGGTCGAGATTTTCACTGCTCGCCAGGCTCCCGGCAATGGATTTATCTTCGGTACCGACGATAAGGGCCGCGACATTCTGTCGCGCATGCTTTACGGTGGCCGTTACTCGCTGATCATCGGCTTCGGTGCTACCGCCATGGCTCTGGTCTGCGGCTCGATTGTGGGCGCCCTCGCGGCTGTTTCGCGCAAGTCCGTTTCCGAGGCGATCATGCGCATCCTGGATATCATCATGTCCATCCCGGGCATTGCCCTCGCTGCCGTCTTCGTCTCCATCCTGGGCAATTCCGTGCCGTCGATCATCTTCGCCATCGGCTTTATGTACACTCCGCAGATTGCCCGTATCGTGCGCGCCAACATTGTGTCCGAGTACGGTGAGGACTATGTCCGCGCGGTCATCGTTTCCGGCGCCAAGGCTCCGTGGATTTTGATCAAGCATGTTCTGCGCAACTGCATCGCCCCGATCATGGTCTTCACCGTTACCCTGGTCGCCGACGCCATCATCTTCGAGGCCTCGCTGACCTTCATCGGCGCTGGTATCCAGGAGCCTACCGCTACCTGGGGCAACATCCTCGCCGACGCCCGCGGTGGCGTGCTTGCCGGCCGTTGGTGGCAGGCACTGTTCCCGGGCCTTGCCATCATGATCACCTGCCTGGCGCTCAACATCCTGTCCGAGGGCATTACCGACGCCATGGCCGCTGCTCCCTCCGCCGCCCTGGATCCGACCGACTCCTCCAAGCGCCGCGAGGCCGACCTGCTGGTCTCCGACCCCGTTCGCGCCTACAAGGAGCAGGCTCAGTCCCTGTCCGCCCGTCTTGGCGCTCTGCGTGATGTCGAACTCAAGCGTAACGACCGCCATGTGCCCGATGAGTCCGTTGAGCCGATCCTTTCGGTCCGCGATTTCTGCATCCAGTTTGAACACCACGGTGATATCAACGTCGTCGATCATGTCAACTTTGATGTCCGTCCTGGCCAGACCATGGGCCTGGTCGGTGAGTCCGGCTGCGGTAAGTCCATCACCACGCTGGCCATCATGGGCCTGACCGATGATGACGAGCATCTTTCCGGTGAGGTTCTCTGGGAGGGTCGCGACCTGCTCAAGATGAGCAAGAAGGAGTGGTTCGGCCTGCGCGGTACCGATATCGCCATGGTCTATCAGGACGCCCTGTCCTCGCTCAACCCCTCCATGCTCATTTCCGCCCAGATGAAGCAGCTCACCAAGCGTGGCGGCACCCGTAGCGCCGAGGAGCTCCTGGAGCTCGTGGGCCTCGACCCCAAGCGTACGCTCGAGAGCTATCCGCATGAGCTTTCCGGTGGTCAGCGTCAGCGCGTTCTGATCGCTATGGCCCTTACCCGCGACCCCAAGCTGGTCATCTGCGACGAGCCCACGACCGCTCTGGACGTTACCGTCCAGAAGCAGGTCATCAAGCTGCTCAACGACCTTCAGGCCAAGCTCGGCTTTGCCATGATCTTCGTTTCGCACGACCTGGCACTGGTCGCCGAGGTCGCTCATAACATCACGGTTATGTACGCCGGTCAGGTTATCGAGCAGGCGCCCACCAAGGAGCTGCTCACCAACCCGATTCATGAGTACACCCGCGGTCTTCTGGGCTCCGTTCTGTCCATCGAGAGCGGTTCGGGCCGCCTGCACCAGGTGCCCGGCGCCGTTCCGAGCCCGCGCGATTTCCCCAAGGGCGATCGCTTCGCGCCCCGCTCGAGCCATCCGCGCATTGGCCTGGACACCCGTCCGGTCTTCAAGCGCGTGCCCGGCACCGAGCACTTCTATTCCGAGCTCCCCGACGAGGTGCTCAAGGCAAATGGTTTGACCCCTCACGCGGAGGTGATGTAGATGAGCGAGACCGCAGTCAACGGCGTCGAGCCGATCATCTTCCTTGATGACGTTCACGTCACCTTTAGGACCCGTACCGGCTCGATTCTGCACCCCAACCTGGTTCACGCCGTCCAGGGTGTAACGATTAAGCTCATGCCCGGACAGACCATCGGCATCGTCGGCGAGTCCGGTTGCGGAAAGTCCACCACCGCCAACGTCATGTGCGGTCTGCAGGCCCCCACGAGCGGCAAAGTCTACTTTAAGGGCAAGGACGTTACCAAGCGTACCGCCGAGGACCGTCGCCACATGGGCCGCGTCATCTCGGTCGTGTTCCAGAACCCAGCCACGGCGCTCAACCCCCGCATGGTCGTTCGCGAGCAACTGCTCGACCCCATGCGCGTCCACAACCTGGGTACCGAGGCCGAGCAGGAGAAGCGCGTCAAGGAGCTCTTGGAGCTCACCGGTCTGCCCAGCTCCGCCGCCGAGGTTCTTCCCGGCCAGCTTTCGGGCGGCCAGCGCCAGCGCGTCGCAATTGCCCGTGCCCTGTCGCTGAACCCCGATGCCATCATCGCCGACGAGCCCACCTCGGCTCTGGACGTTTCGGTCCGCGCGCAGATCCTCAACCTGCTGACCGACCTTAAGAAGGAGCTCGGCCTGGCCATGGTGTTCATCAGCCATGACATCCAGACGGTCCGCTATATCTCTGACGACATCATCGTTATGAATGGTGGCAAGATTGTCGAGCAGGGTGAGGCCAAGCAGGTCTTCCAGCACCCTCAGGACCCCTACACCAAGATGCTGCTCGGCGCTGCGCCGTCGCTGCTGCATCCCAAGCTCGGCGAGTAGCCTCGCTTTCCCTCCCGTGCGCCCGGTTCCCTTGCCGGGCGCACCTCCGTTGCGATTTCGAAAGGTTGGGTTCACGAGCCATGCCAAGTGCTCAGGAGCTACAACATCAATTTGGTGAATATCGAGGCGCCATGCCCCGTCCATCAGATTTCGATCTCTTTTGGAAGGATCGCATGGCCGAGGCTGACGCCGTCGGGCTTGACTATGCGATCGAGGCGGCATCGGTCACCGATGCCGTGACCTGCCAGCTTTTCGATCTCTGGTATACCGGCATGTGCGGCGCTCGCCTGCACGCCAAGTACCTTAAACCTGTCTCGGACGAGCCCGTGCCATTGGTACTTCAGTTCCATGGATATCCGGGTGCGAGTCGCAGCTGGTTTGAGCAGGCGTCGTTTGCGGGCATGGGCATGGCACTCATCGCCCTCGACTGCCCCGGCCAAGGAGGTCCCTCCGAGGATATTGGTGGATTTGAGGGCACGACGGTCGCGGGCCATATCGTCGCCGGTATCGACGGCGACCCGGCCAACCTCTACTATGTCCGCCTACACCAGGATATCCGCATTCTGTGCCGTATCGTTCGCGAGCTCGAGGGCATCGATCTTACCCGCGTGTATGTGAACGGCGCATCGCAGGGCGGCGGGTTGGGTATTGCAACCTGCGCGCTTAACAGCGAGCTTATCAATCGCGCCGCCATCCTCTATCCCTTCTTATCGGACTTCCGCCTGGTTTGGGATCTGGACGCCGACGATATTGCCTACGAGGGTCTGCGCTATTGGTCGCGTTGGTTTGACGAGGACTCGACACGTATCGAGGAAGCCTATGCCAAGCTGGCGTACTTCGATTCCAAGAATTTTGCCCCCATGGTCAAGTGCCCCGTGCTGTTTGGCACGGGCACGGCCGATATCGTCTGTCCGCCGGCAACGCAGTTTGCGGTGTACAACAACCTGTCCTGCGACAAGCGTCATGAGTTCTTTGAAGGCTTTGGCCACGAGGAGATTCAGGATTTTGACGATCTGATCATTCCGTTTTTCTGTGAGGGAGGGGAGGCTCATGTCTAAGTGCGAGAGCAATGTTGACGAGCTGATAGTCCCCGGGCTCGTGGGAATTCCTGGAACGGTTTCGTCAAGGCTCGCAGAATATCAGGACTGGCACGGTGATGTCCAAGCAGATGTTTCTGATTTAGAGACATGCGCTTCGAATCTTGAGATTCAAGGCCTGGCCATTACGGCAATTGACTTTGTTAACCCCTGCGCCCGTTACTCGGAGGTTTCCTTTAAGCTCGGTGACGATGCGGTCCACGCTCGTTTGATTGAGCCTGTCGGTCGTGCCCGAGTATCTGAGCGCGTGCCGCTGTGCCTGATGTTCCATGACATCGATCGGCCTGTGCGCGGCTGGCATCACATGACGAGATTTGCCGCCATGGGGTATGCCGTCCTCGCGCTGGATGACGATGTTGCTGGTGCGGACGACCTGCAGCGGGGGATTGCTTCGCCTGCTTTTGTCGAGCGCGTCCGTTGGGGCTGCGCGTTGGCGAAGGTTGCGCGCAATCTTGATGGCATGGATCCCGACCGCATCTTTGCATGGGGCGAGGGTCTTGGCGGCGGTGTCGCGCTGGCGGTTTCTGCTCTGGACGAGCGGGGCCTCGCTTGCACGGCGGTTGCCAATCCGCTTCCCGGCGGTCTCGAGGCGCTGTCGTCTCGGGTGCGCGGATCGGTACTCATGGGCACATCGCTCATGGATACCGTGAGCGATCCCAAGGGCCAGTTTGCCGTATTCAACGGTCTTGAGTGTGACCGGAGGCATATCATCTATGCCAAATACGCTCACGAGCGCATCAATGCGTTCGAAAACGAAGTCGTCGACTTCTTTAACCAAACGTTCTATCCGTGTTCTTTGGCCTAGACGGCCTGGACACTGCTAACAAGAGTGGGTGGCATAGGGCCGCCCGCCAGACAACTAAGGAGATTCTTGTGGCAACTCAGAAATTCACCGGCGTTATCCCTCCCGTCGTTGTTCCCGATACCGAAGACCACCAGCTCGACGTTGCCTCCTTTGAGCGCAGCATCAACCGCATGATCGACGCCGGCGTCGATGGCCTGTTCTTCTTGGGCTCTTCGGGTGAGGTCGTTTTCTCCACCGACGAGCGTCGTCGCCAGATCATCGCCGAGGCCGTCCGCATCGTCGACCACCGCGTGCCCGTCTTGGTCGGCATCATCGATACCGAGACCGAGCGCATGATCGAGCACGGCAAGGTCGCTCAGGAGCTGGGCGCCGATGCGCTCGTCGCCACCTGCCCGTTCTATGCCCTGCAGGGCATGACCGAGGTTGAGGAGCATTTCCGCATCCTGCACGAGGAGCTCGACCTGCCCATCTTTGCCTATGACATTCCCGTGTGCGTTCACACCAAGCTCCCCTGGAAGCTCCTTGCTAAGCTCGGCGCCGAGGGCGTCCTGGCTGGCGTCAAGGATTCCTCGGGCGATGACATCTCGTTCCGCTACCTCATTCAGGAGAACGAGAAGAACGGCCATCCGATGAGCATCCTTACCGGCCATGAGGTCGTCGTCGACGGTGCCTATCTCGGTGGCGCCGACGGTTCCGTCCCGGGCCTCGCCAACGTTGAGCCCGAGGGCTACGTTCGTCAGTGGAAGGCCGCTCAGGCTGGTGACTGGGCTACCGTCAAGGCCGAGCAGGATCGCCTCAATGAGATTTCGCACATCTGGGATGTCACCTCGGGCGTCCAGGGCTATGCCGGTGGCGTCGGCGCCTTCAAGACCGCTATGAACCTCATGGGCATCTTCGACAGCCCGACCATGCCG
The DNA here is from genome assembly GCA_900541205.1 of uncultured Collinsella sp. Taxonomy (GTDB): domain Bacteria; phylum Actinomycetota; class Coriobacteriia; order Coriobacteriales; family Coriobacteriaceae; genus Collinsella. The sequence continues at coordinate 4,070 of UQIV01000029.1, read as the reverse complement.
CGCCCGGTGAAGGCCATGACCGGTGAAAACGTCGAGGCGATTCGCAAGGTCCTCCAGGACAACGGTCTCCTGTAAAGCTTCCCCGGGCACCCGAACTTGGGGCTCAAGCGGTCGAGCGTGACCCATTAGGTCAACGCCCGACCACTTTCACCCCAACCTCGGGCACCTGGGAAACCTTTACCAAGTTGCGGCGATAACACCGCCTTCATTTCCTGTAGTTGTTTTTTATCTCCGAAGGAGAACGACATGGAGAACAAGTACGTCTGCTCTGTCGATATCGGCGGAACTAAGATCGCGACTGCCATCATGGAGTACCCGGCTGACGGCGGTGTGCCCCATCCCGTTTTTGAGGCTGAGGCTCCCACCGAGGCCCAGGAGGGTGGCGAAGCGGTCTTCCAGCGCATTGAGGCGTCTATCAAGGCAGCTCTTGAAGCAAATCCCGATGTCGAGGTCCTCGGAGTTGGCATCGGCGCTGCCGGTGTCGTCGACCCCAAGACGGGCGCCATCGCGTATGCCAATGAGATTATGCCCGGCTGGTCCGGCGTTCAGTTGGGGCCGCGCCTGCGCGAGGACCTCGGCCTTCCCGTTGCCGTTGTAGGCGACGTGCAGGCTCATGCTCTGGGCGAGGCCCACTGGGGCGTCGGTAAGGGCAAGTTCTCCGTCTTGTGTTTGGGCATCGGTACGGGCATCGGCGGCGCATATGTCGAGAATGGCCGCGTGATGCAGGGCTTCCATGGTGCTGCCGGCCATATGGGCCACATCGAGTGCTCGGCTGCCGCCGGCATTCCCTGCGCCTGCGGGCGTTCCGGCCATCTGGAGTCGGTTGCTTCGGGCACTTCCATTGGTCGTATGTACGATGAGCGTTTTGGCCGCGTCGACCCCAGCCGTCCTTCGGTCGGCCGTGACGTGAACGACCTGTGCCGTGCGGGCGACGCAAAGGCGACCGAGGTCATCCATGACGCCGGCTTTGCGCTGGGTGCCAGCTTGGGCTCGCTCGCTAACATCCTGGACCCCGAGGTCATCGTGCTTTCGGGCGGCGTGATTCACCAAGGTCCCGATTGGCGTTCACAGACGTGGAAGGACTCGGTGCACGAGGGCTATGCCAGCCAGGCGCTCGACCCGCTTCAGGACACGCCGATCCTCATCGGCTCTCTGGAGGGCGACGCGCCGCTCATCGGTGCTGCTGAGCATCTTCTTGCTTCGTTAAAGTAAACGTATCTGCTGTAGGAGCCTCCCGAGACGACATGCCTCGGGAGGCTGTTCTGAGAAAGGTTACAGCCTTATGACCGTCGATCCTTTGATTCAATCCCTGAAGGGTAAGCTCGTCGTGAGCGTTCAGGCGTATATGGGTGAGCCGCTTCGTACGCCCGAGACCATGGCTCAAATGTCCCGCGCTTGCGAGCTTGGCGGCGCCGCCGCCATTCGCTGCCAGGGCCTTGCCGACATTGCCGCCATTAAGGGCCGCTGTGAGGTTCCTGTTATCGGCCTGTGGAAGGATGGGCACGAGGGCGTTTACATCACGCCGACGCTGCGTCACGCTCGCGCCTGCGTTGCTGCCGGTGCCGATATCGTGGCGATCGACGCCACCGATCGTCCGCGCCCCGATGGTAAGACGGTCGAGGATACCTTCCGCCCGCTGCACGAGGAGGGCGTGCTCCTGATGGCCGACTGTGCCACCATCGAGGACATTCGCCGTGCTGTTGATATGGGCTTTGACCTGGTATCCACCACGCTTTCTCACGGCGTCGCCGCCATCGACTGCACCATGGCCGATGGTCCCGACCTGCCGCTCCTGCGTCAGGCGACCGAGGAATTCCCCGGCCTTCCCATCATTTGCGAGGGTCGCGTACATACGCCCGAAGAGGCTCGCGCTGCAATCGACGCCGGCGCGTGGGCCGTTGTCGTCGGCACCGCCATTACGCACCCTACGAGTATTACAAGTTGGTTCAAGGCTGCGCTTGAGGCGTAAGACGGGCCTCGTATCCGCTTGGGGCGGTATACTCAATAAAGGCAATTGATCGCGCGGGATCCGCTGGCCGGGTCCCGCGCTTATTTTAGGAGGCACACATGCAAAAGGGAGATGCCATGGATGCGGCGGAGCGCTCGGAGCGTATCCCCGATATCGTTATCATCACCGGAATGTCCGGCTCGGGCCGAACGCAAGCCATGCATGTGTTTGAGGACATGGGCTATTTTTGTATCGACAACCTGCCCCCACGCCTGATTGCCCAGCTTGCAGAGCTCGTTGGCATCAATACGGGCGTGGGCAGGCACCTTGCCGTTACCTGCGACCTGCGTAGCCAGGGCTTGTTCGATGAACTGCTCGATGCTGTTGCCGCACTGGAAGAGCGCGAGATGAGCTGCGACATCGTGTTTCTCGAGGCGTCTGACGAGGTACTGATTCGCCGGTATAGCGAAAACCGTCGCCGCCATCCCATTGCAAAGCCGGGGGAGACCACGGCCGACGCTATTCAGCGTGAACGTCTGCAGCTGAAGGGCGTTCGCGATCGAGCGGATATGATTATCGACACGAGCCGCTTGCGCACTTCTGCCTTACGTAACAAGCTTCGTATGGCTTTTTCCGAGCTGTCCGACCAGCAGCTTATGGACGTCCACGTGTTCTCGTTTGGCTTTAAGCATGGCATGCCCGTCGAGGCGGATATCATGATCGATGTGCGCTTCTTGCCCAATCCTTTCTACGATCCCGAGATGCGTACCATGACCGGTCTCGATAAGAAGGTCTCCGATTTTGTCTTGGACCACCCTAAGACCCAGGAGTTCTGGAAGGCCTGGACCCAGCTGCTCGATACGGTCATGCCGGGTTATATCGCAGAGGGCAAGCCACAGCTTTCCATCGCTATCGGCTGCACAGGCGGACAGCACCGTAGCGTCGCCATTGCCGAGGCCACGGCCCGCTACCTGGAGGGTGCTCAGTATCATGTGAGCATCTCCCACCGTGACCTGTCGCGTGCCAACACGAAGGCATAGGTTTACATGTCGTTTACCGCTGAGGTGCGTGACGAGCTTGCGCGCTGCGAACCAGAATGCGAATACTGCGATTTGTCGACGCTTGCTGCGCTAACGCGTGTGAGCGGCACGCTTTCGCTGGCGGGCTCGGGACGGTACCGCTTGACGGTCGCGACCGAGACGGGTGCTGTGGCGCGCACGATGATTGCGCTGACGCATCGTATCCTTAAGCTCAAGACCGAATTCACGGTTCGTAAGTCGGTCCTGCACAAGGTGCGAAACTATCTCATCACCTTGCCCGATCAGCCCGATTTGGATAAGGCTCTGGTGCTGCTGGGCATTCTCGACCGTAGGGGAGGGCTCGTCGCGGGCGTGCCGCGCCACATCGTCGCCCGTCCTTGCTGCAGGCTCGCCTATATTCGCGGTGCGCTGATTGCCGGAGGCTTTGTTGCCGACCCGCGTGGCGATTTTCATTTGGAGATCGCGGTTCAGGGCGAGGAGTATGCAAAGGGACTTTGCAACCTTCTGGAGCAGATTGGAGTTCACGCCCGCGTCAATGCGCGTCGCGGCTCGTATGCCGTGTACATCAAGAGTGCCGAGGAGATTAAACGTCTGTTACAGCTGATTGGCGCCAAGCTGAGCGTTGCCGAGATTGAAGAGGCCCGCGCGGTTAAGCTGGTGAAGAACGACGTGAATCGTCGCGTGAACGCAGAGCTTGCCAACCAGACCAGAAGTGCCGGTGCCGCCCAACATCAGCTTGCGCTCATCGATGAGCTTGATCGGCGCGGTTTGCGCGAAACGCTGCCGGATGCTCTGGCAGTTTTTTGTGACTTACGCGAGCGCTACCCCGATCTCTCACTGCGAGATTTGGGGGAAATGGCCGACCCTCCTTTGTCGAAGTCGGCCCTGTATCACCGTGTTTTGCGCCTTGAAAAGCTCATTGAAGCAAGCAGGTAGTTTAAAGCGGCAGCTTATATAGGGGTTGAACTGCTGTTTTATACATTAAAACGTTTTAACGCAAATTTGAGGTTGATTTTCAATCTCAACGCAACAGCCTGAACGGACCCCGCGTTTCCGCAGCTAGCGCAACGCGGAACTAGCTC
>UQIV01000028.1 GCA_900541205.1 uncultured Collinsella sp. | reverse complement strand
CACGGCATCGCGAAGGGCAACCCCAACGAGGTCTACCTGCGCTACCCGCGCTCTCCCTTTGCCGACCAGTCCGGCGACGCCGGCTTCACCCGCACGCCGAGCGACGACGCGTGCGCCTACACCTGGGATCTTGCGCTCACCAAGCGCGGCAGCGACGGCGACAAGCCGCTTGCCGGGGCGGTCCTGAGCATCGCCGACGACCGCGGTCGCACGCTGGCGGCCGACGGCACGTGGGATGCGGAGGGCAAGGCCACCGTCACCACGGGCGAGGACGGCCGCGTGACCGTCTCGGGCGTGGACTCGGGCAAGCTGGAGGTCCGCGAGCTCAAGGCGCCCAAGGGCTACACCGCCTTTGAGGGCACGCGCTCCGTGACGGTCAAGGCCGAGGGCCTGGACGTCGACCAGGTGGCCGCCGCCAAGCCCAAGCTCACCATCACGGCCGAGTCGCCCCTGCGCGCCGACAGCGCGGACGGGTCGACGGGCAGCCTGGAGGCGTCGCTCATCAACACGCCCACCGGCACACCCCCTAGCATTACCACCGGAGGCTTTATGCCCTCGACTGGCGATATGGCAATGTACGCCGCGGCCGCCGCAGCGGTCGCCGGAGCCGCGCTCATCGTGGCCGCGCTCCTGGTCAAGCGGGGAGGTGGCAGCCATAAAGAGTAGCTGGCAGCCCCACAGAGAGCGGGGCGAGACGTAGCGAAGTAGATGCTAAGACACAGACAGATGATGACCGATCGAATGAGAACCAACCGGAAAACGGAGGAAAAGAAGATGAGCATGAACAAGAACATCGCGCGCCTGGCAGTAACCGCCGGCCTCACAGCAGCGCTGAGCTTCGGCGGCGTAATGGCCCCGGTGACCATGGCGTTTGCGGCGGGTACGCCGATGGTGGCCGAGAACGGCAACGTGACGATTAAGGAGGATACCTACACGAATACGACCTTTAAGGGTATCCAGATTTTCAAGGCAAAGGTCACGCAGGATAAGAATAGCGACGGCTGGAATGGCCCCAAGACGCTCTCCGATATCGATTGGGCATCGCCTGATGTTAAAAACGTTGTGACCGGTGCATTTGCGGACGTCACGGAAGCTCCTGGTGAGGATGAAGGCGCTCAGGCTTGGGCCAAGTATATTAAAGAGAATGCCGGTGAAAAAGTTGGCCAGACTGCCAAAGTTGACTCTGGCACTACGCTGGATAAGATTGCTGCCGCACTTGAGGGCTCGTCTCTAATTTGGGAAACCCCAAGCGATTCCAGCAAGGGATCTTTTAAGAATCTGAATACCGGTTATTGGCTCTTTGTGACCGCAAGTGTTGGCTCGACTGTAGCTACCGATACAACCAACGGCAATACCGACGCTTATACCTCGCCAATTTTTGCTGTCGTCGGCGGCGAGGACGTGAATGTTGATTCCAAAAAGGATGTCCCCAACGTTACCAAGGCAGCCAAGGACGATAACAACGGTAGTTTTGTGACAGATGGGAACAAGGACGTTTTCGAGGCGCCCAATAGGGTTGCGGACTCTGCATCCGATCAGCTGGTTGAGTATCAGCTTGCAGGTACCGTGGCCAGCAACATCAATACTTATAATGAGTACAGCTATACCTTTACAGATGAGCTGCCTTCTACGATGGCGCCCGAACTTGACGGCAATGATCCCGTTGTCGAGGTCAAGATTGGCAATCAGGTTGTTCATCCTGATAGCTACAGCAAAAAGTATGCAGATGGCAAGCTTGTGGTTTCGTTCTCAAATCTGAAAACCGCCCATGCGAAAAACGAAGATGACACCGAGGGCGCAATCATTAACGTTGACGGCAAATCAAAGGTCTATGTGAACTATAAGGCAAAGCTTGACCCCACGAAGGTTAGCGCCGACATGCTCGGCAAAGGTCAAAAGAACACCGTCACTCTGACCTACTCTAACAACCCTCACTCCAAAAATGACACTGGCACCACGGTTGACCACCCTGCCTATGACTACACCTACGGCATTGATGTTAAAAAGGTTGGTTCCGATGAGACGAAACCGGCTCTCGCAAACGTTGAGTTTACTCTGCAAGAGGTCGGAACTGGTAAGTTCATCAAGAAAGACGGCACAACTGCGAACAGCGAAGCTGAGGACGGCGCAATTCTCTCGACGGATACGGACGGAATGATAAAGGTCCTTGGTCTTGATGAAGGCACGTATATTCTGAAGGAAAAAACTCCTGCACCTGGCTACGATAACTCTCACGGCGACAAAGGCATCACGTTCACCATTACGCGCGGTGAGCTTTCCGAGAACGATACCACCGTGGTTACCCCTAAGGCTGAGGTAACTGGTGGAGACAATCAGACGCTCGTCATAGCCGAAAACTCCACTGACGGCATGGTGCACCTCACCGTTACCGATAAGAAGGGATCCAGCCTCCCGCTGACCGGCCTTAACGGCGTGACCTTCACTTGGATCGCTGGTGGCGCGGTGCTGTGCATCGGCGTGGCGCACCTCATCCGCAGCCGTAAGCAGGCTGAGGAGTCCGAGCAGGAGTAACGCTCACTCACCCATCCCTTTGGCAGGTGGGATGTGATGGCCATGAGACTTGCGGACACTTTTCTCGTCCATCCACGTTCTTGCTTTGCCATTTTCTTTTCGGGGCAGACTCCGCACTGGAGTTTGCCCCGTTCTTTTTGGACAACACAGGCAGCCTCCACCGTCCGATGCGGACTCATCCGTCATCGCGTTTCTTGACTCGTATGAGATTCGGTTTAAGGTCCGTAGGCGCTCGCGCGGTGCGGACGGTAGAAGGCATTTGCGCCGCAACAAGCGCAAATAAGAATGCCCGGGGGTCGGATCCCGGGCATTTAACAAAACCAGAAAACTAGGCCGCCCGTGCTCCCAAACATTTACGCGGGGTGCGTCGTTTTCTATTGACATTGTGTCCCGAATCGCCCAACCGATTCGGGACATTTTGAAAACGCAAATGCTGGCCTATGCACGAAAGGAATCTCGTTAATTCCGAAAATTATGTATAATTCCAATATAAATTGGAATCAGACGAAAACGATGGAAATGAACGAAGCGCTAATCTACTTACAAGAAGCACTAGGCCTCTCCGCCAAGGCCAAAGTTTGGCCTGGATCCGCACGCTTGCCGCTGCATCTGCGGGCGATTGAGGTCCGCGCTGTTGACGCAAACGGTTTTTCGTTTTTGCTTGCAAGTTTGCCTACTGGCGTCGGGCTTCCCGAGGCTAAGAGGGTCTATAGCCAGCTAGCCTTGCGTACGGAGACTCCTGTTGTCGTTTCGTTTCCTGATGCCGATGCACGTCAGCGCAAAGCATTGGTCGCACAAGGGATTCCCTTTGTCTGCCCCGGTAGACAGGCTTTTCTTCCATTTATGGGCACAGCTTGCACGGAGAGGGGCGGTGCCCGGTTTTATAATCGCGCGACCAAGATGTCACCCAACGCACAGGCTGCCGCAATCTGGGGAGCAGCCCAGGAGCCATATCGTCCCTATGACCTTTGTCGTGCGCTTGGGATCTCGGCAAGCCGCGCGAGTGAGGCCATAACCGAGCTTGTTGACAGGGGGCTCGCGAAGCGCGAGCGTTGCGAGCGACGTGTCGTCGTGTTCCCCGTTGCCGTGGATCTTCTGCTCAGTGAGCACATGGCAGAGCTCTCCTCGCCTGTCTCGAAGGTCTTTTTTGCAAGGAAGACGCCGCAGATCGACTATCTTGTTGACGCCGGGGAGACGGCACTCGCTGCGCGTTCGATGCTCGCTGCGCCGGGCATGGAGCAAAAGGCCGTCTTAAGGAGTGCATGGCGTCAACTGAGCGACCTCGAAGTCGCAGACGGGGAGTTGCCGGATAACGAAACGGCGATGATCCAAGTGTGGCGCTATGCGCCCGTGTTTGCCGACTCCTCCCGTGTCGACGACATTTCGCTTGCGCTATCTTTGGCGGCCATCGACGATGAGCGAATTCAGCTCGAAGTCGATCGCATGTTTGGAAAGGAATATCCATGGCAAGAAGCGCTGTAGAAGGTCTCCAAGAATTTCAGCAGCATATGCAAAAAGCTGCAGGATCGTATGCCCTTATCGGCGGCACGGCATGTGACATTTTGCTCGCGGAGGCGGGACTTCCGTTTAGGATGACTCACGATTTTGATGTTGTAATTGTCGCCGATGACCGGTTGCCTCAGACGGCAGAAGCTATATGGACTTTGGTGCGTGATGGCGGTTACCGCTGCGGCTGGGGCGAAGGCAAAGGCTCATGTTTTTATCGGTTTACAGAGCCTAAGAGGCCGGGTTACCCCCGTATGATCGAACTCTTTGCGAAGTGCCCCGACTTTCTAAAGGGTCGTGCGGGGATTGATGTGGCACCAATTCACGTTGATGAAAACATAAGCAGTCTTTCGGCAATTTTGTTGGACGATGCTTACTACAGCTTGTTCCTTCAGGGAATCCGGACCGTAGGCGGCGTTTCGGTCCTGGGTACGGAATACATTGTCCCGTTCAAAGCGAAGGCGTATCTCGACCTAAAAGCTAGAAGGGAAGCGGGGGAGAACGTTGATTCGAATAAGGTAAAAAAGCATAAACGCGATGCGCTGAGGCTTGCTCAGCTGCTTGGCGAGTCGGAAGGCGTCGACCTGCGCGGAGAACTGAAGGACGATATGCTTGCGTTTGTCAAAGATTGTGAGGTGGGCGACGTCAATCTGAAACAGATTGGGGTTGCGGGCGTAACGATGGCGCAGTTGCTCGAGACGGTGAAAGCAACATATGGCTTGATTGGTTGAGTGGGGTTACGTGGCCCGGACGGTGCAGTCTAGCTGCGTTGTCCGGCGCGGAGGTTCGCTAATCGGTTATTATTTGTTTAGACAACTTGAGTTGTAGAGGAGTGACCGGCGATGGTGCAGGGCGCCAAACATATGAAGAGCAATAGCGTCGCGGCCAACGGTGGCTCAAGCCCTCAGCCCAAACCTCAACCAAAACCCAAGCGCCGTCGCAAGCGACTGCCGCGCTGGGCCGACCGGCTCATCACCATCGTCATCATCCTTATTGGCGTGGGCCTTATGACTTGGCCGTGGATCTTGGACCGGCTCGAGGCCTCGGGTGTGTTCAACCAGATCAGTACCGTGTCCAGCACCGTGGACGCGCTCTCCGAAGAGGAACGCGAGCGCATTCTGCTTCAGGCGCGCTCCTATAACGAGCAACTTGCCGGCGAGGCCACCGAGCTTCCCGCCGACCAGATCGAGCCCTACGACCAGCAGCTCATCTTTGACCGCGACCCCATGATGAGCTGGGTCGAGATCCCCTCCATCGACGTGAGCATGCCCATCTACCACGGCACGAGCGAAGAAGTCCTTATGGCGGGCGTCGGCCACCTGGAGGGCACGAGCCTGCCGGTGGGCGGGACCTCGACGCACTGCGTGCTCACTGCGCACTCGGGCATGCGCAACCTGAGCATGTTCGACGACATCCATTCGCTGGAGCCGGGCGACCTGGTGCTGCTGCACACCATGAACAAGACGCTCGCCTACAAGATGGTGGACTCCGAGGTGGTGCTGCCCGAGGAAATGGAGTCGCTGACCATCGAGCCCGGCGCCGACAAGGTGACGCTCGTCACCTGCACGCCCTACGGCGTGAACGACCATCGCCTGCTGGTGCATTGCGTGCGCACCAAGTACAGCAAGAAGGAAGTCGACAAGCAAAAGTCGCTGGCCGGCCGCCACTGGGGCAAGCGCGAGTTTGCCGTGCTCATCGTGGTCGTAGCCATTGTGCTGTTGCTGCTGGACATCGTGATCCACGCGGTCCGCAAGCGCCGCAAGGCCAAGGCCTCGGCATAGGACATCGTTCAGAACCACCGCAATGGGGACAGGCACCTTTGTGGTGGTCGGGACTTCCAAACCATCACAACATTCGATAAAAAATTCGATTTTGACGAAAAACATCGAATGTTGTGATGGTCTTCGCTGCGGGCGAGACGGTTTTCGCTATGGACGGTGCGGTTTCGCTGCAGAACCGCCAGCCCACTGCCTGCCAGCCTGCCGCCCTCGTTACGTTTTCGCTGCATTTGGGTAAAGCGCCTGCTCCAAGCGGCGTTGCCTTGTATACTAGAGCGGTTTATCTGTTATGCGGAAGGGAGCGCCTATGGCACTCAGCGAGAAAGACGTGCGTGGCATCGCCGAGTACGCAAAGATCGCACTGACCGATGACGAGCTCACCCAGATGACGTCCTACCTGAACGACGCCGTCCAGATGCTCGAGCCCGTCTTGCAATATGACTTGCCCGACATGGAGCCCACGTTCCATCCCATCGGAAGCCTGTCCAACGTGATGGGCGATGACCTGCGCGAGCCCGAGCGCGACCTGCCGCTCGACGTCGCGCTCGAAAACGCCGGCAGCGCGCGCGACCGCTACTTCCGCGTGCCGTCCATTTTGGGAGAGGGGGAGAGCGAGTAATGGTGCAGAGCTTCGATTCCCTTACCGCCGCCCAGATTGCCGCGGGCGTTGCCGCCGGCGACTTTACCGCTACCGAGGTGGCCCAGGCCTCCCTTGCCGCCATCGAGGCGCGCGAGGGCGGGGTCCAGGCATTCCTGCAGGTGGCGCCCGAGCTCGCGCTCGAGGCCGCCGCGCGCGTGGATGCCGACCGTGCCGCCGGAAAGCCGCTGCCCCCGCTCGCGGGCGTGCCGCTGGCCATCAAGGACAACATGAACCTCGTGGGCACGCGCACCACCTGTGCTTCCCGCATGCTCGAGGACTACCAGAGCGTCTACACCGCCACCTGCGTCCAGCGCATGCTCGATGCCGGCTGCCTGCCCATGGGCAAGGCCAACATGGACGAGTTCGCCTTCGGTAGCTCTACCGAGAGCTCGGCCTTCCACCGCACCAACAACCCTTGGGATACCGAGCGCGTGCCCGGCGGCTCTTCGGGCGGCTCCGCTGCCGCCGTTGCCGCGGGCGAGGTCGCGCTCTCGCTGGGCTCGGACACCGGCGGCTCCATTCGCCAGCCGGCGTCGCTGTGCGGCGTGGTGGGCTTTAAGCCCACGTATGGTGCCGTGAGCCGTTACGGCGTGGTTGCCTTTGGCTCGTCGCTCGATCAGGTGGGCCCCTTTGGCCGCACGGTCGAGGATGTCGCGCTGGCCATGAACGCGCTTACCGGCGCGGGCCACGATCCGTACGACTGCACCAGCCAGGATTGCGCTGTCGACTTTGCCGAGCACCTCAACGACAGCATCGAGGGCAAGCGCGTGGGCATCATCCCCGCGTTTATGGAGGCCGAGGGCCTGACGCCCGAGGTCAAGGCCGCTGTTCAGCGCGCCGCCCAGGAGCTGCAGAACCAGGGTGCCGAGCTGGTCGAGGTCGACCTGCCGCACCTGGACGCCGCCATCGCCGCCTACTACGTCATCGGCCCGGCCGAGGCGTTCTCCAACCTGGCCCGTTTTGACGGCATTCGCTACGGCTATCAGGCGGAGGGCTGCGCCAACCTGTCCGACCAGAGCTCGCTTTCGCGCGCCCACGGCTTTGGCGCCGAGGCCAAGCGCCGTCAGATGCTCGGCGCCTACCTGCTGAGCTCGGGCGTGTACGACAAGTATTACTACGCCGCGCAAAAGGCCCGCACGCTCATCACGCAGGACTACGACGCCGCGTATGCCAAGGTGGACACCATCCTCATGCCCGCCTCGCCGCGCACGGCCTTTAAGTTTGGCGAGATCAGCGACCCCACGCAGATGTACCTCTCCGACTTGTACACTATCTCGCTCAACATTTGCGGCAACGGCGGTATCTCGGTGCCGCTGGGTCTGGGCGAGGACACCAAGCTGCCCGTTTCTGCCCAGCTGGTTGGTCCGGCGTTTAAGGACCGTCAGCTGCTCACGTTTGCCCGCTCCCTGGAGCGCGGCTTTGCCGATGCCGCCACGGGTGCGCCCGCGCTTTCCGTCGCGCCCGATTTTGCCGGGAAGGGAGGCGAGCTGTAATGAAGGAGCTTTCCGAGGTCCTGCAGGATTGGGAGGCCGTGATCGGCCTGGAGATCCATACCGAGCTCACCGCACTCGATACCAAGATGTTCTGCAACTGCAAGCTCAGCCACGATGACGAGCCCAACGCCAACGTGTGCCCGGTATGCCTGGGCCTGCCCGGCGCCCTGCCGGTGCCCAACAAGCGCGCCATCGAGAGCATCGTCAAGGCCGGTCTCGCTACCAACTGCGAGATTCAGCGCCACTCGATGTTCTACCGCAAGCACTACTTCTATCCCGACATGGCCAAGAACTTCCAGACCACGCAGGGTCCGGTCGCCTTTGCCATGTACGGTCACCTGGACCTGGACGTGACCGGTCGCGGTGCCGCCGAGCGCCCCGACTGCGCGTTTGGCGAGGCAGAGGCTCAGAGCCTGGCGAGCGCCTCGGCCAACGCCGAGGGCCTGTCCACGTCCATGACGTCGACCATGCGCGAGGGCAACCAGCGCGCCGGTCACCTGGCCAGCTACGATGCGTCCAACCTGCAGATGCCTGAGCGCCGCGAGGACGGTTCCTACACCGTGCCCATCCGCATCCTGCGCATCCACATGGAGGAGGACGCCGCCAAGATGGTGCACGTAGGCGGCGCCGAGGGCCGCATTACCGCCGCGGCTGAGTCGCTCGTCGACTACAACCGCTGCGGCACGCCGCTGATTGAGCTCGTCACCGAGCCCGACCTGCGCACGCCCGAGGAGGCTCGCCTGTTTATGGAGAAGCTCCGTCGCATCTTTGTGACGCTGGGCATTTCGGACTGCTCCATGGAGAAGGGTTCCATGCGCTGCGACGGCAACGTGTCGCTGCGCCGCCGCGGCGAGACCAAGCTGGGCACCAAGACCGAGCTCAAGAACCTCAACTCGTTTAAGAGCCTGCACGACGGCCTTGCCTACGAGATCTGCCGTCAGGCCGAGGTGCTCGAGGAGGGCGGCATTATCTACCAGGAGACCCGCCACTGGGAGCCCAGCCGTAAGCGCACCGTGGTCATGCGCGTCAAGGAGACGGCCGACGACTACCGCCTGTTCCCCGACCCCGACCTGGCGCCGTTCGATCTGGATGACGAGTTCATCGACCGCTGCCGTGGCGAGATCCCCGAGCTGCCCGATGCCAAGCGTGCCCGTTTTGAGGCCGACTTTGGCATTAAGGCGGCCGATGCCGAGCAGATCGCCGGCGACCCCGAGTTTGCCGAGTTCTTTGAGGCTGCCGCTGCCGGTATGGCTGGCAAGGAGGCCCAGACGGTCGCAAACCTGCTGGTGAACGAGATGATCGCCTACCTTAAGGGCGCGGGTGTGTCGCTGGCCGAGTCCGGCATTGCGCCGGCTCAGGTGGCAGCTCTTGCCAAGCTGCTGGCGACCGATGCCATCAGCTCCAACCAGGCGCACGAGGTCTTTGAGGCCATGGCCCAGACCGGCGACGACCCCAACAAGATCGTCGACGAGCGCGGCATGCGTCAGGTGAGTGACGCCGGCGCGCTGCAGCCGATCGTGGACGAGGTGCTGGCAAACTGTGCCGATCAGGCGCAGCAGTATCGTGACGGCAACCAGAAGGTCATCGGCTTTTTGGTGGGCCAGTGCATGAAGGCGAGCCGCGGCAAGGGCAACCCGAAGCTCTTCAACGAGTTGCTGAGAACGTCGCTCTCGTAAGCGGGAACCGAGGGGCCGGGCGCAGGGCCTTGCCTCTCAATTTCGGACAGTCCTGACTCACGACGGAGGCGCCACTGGCGCCTCCTGTTCGTGCGGAACTCATTGAGAGACAAGGCCCTGCGCCCGGCCCCTCGGTTCCGTGACGACTCGGCCGTTCGGGTCAGGTGGGCTGAATGGAATAGAGTGAATGGGCGCGCCGTTGGCGCGTCCATTTTTGTGCGGGTGACAAAGGGACTGTCCCTTTGTCACATTGCAATAAATGTGATGAAAGTGTGGCGAAATGAGCTTAAAACTTTCGTAAATGTGATAAATATCACGTTTTACTTAGGGTAAAATGTGGGAAATATCACGTTTACGGAAGTTTCTTTGCGGGAGGTTCGGTCATGCAGCGAGATATCATTGCCAAGCTTAACGCTTGGAAAGCGTCAGAATATCGTAAGCCGCTTATCCTTAAGGGGGCGCGCCAGGTTGGAAAGACATGGGCGCTTAAGGAGTTCGGACGAACCTCGTACCGCAATTTTGTGTATCTGACGCTCGAGGAGCCGTCACCTGGGGTACAGAGCGAGTACGCTCAGTTTTTCGAAGGTACGCGCGATCCTCGACGGATCATCTCAAATCTTTCCCTGGCACTTGGACAGCCTATCGATCCTGGCGAGACGCTGCTTATTATTGATGAGATTCAGGATTGTCCTTCTGCAGTCGGCGCCCTTAAATACTTCTGTGACGAGGCCCCCGAGTATCACGTCGCATGCGCAGGGTCTTTGTTGGGCGTTCGCTTGTCCCGTGAGACCAGCGCTTTTCCGGTGGGAAAGGTCGAGTTCATGGAGATGCGCCCCATGAGCTTTTCCGAGTTTCTGAAAGCCGAGGGCGCTGCAAACTACGACGAATACCTTGGCGGCCTGGATCAGATCGAGACAGTGCCCGATTTCTTCCATGTCCGTCTCGTCGAGCATCTTCGTCGTTATTTTGCATGCGGCGGCATGCCAGAGGCTCTTGGCCGGTGGGTGGAGACGGGCGATATCGTTCAGGTCGATAAGGTGTTGTCTGATCTCTTGGATTCCTACGAGCGCGATTTTGCCAAGCATGGTGGCCGTGCGCAGTTCGCCAAGCTTTCGCAAATATGGAACTCGATTCCAGCTCAGTTGGCGCGCGAGAACAAAAAGTTCGTTTGGGGTGCGGTGCGCGAGGGGGCTCGTGCTCGAGAATACGAGGATGCTCTGGAATGGCTTGCCGATGCTGGGCTCATCACGGCGGTTCGCCTTAATGCTGCCGGTGGTGTGCCGCTCTCTGCGTACGATGACCTCAAGGCATTTAAAGTCTACTGTCTTGATGTCGGCTTGCTGCGCCGCATGGCAAGGCTGGATGCGTCCGCTTTTGCCATCTCGGATGCGCTTTTTTCGGAGTTCAAAGGTTCGTTTGCCGAGAACTATGTGCTTCAGGCATTACTTTCACAGTTAGATGCTGCTCCGCGTTATTGGACAAACGAGAAGCCGAAGCACGAAGTCGATTTTTTGATTCAAGTCGGAAACGAAATCGTTCCCGTCGAGGTCAAATCGGGAGAGGTCGTTCATTCCAAGAGCCTTAAGTACTATGCCGACAAGCATGCGGAGACGACTCCATTGAGGGTCCGCTACTCACTTAAGAACCTAAAGCTCGACGACGGGGTGCTCAACATTCCGTTGTATTTGGCTGATCGATCTGTCCCTCTTATCAAAAAGGCGCTTGATTGTGC
Source organism: uncultured Collinsella sp. (assembly GCA_900541205.1). GTDB lineage: Bacteria > Actinomycetota > Coriobacteriia > Coriobacteriales > Coriobacteriaceae > Collinsella. The sequence goes on along the minus strand of UQIV01000028.1, from coordinate 19,972 downwards.
ACATCTTGACGTTTAGATCCTGGGTGAGCTGACGGGCGGCGGCTAATTAATCGCTCCGTTACGGCCAGGGAGCTTGGGCCTTAGCGATGCTTGCTTCGCCAAGCCGTGGGTGTCATGCCGGTGTATTGTTTGAAGGCTTGGGTGAAGGCCGCCTGCTGAGGGTAGCCTAGACGCTCTGCCACCTGCGCTATCGTGAGCGCGCTATCGGCCAAAAGGTCCTGCGCTCGCTCCATACGGCGTCTGCGAATGTAGACGCCCAGGGACTCGCCGGTTTGGGCCTTAAAGGTGGCGCATAGTTTGGAGCGGCTTGTGTAGAGCCTCTCGGCTACCTCGTTGATACCCACACGCCTGCCTTTGTCGAGCGCGCGCTCAATCATTGCCGTTGCTTCTTCGGCAATGGTTATGCTGACGCGTGTGTCTGCCGCCTGCCGCGCCTGCTTTTGGGCCGCGCGCGAACAGGCGAGCTCCGCGACCATGGTCTCCACGATGCCCTGCATATAGACGTGTCCGCCTACGGTGCGGGCGCGGTCCTCGTTAATCCGGCGCAGCGTGTGGCAGATGGCAGACGTTGCCTCCTCGTGCCATGGCTCGGCAAACGCCTCAAAGATTCCCGCGAACTCGGTGGGATAGCGGTGCTCCAGTTCGTCAAAATATCCAGGCAAAAAGAGCACCGAGCGCGAGTGATAAAGCTCCCCCGCAAACAGCGGGCTTAATTCCTCGCCACAGCTATCTTGGATAAAGCTGCAAACGGCATTGTTTGGCCACGGTCCATGCAATGGTTTAAGGTTTGCGGGCGTTATGCCAGCCTCGGGCATGCATGTAAGTGTGGGCGCGCTGACCTCGCTCACGCAGGCGTATGGCTCGGGTGTGTATTCGGCCAGGTACATATCGCGCGTCGGGGTGATGAAATGCTCCATGACGATGCAGGCAGGGGAGAGAGGCATGATCCATGCGCGCCCGTGCGCCCGGTCGTTTGCCACCTCGCCGGTAAAGACGGCGCCCTTGCCGGTAAGCTCCAGGCCAAACTGCTCAAACTGCGGTGCGTAGAGCTCGGTTATGTCGGTCGCTGCCCGCCGCATTTGCAAAAGCGTCCCTTTCCTTTGCAGAAACGTCCACGCCTGGCTTGATTGTGAGCCATGGCTAACGCATCAATGATAAGTTGAATACGGTTAACTCTCAAGCCGTTAGAAAGGAATCTCATGGCAAAGGGATCAAAAAGGGAAGGCGGCGGTATCGGCGAGCTGCTTGCATATGCCGGTGACCGCAAATTCCTAACGTATTTGGGCATGGCGCTCTCGGCGCTCTCGCAGCTGCTGAGCTTTGGCCCGTTCGTGTGCATTTGGCTTGTCGCGCGCGATCTGATCGCCGTGGCACCTAACTGGAGCGAAGCCACCGATATCGCGATGTATGGCTGGTGGGCCGTGGGTTTTGCCCTGGCAAGCATCGTGGTCTATTTTGTGGGTCTCATGTGCACGCACTTGTCTGCGTTTCGCTGCGCGTCCAATATCCGCAAGACTACGAGCGAGCACTTGCTTAAGCTGCCGCTTGGCTACTTTGACACGCACGCCACCGGTGAGCTGCGTCGTGTTGTAGACGGATGCGCCGCCTCCACCGAGACCCTGCTCGCGCACATGTTGCCCGATATCGCAGGCGCCGCCGCCATGGTCGTGGGCCTGCTCGTGTTGCTGTTCGCCCTCGATTGGCGCTTGGGCGCGGCATGCCTTATCTCGGTCGTCGTTTCGTTTGCCGCCATGGCCACCATGATGAGCGGCAAAGGCGCCGAGTTCATGAAGGCCTACATGGGAGCGCTGGTCAAGATGAACAAGACCGGCACCGAATACGTACGCGGTATTCCCGTGGTCAAGGTGTTTCAGCAGACGGTCTACTCCTTTAAGGCTTTCCACGATGCGATCGCCGAATACGCCGACATGGCACAAAACTATGCGGGCACGTTCTGCCGAGGTCCGCAGGTACTCAACCTTACCGCGCTCAATGGTCTTGTGGCATTCCTGTTGCCCGTGGCGTTGCTGTTGGCGCCGGGCGAGACGGACTTCGCGCATTTTATGGCCAACTTCACGTTTTACGCGATATTTTCGGCCGTGGTGCCGACGGCCATGACCAAGCTCATGTTTGTGGGCGAGGTCTCTCAGATGAGTGCCGATTCGCTGGCTCGTATTCGAAGCGTCATGGATTCCAAGCAGCTCTCCGTGCCCGCCCAACCCAAGCACCCTGCCGGCGGCGACGTGCGATTTGAGGATGTGAGCTTTACCTACGAGGGCGCCGAAGCGCCTGCCGTCAACCATGCGAGTTTTAGCGTTTCCGCGGGTAGCACCCTCGCCCTGGTGGGTCCCTCGGGTGGCGGTAAGTCAACCTGCGCAAGCCTGATCCCGCGTTTTTGGGATGTTTCCTCGGGTCGAGTGCTCGTAGGCGGTGTGGACGTTCGCGATATGGATCCGCACGAGCTTATGGACCAGGTCGCCTTTGTGTTCCAGACCAACCAACTGTTCTGGCAAACACTTGCCGATAACGTGCGCGCCTCCAAGCCTACGGCCACTGACGACGAAGTGCGTGCGGCCCTTTCCGCAGCTCAGTGCGACGACATTGTGGCCAAGCTCCCCCAGGGCATCAATACCATGCTCGGTGCCGGCGGAGCATATCTTTCGGGCGGCGAGGTCCAGCGCATGGCACTCGCCCGCGCGATCCTTAAAGACGCGCCTATCGTGGTGCTCGACGAGGCCACGGCGTTTGCCGATCCCGAGAACGAGGCGCTCATCCAGCGCGCCTTTAGCAAGCTGGCGGCGGGTCGCACGGTCATTATGATTGCGCACCGACTCTCAACTGTGGTGGGCGCAGACCAAATCGTGGTGCTCAACCAGGGCAGCGTGCAGGAGTCGGGTACCCATGCCGAGCTGCTGTCCCAAGAGGGTCTGTATGCCAAGATGTGGACCGAATACGAACAGGCCGCGAGCTGGAAAATCACTGCAGCGACCGCGGATGCCGCCGTCACGAAGGGAGGCGAGGCCTAAATGTTTGCCTCATTCCAAAAGAAGTATTTCCTATCCGATAGAGGCGTCGCCGGCGTAAAACGCGGCATTTTCTGGACCACGCTCACCAATCTTATTACCATGGCCGGCATGGGCTTTTTATTCCTGGTTATGGCCGGCTTTGTCGAGCATCTCACCAGCGGGGCTGACCTGCCGGATGCCCTGCCGATCGTGGGCGGCCTCCTGGTCTTTTTTGTGTTGCTCTTTGCCTCTAACTGGCAGCAGTATTACTACACCTACTGCATCTTTTACGAGGAGTGCGGCAAGCAGCGTATGGAGATTGCAGAGCGCTTGCGCAAACTGCCGCTGTCGTTTTTTGGTCGTCGTGATCTGGCCGATTTAACCGAGACCATCATGGGTGACGTCCAGGCCATGGAGCACGCCTACAGCCACGTGCTGGGGGAGCTTTGGGGTGCCATCATCGCAAGCGCCATTGTGTTCGTGGCGTCGCTGTTCTTTTGCTGGCAGCTGGCGATCGCGGCGTTTTGGAGCGTTCCCGTGGCCTTTGCCGTGCTGTATCTAACACGCGGCCCCATGACCCCGGTGTTCGATCGCGTGCGCGCCGAGAAAGTCAAGGTTACCGAGGCTATTCAAGAGACGCTCGACTGCGTTCGCGAGATCCGCGCCACCAACCAGGAGGCCCATTATCTTGAGGGACTCAACGCCGTGATCGATGCCGAGGAGCATGAGACCACCAAGGGCGAGCTCGCTAACGGGCTTTTGGTTAACTCTGCCTTTGCCATCCTTCGTCTGGGCATTGCCACCACGCTGGTCACGGGTGCCGCGATGGTCGCCTCCGGGCAGGTCGACTTTTTGGTGTTGTTTGCCTTCCTGCTTATGGTGAGCCGTATCTATGCGCCTTTTGACCAGGCGTTAATGTTAATGTCCGAGCTGTTTGCCGCCGAGTCGTCTGCCAAGCGCATGCGTTCCATCATGGAAGAGCCTGTGGCGCGGGGCAGCGAGAAATTTGAGCCCGTGGGCCACGATGTGGTGTTCGATCACGTGGCATTTGGCTATGGTGCGGGCGAGGACGGCCGCGCCGGCGAGAAGGTTCTTACCGATGTGAGCTTTACCGCCAAGGAAGGCGAAGTTACGGCGCTGGTCGGTCCTTCGGGTTCTGGTAAGTCTACGGTGAGCCGCCTGGCCGCGCGCTTTTGGGATGCCACCGAAGGCACGGTCACCGTGGGTGGCGTGGATGTTGCGAGCGTCGATCCCGAGGTGCTGCTGCGCGATTACGCCATCGTGTTCCAAGACGTGCTGCTCTTTGACGACACCGTGATGGGCAACATCCGCCTTGGCCGCCGCGACGCCACCGACGAGGAGGTCTTGGCCGCTGCGCGTGCCGCCAACTGCGACGAGTTTGTGAACCGCATGCCGCAGGGCTATGACACCATGATCGGAGAGAACGGCTCCAAGCTGTCCGGCGGCGAGCGCCAGCGCATCTCTATCGCCCGCGCGCTGCTCAAAGACGCGCCCATCGTGCTGTTGGACGAGGCGACGGCGAGCTTGGACGTGGAGAACGAGACTGTGGTTCAGCAGGCGCTTTCCCGCCTGCTCGCGGGCAAGACGGTTATCGTTATTGCCCACCGTATGCGTACGGTGGAAAATGCCGACAAGATCGTTGTGCTCAAGGATGGCGTGGTTGCCGAACAGGGAACTCCGGCGCAGCTCAAGGCGGCAGGTGGAGAATTCGCCCGCATGGTTGCGCTGCAAAAGGAAGCGGCTGCCTGGCGGCTATAGGAATGTGACAAAGGGACAATCCCTTTGTCATATTGAGTCCATCCCCATAGTTTCCAAAAAGTTAGCCATTGTTGACCAAATAGTTATACTAAACTGTTCTCAAAAGCGTGCTCGAGCAAACTAATGAACTCGGGTGCTAAGGCACCATGCCGCGCTTGTGCGGCAAAAGGGAGAAGCAACATGAAGAAGTCGACGTTTAACACCCTGCTTGTCGGTGGCGGTTTTCTGCTTGGTACGGCTGGCATCAAGCTGCTCACCAGCGCTCCGGTAAAGAACGCCTGCGTGCAGGGCATCGCGTGCGGTATGCGCGTCAAGAACTGCTACCAGGACATGGTCGAGCAGGCCAAGGCCAATGTCGATGACATGGTTGCCGAGGCGGCCTACATCACCCAGAGCGAGGCCGCTGCTGACGAGGCAGCCGAGTAACGCTCCCAGGCACAAACTATGAGATTCTCGATTATCAGCGAGATCCCCGGCAGGACCCGTCTTCAATTGGCGGGTCCTGTGCCAGAGAGCGATCTCGATGCACTTCTTAAGCTTGGCGGCGACATCGATGGCGTGCACAAGGTGCGCGTGTATGGCCGCATTGGCCAGATGGCGCTGGAGTACGACGAGCCGCGCCGCGCGAGCGTGCTCGATGCCTTGGGCGCGCTCGATGCTCAAGCTATCGCCGATGCCAAGTCGGGCTACGTGATGCAACTCGAGCCACGCAAGCACAAGCTCGTCATGGATCTTGCCACACTTATCGGCGCCCACTACGCGCGCCGCTGGTTCCTGCCTACGCCGCTGCGTGCGGTGTTTGTCGTGGCCGGTTACATGGCATTTTTGCGCGCCGCCCTTCATGAGCTGGCGCAGCCGCGCCTGACCGTTCCTGTGCTCGACGCTTCGGCCATCGGCATTTCGTTCGTCAAGCGTGATGTCGACACCGCGGGCCAGACGATGTTCCTGCTCAACGTGGGCGAGCTGCTCGAGGACTACACCCGCGCCATGAGCGAAAACGAGCTCATCAATTCTCTGCTCGATGTGCCCGACAAGGCGCAAAAGGTCGTCGGCGACACCGAGGTAAGCGTTGCCGCGACCGAGCTTGAGCCCGGCGATCTGGTCGCCGTGCGCACCGGCATGTCCATCTGCATCGATGGCGTGGTCGAGCGGGGGAGCGCCATGGTCAACCAGGCGACCCTGACCGGCGAGCCGCTGGCCGTCGAGCGCAGCGTGGGCGACGACGTGTTCGCCGGCACCGTCGTGGAAGACGGCAGCATCTTGGTGCGCGTGCGCGCCAATACGGCGCAGACCAAGCTCCGCTCGATCGTCTCGCTCGTGCAGACGGCCGATTCGCTCAAGTCCGAGGGCCAGTCGCATATGGAGGACCTTGCCAACAAGATCGTTCCGTGGAACTTCCTGCTCGCGGGCTTGGTTGCGCTCACCACGCGTAGCCTCATCAAGACCTCGGCGGCGCTGATGGTCGACTACTCGTGCGCACTCAAGCTCACGGGTTCCGTTGCCGTCATGACCGCTATGAGCGATGCCGCCAAGATGGGCGTCATGGTCAAGGGCGCAAAGTACTTTGAGTCGTTTGCCAAGGCCGACACCATTGTGTTTGATAAGACCGGCACGCTCACCGAGGCGCAGCCGCGTCTTGCCTGCGTACTCACCACCGATGGCTGGAGCGAGGACGAGATCCTGCGCCTTTCCGCTTGCTTGGAGGAGCATTTCCCGCATCCGGTGGCGCGTGCCGTGGTCAACGCTGCTCAAGAGCGTGGGCTCGAGCACCGCGAGCGTCACGCTGCTGTCGAGTATATTGTGGCGCACGGTATCGCTTCGTCCATTGAAGGGCGTCGCGCCATCATCGGTTCGGCGCACTTTGTATTCGAGGATGAGGGTGCGCAGCTCGAGTCCGACATTAAGGAGCAAATCGAGTCCCAGATGCAGGGCTTGTCGCCTCTGTACCTGGCGGTCGATGGCACCGTTGTGGGCGTGCTCGGCATCGAGGACCCGCTTAAGCCCGGGGTCCGCGAGGCCATCGCCGACTTGCACGCGTTGGGCGTTAAGCACGTGGTCATGCTCACGGGCGACTCGGAGCGCACGGCCGAGCGCATTGCTCGCGAGGCAGGTGTCGACGAGTTTAAGGCCGAGCTGCTGCCCGAGGACAAGTACGCGTATGTTGAGCGCATTAAGAGTGAGGGACGCCATGTTGCCATGGTGGGCGACGGCGTCAACGATTCGCCGGCGCTCGGTTTGGCCGACGTGGGCCTGGCGATGGGTGGCGGAAGCGACATCGCCAAGGAGGTCGCCGATATCATCCTGACCGATACGGATCTCGCCGCGATCGTGCGCCTACGCCGCATGAGCCAGGGGCTTATCGACCGTCTGACGAGTTCGTATTCCAAGGTGATGCTCACCAACTCGGCGCTGTTGGCATTGGGTATTACCGGCATGATTACTCCGCAGACGTCGTCACTGCTGCACAACGGCTCAACGATCGCCTACAGTCTGGGCAACGCAAAGGCGTACCTGCGTTAGCGTTTTCGATTGAGTATATGGCCTGCATTCGGGCGGCACCGCAGCCGCCAGGGTGCAGGCCTTCTTTTGTTTGACGAGATGTTAGCTCGGATATATGCTCGTGCTAGCAATGCTAGTAAATGCTGAAGGTGAGGTTGAGATGGCTACCGTTGGCAGCATGGCGCAAGTGAATGTTCGCGTAGACCGCTCGGTTAAAGAGCGCGCCGAGGAAGCGTTGCAGCTTTCGGGCAGGTCACTGCCCGACCTCATCAAAAAGGTTGTGGCCAAGGTCGCACAGGGTGGTGGGCAGTGCGAGGAAGTGCTGTCTGCCGTTGATGGCCGGCAACAGACCGTCGCGCACGATACTCCGTTCGCCGCGTCGTGGGCAGCGGCAGACCGGCTTTATGCAGATTTGGGCATCGCTACGTCGCCCGTGTCCGACGATCGCGATTGGGACGCAATCTATTCCGAAGCCATGGACGAGCGCTATCGCCAAAAGGGGATGATTCTGTGAGCGGGTCTCCCCTCAAAATAATGGTGGACGCCAACGTATGGGTTGATTCGTTTTGCGTCGACCATGCCGAGTCGCTTGCCGCGCGTGCGTTTATTGGGCAGGCGGCGGAGACGGGGGCATTGCTGTTCTTTCCGGTGCATATCGCCAAGGACGTGCTGTACGTTGTCCAACACGAGCTGAAGCGTAGCGTTCTTGCCAGCGGGGGAGCGCTCGACGAGGCTTCTGCCCGCGCGATTGGCGATGCGGCGTTGGCGTTTGTTCGGAACATGACCGAAAACGCCACGGCCGTGGGTGCAGATGCGGCGGACCTTTGGCTGGCCGACAAATACTTAGCGCTCCATCGCGATTACGAGGACAACTTGGTGCTCGCCGCGTGCAAGCGCGCACAGGTCGATTACTTGGTGACTAACGATCTCAAGCTGCTCGAACATGCCGATCTTGCAGCGAAGACCCCGCGCCAAATGATGCCGATTCTTGCTTTGGCCGAACGCGGCGGCGCGGCTATCGGTTGACGCGAACTGTTTGCGGGCCTCTTGGACGACGATGCGCCAAGGGACCCGCGTCTGCTATTTACAAAAGCTCGGCCTTAATGGTGGGACTTTCTGCGAGCTGCTCGGCTGCCTTTTCGTCGGAATCGTTTAGCGCTGCCAGGCTGCGGTAGACCCACTCGTTGACCTGGGTGTTTTTGACGCCTGCGGTCTGCATAAGGGCGCCTACCTCGCGGATTACTGCGAACAGATCGGCTTTGGGACCCGCGAGCTCGACCTCGATGCCGTGGTAGGCGGCCACGCCGCGGTTCTCGCTCACGTGGTCGATAAAGCCCTCGACGGTCTCAAGCTGCTGGGCGAGAGCTACATTATCGTCGGCGTCCAGCGCAACAAGGGCGTTCGATACCGTGAGGGCGGGATGTCCGCAGGGAACAAAGCCCTCGATGACATCCATAGCTTCGGTAATGGTTGAGCCCAGGCCTGCGAGGGCATTGACGAGTTGCTGCTTGGTATCCATAACGGTCCTTTCGACGGGTCAATTTTGCTTGGCGAAAATATACGTGACGAGATCGGTAGCAAAAGTGCGAAGTACGGCGCACATTGGGGTCTTCACAGCTCGTGCATAGAACAGCTGTCCGCTTTCAGAACGTGGTAAGATAACACTTCGCAAGCGGGGCTCGCCCCGCATGTTCCTTGAAAAGTCGACGGGTGTTGGGTGCTCGTGCCCAATGCCATCCAGACTTTCCCGACATTCGGGGGCGACTGGTTTCGACACGATAGCTCTGAGAGAGGAAGCAAGCCGAGGTCTCCTCGCCTCGTTAAACAGGGGTACCGTCAAATTGAATTGACAACAACTCTTCTTTTGAGCCTATGGCTCTCGCTGCTTAGTTTATAGCGGCGCGTCAACCCGGTGATTTCCCCGACACCGGCGCGACGTCATTTTAGGGGAATGCTCCTGCGCACGTAATCGGTATGGCGCAGGCTAAGACCGAACCGGTTAGGACGCCGCGAGCGTGTCGCTGCGCGCAAAGCGTCCGAGACTAAACCAGCGACTGAGCTTGGAGATGCCAATCAGGGGGCTTTCGTGGACCGGAGTTCGATTCTCCGCGCCTCCACCAATAGTTACAGGCAGGTAGGTAAACGCACCTACCTGCTTTTTTATTACTTACAGATACCGCGGAGAATCGAACTCTGTGCAGGGCGCGGGCGTTAGGAAAACGCGTAAGCGTTTTTAGCCCGCGGGCGAGGGCGCCGACAGGCGGCCGAAGCCGGCGCGGATTTGCGAAGCAAATACGCGGATTCTCCGCGCAAAGCCTCAACCCTATATAGATGCGATGTCGATCCCGCGTCTGCTCCCGATCCCAGCCCGTCAACGGATCCTCCAAAACCGCGGAGAATCGAACTCTGTGCAGGGCGCGGGCGTTAGGAAAACGCCTCAGTGACGCAGAGTGGGACGCGCTTTCCCAATGGCGGTCCAAGCGGAAAGCGCATCCCGGAATCTCGCCTCAAACTGGGACACACTTTCCGCTTCACTTGCCGCCTTGAAAAACCCATGCGCTCGCCATCCCAAAACTGGGTAGAAGAAGGCCAAAACGCAATCGCAGGAGGTCAATATGACTGCAGAAGATAAGGCAAAGAACGCCGGCAAGGTCGCGCTCGTCTTGGAGGGCGGTAGTTTTCGCGGGCAGTTTACCGCGGGCGTGCTCGACGTTCTCATGGAGGCTGGCGTTGAGATTCCGGCTGTCTACGGTGTATCGGCCGGCGCCCTCAACGGCGTGAACTATAAGTCGCACCAGATCGGCCGTGCCAACCGCATCAACCTGGCTTTCTGCAACGACAGCCGCTTCATGGGCGCCGCATCGTTTGCGTCTACGGGCTCCATTGTGGGTTACGACTTTATCTTCAACGATGTCCAGGACCACCTGGATCCCTTTGACAACGAGACGTTCGACGCGAGCCCCATCGAGATGTACGCCGTCGCGACGGACATGCTGTTTGGAACCGCCACGTACCTGCCGGTCAAAAGCGCCGTACTTGACCTCGACGCTGTTCGCGCCTCGACGTCGCTGCCGCTGGTGACGCCGCCGGTCGAGATTGACGGGCACAAATACGTCGACGGCGGCGTAGCCGATTCGGTTCCTATCGAGCATGTGCTCGAGGAGGCGGGCTTCGACCGCGCGGTTGTCATCGTCACGCAGGACCGTTCGTATGAGAAAAAGCCCTACGAGTTTTTGCCGGCCGCGCGTGCGCGTTATGCCGACTACCCCTATCTGCTCGAGGCTATCGAGACGCGCCACGACCGTTACAACATCCAGCGCATGCACCTGTGGAAGTATGAGCGCGAGGGCCGTGCGTTGGTCGTTGCTCCGCAAAAGCCGGTCGAGGTCGGCCATGTCGAGCACGATCCGGCAAAGCTTTTGGACCTGTATATCCAGGGACGTCAGGAGGCAAAGCGCCTGCTCGCGGAAATCCAAGAGTTCGTTGAGCGCTAGCGACGGCGAACCTTCAAAAGATGACAACAGCTAAAGAGCTGGAAAATCACGGCTCGTGGATGACATGTGCAGAAACTCTGGTCGGAGCCAAAATACCTGTTGACTCGTACGGCGAGCGGGGTAATATGGACGGGTTACTTGCAGAGCCCCGTGAATCTCTGTAACAACACGTACTGTACATGGAGGAGTCTAAGTGATTTCGAAATCGACTCACTACGCCAAGCAGGGCGAGGTCCAGCGCAACTGGGTTCTCGTCGACGCCGATGGTGCTGTCCTGGGCCGTCTTGCCACCCAGATCGCAATGATCCTGCGCGGTAAGAACAAGCCCCAGTTCACGCCCAACAGCGACTGCGGCGACTTCGTTGTCGTCATCAACGCCGATAAGGTCCAGCTTACCGGTAACAAGGCCGACACGAAGACCTATTATCGCCACAGCGGCTACAACGGCGGCCTCAAGGCTGAGAGCTTCCGCCAGGCTATGGAGAAGCACCCGGAGAAGGTCATCGAGCGCGCCGTTCGCGGCATGCTGCCCAAGACCACCCTCGGCCGTGCCCAGATGACCAAGCTTAAGGTCTACGCTGGTGCCGAGCATCCGCATGCTGCCCAGAACCCCACGAAGATTGAGCTGGAGGCTTAAAGATGGCTGAGAACACCGTTGTCTACCAGGGTACCGGCCGTCGTAAGAACGCCGTCGCCCGCGTCCGTCTCGTCCCCGGCACCGGCAAGGTGACCATCAACAAGCGTGACGCCGAGCAGTATTTCGGCCGTCATCAGCTCGTTGAGAACGCCCTTGCTCCCTTCAAGGTGACCGACACCGCCGGTCAGTTCGACGTTATCGCTCTGTGCGATGGCGGCGGCATCTCCGGTCAGTCCGGCGCTCTGCGCCTGGGCATCGCTCGCGCTCTTCTGAACGCTGGCGACTACCGTGCTGATCTCAAGAAGGCCGGTTTCCTTACGCGCGATGCTCGCGTGGTCGAGCGCAAGAAGTACGGCCTCAAGAAGGCCCGCCGCGCTCCCCAGTTCTCCAAGCGCTAAGGTTTTATCTCCTTTCGAGATACAATGTACAAGCGGGGCCTGCCGATTCCTCGGCGGGTCCCGCTTTTCTTTTTCGACTAGGGTGGGCGGTTGCATATCGCCTGCTAGGGAAGGAGCGATCCTATGCCCCAGAACATCTTCGGTACCGACGGCGTCCGTGGCGTCGCCAACGCCGATCTTTCGTGCGACCTCGCGTTTCGTCTGGGCCGCGCGGCGACCAAGTTCCTTGGTCCGGATATCTGCATCGGCCGCGACACGCGTCTTTCGGGCACCATGCTCGAGAGCGCTCTGACCGCCGGCATTATGGCCGAGGGCGGCCGTCCGCACTGCTGCGGCGTCATCCCCACGCCTGCCGTGGCGCTGCTCACCGTTCAGAACGAGCTCGATGGCGGCATCGTCATCTCCGCTTCGCATAATCCGCCGGAGTTCAACGGCATCAAGTTCTTTAGCCGCAGGGGCATGAAGCTCCCCGATGCTGTCGAGGAAGAGATCAGCGCCTGGGTCATGTCCGAGAAAGCCATGGCTGCCGACACGCTGCCGACCGGTGCCGGTGTGGGCCACATCATCAAGATGAAGGACGCCCGCAAGGCATACGTCGACCACGCCATCGATACGCTTGACGGTCTTAGGCTCGATGGCCTGGTCGTTGCCGTCGACTGCGGCCATGGCGCTTCTTGCCAGACCACGCCCGCCGCGCTGCAGCGCCTGGGTGCCACGGTCCATGCCATCAACACCGATTACTGCGGCACTGACATTAACGTTGAGTGCGGCTCCACTCACCTTGAGCCCCTGCGCGAGCTCGTGCTGCGCACCCATGCCGATATCGGTCTGGCCCACGACGGCGACGCCGACCGCGTACTGTTCGTGGACAGCGAGGGCAATGAGATCGACGGTGACTACATCCTGGCTATCTGCGGTTCTGACCTTGCCGCTCGCGGCAAGCTCGCCAACTCCGAGATCGTCTCGACCGTCATGTGCAACCTGGGCTTCTCCATCGCTATGAAGGAACAGGGCTTCGAGATGGTCCAGACCGCCGTGGGCGACCGCTACGTTCTGGAGCGCATGCTCGCGGACGGTGCCGTCATCGGCGGCGAGCAGTCCGGCCACATCATCTTCCTGGAGCACAACACCACCGGCGACGGCCTGGTGACGGCCCTGCAGCTTCTGGCCGTGCTCAAGCGCACCGGTCGTACCCTCACCGATCTTGCCGGCATCATGAAGAAGTACCCGCAGGTACTCGTCAACGTGCATTCCGACAACAAGGCCGGTCTGGACGATTGCCAGCCCATCTGGGATGCCGTCGCTGCTGCCGAGAAGGAGCTTGACGGCCGCGGCCGCATTCTGGTGCGCCCGAGCGGTACCGAGCCGCTGGTCCGCGTGATGGCCGAGGCCGAGACGCACGAGCTGACCCAGCGCGTTGTTGACGACATCGTCGAGGTTGTCAAGCGCGAACTTCCCTAATGGTCAAAAACGGGTGCCAAGTGGTAAACTGTTAAGGTTATTTTGGTTGATCGGTATGTCCGAGGGGGAGCATGTTCACTAAAGTCCTAAGGTCTTTTGGTATGCGTGGTCGAGTCCTTACGTTGGATGCTCCCATCTCGGGTGACGTCATTCCGCTCTCCGAGGTAAACGATCAGACGTTTGCTACCGGCCTTTTGGGCCAGGGCGTGGCGATTCAGCCCACCGGAACGCGTGTGATTGCACCGGCTGATGCCAAGGTCGAGGCTATTTTTCCCACGGGACATGCCGTTGCGCTTAACACGGTCGATGGCTTGGACGTGCTCATCCACGTTGGTTTGGACACTGTTCAGCTCGAGGGCAAGCACTTTACCGTACATGCGCAAGTGGGTGACATCGTCCATAAGGGCGATGTACTCATTGAGTTTGATCGTGAGGCAATTGCTGCCGAGGGCTACGATGTGACGGTTCCCATCTTGGTGTGCAACTCCGTTGAGTTCTCGAGCATCAAGGGCTCCGTTGGCGTGCATGTCGAAGAGATGGACCAGCTCATCGTTGCTCGCGAGCGCTAGCAAGTGCACGTGGCCATTAGCCTACAATTCAAACACGTTTACGGAGGGCGCCCTTGAAAGAGGACGCCCTCCGTGGCAAGATGGGATTTGTCCGAAGCTAAAAGGCTTTGGGTCACCGTGGACGGGCAGGGGCCTCGACGCGGTTAGACACGAGACACATACATTACGCGACCTCGCCCTGGTGGCCGCACACGTTGGTTGCGGCCGACGCGGGCCGCGGGCAAGTGCTTGTAAGGGAGCCTTGCCTCTCTTGTACGAGAAAGGACGCGTAATGAAGATCATTAAAGCTAAAGACTACGAGGATATGAGCCGCAAGGCCGCCAATATCATCTCGGCGCAGGTTATCCTCAAGCCCGACTGTGTGCTGGGCCTTGCCACCGGCTCCACCCCGATCGGTGCCTACAAGCAGCTCGCTGCTTGGTACGAGAAGGGCGACGTCGACTTTGCCGAGGTCAGCACCTACAACTTGGACGAGTATCGTGGCCTTTCGCACGACGATCCCCAGAGCTATCACTACTTCATGCGCGAGAACTTCTTCGATCACATCAACATCGACCTGAACAACACGCATGTGCCCGATGGTTCCAACCCCGACGCCGCCGCTGCCTGCTCTGAGTACGACAAGATCGTCGCCGCCGCCGGTTACCCGGATCTCCAGCTGCTCGGCATTGGCAACAACGGCCACATCGGCTTCAACGAGCCCGATGACCACTTCTCCAAGGGCACGCACTGCGTCGACCTCACCGAGAGCACCATTCAGGCCAACAGCCGCCTGTTCGACAGCATCGACGATGTTCCCCGCCAGGCCTACACTATGGGTACCCAGACCATCATGTATGCCCGCATGATCCTGGTCGTCGCCAATGGCGAGGCCAAGGCTCAGGCCGTGCATGACATGTGCTATGGTCCGGTTACGCCCGAGTGCCCGGCTTCGATCCTGCAGCTGCACACCAACTGCGTTGTCGTTGCCGACGAGGCCGCCCTTTCGCTCTGCAAGTAGCGCGAATCCTGCAGCTCGACATAGCCTTGCCTGAGGCCTCCGCTTTGCGGGGGCCTTTTTGTTATCCCTTTCCGCGCGCTTGACCAAAAACTTGCCGCAAGCTTGACGAATGCCGGATGTCCAACAGCTTGATTCATTCTATACCAGATTCTATGCAAAAATGCCACTAAAAGGTCGTAGACGGTAGCGGGTGCTAGGCGAGTTGAATGACATGGCTGAACCTTGTTCATCTGCGTTACACTGCCGCTTAGATGGGACAAGCTGACAAGCTCATTTACCTGCTTAAAGACCGATTAGTCGGGGGATTAATAACAATCGGCCCTCGCTGTACAAAAACTTGCCGCTTGCGTACCAAAAGACAACCTAAAACACAAGGTCGCTCTATTCATAGCGCGGCTTGTATGGTCTTGCGGCTACAGTGTCCATACGGTCGAGTTGAGGAGCGGGCATGGTAAACGATTTGAGCAATATAGACGACCTCGAGCTGATGCCGCTGGGCGGAGGCTATATGGTGCGACGCGAACGCTTGATGAATGAGCTTATCGCCAAGGGCCGAAAGGCCGGCATCGTGGTTCTTTATGCGCCCGACGGGTTTGGGAAGACCTCGGTGCTGCTGCAGTACACCCATGAGGTAAAATGCGACCCGACGCGAGGCCCCGTGCGGATTATCGAGGCCGATCGCGCCATTGGGCGCGAGGTGTTTATGCAGCTCGAGGTGGTTACCGAAGAACTCAAAGACAAACCGCACTCCCTTATCGCGATTGATAATGTGCCAAACCTCGATCAGCGCGATACCGAAGATCTCATCGACAGGATTCGCGGCCTGCGCGCTATGGGGGTAGGGGTCTTTATCTCCTGCCGTCCTTCAAATCGTCAGCTGATTCATGGGCTGGGCGATTCGGTTAAGATCAATGCGCAGATGCTCAAGGTGCATGCCTATGAGTATTCGGCGTGGGCATCGGCGTTTTCGATCAGCACATCGCTCGACTTTTATCAGCTCACGCAGGGCGTGCCCGAGCTCGTTTCGGCATTGCAGACGGGTCTGTATGGCCAAGGCGACGTAGCCGGTCTGCTCGAAAACGAGATTGTCAACGTATATGGCGCGGCACTTGTCGATCTGGCTTCGCTCGACAATAATGCGCTGTTTTGCGAGGCATGCCTCATGGTTTTGATGGGCGAGGGCAATATCTCAGAACTCGAGGCTTGTGGGGTGAGGCTGTCGATGGTCGACCAGTCCTACTTTGTACGCGACTACCCGATCTTTGGCTTGGATCCCGCCGAGCGGAGTTTTACGTGTCTGGGCACGGAGGATAACGGACGCTTGCGCTTGCGTAAGTTGGTGGCCGAGGTCCGCCCCGAACTTGTTCCGAGGGCGGCCCGGATTTTGCTTAAGGCGGGCCGATGCGATGCGGCGATGGGCCTGGCGGACGCCTTTTTGGACCGTGAGGCGGTCCTTGAACTTGCTGGACAGTATGGGGTCGATCTGGCTCTGACGGGGCACGGGGCCGATATCTGCCGAGCAGCGTTGGGCACGATCGATGCCGACGATCCGGCTCCAGAGCCAACGCCCGCCGAGGCGCTCGGCGTATATCTGGCAGCGGTCAGCGTGTCCAATACAAAGCTCGCTCGCTATATGGCATCGGTCATCGAGCGCGGGGGCGAACGGGCGGCCTGCGAAATAGACCCTGTTTCATGGAGGGTGGCCCAGACGCTGACGGCTGTTTGCTATGGGGACAACGGGCTTGGGCTTCCTACGAACCTGGCCGTGCCAGAAATCGAGACATCCCATACCGCACTCGATATGTTGTCTGCGCATATCGAGGTCAAGCGCTGCCTGACCGAGCGGGGAGATGACGGCGGCGTTCTACAGCAGCTCAAAACGAGCAAGGCCTACGACTGCGAGCTCGACATCGCGGGGATTGTTATACGGGCCGATAGCATGCTGGTGGAGCTCTTTGACGGGTCGTTTGCGGGAACCGACGAGCGCGACGACGAGATGACGGTGGTGCGGGAGGCGCTCGACGTACGTGGGCTTAAGGCGATGGCTATCTGGGTGCGCATGGTGTTGGCGGCACGGCGGCTCCTTTCCGGCTTGCCGGTAACCGACGATGCGGCGTTCAACGAGCTCGATCGTTTTGCCGTGCGCATGCGCGACAACCAGATTCAGCTGTTTGGCCTGCTGCTAGAAGGCTGGCAGTCGCTGGCAGAGGGACGGCCGGTTAATGCAAAGTTCCGTGCTGTCCAAGTGCTCAAACTTGCCGAGGAGTCGATTGCGTACATGCGCGATAACGCATTGCTGCTGGAGCGCGCGGCATATCTGCGTAACACCTCGATGGTTTCGGTGCGCGAGGAAGCGGAGTTGCTCGATATAAGCCAGACGCAGGTTGGTGGCGCAGAAGCCTGGATGGTGGCGCTGCATTTGGCCTGTGCGGGCCGAGACAGCGACCTTGCGGCCTGGATGTCCATGAATCGCGCGGGGATTCTAGAGCCATCGTATCGGCTCTTTGCGCGCCTTGCCATGCATTGTCTGGGTGAGCCGGCGGGCAGGATACGCAAGAAGCTTCCCGTGCGCGAGCTGTCGCGGTACTCGTTGCGCGACGATTTGGAAGGGGAGGGCGAGCGCCTGTTCCAGGCCGGCGAGGTTGAAGCCGTTGATACCATCGACCATATCGAGATTCGCATGTTTGGTGCGTTTCGCGCCGAGCGCGACGGGTTTCCCATCACGGACAAAATGTGGCGCCGCAAGAAGGCGGCGACACTTGCCGAGCGGCTTGCGCTGGGCATGGATGCGCTCGTCGATCGTGAGACGCTGGCCATGGAGCTGTGGCCCCATGCCGAGTTCAATAGCGCTCGCAACAACCTGTACTCGACGATATCGCGCTTGCGGTCGGCTTTGGGACCGACGCCGGATGGCAAGTCGTGTGTGCTCATCCAAAATGAATGCATCGGACTCAACGGCGACTACGTCAAGACCGATGTACGGCTGTTTGACCAGATAAGCCGCGAGGTTTTGGGAAATCGCACGGGTGCGCGCGGGCCCCATTTAGTTGAGCTGTGCCTTAAGATTGAGCAGCTTTATGCCGGACCGCTGTATGTTCCCAATGGCTGTAATCCCACCTACTTTTTGCGTATGCGACGCATTATGCAGTCAAAGTACATCGATTGCATGATTAAGGGAGCAAATGCCGCTCTAGAAGAAAACGATCTGCAGTCGGCGATTTGGCTGGCGGAGTCGGGGCTTCGGCAGGAAACGGCGCGCGAGGATATGGTGCGCTGCGCCATGCGCGTCTACAGTGCGGCGGGGCGGCGGCGCGATATTGTCGAGCTGTACAGCGGGCATATGCACCATCTGAGGGAGCAGGTCAATGGCGTGCCCGAGCCCGAGACGCGGCGTCTATACGAGCGCTTGGTGGAGGGACGGCTCAATCGCGTGCTTGTCGAGCGATAAAAAACGGGCGCCCGAAGTACTTGGGCACCCGTAAGCTTGCTATGTGTTGGCTCGCCGGATCATTGGCTCTTAGACGAGCTTGATCCTCTCGATGTCCTTGCGCGAGGACTCGCGATACAGCGAGAACTTGCGGCCGATGACCTGGACGACCTCGGCGTGGCAACGCTCAGCGAGCTCTTCGGCGGCCTCGCGGGCGGAAAGACTGGAGCCATCGAGCACGGAGCACTTAACAAGCTCGTGCTTCTCCAGGTAGGCGACCGTCTGCTCGACGGTGCCCTCGTTGATATCGGACTTGCCGATGATGATGGCGGGGTTGAGATGATGGGCCATGCTGCGAAGCTGCTTGACCTGTGCTCCTGTCAGTGCCATGGGTTCTCGCTTTCTATGTATGGGGCGCCCCGCGACGGGGCCTTAATCTACGTGAGCCGTCCCACGATAGCGCAGGAACGGCGCGGTGTGGAGCGCGTTTGCCCAGTTCAAAAAGAATGCGGATGCCGAGTGAGTGAGCGGCGCGGGTTGCGAACAGGCTATGAGCTGGGCGTAGAGACCGGCTCCCATGCAATAAACGCCCAACGAACCTTGCGGACATGATCGAGCATATAGCGCCCCTGCGGCACGCCCTTGGAGCCCGGTTCGCCGGCATGGGGGTTCTCAATCATGTGCTGGGCGATGTAGTCGTGCAGGCGGTCGACCTTATCCTCGTTGCCATGCTCAAGCATGCGGGAAAAGTCCGCCACGCCTGCCTCGAGGCTATCGAAGGTGTCGCGACGGGGCGATTCAAAATACGTGACCTGCGGCAGCGCACCCATCTGAATAAGGATGTTAAAGGCGTACACAAAGCCATTGCTGCAGGTAACCGAGGCACCGATGGCGTTCATCAGGTGCAGATCATAGCGCGGGCTGGAGTTGGCGACCATCGTGACAACACAACGCCGACGAGCCGTACGATCAAGCTTGGCAAGTGCACCTTTTAGGTTGGTCGTGGTGACAGAGCGACTGGCAAAGGCAACATCTACCGCTTTCGCGACCGGTCCAACCAAATCCCAATCATCGTCCCAAGCAAGCTCAAGCGGCGTAATAAGGTCCTCGAGCCCGTAATACTCAATGCCGGCATCAAGCGTGCCCAACATGGCAGGAGAGAAGTCGGCGGCAATCACGGAATGCCCAGCCTGAGCAAGCGGAATAGCAATCGACCCAGCCCCACACCCCATATCGAGCACCGACTCGCCGGGCTCAAGCGCCAACAGCTTTATAAAATCCCGAGCATAAGGGGCAGTCTCCAACGGCCGAAAATGCCGAGCCCTTTTATCCCACTCAAAAGAATCATCAGCCCGCCGCCGATCAGCTTGCAGACGCATCCACTCGCCATTCCAATCAGCAGAAAGAAGCTCAGAGCGAGCATCCCCATCAGTCACGGGCCAACCTCCTAGCAACAAAAAAGCGACTCCTCCCAAAAGAAGAGCCGCAACCAGCATATATCAGAAAGAACCGATCCAACGCCAAACCGCCATACCAGCAAAGTAGGGCAGAAGCGAAGCGACTGCCAAAGGGATAGAGCTCAACCGAGGTCCCGTTGTGCGGGAGCCCCGCCGCCGGGCGGCAGACATATAAGGTCGATCGCGAGTTCCGCACGAGCCGGAGAGCACTTAATGTGCTCTCCGTGCGAGTCAGGACTGTCCGAG
>UQIV01000027.1 GCA_900541205.1 uncultured Collinsella sp. | reverse complement strand
ACCGGTGGACGGCACCGAGCCGTACGCTTGAACTGAGAAGGGGGAGGCCTCGCGGCCTCCCCCTTTTTTTTGCGTTTGCGGGCTTTTGTCTCACATAGTAGCTGTGTTTTATAACCCTCGTTTGTCGCATCTTCTGTGAACGGGCTACAATAACTTAGTCTGTGCGATATGGAGGTGAACATGGCTGAAGCTGGTATCGGCGTTGATATCGTCGAGATTTCCCGTATGAAATCAATTCTTGAAAAGACGCCGTCGTTTGCTAGGCGTGTGTTTACCGAAGAAGAGCGTGCGTATTGCGATGCATCATCGCGCCCCGCTGCTCACTATGCCAGCCGCTTTGCTTCGCGCGAGGCGGTACTTAAAGCTCTCGGCACGGGTTTTAGTCAAGGCGTTGGTCGCAAGGATGTTTCGGTTACGCGTGATAAACTCGGCAAACCGAAGGCGCTGCTTTCGGGCCGTGCTCTCGAGATCGCTCAAGAGCTGGGTGTTGTTGAGGTCGCTCTTTCCATTACGCTTACAGGAGACTTAGCCGTTGCGAATGCCATCGCGATTACCGAAGATGCTCGGCCTAAGCCAAAAGAGGAAAAGGTGAGTACCAAGAAACGCGTAGCGCAGACATTTAAAGAGGCTCGCTCTGTTTTAGATGAGCTTGAGCAGCTGCAGAATTCAGCATTGACGGAGCACCTGGGCGATGCTTCGCAAGATACGCTAGGAGCATAGATGAAACCGGTTTTGAGTACCGAAGAAGTCGTTCGTCTCGAGGACATCATCGAACGCGAAGGGACTTCGAAGGCCGAGCTTATGGAGCTAGCGGGTGAGTTTGCCGCCAACGAGGTCTTGAAGCTCAATCCCGATCGGGTTCTCGTTCTGGTCGGTTTTGGTAATAATGGCGGCGACGGTTGGGTTGCCGCCGATATTCTGAGCCATAAGGGTGTGGACGTCGATATCGTTTCTCCGGTTGAGCCGGATGAGATTCCTGCTGCTCTGGCACGTCATGTTGCTCGTCGTACTGCCGGCCGCGATGTGCACGTTTGTGTCGGCCCCTCGCGTGACGAACTCGAGGTTTTGATCGATAAGGCCGATGTTGTTGTTGATGCCATTTTTGGTACCGGTTTCCACGGGAATCTGCGTGCGCCGTTCTCCATCTGGATTCCTACGGTCAATGAATGCGCCGATTGTGTCGTATCCATTGATGTCCCCTCGGGCCTGAATGCCGAGACGGGCGTTGTTGATGACGACTGCATTCGTGCCGAGCATACGGTGACGATGATTGCGCCCAAGATTGGTCTGTATAGCGCTGATGGCCCTGAGTATGCTGGCGATTTGATCTGCGGCAATCTTTACGACCGTCTTGACGAGGTCATCGATGATGTCGACCACGCCGCCGAGATTGTCGAGCCCGGTGACTTAGTTGATTACTTTGCTCCACTACCTACGAATATCGATAAGTATTCCCGTGGCTCTGTGCTTATTGTCGCCGGATCTGCGCAATATCCTGGTGCTGCCATTATGGCGGCCAAGTCTGCAGCTCGCGCGGGTGCTGGTTACGTGGCAGTCGCGGCTCCTGACGCCTGCGCCAATCTTATTCGCATGGCACTTCCTTCGATTCCCGTCTTTGCTATTCCGTCTGATTCCCGCGGCTCCTTTGGCGCCGCTGCGCGCATGACTGTGTGCGAGATTGCAAAGAAGTACAGCTGTGTACTGTGCGGTCCCGGTATGACGACATCTGCCGGCGCTATGCAGGTGGTTTCGGGCTTGCTCGAGCTTGATGTGCCGCTTATTTTGGACGCCGATGCACTCAACTGCCTTGCTAAGATTGCCATTGACGGTATTGATAGTAATCCCGAGATGTATCGTCGCGAGCAGCCGTTGGTTATGACGCCGCACTATCGTGAGCTTTCGCGTCTGGTTGCCGGTGACGAGGTGAACGACCTTGGTACCGCGATTGCGGCCGCGCAGAAGGTTGTCTGGGCTGCAGGCTCCGACAATCTGGTGGTCATTGCCAAGGGGCCGACGACGGCTATCTGTGGCGTTGAGCGTGTGCTGCTGCCGCTCTCGGGTCCGGCTTCTCTGGCAACTGCCGGTTCGGGTGATGTTCTCGCGGGTATTTTGGCCGGCACGCTTGCCACCATGCGCGACGAGATGGATCGTTGGGAGTTGCTGTATTCGTACGCCGTCGCACTTCACAGCTACGCCGGTTTTGCCGCGGCGACGGAGTATGGTGAGAAGAGCGTCATCGCGACCGATCTTATCGACTTGATCGGTCCTGCCATGGAACTGGCGGCAAAGGATGCGCTCGAAGATCATGGAATCATGGACGAAGGGTCGGATGACTAATCATGAATAAAGCCGATTTGACGCGCTGGTCCTGGGTCGAGATCGACCGCGGGGCGCTCCGTCGCAACACGAGGGCCTATAAGAACTTGCTGAATCCACGTCAGCGCCTGTGCTGCGTGGTCAAGGCCGATGCTTATGGTCATGGAGCTGTTGAGTGCGCCAAGATCATGTATTCGGTCGGTGCCGACATGTTTGCCGTGGCGACGGTTAACGAGGGCGTTGAGCTCCGACAGGGCGGGATTACGAAACCCATCCTCATCCTAAGCGAGCCGCCTATCGAGGCCATTCCGACGTTGCTCGAGTTTGATATCATGCCCTCGGTCTATACGTCTGACTTTGCTCTTGCGTATGGCGAATGTGCCGTCGCGGCGGGCAAAGTGGGCAAGTATCATCTCGCCATCGAGACGGGCATGAATCGTATCGGCGTTCACTACACGCAGGTGCTCGACTTTGTCCGCGGTATAAATTTCCATCGCGGTATTCAGTGCGACGGCGTATTTACGCACTTCGCCACGGCCGATGAACCTTCGGGCTGGGACTACAAGCTGCAGTGTCAGCGCTTTACCGAGGCCGTTCAGGCCATTAAGGATGCGGGTTTTGAGTGCGGTATCGTGCACTGCGCCAACACGCCGTCCTCGATGCTCGACCCCTCGATGCATTTTGATATGATCCGCGCCGGCGTTGGCTTGTATGGCATGCAGCCGTGCGAGCTGAGTGGCCGCGTGATGCAGCTTGATCCCGTTATGAGCGTCCATGCGCGTGTGACGCGCGTGGCACACCCTGCGATGGGTGAGGGCGTGGGCTACGGTTTTACCTACCGCGTACCGCGTACGCGCGTTCAGATCTGCACGCTGCCGATCGGTTATGCCGATGGCCTATCGCGTACGCTTTCCAATCGTATGGATGTGCTGTATCGCGGCGAGCGCGTGCATCAGGTTGGCAATATCTGCATGGACCAGTTTATGGTCGCCATTCAGTCCAACCCGGCACACGAGATTCCCGAGGCCGAGTATGGTGACGAGATGATCATTGTCGGCCGCGATGGCGATGCCGAGATCACTATGGACGAGATGGCCCGACTGCGCGGAACGATTAACTACGAGGTCGCCTGCGGCTTTGGCATGCGTCTCGACAAGGTCTACGTGTAGGAGCCGCTATGGGCGTCATGCACATCCCCGGCCATACCCATCAGGCACCACGTGAGGTCGCACTCGAGGAAATTGAGGCCGTTCTGGGCGATTGTCACCTCTGCCAGCTCTACCAGTCGCGTCACAATATCGTGTTTGGCGTGGGAAACCCCCGCGCTCGCGTGATGTTTATTGGTGAGGCGCCGGGCCGCAATGAGGATTTGCAGGGCGAGCCTTTTGTGGGGGCGGCAGGCGAGGACCTCAACGGCATTTTGTCGCTGGCGGGGCTCAAACGCGAAGACGTCTACATTGCCAACGTGCTTAAGTGCCGCCCGCCGGGAAACCGCAATCCGCGTCCCGAGGAAGTGCTGGCTTGCTCGCCGTTTTTGCGTGAGCAGATTCGAAGCATCTGGCCTGATATTATCGTGACGCTCGGCAACCCCGCGACGCACTTTGTGCTTAAGACCGAGATTGGCATTACTAAGCTGCGCGGCAGGTTCCACCAGATGGGGCATTTTGTAGTAATGCCCACTTTTCATCCGGCAGCAGCGCTGCGCAATCCGGCGTGGCAGGAGCTGCTGGAGGAAGACTTTAAGATGCTGGGCGATTATCTGGAGCGACATCCCGCACCAGAGGACGCCTCGGAATAATAAGGAGCATATATGTCCCTGGAGCGCCTGGGGGTAGGTACTTACAAAACGACTTGCGCTGCCGATACGGAGTACTTTGGCGAGCTAATTGCACCGTGCCTTGAGGACGGCGATGTGCTTATCCTGACCGGTGGCCTGGGAGTGGGCAAAACTCACTTTACCAAGGGCGTCTCGCGCGGGCTGGGCGATGGACATATGGTTACGAGTCCTACGTTTGCGCTCATGGCCGTTCACGATCAAGGTCGTATTCCGCTGTTTCACTTTGATCTATACCGCCTGGAGCATGCCTACGAGCTCGAGGATACGGGCATTTTCGATGTGCTGGGCTATGAGGGTGCTTGCCTGCTGGAATGGGGCGAACAATTCCAGGACGAGCTGACGGATGAGTATCTTTCGGTGACGCTCAAGCGTGATGAGGGCGACAGCGATGTGCGAACGATAACGCTTGAGGCGCACGGTGACCGCGCAATGGAGCTTTCCCATTTGATTGATAAGGCTGTACAAGATGAGCTTGCATAACGACAACGCGCTGGTGGTGGCGCTCGATACCTCGACCGACATGCTTGCCTGCGCGGCAAGCTGGATTGATGGGCAGACGGGCGAGACGAAGCTCGTGAGTGGCGACCACATGTGTCGCCGTCACGCCAACGTTGAGCTCGTGAATACCGTTGATGGCGTGCTGGCTCAAGCCGGTCTGGATCGCAGCGATGTTGGTTGCTATGTGGTCGGTCGCGGCCCGGGGTCCTTTACGGGTGTGCGCATCGGCATCTCCACTGCCAAGGGCCTCGCGCGTGGTGCCAATGTTCCGCTGCTGGGCGTGTCGACGCTCGACGCTTGCGCTTGGACGGCGTGGAAGGCTGGCGTGCGCGGCAAGCTTGGTATCTTGGCCGATGCTATGCGCGGTGAGGTATATCCGGCGCTGTATATGCTGGTCGATGAGGGTCCCGAGCGTCAATTTGAGCGCGAACACGTGGTCAAGGCCGCCGTGGCGCTCGATGAGTGGCGCCGAGCAGCGGACTGGGACCAGGTTCAGCTGACCGGTGACGGTCTCGTGCGCTATGGCAAGCTGCTGGGTGAGGACGAGACCGCCCGCTGCGTGGAGCGCGACCTGTGGTGGCCTTCGGGCGAGGGCTTGCTGCTCGCGCACGCTGCGGGTGACGGCGATCCGGCCCGCGTCCTGCCGATTTACACGCGCCTTTCGGATGCCGAGGAAAACGAGCGCAAGCGTCTTGGTCTTGCCGAGAGTGCGCAGAGCGGAATTACGGGCGTTGCCGATGAGCTCGCCGGTCGTCATCTGCAGTTCCGTCCCATGGGCGCGGCGGATGCCGAGGGCGCGAGCGCGTTGGAAGCTGCCTGCTTTGAAGGTGCCGGACACGAGGCGTGGACGCCGGGCATGTTCCTGTCCGAACTGGGCGAGGACGTCGCTGCGCCGCGTAGTTGGTGGGTGGCACACGACGACGGCAAGCTACTGGGCCTTGCCGGCGGTATGGTCGTGGACGGTGATGTGCAGATTCTGGATGTCGCCGTCGACCCGGCACATCGCCGTGAGGGCATTGCCCGCAAGCTGCTGTCGCACGTGAGCTATGATGCCCAGATGCTCGGCTGCACCACGGCTTCGCTCGAGGTCGAGGACGGCAACGAGGGAGCGATTGCGCTCTATAACGCTCTGGGCTTTACCGAGGCTGGCCGTCGCCGCGGCTACTATGGTGCCGGCAAGGACGCCATCGTCATGACGGCCCCGCTGCCCCTGGTACTTCCGGTCGACAATGCTTCGCCCGAGCCGACGGCGGCAGAGCAGCGCGTGTGGCCGCTGCCTGCGCCTGGGCGCTCCGAGGGGGAGCGTGCCGAAATTGAGCGCCGCCGCCTAGTGCTCGCTATCGAGAGCTCCTGCGACGAGACGGCCGTGGCGATTATCGATGCGGATGGCAATATGCTGGCCAACCAGGTGTCGACGCAGATTGATTTTCACGCCCGCTTTGGCGGCGTGGTGCCCGAGATCGCCTCGCGCAAACACGTCGAGGTGATTGTGAGTGTCGTGGATGCGGCGCTCGAGGATGCCGCAGCATCGCTTGGTCTTGAGGATGGAGCCATTGCCCCCAGCGAGCTTGCCGCCGTGGGCGTGACACAGGGCCCGGGCCTGGTGGGCGCGCTCGTGGTTGGCGTCGCCTTCGCCAAGGGCTTTGCCTACGCTGCCGGCAAGCCGCTCGTGTGCGTCAACCATCTGGAGGGGCACCTGTTTGCCAACCTGCTGGCGCAACCCGACCTCAAACCGCCGTTTATCTTCACGCTTGTCTCGGGTGGGCACACCATGCTCGTGCACGTGAAGGCGTGGGGCGACTACGAGGTGCTCGGTGAGACGCTCGACGACGCTGTGGGCGAGGCCTTCGACAAGGTAGCCAAGGCGTTGGGTCTGGGCTATCCCGGTGGCCCCATCATTTCCAAGCTGGCCGAGACGGGCAACCCCAAGGCGATCGATTTCCCCCGTGCGCTTAACAGCAGAGGAGACTATCGCTTCTCGCTTTCGGGCCTTAAAACCGCTGTGACGCTCTACATTGAACAGGAGACCAAGGCCGGGCGCACGATTCACCTGCCCGATCTGGCAGCTTCGTTTGAGGCAGCTGTCTTTGACGTGCAGTACAAGAAGGCCAAAAACGCATTGCACGCTACCGGATGCAAGGAATACTGCATCGGTGGCGGCGTCTCGGCCAACCCGCATCTGCGCGAGATGATGATCAAGAAGCTTGGGCGTCAGGGGATTCGCGTAACGGTGCCGCCCTTGTCTGCCTGTACCGATAACGCAGCCATGATCGCGGAGGTCGCTCGCCGTAAATTCGACCGAGGTGAAATCTCGCCGTTCGACGTCGACGCCGATCCAAACATGACGCTGTAGCTGGTACGGCGCGGTCCCCGGACGGAGGGGCCGGATATAAGGTTTCCTGCTCTACAGTCCTGCGCAAGACGAAGGCCACATTAAGTGGCCTTCTTTGCGTGCGGAACTCGCGATAAACCTTATATCCGGCCCCTCCGTCCGGGGACCTTTCTGTATCGATATAGCTTCTGGGCTGGTTTGGCGTCGACAACGTCCGGCAAGGTTAACAAACCAGCGTCGAATTTCCGGCGTTCTTTAGCTGAAAGAAAAAGTTGGTGTGCGGAGCTTTGCTCCGCACATTTGGGATGGGAGCTCCTCGGGGGCGGGGCGGGCGCCTGCCGCCATATATGAACTTTATCGCGAGTTCCGCACGAACAGGAGGCCACTTAATGTGGCCTCCGTCGTGAGCAGGACTGTCTGAGCAGGAAAGTTCATATATGGCGGCAGGCGCCCGCCCCGCCCCCGAGGAGCATCTCTCAAGCAAAAACTGTCGTTCGGTAAAGTCCGAGGTCAGCGGCGTTTTATACCGAGAAATTCAAAAAAAGTTGAAAATTCATTACATATTTGCGTTGACTTTAGGTAACTAAAGTTTCATACTCCTTTTCAACCACTGGGGGATGTGAACACGCACGGATCGTTCACATCATGATTGAAGAGGATTTCTTAGACATGTTCACGCATCAGCTAAACATTATCAGCGTAGTAATTATCTGATGCGGGTTAGCACATACAGCTAGCCCGTACGATAACGGGCGGCTGATGAAGATGAGGGCCGTCGAGCGCAACCGACGGCCCTCATTTTTTATGTCTAGGAAGTTCTTTTTAGAGGAGGAAATGTAATGAACGGAGTTTTGCTCATGGTTGTGGCCGCGGCGGTGCTCGCCTGCGGCTATCTGGGCTACGGCCGCTGGTTGGCCAACAAGTGGGGCGTTGACAAAGAGGCCCTCACGCCGGCCAAGCGTATGAAGGACGGCAAGAGCTTCTCGCCCGTCTCCGCCTTCACCGCGTTCTCGCACCAGTTCAGCTCGATCTGCGGTGCTGGCCCTGTCACGGGTACGATCGTCGCCATGGCCTTTGGCTGGCTGCCTGTCGTGCTCTGGGTCCTCATCGGCGGCATCTTCTTTGGCGCCGTCCACGACTTTGGTGCCCTGTACGCTTCGATGAAGAACAACGGCAAGTCGCTCGCTCAGCTCATCGAGAAGTACATCGGCAAGACCGGCCGTCGCCTGTTCCTGCTGTTCTGCTGGCTGTTCTGCATCATCGTCATCGCCGCCTTCACCGACATGGTCTGCAAGACGTTCATGTTCACCCCGGCCGTTGACGCTTCTGGTGCTGCTACCGGTGCCATCGACTTCACCAAGTCCTATGCCGCCGGCTGCGCTGGTACCATCTCCATCCTGTTCACCTTCGTCGCTATCGCCTTTGGTTGGGCCCAGAAGAAGTTCAACCTCACCGGCGCTGCCGAGTTCGTCACCGGCGTTGTCCTCATGGTTCTCATGTTCGCCGTCGGTATGCAGTTCCCAGTCTACCTGGATAAGTTCCAGTGGTTCGCCGTCGTCATGGTCTACCTTGTCTTCGCTGGCGCTATGCCCATCCAGATGCTCAAGACCCCGCGTGACTACCTCACTTCCATCATGATGATCGTCATGATCGTCTGCGCTGTCCTCGGCATCGTCGTCCTGGGCGTCAACGGTCAGGCCACTATCACCGCTCCGGTCTTCACCGGCTTCTCCACTGCCTCCGGCATGATGTTCCCGGTCCTGTTCGTCTCCGTCGCTTGCGGTGCTCTCTCCGGTTTCCACAGCCTCGTTTCTTCCGGCACCTCTTCTAAGCAGGTCGAGAAGGAGCAGGACGCCGTCAAGGTCGGTTATGGTGCCATGATCGTCGAGTCCTTCGTCGGCATCCTTGCCATCATCGTCGCCGGCATCATGTTCTCCGACATGAACACCGCCGGTACCGGCGCCCTCAACGCCGGCGTCGCTTCCACCCCGTTCCAGATCTTCGCCGCTGGCATCTCCCGCGGTATGCAGGCCTTCGGTGTTGACGGCACGCTCGCTACCGTCTTTATGACCATGAACGTTTCCGCTCTGGCCCTGACCTCGCTCGACGCCGTCGCCCGCATCGCCCGCACCTCGTTCTCCGAGTTCTTTGCCCAGACCAACGACGCCCTGGCCATCGAGTCCAAGGCCGGCTACATGAAGGTCCTCGGCAACCCCTGGTTCGCCACGGTCGTCACCCTGCTTCCCGGTCTCGCCCTCGCTTTTGGTGGCTATGCCAACATCTGGCCGCTCTTTGGTGCTTCCAACCAGCTGCTCGGCGGCATGACCATGATCACCCTCGCCGTGTTCTGCAAGTGCACCGGCCGCAAGGGCTGGATGCTCTACGTGCCCGTCGTCTTCCTGCTCTGCTGCACCTTCACCTCGCTGGTCCAGAGCGCCATGGGCTGTATGGCCGCTGTCCAGGCTTACGGCTTCTTCGGCACCATCCCGGCTACCGCCACCACGGCCGCCGTCTCCGTCGCCGCCACCAAGGGCCTGCAGCTTGTCTTCGCCGTCCTGCTGATGGTCCTGGGCCTCATCGTCGCCGTCAACTGCCTCAAGGAGCTCTTCGGCAAGGAGGCCGGTTCCATGCCCGACGAGGAGCCCGAGTGGTCCGAGATGGGCAAGGCCGAGTACGGCCGCGCCGCTGCCGCTGAGGCTCCTGCCGACGCCGAGGCCGCCAAGGCTTAGTCGACCTGACGAGTTGAACGTCACATCTATATGACTCGGAAAGACCGGGTCCGCGACTTCGCGGGCTCGGTCCTTTTTTCATGCAAAAGCGGGTGACGCTCGAGTGTTCTCGCAGATGTTTTGCGTGGATAAGGGCGCGCGTTGTACCATATAGACGTATATGTGTACATATGAAAGGGGCCCCGTGGCCAAGACGGTATATTCCGATAACCAAAATAATGTCGATGCCCTGGCTGAGCGTCTGAGCAGCCAGACGTCGCTTTCTGCCGAGCGTGCCAAGCTGGTTGCCTACGACCTGCTCTGCCGCAAGGCGCTCAAGATTAAGTCGAGTGCGCTGGCGCAAATTTTTCGCTCCGTCGATAAGGAATGTGACACCAAGGCGATGCGCGATGAGCTTATCGCGGCAAATATTGTGACCAAGATCGAGGGTAGCGGCATTAACGGGCGCCCGGCGTTCTATACCATCAATGTCGAGATCCGCGATGCCCAGGAGCAGCCTGCCGAGTCCGTCGAGGATTTTGTCGTCGAGGATTCCGCTGACGTGCCTGCTGTGGAAGAAGTTGCCCCGCGTGAGCATGTCGATACCGATGAGTTGCTCGATGAGAACGTCGTGCGTGCCTTTACGGCCAAGGCGGGACGCGGCGGTTTTGGCGGGGGTGGCAAGCGCGATGCGCAGCGCCGCGCCCAGCAGGAGCGCTTCCGTCGCGCCGTTGCTCAAAAGGGTGAGACGGATGCTGAGTCCGTCGAGGAAAAGCCCGTCGGGATGCAGGAGCCGACTCGCACTCAAGAGCATACTGAGATCCAGGAGCCCAAGCGTCGCCGCGGTGCCCATTTTAAGGCCGAGCAGCGAGGTATTGCATGCGAGGTCCAGGATTCCGCCGAGGCTGCTGACGCGTCCGATGAACCGGCCAAGAAGGCTCCGGGTTCATGCCGTCCCGGACGTGGTTTTGCGGGGCGCGCGTATCCCGTAAGGCGTCAGGAGAAGAGCGAGCCGGCTTCGACCACTCAGGACGAGAAGGACAAGAAGGCCGTTGAGCCGGCGGCTCGCGAACAGAAGCCTGTTGAGCCGCAGCTTGAGGTTGATGCCGAGGCCAAGGGCCAGCAGCCTACTGATGAGCAGGCGGAGCAGGGCGCGTCGAGCAAGCCTCGCCGCCGTCGCCATCGTGGGGGCCGCAGTTCCCATGCCGAGACTGCAGCCGAGAAGACCACGCCGCAGGACGAGGATGCGAAGGTCGAGGTTTCTTCGGGGCAGCCTAAGCGCCAGCCAGCGAAGGAGAGTAAGTCCGATCGTCCGCAGAAGCAGGCGCCTATGCCGAAGCGCGAGCGCAATTCCCAAGGCGATTCTAAGCGCAAGTCTCAGAAGAAGCCGGAGTCTACCGCAGCAGATACCGCTGCCCAGCAGCCCAAGTCGGCAGTCCACGGCGAGGTCTCGGCGTTTGCCCTTGCCCGCGTTTTAGGCAGGCAGCTGCTCAAAGTTGTCCCTACGCCTACGGCGCTCTCTAAGATCAAGGAGCAGCAGACACAGATCGTAAAGGTCGAGGGCAAGGACGGCAAAAAGGCTCCGCAGCGCACTCAGCACAACGAGATGTCCAACCGCAAGATTGCCGAGGAAATCGCAATCATTCAGGCTTGGATCGAGCAGAACCGAGGTGCCGATACGCCGGTTGCCTCGCGCCGCCAGCGTGCCTACCAGATCTTTAACGACGAGAAGGCTTTTGACGGCAAGCACGGTGAGCGCCTGATCAGACGTATGACCGAAAAGGGCATTAGCATGCAGGCGATCAAGGTCGCCCCCAATCGCCCCGTGCACTTTACGGGCTTCTTTACGCTGGGTGCCGACAAGCCGTTCATTATGGTCGAGAACCTGGATACCTACGACGAGATCGTCAAGCTCCTGCGCGGACGCAAACATGCCAAGCTCTTTGGTACCAAGGTGGGCGGCGTGATTTTTGGCGGCGGCTGCAAGGCGAGCGTCTCGCACGCACTGGATGATTATCTGGCTGAGATTGGCTATCGCTTTAACTACGTCTACTACGTGGGCGATATCGATCGCGAGGGCGCGCGCATCGTCGAGCAGGCTCGCAATGCCAATGTGGTTGAGATTCGCCTGCATGCCGGCATGTACCGCGCCATGCTCGCCGAGCATAAGCGTCGCGTGAAGGCCGGCGGCGAGTGCGAGCCCGCGGCTGCCAACCAGGGCGTGCCGCAGAACCTGGCAGCGACGATCAAGGATCTGCCCATGGTTACGCGCGTGCAGTTCCGCAACGTGCTGCGTGAAGGCGGGCGCATTCCGCAGGAGATTCTGATGACCGCAGACTATCGGGATGGCGACTCGGGAAGCTTCGACCGCATGCTGAACAATTAGATTCCGCCGTTCTACCGAACGGCGGACTTCTTGACGCTGCGAGGGGCCCTGGCACGGCAATCTGACGTTCAACTTCGGCGGCGCGACCAGAAGGTCAGCGCCGCCTTGTTTCACGTCACCTTGCCATACCAGGGCCCCTCTCGCTGTCACGTCCAAAACATCGAGGTTAAGTGGCCTCCTGTTCGTGCGGAACTCGCGACAAACTTAATGCCCGGCCCGTCGGGGCCACACGCCATTTTGTAGATGACGGCTCGCTTTTCGGAACGGGGCTGATATTTTCTTGATGTAAGGCGCTCTTGGTCCTAATGGGCTTGGGGCGCCTTCGCGTTTCCTCGGCTTCGCACCCTTGCGGGTTCGAATCCCTCCGCTTGCCCACAAGAAAGCGCCCTGGGCCGTTATGGACTCTGGGCGCTCAATTTTAATGGCTGGGACGGAGGGATTCGAACCCCCAACAGCCGGCACCAAAAACCGGAGTTCTACCGTTGAACTACGTCCCAATGTGTGGTGTTGCCCAAAAGCAACTCGTTTAGTTTACCTAATCTGCGAGGGCATCGCAAACGCCATCGAGCAGGCGTACGGCGAGTGTCTGCGCGTCGCTGGCCGTGAAGGTGCCGTTGTAGCGCGTCATGCCCGTGAGCTCAATGCGAATGCGTGCCGGCTTCTGCTGCGCGGCGACATTGGCAGTGCGGATGCGCTGGGCCAGGTTGTGGCACTCGGCGAGGGCAATCGTGGCGCGCGGTGCGGCGTCGGCGGGCAGCTCGTCGCTTGCGATCTCGAGTACCAGGTCAACGTCGGTTGGGACCTCGGAGTCGCAGAGCATCATGCCGCTGTTGTCGGTCGTTGCCGTGGCGATATTCCACATGCGCGACGCAACACTGCGTGCGATGGGGTCCTCGCCGATAACGGCAATCTGGAAGCGCTCGAGCACGTTGGCGGCGCGAGCAAAACCGATGCGGGACTCGGCTTCGGTGACCGAGGGCTTGCCCTCCCACACATGGTGCAGGCGGTTGATGTAGGCGTAGGTGTCCTGGAAGGCCATGCCGTCGGCAAACAGGCCGACATTTTCCTGGAACTGCTGCAGGGCGGCCTCGGTATGCGGACCAAAGTAGCCGTCGTCTTCGCCACAGGCAAAGCCCAAAACGTTGAGAGCGCGCTGCAGGGCCTGCACATCGGCGCCGTGAAAATTGGGCATGCGCAGATAGAGGGTGCGGTCGCCCAGCTTATACGAAGCGTCTACAAGGGCGCTCCAACAGGGGATATCGACGGCATGACCAGCAGCAAGGCCGCTGTCGAGCCTGAAAGTGCTGACGGCCTGCTCAGTGGTGGCTCCAAAGTACTTGTCGGTGACTTCGGCGGCATCAATCGTGTAGCCGAGCTGCAGGAGACGAGACTGCACGTCCTCGACGGCTGCTCCTTGCATGCCCGTTGTAATAGGTTCCATGAACGAACCCCTTTCGGCGTACCATTCGTACTATTTGAGCGTCTGTCGGATAGACAACGCAAAGGGATGCATAAACATGCACTCAACAGTGTAGCAAGTTGTGCCTAAATACGCTGCTGACA
Organism: uncultured Collinsella sp.; assembly: GCA_900541205.1. Taxonomy (GTDB): domain Bacteria; phylum Actinomycetota; class Coriobacteriia; order Coriobacteriales; family Coriobacteriaceae; genus Collinsella. The sequence goes on along the minus strand of UQIV01000027.1, from coordinate 18,851 downwards.
GGTTTTATAACCCCCGTTAGTTAAGGCGCTCCACAAAGAAATCTGCCATGGAGAGGAACAGCTCGCGTGCGTGCGGATCAAGCTCAACGTTCTCGATGGCCGCTTTGGCCTTAGCGGTCAGGTCGAGCGCGTAAGTGTGGGCGTAATCGATGGAGCCGGTTTCCTGGAAGATCTCCACGGCGTGTGCGAGCTGCGCGGGATCATCGGTGCCCGAGGAAAGAATCGCCTCGACCTCGTCGTGGTGGCGCTCATCAGAGAGGGCGTGTACGGCGACAAGCGTGCGCTTGCCCTCGGTGATGTCGGTGCGGAAGTCCTTGTTGGCGGCTTCCTTAGTGCCGACAAGGTTGAGCAGGTCGTCCTGAATCTGAAAGGCAAGGCCCGTGTGCAGGCCAAAGGCGCGCAGCGCTTCGATTTGCTTATCGCTGCCGCCGCCGATAATGGCTCCGGCGGCAAGCGGCGTGGCTCCGCTGTAAAACGCGGTCTTGTGCGTCGCCATGTCCAGGTAGTCATCAACCGAGATATCAAAGCGCCCGTCACGGACCCAACCCAGGTCGAGTGCTTGACCCTCGATGGTGCGGACGATCATCTCGGTAAGCTCGTGGAGCACGCGCAGCTTCACGTCGGACTCCAGCGTAGGGTCGTCGAGAACCGTCTTGGTGACCATGGTGAGCGCCAGGTCGCCACAATTGATGGCAAGGCCCGTGCCCTCGGTAAGGTGCATGCAGGGCTTGCCTCGACGAAGTTGTCCGTTGTCGGCGATGTCGTCGTGGATCAGCGCGCCCGACTGGAAATGCTCGATGGCTGCCGCGGCGCTGCGGGCGCTCTCAAAGCTACCGCCCACTGCGGTTGCGGCGAGCATACAGATAAGCGGGCGGTGGCGCTTGCCGGCGTTGGCCGTAAAAGCCGAGAGCGGCGCATACAGGTAGCGCTCGATATCGGCAGAGGTCGCCTGTCCGTCAAAGAACGTGGCCAGATAGTCGTTAATCTGGTCAAAGTGCTGGGCTAAAAAGCTGGTAAACGGACTGGACACGGGTTCTCGCATTCTTTCTGAGGTTGCATTGATGCAATATGCAGACAACATATTGCCACATCAGGGCGTTTGGCGCGGCAGTTTTGGCGATTTAGGACAACGGGCGTGCGTTTGATGGAGCGTGCCTAAATCAGCCTAAAATGCTCGAGCGCCGCAACGACACCGTCATGATCGACGGTGTCGGTCACGTAATCGGCCTTATCCTTGAGATAGTCCGGCGCATTGCCCATGGCGATACCGACATCGACGGCATTCATCAGCGAGACGTCATTGCTGGCGTCGCCAATGCCGTATACGGTTCCGTGGTGGGGGTCGAGGGCGTCGAGTACAGACTGGATACCCCCGCGCTTCGTGCATTCGCGGGGCGAGATTTCGGTTACCTCGAGTTCGAGCTCGTTAAAGCACAGCAGCGGCTCAAGTGCCTTATCTTGAGCGATGTGGTTGGCGAGCGATGTAGACATCAAGATCTTGTAGACACTGTAATGTTGCAGCTGCGTGACTGCGTCGCCCAGGGTGCGCGCGTATCCGGGAGCATCGGGGGCATCGGCACTCATGCGCACGACGCCGTTGAGGCCCTCGAAGCGGATGACCTCGCCCGATTGCTCAAGGTAGGGGGCAAGACGCTGCAGCATACTGGGCGTCATCGACAGATCGCGAATTGCGTTTCCGTTGATCTCGGCGTAACCGCCCGCAAGACAGACGATGCCGGTCCAGGGCAGCTCAAGAAGTTTGGGGTGGATGCAGCTGAGGGTGCGTCCTGTGCAGATGAAGGCCATGTTGCCGTTTGCAACGAAATCGCGGATGGCCTGCGAGACCGCCTCGTTGGGATAGGGGGACAGGTCACGCTCGCTCTCGGGAAGCTCTTGTGCCACTCGAGGGTCTTGCCAGGCGAGCGTTCCGTCTATATCGAAGAAGCAGATATCGCCGTGCTTATGGGCTGCGCTGGCGACAGGGGAGGCCGAGGTGGTGGGCACAAATCCCGGCTCGAGGCCCATGATCTGGTCAAAATGCTCTTTAACGCGGGGAACGGAGATGCCGATGATCACCTGGGCGGTCTTGCCCGTAATGATGAGGCCCTTGGCGCCCACCGCGACAAACGACGCGTTATCTGCAACGATGGAAGGGTCTGCGACCTCGACGCGCAGACGCGTGGCGCAGTTGGTTGCGCCCACGATATTGCCAACGCCACCTAAAAGCTGAATTACCCGCTCAGCGAGGACGTGATCTTGATCGGATCGACTATTGACCTCGTCATTGGGGGATTGCTCTTTGGCAAAGTCGTTTCCCGTTAAACAATCGATTGCCGCGCGATTGGCGACATGATCCTCGCGGCCCGGTGTCTTAAGGTCATAGACCAAGATGAGTGCTCGAAAACTAACAAAAAAGATGAGGCTAAAGGCAAGGCCGATACCGAGCGCCAAAAGATAGGCACCGGCATGCGTGCGCATGAGCGGAATAAAGTTGAAGGCTGCCATCTCCATGAGGCCGCCCGAGAAGATGCCGACGATGCCAAAGAGATTCATGGTTGTGGCAAGGCAAGACGATAAGACGGCGTAGAGCAAAAAGAGCCCGGGGTGGGTGAACATAAAGAGAAACTCGAGTGGCTCGGTAACGCCGCAAACCACCGAGGCGATGATGGCGGGAACAAGGATGACCCTGAGGCCGGCGCGGCGCTCGGGTTTTGCGGTGGAGTAGAACGCAGCTGCGATGGCAGGAAGGCCAAAGAGCTTGACCCAGCCGGTGGCGGTAAAACCGGCCCACGGCGCAAGCTCATTAAGGGGGCGCGTGCTATGGGAGAGGATGGGGAGCAAACTGCTCCACGTGGCGTAGATGCCGTCGTTAATGACCAGGTTGTCGTAGTAGATCGGCATGTAGAGCAGGTGGTGCAGCCCCATGGGCTCGAGTGCTCGTTCTAAAAAGACAAAGATGCCCACGCCAAAGGGACCGACGCCTGCAAGCGCGTGACGCAGCGTATCGGTTACATCGTATACGTAGGGCACGATGGCGGCCGAGATAGCGGCAAGGGCAAACACGGCAAAAAAGCTGATGAGGTAGACCAGCGAGGAGCCCGAGAAGGTGCCGAGCCAATCGGGAACCTTTGCATCGTAGAAGCGGTCATGGATGGCGACGACGGTTGCCGATACCGCCAGCGGGCCGATAATGCCGGTGTCGAGCGTCTTGATGCCGTCGATGACGGTGATACCGCTGGCGGAGGTCAAAGATGACGGGTACTCAAGTCCAAGGTTGTCTCCGCTCAGCTTAATGATCTCGCTCAAAAAGAAGCAGTAGGCAAAATAGGCGACGAGAGCCTCGAGGCAGCAACGAGCCGGTTGTTTTTGGGCAAGACCGATGGGCAGCGCTACGGCAAAAAGGAGCGGGAGGCGTTTAAAGACCGTCCACGAGCCGCGCTGGATGATGGTCCAAAAAACGTACCAAGGGGTTCCGTATACGGCGAGATCGCCGACGATGTCCGCAGTCGTTGCGAGAGCGGAGACGCCGACCATGAGGCCTGATATAGAAAACAGCATGGCGGGAGCGAACATTGCCCCGCCAAAGCGTTGGATTTTTTGCAGCATGTTCTGCCTTCCGAATATCGAGGCGCGTTGCGCGTGGGGAAACGTTTAAACAATGGATTCATTGTAGAGGACCAGACGATTGTCGTACCGGCAGTTTTGAGCGAAACCGATTTGGGCATGACAGAAACCGTCAACGGTTAAATCCTGTCGCTTTACCGATATTCGGTTTAAACAACTTTAAGAAATGCTATCGTGCCTAGCCGGAAATGAACAATATAGAGGTGAAACAATGCCAAAAGCGATATACGAAGGAATCTATCGAGAAATACGCTCGCGCATCATTAATGGGACCTATGCGTTTCAGGAGATGCTGCCAACCGAAGCCGAGCTGACCGCGGAGTTCGGATGCACTCGCAATACCGTCCGTCGCGCCTTGGGTATGCTGTCCGACGGGATGTTTGTGCAGCCCATACACGGCAAAGGCGTGCGCGTTATTTGGCTTAAGGGCGAAACCGACATGTTGGGCGCACTCGAAGAGGTTGAGTCGTTTGGCGAGTTTGCAAAGCGCAACAATGCCGTTGCATCGACGGACGTTAAGTCTTTTGAACATCTGGTCTGCACCGAGCAGCTCTCTCGTCGCCTGGGCTTTAAGGTGGGCGAGGAGTTGATTCGCGTGGTGCGTGTCCGAAGCCTTAACGGCAATGCGCGCCAAGTAGACCATGGTTACTTTTTGGAGTCGATCGCCAAGGGTCTGACGCCCGAGATCGCCGCAAAGTCAATTTACGACTATCTGGAGCACAAACGCGGCGTCAAGGTGATGGCGAGTCGCCGTACGGTGAGCGTCGAGCTTGCCAACGATGAGGACTGCAGCTATCTTGACCTCGGCAAATACAACTGTGTCGCCGTCATGGAGAGCCAGTCGTACACCTCGGACGGCATCTTGTTCGAGGTCACGCATGCCCGCACGCATCCCGAGATCTTCCATTACCGCGTCAACTCCAAGCGATAGCCGGCTAGCTCGCAGCCTGACGAGACTCATGCCCTCAAAGCGAAAACGCCCGGTCAAACCGACGATGCATCGGCTTGACCGGGCGTTTTCTCTGCATTTGATAACAAATAATTGTTTATACAAAACTTGTCAAGTATCAAGTTGAAATTACCGTTCACCGAAGTTTTTCTACCGCTCTAGTAATACTTGTTCAAACAAGTAGCCAAATAGCGTATCGTACAAATCAGCAAAAGGGGCAAAGTCCCCGAGCCAATCTCCGAAGGCGGCGGCAAAGGGTGCCGCCACGGTGTGAAAGGGTGGATTGTAATGAAGAACGAAATGAGCAGAAGGCAGTTCCTGGGCTTTGCTGGTTCCGCGGCTGCGGTTCTTGGTCTGGGCCTCGTGGGCTGCGGTGGCTCCGCCGGCTCCGGCTCCTCTGCTTCTGGTGACGCTGCCGAGGTCTACTTCCTCCAATTCAAGCCTGAGGTCGACAAGGAGTGGAAGGAGATCGCCAAGGCGTACAAGAAGGAGAAGGGCGTCGAGGTCAAGATCGTGACCGCCGCCTCCAACACCTACGAGGAGAAGCTCAAGTCCGAGATGTCCAAGAGCTCCGCTCCGACCCTGTTCCAGGTCAACGGCCCCACCGGTCTTAAGAACTGGAAGGATTACTGCGCCGACCTGTCCGATACCAAGCTCCGCGGTGAGCTCATCGACGACTCCCTGGCTCTGCAGTCCGACGGCAAGGATCTGGGTATCGACTGGGTCCAGGAGAGCTACGGCATCATCTACAACAAGCAGCTGCTCGAGAAGGCTGGCTACAAGGCCGAGGACATCAACTCCTTCGACAAGCTGAAGGCTTGTGCCGACGACATCCAGGCCCGCAAGGACGAGCTTGGCGTTGAGGGTGCCTTCACTTCCGCCGGCATGGATGACTCCTCCAGCTGGCGCTACACCACCCACCTCGCCAACCTCCCGCTCTACTACGAGTTCGAGAAGGAGCACAACCAGGAGGACGACGAGATCAAGGGCGAGTATCTCGACAACTTCAAGCAGATTTTCGACCTGTACATCACCGACTCCACCTGCGATCCTTCGCAGCTTGCCTCCAAGACCGGTGACGACGCCACCAACGAGTTCGCAACCGGCAAGGCCGTCTTCTATCAGAACGGCTCTTGGGCATACGCTGACCTCACCAAGGCCGGTATGACCGACGACCAGCTCGGCATGCTGCCGATCTACATCGGCGTTGACGGCGAGGAGAACCAGGGCCTGTGCTCCGGCGGCGAGAACTACTGGTGCGTGAGCTCCCAGGCTTCCGAGGATGCTCAGAAGGCCACCGAGGACTTCATGTACTGGTGCGTCACCGCTGACACCCCGACCAGCATCATCGCCGACAAGATGGGTCTGACCGCTCCGTTCAAGAGCGCCAAGGAGACTACCAACGTCTTCTCGCAGCAGGCCGTTGCCATGGCTAAGGACGGCAAGAAGACCGTCGCTTGGGACTTCGTCTACATCCCCTCTGAGGAGTGGAAGAAGAACCTCAAGCAGGCTCTGATTGCCTATGCTGCCGACAACAGCAAGTGGGACGGCGTCAAGAACGCCTTCGTCGATGGCTGGAAGACCGAGAAGGCTGCTTCCGAGTAAGCAGTTGCTGCCCAAGCTATCTGATTAGCGACAGGGGGCGGGCAGACGTTGGTTTGCCCGCCCCCTGCATATTGAAAGGACCCTTCTATGGGCAAAGCACTCAAGCGCTGGTGGCCGCTCTTTATGCTGCCCACGTGTCTGGCGTTTATGATCGGGTTCGTGATCCCCTTTATCCAGGGTTTCTATCTCTCGTTCTGCCAGTTTATTACCATCAACAACACGCACTTTGTCGGTATCGAGAACTACGTGCGCGCACTGTCCGATCCGCAGTTTGCCACGTCGTTCTTCTTTACCGTGGCGTTTGCCTTCCTGTCGACGGTGCTCATCAACGTGATCGCCCTCGCCATCGCGCAGGCGCTCACCCGCAAAGCGCTCAAGGGCACCAACATCTTCCGTACGATCTTCTTTATGCCTAACCTTATCGGCGGCATCGTGCTGGGCTACATCTGGCAGATTCTGATCAACTGCCTGCTCTCCAACGTGGGTGCCCAGCTCATCGCCCTTAACTCTGCTGCTGGCTTCTGGGGCCTTATCATCCTGACCCTGTGGCAGCAGGTCGGCTACATGATGATCATCTACATCGCTGGTCTGCAGTCCATTCCGTCCGACTACATCGAGGCCGCCAAGGTCGACGGTGCCACGGCATGGCAGACGTTTTGGAAGATTAAGATCCCTAACCTGATGCCGACCATCACCATCTGCCTGTTCCTGTCCATCACCAACGGCTTTAAGCTGTTCGACCAGAACCTCGCCCTTACCGGCGGCGCCCCCGCGCACTCCACCGAGATGCTCGCCCTGAACATCTACAACACGTTCTATTCGCGTGCCGGTATCGCATGGCAGGGCATTGGCCAGGCCAAGGCAGTCATCTTCTGCATCCTGGTCGTAGCCATCTCCATGATTCAGCTTAAGGCCACGAGGTCCAAGGAGGTGCAGCAGTAATGAAACGCGATAAGGTTATCAACCGCGCGCTCTCAATCTTCTTTACGATTCTGTCGCTCGCGTGGATCTACCCCGTGTTCATGATCGCGCTCAATTCCTTTAAGAAAGCGACCGCAATCAGCACCACCACAGCGTTCGATCTGCTCACGCCCGAGACGTTCAACGGCCTTGCAAACTACTTGCACGCTCTTAACGAGCAGGGCTTTGCCTCGGCATTTATGTACTCGCTCATCATCACGGTCACGTCGGTCGTGCTGATTTTGGTGTGCTGCTCCATGTGCGCTTGGTATGTGGTTCGTGTCAACAACAAGATCTCGAACTTCTTCTATTACCTGTTCGTCTTCTCGATGGTCGTGCCCTTCCAGATGCTCATGTTCACGCTGTCCAATTTGGCGGACCGCATCGGCTTCAACACGCCGTTCAACATCTGCTTTATCTATCTTGGCTTTGGCGCGGGCCTGGCGGTCTTTATGTTCGCCGGCTTTGTAAAGAACATTCCGCTCGAGATCGAAGAGGCGGCCATGATCGACGGCTGCAACCCGGTTCAGGTGTTCTTTAAGATCGTCCTTCCCATCATGAAGCCCACCTATCTTTCGGTCGGCATTCTCGAGACCATGTGGGTCTGGAACGACTATCTGCTGCCCTACCTTACCCTCGACTCCACTAAGTACAGGACCATTCCTATCTTGATCCAGTACTTCCGCGGCGGCTACGGCCACGTCGAGCTCGGTCCCATGATGGCCTGCATCATGATGGTCGTTATCCCCATCGTCATCATGTACATCCTCTGCCAGAAGTACATCATCGACGGCGTGGTGGCGGGTGCCGTCAAGGGCTGATGCTGTAACTGTTTTGCAAGTTTCTGCGGCGCCCCTCAGCGCGGCGCCGCATATCGAAAGGTAAAGACATGGCCGAGATCGTTCTCAAACATGTTCAGAAGGTGTATCCCAACAACGAGTCCAAAAAGAAGGGCTTCTTTGGCAAAAAGAAGAAGACCGAGGAGAAGAAACACAACCTCAAGGTTACCGAGGACGGCGTGCTCGCGGTGGAGGACTTTAATCTCACCGTGCATGACCAGGAGTTTGTCGTTCTCGTTGGCCCGTCTGGCTGCGGCAAGTCCACGACGATGCGCATGGTCGCTGGCCTGGAGGACATCACTTCGGGCGACGTGCTCATCGACGGCAAGCGCGTCAACGACGTGGCGCCCAAGGACCGCGACATTGCCATGGTGTTCCAGAGCTATGCTCTGTACCCCAATATGACGGTGTACGAGAACATGGCGTTTACGCTTGAGCTCAAGAAGGTCCCCAAGGACGAGATCGACCGTAAGGTTCGCTCTGCTGCCGAGATCCTGGGCATTACCGAATACCTCGACCGTAAGCCCAAGGCGCTTTCGGGCGGCCAGCGCCAGCGTGTCGCCATCGGCCGCGCCATCGTGCGTGATCCTAAGGTCTTCCTGATGGACGAGCCGCTGTCCAACCTGGACGCCAAGCTGCGTAACCAGATGCGTGCCGAGCTCATCAAGCTACGCCACGAGATCAAGGGCACGTTCATCTACGTCACCCACGACCAGACCGAGGCCATGACCCTCGGCGATCGCATCGTGGTCATGAAGGACGGCGTCGTCCAGCAGATTGCCACCCCGCAGGAGGTCTTCAACCATCCCGCGAACATCTTCGTTGCCGGCTTTATCGGTGTGCCGCAGATGAACTTCTTCGATGCCCAGCTGGTGCGCTCGGGCAACGGCTTCACCGTCAAGACCGAGGATATGAACGTGGCGCTCGCCCCCGAGACCTGCGCTCAGCTTGCTCTCAACTGGGACGGCGGCGACGTGAAGGAGATCACGGCCGGCGTGCGCCCCGAGCAGATTCTGCTTGCCGACAAGGACGAGGAGGGTGCGCTCCAGGGTACCGTCGAGGTGACCGAGCTCATGGGTTCGACCGAGCATGTCCACGTGACCGCTCCCGATGGCCAGTTCGTCCTGATCATTCCCGTTGTCGACCTTGAGGCCAAGGGTGCGCTCAAGGCGGGCGACCCCATCTGGTTCAAGTTCGAGAAGAACGCGACCCACCTCTTCGATAAGGTCTCTGGCAAGAACCTTATCTAGGCCTGGTGCATCCGGGCCCTCCCTTTGGGCGACTGCGGTATTGCCATCCTTTTGCCGCGGTCACATATAAGGCTCCCCTCCCGTCCACTGGGCGAGAGGGGAGCCTTTCTTTGTGTTGGGGTTGTCTGGCCGGTCGTTTGTCTCGATCTGTAACGGGTAGGGCCGATTTCGGACGTTAGATGTTACAGATTGAGATAAACCCAAGGGGAGGGGCCGGTATGTCTCAATCTGTAACAGCTGGGACCGTTTTGGTTGAGTAGTTGTTATGGATCGAGATTGTTTGGTCGAGTCGGGTCACAGGGTAACGTGCGGGCACAAAAAACGGAGCCGTGTTGCCACGACTCCGTTTCTCAAGAGGATGGGTAAGGGAAGCGAAATTAACTCAGGTGCCAAATCTCGTCGTTGTACTGGGAGATGGTGCGGTCGGACGAGAAGGTGCCGGCGTTGGCGATATTGATGAGCGTCTTGCGCATCCAGGCATCCTGGTCCTCGTAGTCGGCCAGTACGCGCTCCTTGGTCTGGATGTACTCCTCAATGTCGAGCAGGGCCATAAACCAGTCCTTGCCCTTGATGTCGTCGTGCAGGCGCTGCAGACGCTCGGCATTGCCGGTCGCCATAAAGGCCGGGTTGGTGATGAAGTCCACCAGCAGTTTGATACCGGGCTTGCGGTAGAGTGCGCTGGCGTTATAGCTGCCGTCGGCGTAGAGCTGCTCGACCTGCTTGGAAGAGGCACCAAAGGTGTAGATGTTCTCGTCGCCTACGAGTTCGGCGATCTCGACATTGGCGCCGTCGAGCGTGCACAGGGTTAAAGCACCGTTGAGCATGAACTTCATGTTGGAAGTGCCGCTCGCCTCCTTGGAGGCCAGGCTGATCTGCTCGGAGATATCGGCGGCGGGGATCACGCGCTCGGCAGCAGTGACGTTGTAGTTCTCGATCATGACAACCTGCAGGTAGGGAGCCACGTCGGGGTCGTTTGCAATCCACTGCGACAGCGTCAAGATCAGATGGATGATGTCCTGCGCGATAGTGTAGGCAGGCGCCGCCTTGCCGCCAAAGATGATGGTGACGGGGTGCTTAGGTCTGTTGCCGTTCTTGATATCGAGGTACTTCCAGATGATGTAGAGCGCGAGCATCTGCTGGCGCTTGTACTCGTGGATGCGCTTGACCTGGACGTCGATGATGGCGTTGGAGGGAATGGTCACGCCCTGCTCGAGCGCCATGAACTGGCGCATGATGGCCTTGGCCTCGACCTTGGTGGCGGCCAGGCGCTCAAGAACGTCCTTGTCGTCGGCGAACTTGGCGAGTTTGCTCAGATCGCCGGTGCTGCGCCAGTCGGTGCCGATCACATCGTCGAGCAGGCTGGCGAGCGCGGGGTTGGCCCCATGGATCCAGCGGCGGAAGGTGATGCCGTTGGTCTTGTTGGAGAACTTCTTGGGATAGATCTCGTAGAACGGATGAAGCTCGGTGTCCTCCAGGATCTTGGTGTGGAGGGCGGCTACGCCGTTGATGGAGAAGCCAAAGTGGATGTCCATGTGGGCCATGTGGACGGTATCGTGTTCGTCGATGATGGCGACGCGCGGGTCATCGTGCTCGTCCTTCGCGATCTCATCGAGCTTGACGATAATGTCGGCGATGGCAGGGGAGACCTTCTGCAGGCTGGCGAGCGGCCACTTCTCGAGCGCCTCGGCAAGAATCGTGTGGTTAGTGTAGGCGACCATGGAGCGTACGATGGCCACGGCCTCGTCAAACTCGATGCCATGCTCGGTGGTGAGCAGGCGGATGAGCTCGGGGATGACCATGGTGGGGTGCGTGTCGTTGATCTGGACCACGGCGTAGTCGGCCAGATCGTGCAGGTTGCTGCCGCGCTCGACGGCCTCGTCGATCAGGAGCTGGGCGGCGTTGCTCACCATGAAGTATTCCTGGTAGATGCGAAGCAGGCGGCCCTGCTCGTCGGAATCGTCGGGGTAGAGGAACAAGGTGAGGTTCTTGGCGATCTCGGTCTTGTCGAAGTCGATGGAACTGCCGGGGACCAGGCCGTCGTCTACGCTCGCCAGGTCGAACAGGCGCAGGCGGTTCTTGGTGGGCCGGCCGTAACCGGGCACATCGATGTTGACGAGCTTGGAGGTAACGGCAAAATCGCCGAACTCGACGGTGTAGGAGCGGTCATCGTCGACTAGGATGTCCTGCTCACCGAGCCACTCGTCGGGGACGGCCTTCTGCTGATTGTCGACAAAGCGCTGACGGAACAGGCCGTAATGGTAGTTGAGGCCCACGCCATCGCCGGTCAAGCCCAGCGTGGCGATGGAATCCAGGAAACATGCGGCCAAGCGGCCCAGGCCGCCGTTGCCGAGTGACGGCTCGACCTCGAATTCCTCGATCTTGTTGAGGTCGTGGCCTGCGGCGGTGAGCTGGTCCTTAACCTCGTCGTAGATGCCGAGGTCGATCATGTTGTTGATGAGCAGCTTACCGATCAAAAATTCGGCGGAAATGTAATAGAGCTTTTTCTTGCCGTTGTTGAGCGGGCGGGCGGCGGAGCGCTCCTGCACGAGTTTGACCAGCAGCTTGTAAATGCGACGGTCGTCGAGCTGCTCGAGCGAGGTGCCAAAAGACTGCTCGGCGAGTTCCATGAGGTTAATTTGGGGCATGTTTTCTCCTGTGATGGGTTGTTTCATGTCTGCAATTCATAAGAAGCCCGCGCGAGGGGATTGGGGTGGCCTCGCGCGGGAAAAGCAAGCGCGTCCGCACGGTGGGGAGGGGTCGGGCGCGGTAGCTCCTATTGAGGAAGCTCGATTTCGGCTTCCCACGGGATGCGGAAGTAGGTCTCGGTCCAGTCGGTGAGTTTGTGCTCGAGCTCGCGGGTGATGGCGCCGTCGAGCATGCGCCAGGTCCAGTTGCCGCCCAGTGTGGCAGGGGTGTTGATGCGCGCCTCGTTGCCCAAGTTGAGCAGGTCCTGCATGGTGTAGATGCACGTGTCGCTCACGCTGGCTGCGATGGTTCGGTTGAGTGCGTCGGTGATAGGCTCGCCGGCCTGCTGATGGGTGTACAGGGCTGCCTGCTCGCACTGACGCGGGGTGGCCGTTCCCTCAAACCAGCCGCGCGCCGTCTCGTTGTCGTGGGTGCCCACGTAGGCGACGGTGTTGGCGATGTAGTTATGCGGCAGGTAGTACGAGTTGGTGCCCTCAAAGGCAAACTGCAGGATCTTCATGCCGGGGAAGCCCGAGTTGTCGCGCATGTCGATGACGCCGGGGGTGAGGAAGCCCAGGTCCTCGGCGATGATGGGCAGCGTGCCGAGCTTTTCCTCGAGTGTCTTGAAGAACTTGAGGCCGGGACCCTGCGTCCACGAACCGTAGGACGAATCGGGCGAGGAGAACGGCACCTCCCAATAGGCCTCGAAGCCGCGGAAGTGATCCAGGCGGATGACGTCGTACATGTCGAGGGCGGCGCGAATGCGGCCCTCCCACCAGGAGAAGCCGTCGGACTCCATGGCGTCCCAGTCGTAGATGGGGTTGCCCCAGTACTGGCCGGTGGCCGAGAACTGGTCGGGCGGCGTGCCGGCGACGCTCACGGGATTGCCGGCGGCGTCGATCTTAAAGAGCTCAGGTGTCGCCCACATCTCGACGGAGTCACGCGAGACATAGATGGGCAGGTCGCCGATGATGAGAATGTCGCGCTCGTTGGCATAGGCCTTGAGGCGGCTCCACTGGCGATCGAAGAAGTACTGCGTCATCTGGTGGTAGAGCATACGCGCCGGATGGTCGGCGCAGACCTTGGCGGAAGCCTCGCCGCGGGTGCGGAGTTCCGCGGGCCACTCCCAAAACGCCTTGAGACCGCACTCCTCTTTGACGGTCATGAACTCACAGTAGGGGATGAGCCAGTCCTCGTTGGCTTGGATAAAGTCATCGAAATCGGCTGGCTTGTCGGCGGCAAAGCGCTCAGCGGCGCGGTCGAGAATCTGACGGCGGCCGCCAAAGATAGCACCGTAGTCGACATTGCTGGGGTCGGATCCCAGATACACGCCATCGATATCGCGCTGCTCCAGATACCCTGCCTCGATAAGCTCGGCAAAGTCGATAAAGTTGGGGTTGCCAGCGCGGGCCGAGAACGACTGATAGGGCGAATCGCCATAGCTGGTCGTCGTAAGGGGCAGAATCTGCCAGTAATGTTGTTTGCACGAGGCGAGAAAATCGACGAAGTCGTAGGCATTCCAGCCAAAGCCGCCGATTCCGTATGGTCCGGGCAGAGATGAGACGGGCATGAGGACGCCGCTTGCACGCTCCATGAATGCGCTCACCAACCTTCTTGTTGTGGGGTCGGCCTGCCGATGGATGTGCAGTCCGCCTCCGATGTTCTGATCTGATACGCCTATTGTAAAACATGTTGTTTAAACATGTACAGGCAAGATAAAAAAGTTGGTCGATTTTCGGCGAATGGTTACATGCCATGAAAAAGCCCCGACCTCACAACGTGAGATCGGGGCAAGAGCGGTATGTAGGTTTTTGCTACTCGGCGTCGGCGAAGCCGTTGGGGTTGTGGCTCTGCCAGTTCCAGCTATCGCGGCACATGTCCGCGATGTCGTACTGGGCCTTCCAGCCCATCATGCGCTCGGCCTTGGAGGCATCGCACCAGTTGGCAGCGATGTCGCCGGCGCGGCGCTCGCGGATTACGTAGGGCAGCTCCTTGCCACAAGCCTTGGAGAAGGCGGCGACGACCTCGAGTACCGAGGTGCCGGTGCCGGTGCCCAAGTTAAAGATCTCGACGCCGGTCTTGCCGTTCATCCAATTAAGGGCAGCAACGTGACCAGAGGCCAGATCGCACACGTGGATGTAGTCGCGCACGCCGGTGCCGTCGGGGGTGGGGTAGTCGTTGCCAAAGACCTGAACGGCCTCGAGCTTGCCCACGGCGACCTGGGCGACATAGGGCACCAGGTTGTTGGGGATGCCCTTGGGGTCCTCGCCGATCAGGCCCGACGGATGAGCGCCGATGGGGTTGAAGTAACGGAGCAGCACGACGTCCCACTCGGGGTCGGCGGTGTGGACGTCCATAAGGATCTGCTCGATCATCCACTTGGTCCAACCATAGGGGTTGGTCGCGGGCTTCTTAGGATCCTCCTCGGTGACGGGCGGGTTGTTCGGGTCGCCGTAGACGGTCGAGGAGCTCGAGAAGATGATGGACTTGCAGCCATGGTTGCGCATGACGTCGATGAGCACCAGGGTGTTCTCGATGTTGTTGTGGTAGTACTCGACGGGCTTGCTCACCGACTCGCCGACGGCCTTAAAGCCGGCAAAGTGGATGACGCGGTCGATCTGATGGGTATCGAAGATCTTGTTCATCGCATCGCGGTCGAGCACGTTGGCCTCGTAGAAGGTGAGGTTCTTGGCGGCCTCGTCGCCCACGATGGTCTTGACGCGGTCGACGGCGACGGCGCTGGAGTTGGAGAGATCATCGACGATGACGACCTGGTAGCCACCCTCGAGCAGCTGAACGACGGTGTGCGAGCCGATAAAACCGGCGCCACCGGTAACGAGGACGCAGGTGTCTTTGGGGTCGAGTGCTTTGGACATGTAGTCTCCTATCGAATCAGGAACACTTCTTCAGGGGAGTATAGCGCAGGCAGGGACGCCCAAATCGTGCGCTGTAGGAAAAGCAGAGGATTGTGCTAACGTACTCATCAGAAGAGCTTGCGTACGCATAACCTGATCTTTGGCATTTGCTTGCGAGCCGCTGACCTTGTAGTTTCCTGCCGTTCGTGGAAATCGTTGGGACGCGCCATATGTACGCTAATATGTATGAGTTGAGCGACATATAAATAAACATGTAACGGAGTACATATGTCACCAAACAGCGATTCCATCCTTTCCCAGGAGCTCTCGCGCCGCACTGCCCTCAAGGCCCTGTTCGGCGCCGCTTCTGCGGCAGTTCTTTTTGGCCTGCCCGCTCGCGCCCATGCGGCGGAGGCTTCCAAAGAAACCACCGATAAACTGAATGCTGCCCAGGCCCAGCTCGACGAGGTTCAGGCCCAGCTCGACAGCATCGCAAATGAGTATGCGGCGCTGGCCAACAAGAATGCCCAGACCCTCAACGACATCGAGAATGTCCAGGGCAAGATTGACGACACGCAGGCCCAGATCGATGAAAAGAAGGCCGAGCTCAAGAAGAAGCGCAACGACCTTTCCGATCGCGTGGCCGCCAGCTACAAGTCCGGCGGCACGAACATCCTGTCTTTGCTGCTGGCCTCTGGCTCGTTTGAGGAACTCGTCGCCAACGCGCATTACGTTGAGAAGATCAACAAGAGCGACCGCGATGCCATCGAGGATATCCAGACGATTCAGGCTGAGCTCGACGCACAGAAGACCGAGCTCGAAGCACAAAAGGCCGACCTGGAGAAACTCAAGGACCAGCAGACGGCTCAGATGCAGGATATGCAGGCCAAGCAGCAAGAGGTCCAGACCGTTCTGAACGGTCTTTCCGACGACGTCAAGGAGCTCATGGCTCAGCGCGATTCCGAGATCCTCGCTGCCGCCCAGGCTGAGGAGGCCGCTAGGAAGGCTGCCGCTGCCGCGGCTGCCGCGAACAAGAACAATTCCTACTCGGGTGGTTCAAGCTCGGGTGGCGGATCGTATGCGCCCGGAACCCCGCAACAGAATGCCGGCTCGGGCAAACAGCAGGCCGTCGTCAACGCGTGCTACTCCACGCCTTCGCCGGGTCAGAACTGGTGCGCGGCGTGGGTTACCAATGTCTTCCGTAACGCCGGCGTGGGCTATTTTGGCGGCAACGCGTGTGACATGTTCAACGCCTGGTGCTATAGCTCCGACCGCTCGGCGCTACAGGTGGGCATGATCGTGGCCGATTCCTCGCACAGCGGAACGGGTGCTCCGGGCCTTATCTACGGTCATGTGGGTATCTATGTTGGCGGCGGTATCGTTATGAGCAACGAGGGTGCCATTACGTCTAAGTCGCTTGATTCGTTTATTAGCTTCTATGGCACTGGCTCTGGCGTGCGTTGGGGCTGGCTTGGCGGTATCGCGCTGTCGTAGCTGCGGTTTGAAGCAAGTTGGTCCGGGACTGGGGGCGAGGCATAAGGTTGCCTGCTCTACAGTCCTGCGCAAGACGAAGGCCACATTAAGTGGCCTTCTTTGCGTGCGGAACTCGCGACCAACCTTATGCCTCGCCCCCAGCCCCGGACCTTCCGGGTCCAAGGCGTGACACACCGGACTGGGTTGTCTGAATAAATATGGTGAAGGCCCCTTTCGGGGCCTTCTTTTTATAAAAATTCGCCTACTCGGTGGACTTCGGGTTCTAGGTCTACGTCGAACTGCTCTTTGACTTTGGCTTGGATGTCGCGGATGAGTTCGTCGACGTCGGCGGCGGTGGCGTGGTCGGCGTTGACGATAAAGCCGCAGTGCTTTTCGCTTACCTGCGCGCCGCCAACGGCGTGTCCTCGCAGGCCGGCATCCATGATGAGCTTGCCGGCAAAGTAGCCCTCGGGGCGCTTGAAGGTGGAGCCGGCACTCGGCATGTCGAGCGGCTGCTTGTCCTCGCGGCGCTGGCGGTAGTCGTCCATGTCGGCCTTGATCATCGCGGCGTTGCCCGGGGCGAGATTGAAAGTGGCCGAAAGCACGATGAAACCGTCGTCGGCAATGCGGCTCTTGCGATAGCCCAGGTTGAGCTCGTCGACATCGAACTCGATGATGTTGCCGCTGCCGCGGGTGCCGTCGTCGAGCTGGCGAGCGGGTTTGTAGACGCGCACGGACTCCAGCACATCGGCCATGCAGGCACCGTAGGCACCGGCGTTCATGTAGCAGGCGCCGCCGACCGATCCGGGGATGCCCGAGATGGGCTCCATGCCGGTGAGACCGGCCTCGGCTGCCGCCGCGGCGACATCGGAAAGCAAGGCGCCGGCCGCCGCCGTGACGTGCGTACCGTCGACCGTGATGTCGGAGAGGCCTTCGCCCAGCGCCACGACAACGCCGCGGATACCCTTGTCGCCGACGAGCAGGTCGGAGCCGTTGCCCACGATAGTGAGGGGTAGGTCGCAGCGATAGCAGGTATCGAGCGTGGCGACGAGGCCCTGCTCGGTATCGGGCGTGACAAAGACGTCGGCCGGGCCGCCGATCTTAAACGTGGTGTGCTCGCGCATGGGCTCGCTCATCAACACGTTGTCCTCGCCGGCAACGCCAGCAAGCGCGCACAGCAGGTCCTCGTTAAAAAAGTCGTTCTCGTGCATACGAATATCCGCCTTTTGGTGGTTGTTGTCATCAATCGATTGCAATATACCCCACCCGGACGGATTTGGTGCGCTGACGGCGATAAAACAGCCGTCTACCGGATTGGTAAAGTGTTTATCACCGAGGTAGAGGGGTAGTCGCTATACTTTCAAGAGATTGCGCGTAAACCCGGAAGGAGCGAGATGGCCAACAAAGTCACCCTCAAGCAGATCGCCCAGGAGGTGGGGCTTTCCCCCTCGTCGGTCTCGCTTGTTCTCAATAATCGGCCCTGTCGCATCTCGGAAGAAAACCGCAAGCTCATCAAGGAGGTCGCGGCGCGCAACCACTATGTCCCTAACCAGATTGCGCGTAGTCTGGTCATGCGCGAGTCGCGCACGCTGGGCCTTATCGTCCCTAACATCGAGAGCCGCTTTTTTGCCTCGCTCGCCGGTAGCCTGGAAAAGCGCTGCCGCGAGGATGGCTATGCGCTCTTCATTACCAGCTCGGGTGGAAGCGCCGATGACGATTTGGAACTGCTGCGCCAGCTGGTGACGCGCGGCGTCGACGGCGTCTTTCTGGTAGTGGGTGACGAGTTCTCCGACGATCGTGCCCTGCGCGAGGAGGTGAGCCATCTGCCCATCCCTGCCGTGATGGTCGACCGTGCCATTGAGGGGCTCGAGTGCGACAAGGTGATGTTCGACCACGAGATGGGTGGCTACATGGCCACTCGCTATCTGATCGAGCAGGGCCACCGTCGTATTGCCTGCTTGGTTAACGCGCGCCGTTCCAATACAGGTCGCAAACGACTTGCCGGCTATGAGCGCGCACTGCGCGAGGTTGGCTTGCCTATCGACGCGCGTTTAGAGTTTGAGAGCGAGTACTACATCCCGAGTGCCTACGAGGCTTCGGAGGCGGTGCTCGCAACCGACGCCACCGCCGTGTTCGCAAGCTCGGACAACATTGCCCTCGGTTTGCTCAAGCGCCTGCACGAGATGGGGAAGAGCATCCCGGGCGACATCTCGGTGGTGAGTTACGACAACTCGGCCGCCGACGTTCTCTTTGAGCCGGCGCTGACCGCGATTGAGCAGGATCCTGGTGTCCTTGCGGAGCATGCTTTTGGCTGCATGTCCAAGCGTCTTGCCGGTAGGGGCGGCAGGCGTGCCGAAGAGGTTGTCCTGGAGCCGGCGCTTATCGTTAAGGGCAGCGTGCTCGAACTTACCGAATGTAGCTAAACGTACTTGTTTGTTTGCATAGATTGCATGCGGAGTGTCTGCTATTTGCCGGCGGGGCCGGGGTGCCAGCCATTTTTTTTGAACATTGCGGCCCCCCCCTATAAAAAACAAGCACGGCCCCCCGCCCGCCGGCCGGGTAAATTACCCCGGGGGCCCCCAAGACCCCCCCCGCCCGCGGCCGTAAAAAC
>UQIV01000026.1 GCA_900541205.1 uncultured Collinsella sp. | reverse complement strand
ACCACCCGAGCCCCACCAACCCCCCCCAACGTAACGGCCGCCCGGGCCCGGGCTGGGTTTTCAAAACACCCCCCACCCCCGACCGCCGCCTCGCCCCCAGCCCCGCCGCCCCAGCACAAGGCGCCGTACATGGTCGAGGACGTTTTCAAAACCAAGCCCGGCCCCGGCCGGAGGGACCACAAACAAGCTACAGGTTCTTGACACCCATCGCGCGCATGGCGTTCAGAATGGCGATGATCGCCACGCCCACGTCGCCGAACACAGCAAGCCACATGTTGGCGATGCCGAGCGCTGCCAGCACCAGGATCAGCAGCTTAATACCCAGCGCAAAGATGATGTTCTGCCAAACAATCGTCATGGTCTTGCGCGCCACGCGGATCGCGCGGGAAATGTTGGAAGGCTTGTCGTCCATCAGCACCACGTCGGCGGCCTCAATTGCGGCGTCGGAACCCATGGCGCCCATGGCAATGCCAACGTCTGCACGGGTGAGCACGGGCGCATCGTTGATGCCGTCGCCTACAAAGGCGAGCTTGCCCTTGCCCGATTCGGCCGCCAGCAATGCCTCAACACGCTCGACCTTATCGCCCGGCAGCAGCTGCGCGTGGAACTCGTCGAGACTGAGTTGCTTGGCCACAGACGCCGCAACCTCCTCGCGGTCGCCCGTGAGCATGACGGTGCGCTTGACGCCGGCGGAGTGCAGGTCGCTGATCGTCTGCTCGGCATCGGCCTTGACGGTGTCGGCAATTACAATGTGGCCGGCATAGATGCCATCGACCAGCACGTGAAGGATCGTACCGACGACCTCGCAATCGGGCGCTTCGACTCCGGTCGCGGCGAGCATTTTTGCGTTGCCAACGACGACGTGCTTGCCGTCGATGGTTGCCGTCACGCCATGGCCCGCGTCGTTGGTGGAGTCGCTTACGCGCTTGGGGTCGACCTCGTCATGGTAGGCGGCGCGCACGGACTGCGCGATGGGGTGATCGGAGAATGACTCAGCGAGGGCTGCGACCTCAAGCAGCGATTGCTCGGTATAGCCGGCTTCGGGGTGTACTGCCACGACCGAGAACGTGCCGTTGGTGAGCGTGCCGGTCTTGTCGAAGACGACGGTGTCCACGTCGGCGAGCGTCTCGAGGTAGTTAGAACCCTTGATGAGAACGCCCAGCTTGGAGGCGCCGCCGATGCCGCCAAAGAAGCTCAGCGGCACGCTGATCACGAGCGCGCACGGGCAGCTGACGACCAGGAAGGTCAGGCCGCGCAGGATCCAGTCGGACCAGGCGCCGGTGACCAAGCCGCCGCCGAGCGCGAGTACCGCGGCAGCGCCGGTGACGGCGGGCGTGTAGACGCGGGCGAAGCGCGTGATGAAGTTCTCGGTGCGCGCCTTCTTTTCGCTGGCGTTTTCTACGAGCTCCAGGACGCGCGCGACGGTGGACTCGCCAAAGGGCTTGGTGGTGCGCACGTGGATGAGGCCCGTCATGTTGATGCAGCCGCTGATGATGTCGTCTCCGGTTTTGGCCGGGCGGGGGACCGACTCACCGGTAAGGGCAGCGGTATCGAGCTGTGTCTCGCCTTCGACGATGACGCCGTCGATAGGCACGCGCTCGCCGGGCTTGACCACGATCACGGTGCCGACGGCGATGTCATCGGGGAAGACCTGCTCGAGTGTGCCGTCGGGTTGCTCGACGTTGGCGTAGTCGGGCGCGATGTCCATCATGGCGCTGATTGACTTGCGGCTCTTGCCCACAGCGTATGCCTGGAACAGCTCGCCGACCTGGTAGAACAGCATGACGGCGGCGCCTTCGGCCATGTGCGGGTCGGTGTCGGGGAAGAGTACCATGGCAAACGCGCCGATGGTCGCGACGGCCATAAGGAAACTCTCGTCGAAGGCCTTGCCGCGGCGGATGTTATTGAATGCCTTTTGCAGCACGTCGTAGCCGGCAATCAAAAACGGCACGAGGAACAGCACAAAGCTGGCGTAGATGTCGCCCGGGGTGCCGAATGCGGCGGTGAGGGTGCCGAGCTCATCGAGGGCGTACACCACGGCAAAAATGCCCAGCGCTACCAGGATGCGGTTGCGCTTATGCTCGAGTGACTCTTTTTTCCTACGCTTCTTCTTTTTCTTCTTGGGGTCGGCAGTAGCCATGACTCGTATCCTCCCATTTGAATGTATGAACACTCGCTCATATAATTTCGCGAGCAAAGGCCGCGGCAAGCGCGGCCTTGCAGGTTAGCGTAAGCTTGGGCTAGAGAATGATCTCGCAGTCCGGCTCGGCGTCGGCGGTGAACTCCACAACGCGGTCGAGGACCTCGTCGAACTCGGCGTCATCGGCCTCGAGCGTCAACTTCTGGGTCATAAAGTTGACCGAAACGGACTTGACGCCATCGAGCTTGGCCAGCTCGTCCTGAAGCTCACGTGCGCAGTTGGCGCAGTCGATCTCGTCGAGCTTGAACTGCTTTTTCATGGTGGGTTCCTTTCCCCGTATTTGCGGCTTGGGTGCAGGCCGCGCTGGTACCGTGGTTGGTCGCTATTCGCAGATGTGGCTCATGCCCTGGTTGAGCATGGTGTAGACGTGGTCGTCGGCGAGCGAGTATAGGATGTTGCGGCCGTCGCGGCGGAATTTGACCAGGTGCGACTGCTTGAGTGTGCGCAGCTGGTGCGATACCGCGGACTGCGAGGTTTCGGTCGCTTCGGCGATGTCTGCCACGCAGAGCTCGCGGCCCATGAGGGCATAGAGGATCTTGATGCGCGTAGTGTCGCTGAAGACCTTGAACAGGTCGGCGAGGTCGTAGAGAAGCTCCTCGTCGGGAAGGTCCTCGGGCGAGCAGGTGGTGGGAATCGCGGGTTCGGTGGCCTCGATGTCGGGTTTCGTTTCATCAACGCGGATGCTCATTGCAATATCCTTTCATATGAACATGCGCTCATATAACTTGCTTCTGATTATATGAGTGTATGTTCATATGTCAATGACGTTCGGGTAATTCGTTGCACAAAATGATGGGGAATAGTGGACGAGATCCCGGAGTGAGCGGTTTTGATAGCCGATGCCGGGGTGGGTGCCCCTGAGCCGTGCAAAAATTGGAGTATTCTGCAACGATAGGGGGTCCGTTAATTTATTGCAGGCCATATAATGCAGTTCAAGAGTTATCTTAGGGTGTTAATCCGATGAGTTCTTCCTCAAATGTTGCCTAACGCTCTCACGCAAGAGTGATTTCGCTTCACATTTGGATCCACTCGAGGGTGATAGACACCCGGCTCTGCTGAATACTCGCATTTTTGCACGTCGCTAAGGTGCCCACCTTGTTAGCCGGTCTAGCTTCCGGCCCCGAAGATCCTGCCCTCGGGCGCGAAGCTGCTTGTTTGGTTGAGTGATGGGCTGTCGGGTTCGACAGTCTGCATGTCATCGATTGCCGGAGCCTCGTTAATCGTCGGATCGTCCAATGTGATGCCTTCGAGCATTGCTTTTTCGAGGTCGATTCGTTGGCGCTCTTCGGAATCCTGGCGAAGCTCCTCCTGGATTCGTTTCTTCTCCTCAATAAACCTTCTGAGTACAAACTGTCTCAGGTCTTCTTGCATGATTTGAAAGTCTTTTGGCAGACGCGAGGGGCGTACGCCCTCTTTCCGCTGGATTGCCTCCATGACCCTAACAAAAGAGCTGGCATGCATAAAGGAATAACGGCTGACGGTGATGATTCCGTACCCCATGGACGCAAGTGCATTCTTGCGCTCCTCATCGATGGCGCGGTCTTCTTCCGCGTCATGATAAAAACCGTTGTATTCAATGTCTGTGCGAGATTTCTTTAGATACGCATCCATAAAGAACTTCTTGCGTCTCGTGAGATTCTTTGCGGCAGCGGTGACCTGCACCTCGTAATCGGTCTCAATTCCCTTAATACCAAGCCCTCCTTCGCTTTTGGGCAGCGTTAGCATCATGACAAAAGCCGTTTCCATGGGAGACCGGCATCCGTCGCGCACACATTGGATCGCCTTTCGGGCAAGGGCCAGACCGTCGCATCTGGTAATGGAATTAAAGAACTGCTTTAGCCTCTCGGTCGAGGTAAGTGGGAAACGCTCGGTATAAGAGGTAGAAGAACCGTTTCCAAGGGAATAAGCGCCGCACAGCTCAAAGTAGTACTCCACTAGTTCGCGAAAAGGGAGATAGGTGGCGGCCTGAAGTGCGCAAAGCTCAACGCCAACAACGAAGATGCCATCTTTGAGCTCTATAAAGCGTGAGTTCGAGAATCGTTTTGAAGATACGTGGCATTGACAGTTCATTGCATAGCGCGCATTCCTGCGATCAAACACCATCACCTCGAGGGAATCATTTGCGCCGAGGGAAACATCATGTTTGGTGAGCCATTCTGCGGCTGCGTCAAGGAGCGTTTCGGTGGGACATGATCCGTAAATCGCGGCAGGACTACAGGACTCGATGCCTTTCGCAGACACCGAATGCGCGGCCTGGTAGACCGCTTTTGCAGTGGTATGTGACAATACGATACTCATGGTATATATCGTGTCAGCTAATACCGTGCTGATGGCGCTGAGTGGAAAAATCGTTTTAGAGGTCTAACCAAATGCTGTCCAAAAGCTTGACGCAATTATGAGTTGGTATGCCCTAAATAAAAGTTTCCGCAGCTTAGCTATAGCATATAAATACTCAATTGCTGCATATTTGATATCGATGCATCACCATCCAACAACGAATTGCGTGTCGGGAATTGGCCGAAATCGTTCAAAATGAGGGTTCAGAATTTGTGATGGCTGATCTATCTGTGGAACGTAAGGCGGCCCCGCTGCGGGGTTTCCCGCTGCGGGGCCGCTCGTGAACGGGGCCATGCTTGTCGCAGGCGTTTCTACTTGGCAAACAGGTTCTTGAGGTTGAACTCGGCTTGGACGGTGCGGAGCATGAGGTCGGTGTCGTCGAGGCCCAGGTGCTGCTCGTTGGCGTCGGCGGCGAGGGTGCCGCGGCGGCGCGCCCAGTTCTCGAGCGCGGCGGGGGCGGACTCGCGAGGGAGCGAGCGGACGTCGGCATCCAGGCTGCGGCAGATCTGGCGCGAGTCGATGACGATGATCTTGCCGGCGCGGCGTGCCTCGGCGTAACCGTCCAGGTGGATCTTGAACCAACTGTCTTCGAACGCGGCGTTATGCGCCATGTACGGGTACTTCTTCATAAGCTTGAGCAGCTGCTTTTGCAGCTCCTTGTTCTCGCGGAAGGGCGTTTTGCCGTCGATGTCGTCCCAGGTGATGTGGTGGATATTCGACAACGGCACATCCTCGCCGCGGTAGATGTCGGGCAGACCGCAGTAGTGTGCCTCGGCGTCGTGCGGGACGGCGTCGCTGGTGAGCTCCATGATCTCCCAGCCCACGTTGATGATATAGCCACGTTCGGGTGCACGGCCGGTGGTCTCGATGTCGATACCGAGCACGGTGCCCTGGATGGGCTTGCGGGCGTAGGCCACGCCGAGCGCGTCGCGGTCGCCGCGGATTTCGCGCATAACGGACGCGGCGGTGCGCTTTTGCATCTTGCCGATGGCGGCGCAGGTGTCGGCATCGGAGAGGCCGCGCGAAAGCGTCGCGGGCGTCACGTTGCGCAGGCGTGCCTCGCCAATCTGGTCGCACAGGTCGCGGTTGCGGTCAGCCAGGTCGCGCACGGTGGCAAAGTCGAAGCCGGGGTCGCCCTCGGCGGTAAAGTACTCGGTTTCGAGCACCTTAAGGGCCTCCTCGCCCTTTTGGCGCTCGGATTCCATGGCGCCGTGATCGCCATAGATAAACATGGGGATAAACGGCTGACGCTCGTATTCGAGTGCTTGTGAAACGTTCATATAACTGCTCCTTGGACGGGCCGCACCGCGCGGCTCGGGTTCATTGAGATGTGGCGAGATGATAGTTTACCATGGGCAACTATTGGCACCGCGCCCGGGACAACTACAATACCCTAGTTGACCGCTAGGACTTTTACAATGCTGCCGAAAGACACGAAAGGTTCCATCCGTCATGGATTTACTGATTGATATTCTGCTCGACGCCGGCAAGGACACGCTCTCGCTGGTGCCGTTTTTGTTGGTGACGTATTTGGCTCTTGAGACCCTTGAGCACGTTGCAGGCGACCGCGTTAACGGCGCCATCAAGCGTGCCGGTGCCGCGGGCCCCGTGGTTGGATCGTTGCTGGGCATGGTGCCGCAGTGCGGCTTTTCGGCCATGGCGGCCACGCTGTACGCCGGTCGCGTTGTGACGCTGGGTACCCTGGTGGCGGTGTTTCTCTCGACCTCTGACGAGATGCTGCCGCTGCTGCTTGCCGAGCAGGTTCCCATGCAGACTATGGCAATGCTTTTGGCTTCGAAGGCACTGATCGCACTGGTCACGGGTTTTATCGTGGACGCTGCCATTCGCGGCCTGCGCCGTAACGCCCGCGCGCACGCGGCGATTCGCCGCACCGTGCTGGGAACCGCGGCCAATCCTACCCATGTGAACTGCGCGCACGACGACCACAGCGGCGGTGACATCATCGACGAGGTTGCCGAGGCGGGCGTGAGCGCCGACCACATCCATGAGCTGTGTGAGCGCGACCATTGCGGCTGCGACGAGGATGAGGACGAGCACGGGCATGGGCACGGTTACGAACACGGCCATGAGCACGGCCACGAGGGCGATCATGCCCACGAGCGCGGCTGTGCTTGCGGCCATGAGCACGGTCACTCTCACGAGGGCACGCCCCTCCTGGCAATCATCCGCAGCGCCATCTCGCACACCGTGCAGGTATCGGTATTCATTTTTCTGGTGACGCTGATTCTGGTCGCCGTGCTCGAGACCTTCGGCGAGTCCGCGATCGAGCAGTTCCTGCGTGGCAACGAGACGCTCGCCGTCTTGGGCTCGGCGCTTGTCGGCCTGATTCCCAACTGCTCGGCGAGCGTGGCCATTACGCAGCTGTATCTGGAAGGCGCGCTGCAACTGGCGCCGATGCTCGCCGGCACGCTCATTTCCGCCGGCGTGGGTTATCTGGTGCTGTTCCGCACCAACCGCAGCGCCCGCGAAAATGCCGTGTTCCTGATCATGATGTACGTCATCGGCGCTGGCTGGGGCCTCATCCTCTCCGCCGTTGGCCTTTAAGTAGATTATTGGGACACGTCTTACGATCTACCCCTGTGACCAGGGCATTTCCCGCTGCCAAAACAAAAAGGTAGATTTTTAGGCATGTCTCAAAAATTTACCTTGGTTAGTGCAGCAGCTCGGTGAGGTTGCGTTTAAAGCGGGCGCGGTCTTCGCTGGTAAATGCCGCCGGTCCGCGAGTGCGTCCCCCGGCGCGGCGTACCTTCTTTTCCTCGTGGCGAATAAACAACTGCATGTCGATGGTCGCTTTGTCGTAGACGCGCCCGCGCACGCCGATGGCGGCGGCATCGCGCCCGAGCACCATGCTCGCCAAGCCAATGTCCTGCGTCACGACTACGTCGCCCGCCTGCAGGCGTTCGACAATGGCAAAGTCGGCGCTGTCGGCGCCCACGCTCACATCGAGCGTCGTGACCCAAAATCCGCGTCGCGCATGCTCGACGTCGCGCGGATCGTCGCGGCGAATGTGGCGTTCCAGGTTCTGTGTGCTGTTGCCGGCGATAACGACGGCGACGCCCGCCCGCCGCGCGCAGTCAATCGACTCGCGCGTGACCGGGCAGGCGTCTGCATCAATAAAGAGCGTTCGCGGCATCTAGTGCACCAGTTTGCCAAATTGAATAGCGCGAACAATCAGCGTTACGCCAAACACCAGCAGTGCGGCGCCGCTAAAGATGACGAGCATCTTGGCCGACCACAGCGGATAGATATACACGAACATGCCGGCGATGATGGAGAGCGCGCCGCTCAGGATGGCGAGGGCACGGTTGGACGAAAGCTCGGACTCCAGAATGGACATGACACCTTCGACGATCCAGCCAAAGCCGGCCACGATAACCACCATCGTGGTGAGCGTCGCGGTCGAGAAGGCCTGGTTGCGCAGGATTATGACGCCGCCCAAGATAATGAGTAGGTTGGAGATGATGCTCGTCACGCGCCAGCCGGTGGGCAGCAGTGGCTCGAAAACAGCGGTAAACAGCCTGATCGCGGCCGTGATCACAAAGTAAAAACCCAGGACAGTCGTCAAAAAGACGAGGGACTTGGCGGGCGCAAACAGCAGTGCGATGCCGGCGACGAGCGCCAAGACGCCCGTGATGGCGTAAATCCAGCGCACGGCCTTGACGGCCTTGCCTGCCATGCTTTTCTCGTCAAATCCAAACTGGCTCGATTTTTGGTCATCGTTCTTAAAGATGCCCATAATGTCTCCTTTCCGTGCGGCGTAAGCCTTGATCGTTACAACCAGTATCGCCTAAAGGCGCTGGCGTATGGGTCGGGGAGGGCGAAACGTAACCCAAAGGCCCCGAATTGTTTCCGTTGTTCCCCACGTCGCGATTTTCTATTCAACAGGTGTAGAACATTGCAGCCCTGTTCGTTATTGCCTACGTTTTAGGTTAGATTTTCCTAAGAACAATTGCCCGAAATTGGGGGTCCCTATGAACGAAGCAGTTCCCGCAGCGCCGGTAAGCGCTGAGTCGATGGCAAAGCAGGGTTGCGAAAAGCTCGGCTTGGACGCGTTTGATGCGTTGGTTCGCTGCGCCCGCACGTGCCGTCGCTTTGACGAGTCCATGCGCGTGCCGCGTGAGTTTTTGCTCGAGCTGGCGGAGCTGGCTCACCTAGCTCCCTGTGGTGCCAATGCTCAACGTCTTCGTTTTCATGTGGTGAGCGGTGCCGAGGACTGCGCGCGCGTGTTTGACGAGCTTGCATGGGCCGGCGCGCTTAAGGATTGGCCGGGTCCTGCCGAGGGCGAGCGCCCGACCGGCTACATCGCGATTCTGGCCGAGCGCGCCGTTCCGGGCAAGCCTGCCGCTCCCATTACCGAGGTCGACATGGGCATTGCCGCGCAGACGATGATGCTCGCCGCCCGCAGCGCCATGCCCGAGGTGGCAGCCTGCATGTTCAAGGCCTTTACGCCCCGCGCGATCGATGCCATGGGGCTCGATAACGACAAGTATGAGCTCAAGCTGATCATGGCGTTTGGCGTTCCGGCCGAGACACAGGTGATTGATGCGATCGATTCCAACCCCGACGGCTCCATCAATTATTGGCGCGACGAGGCGCAGGTGCACCACGTACCCAAGCGTTCGCTCGCCGACGTGCTGGTGTAGTTGAGCGTCATCGCGGCGTGATCAGACGGTAAACCACCACAAAGGTGCCTGTCCCCTTTGTGGTGGTACGAGGGGAGGGTGTGTGGCAGATCTGTATTTGGTGCGGCATGGGCAGACTGAGCTCAATGTGCAGAGCATTTTGCAGGGCTGGCACGATTCGCCGCTTACGGCGCGCGGGCGCGAGCAGGCGCTGACGGCGCGTACGGCGTTTGCGGCGCGTGGCGTGGCCTTTGATCATGTGTATTCCTCGCCGTTGGGCCGGGCGCGGCATACGGCCGAGCTTATCGTTGGCGAGGGCCGTTCCATTGAGCTGGTCGATGACCTGCGTGAGTGGCATTTTGGCTCGCTGGAGGGCACATCAAATCGCGAGATGCCGCCGCAGCCCTGGGGCGATTATCCGGTGGCCTTTGGTGGCGAGTCGGAAGGCGAGCTACGGGCGCGCATGGTCGCGGCGCTGTCCCGCATCATGGCCAGGCCGCAGCACGACTGCGTGCTGGCGGTTTCCCACGGCTCAGCCTGCCAGGAGTTTCTTGAGTATGTGACTGGCGGGGGAGAGCTGCCCGACAACGGTGCCGTGCTTCATTTTGGCTATTGCGACGGGGCGTTTTCGCTCCTTGATTGGTAACGAACGAAAGGACCCCTATGAATAAAGATCTGTATCTGGTCCGTCATGGACAGACGATATTCAACCTTAAGCGTATCATTCAGGGGTGGAGTGATTCGCCGCTTACGCAGTTGGGTTGCGACCAGGCGGCGCGCGCCGGCATGTTTTTACGTGCGCGCGGCATTGAGCCCGATCATGCCTACACCTCCACGCTTCATCGCACCGAGCAGACTATCGCCAACTTGTGGCCGGGCTTGGCGTACGAGCGCCTGGACGGCCTGCGTGAGTGGTTCTTTGGCGACTTTGAGGCCGAGCGCGTGATGCTCATGCCCGAGCGTCCGTGGCGCGATTTCTATCGTCAATTTGGCGGCGAGGGCCAGATCCAGGTGCGCGAGCGCATGGTGGCGACGTTGACCGAGCTTATGCAGCGTCCGGACCATGCGTGCGTGCTCGCGGTAAGCCATGGCTCGGCCATCAAGGAGTTTTTGGATCACGTGAGGGGAGCGGCGGCCGACGAGCGCGATCGCGTTCCGGGCAACTGCTCGGTGCTGCATTTTGCGTTTGACGATGCGGCCGATACGTTTGAACTGGTCGAAGTCTTTACGCAGGAGGACTACGCGCGCGAGCTGGGGCTTGAACCGCTCGTGGCTACTGCGGGTCCGCAGCGCGGATAACGCGGGCGCGGCGGCACGGGTCGCCGGCTAACTTCTCGACGCAATAGGGGCGGAGATGCATGTACCTGCTGCATCTCCGCCCCCTGTTTGTTGAGCTGCCGATTTTTGTGCCGGGCGGTCTGGTCTTGCTAGAACCGCGCGACCTGGTGCGTGAGCAGACCTGTCGGAACCTGCGGCGCGGCGCCGCTGACCTGCGCGGCGGGGAAGAGCACGGCAACGGTAAAGTTGAACGGCTCCTTGCCGGTGTACGTTCCAGCGACACGGGCCTCATCGGCCAGCAGCTGCGACGCCCCGGTTATAGCGGCGGCGTAGGCGGGGTCGTCGGCCAGTGCCGGCTCCGGTGCTTGGTCGAGCATGGCGCGGATGGCCCCGACGGCCTCCTCGCGCTTGACCTCCCACGCGCGGTGCGTAATGCCCGCGGGGTCGGTGACGGCGTAGAGCGACGCGCCCTCTTTGGCAGCGCCCAGGATGATGTCCATGACGGGCGACGCCTCGTAGGAGAGCGACACGGGGCGCGGCTGCACCTTAAGCTCGGCGATCGCGCGCGCGGCGGCGAGTGCGTCGACGCTTTTGGCGGCGGCCTCGTCGCTACCCGTCAGCACGTTAACCGGGCAAATCGCCACGACACCCGTCACGCGCCCCGGCTCCCCCGAGCATTCGTACACGTAGTATGCCGCACCCGGGTCCTTGAGCATGAGCCCATCGGCAATGGCTCCGCGCAGAACATCGTTGCCGCTCAGGATGCTGCCCATTGCAGGCAGTGCCTCGAGCACGCGGTCCTGAGCCGGGCGGATGCAGGGAAACGGAAGTGCTTTCATGGGCGGTCCTAACGCACGAGTCGGTTTGTTCGCGGCTTATTATGCCCCAACTTGGCCGCTCGCGTCCCAGAGCACGTTATCGGCGAGCGCGATGAGCACCTGCTGACAACGAACGATATCGACGTGGGGCACATATTCGTTGGGCTTGTGCGCGAGCGCGAGCGACCCGGGACCATAGCTCATACAGTTGCGGTTGCCCGTCTTGCCCGCGATGACGGCGGTGTCGGTGTAGCCGGTAAAGAAGCCGACGGTCGTGTCCGCGTCCGTCACGTCATCGGCGGCACGCTTGAGCGCTGCTAGAAGAGAAGAGTTCGGGTCGCGCTCGATGGCGGGACGGTCGCCCGTCACGGTGTAGCTGCCATGGCAACCGGGAACGGCGGCTTCGGCGACGGCGATGGCCTGCTCTACCATGCGCGTCGCGGCGGCCGTATCGGTCGGTGGGGTCAGGCGCATGTCGACCCAGACTTTGGCGCGGTCGGGTACGACGTAGGGGCGATATCCGCCCTCGATTTGGCCAAACGTGATGGTCGAAGGCCCCAGCTCATCGTGCGCGGGCAGCGCCACAAACGCGCGACGAAGCGAACACACGACCTCGGCCATGGCGGCGACGGCATCCGCGCCCTTCCAGGGCTGGCTCGCATGCGCCGTCACGCCAGCCATTTCAATCTCGAACCACGTACGCCCCTTGTGCGCCACCTGGATCTGTCCGTCGGTGGGCTCGGTGTCCAGCACCCATTCACGCGAGCTGACCCAGCCAGCATCGATCGCGGCCTCTGAGCCACGCATAAAATCTTCCTCGTCGACCGAGCAGATGAGCGAAAAGCCGCGGCGGGGCAGCGCGCCATCCGCCACCACGTGCTCGAGCGTATGGACCAGTGCGGCAATGGCGCAGGCCAGGCCACCTTTCATGTCACAGGCGCCACGGCCATAGAGTTTGTCGTTACGCACAACCGTCCCGAGCGGCGGAATGTCCGCGTCCCAGCCATCGCCCAGCGTAACGGTATCCATATGACAGATATAGACGAGTCGCGGCTCGTCGCTTTGGCCCGGCACGGTGACCATAAGGTTGCGGCGCCCGGGGAGTACTTCGAGCTCTGCAATCTGCACGGCATCGAGTACCGGATGGCTCAGCTGCGCCAACCGTTCCTCAACCAACGCTTTGATATAGCGTTCAATCTCGCCCTCATACGCACCTGGGTCGGAACTGTCGATCCGCACGAGCCCTTGCGTAAGCCGCCAAGCAAAATCTGTATCAACCATAGGCACCTCACAGATAGTTAGGTCAACATACAGATTGTATGCCAAGAAGCGGCTCGGTGCATTTAATGGAGGGCTCACAAAAACGGGGGCGCCTCTCGTGTGAAAGGCGCCCCCGCGGGAATTCAATGTCAGCGACGGGCAGGCCACATGGGGAACTGCCCGTCAGATCAGCCGGCGCTATTTGATCACGCGCACGCGATACATCGACGGAATCTGTTTGAGCGCCTCGATGGTGCTGCTCTCCAGGTGCTCGTCGGTGTCGAACATGGTGTAGGCGTTCTCGCCGGCAGACTCGTTGGTCATACGCTGCACGTTGGCGTTGTCCTTGGCCAGGATGGCCGTGATCTGGCCGATCATGTTGGGCACGTTGGCATGCAGGCAGGCAATGCGGCTTGCAGCGCGCGCCTTGCCCATGCTGCAGGCGGGGTAGT
This sequence comes from uncultured Collinsella sp., assembly GCA_900541205.1. Lineage (GTDB taxonomy): Bacteria > Actinomycetota > Coriobacteriia > Coriobacteriales > Coriobacteriaceae > Collinsella. The sequence continues at coordinate 19,974 of UQIV01000026.1, read as the reverse complement.
TGACGCTGTGCGCGATGTTGCCGTTCTCCAGGTAATCCTTGAGCTCGCTGATGGCCATATCGGCGCAGTTGGCCTCGGCCTCGCCGGTGCCGGCGCCCGAGTGCGTGGTGATAAACGTGTTGGGCATCTTGACGGTCTTGGGCGTGGCAAAGTCGCAGCTAAACCAGCTGAGCTTGCCCTCGCGCAGGGCAGCATCGACGGCGTCCTCGTCAATGATGGTTTCGCGCGCGTAGTTGATGAGCACGGCGTCGGGTGCCAGCAGGTTAATCTGCTCGGTGCTGATCATGCCGATGGTGTCGGCCTTGCTGGGCACGTGCACGGTGAGGTAGTCGCAGCCGCGGCAGAGGTCCTCGAGCGTGCCCACGCGCTGCACCTCGCGGCTCAGCACCCATGCGTGCTCGACGGAAATGAACGGATCGTAGCCGTAAACGTCCATGCCCAGATCGACGCAGGCGTTGGCGACCTTGGAGCCCACGTTGCCCAGACCGATGACGCCGATGCGCTTGCCCTTGAGCTCGCGGCCCACAAAGGCCTTCTTGGCTTTCTCGGCGTCGACCTGGATCTCGGGGTCGTCGGCGTTGTCGCGCACCCAGTTCATCGACTGCACCACGCCGCGGCTCGAAAGCACCAGCATGCCCAGGACGAGCTCCTTGACGGCATTGCTGTTGGCGCCGGGGGAGTTAAAGACGACGACGCCCTTCTTGGCGTACTCCTCGACGGGGATGTTGTTGACGCCGGCACCGCAGCGGGCGATGGCGCGGATGCCCTCGGGCAGCTCGTAGCCGTGCAGGTCGGTCGAGCGCATCAGGATCGCGTCGGCCTCCTCGGCGGTGCTTACAAACTCGTAGCCCTCGCCAAACTCGACTTTGCCGTCTTTGGTGATGTCGTCGATGGTCTTAATCTTGCGCATGGAAAAACTCCTTAGCAGGTTTTGATCTAAACAGAGTGGTCTGATGTGGCTGGTCGGCCCGCGTGTTGCGGGCTAGTTAGATCGCGGACTCAAACTATGCTGCGCTTCGAAGTCCTTCATGTACGTGGCCAGCGCCTGCACGTCCTCCATGGTGACGGCGTTGTACACGCTGGCGCGCATGCCGCCGACGAGGCGATGGCCCTTGACGTTTTGAATCTGGTGCTCTGCCGCGCCCGCAACAAAGGCGGCGTCGAGGTCGGCATCGCCGGTGCGAAAGGTGACGTTGGCGATGGAGCGACTGTCTGTCTGCGCGGTGCCGTGGAATAGTTTGCTGTTCTCGAGCAGGTCGTAGAGCAGGTTGGCCTTGGCCCAGTTGCGCTCGGCCATGGCGGCAAGTCCGCCGGTCTGCTCGACCCAACGGAACACCTTGCCGCACGCGTAGATGCCAAAGGTATTGGGCGTATTGAGCATGGAGTCCTTGGCGGCCTGGGTCTTAAGGTCCATGTACTGCGGCGTCTGCACAAAGGCCGGACCGTCGGCGATCAGGTCGTCGCGCACGATAACCACGGTGACGCCCGCGGCGCCGGCGTTTTTCTGAGCGCCGGCGTAGATGAGTCCGTAGCGCTCGACGTCGAGCGGCTGCGACAAAAAGCAGCTCGAGACATCGGCGACCAGCGGCGCGTCGCCGCAATCGGGCAGCTCGTGGTACATGGTGCCAAAGATGGTGTTGTTCTGGCAGATGTAGACGTAGTCGAGCCCGTCGCCCGCGGCCTCGGCGGCAATGCGCGCGTTGATGTCGGCCATGGTGGGAATGCGGTCGAAATTGGTGTCCTCGGAGGTCGCGAGCAGCACGGCCTCGCCGTATTTTGCAGCCTCCTTGTACGCCTTGTTGGCAAAGTTGCCGGTCACGACGTAGCCGGCGCGCCCGCGGCGCATGAGGTTCATCGGGATGCCCGCAAACTGTAGCGTGGCGCCGCCCTGCAAAAACAGGACACGGTAGTTGTCGGGGATGCTCAGCAGGCGGCGCAGGGTTGCCTCGGCGTCGTCGATAATCTGCTGGTACATGCTAGATCGATGGCTCATCTCGAGCACGGACATGCCGCAACCGCGGTAGTCCATCATCTCGTCGGCGATCTCGGCGAGCACGCTTGTAGGCAGCGCGGCCGGGCCAGCTGAGAAGTTGTGCACACGTGCCATCTTCTAGTTCCCCTCGTAGTCGTTTGAACGTTCGGGATACTTTAGCACAGTGGAGCGCCAGGCGCGACCGCATCACGGTAAAACTCGAGTGCGCTGCTATGATTTACAGGATGGTTACATGGGGGAGGGGTGACCTTACCTGATGGCTCGCATCCGATCTGCCTCTGCTTTTGCTTGTTTCCAGGGGCGCACACGACCGTTGGTGAGGTCGTCGTAACCATGAGCGATGGCACGTTGAATGTGATCTTCGCGTTCCTGAATGGTAGTTAGCGCGCGCGTCTGATCAGAAATAGGCTTTACGACAGGCATATGAAACTCCTTACATAGAATCATATGTATAACTCTATGTTGAGTGTAGCGGAGGATGGCGTTGGGCGTGTGCGTGCCTGCATTCGTAAGCGCGGTTGTCTGGCAAGTGTGATTTGGGGCGACCTCGTCAAAGCTTCTGAGCTGCGAAAATGACCGTTAGCCGGATTAAATTTTGTTGCTCAACATTTGACACTCTGGGCGTGGTACCTTTTTTACCAACAGGTATGATTATTGTCATGTGCGCCGCGCCTGCCTGCCGGGTTGCGGCGCACCTGTGACAGCCTTTGACACCCTTGGAGCGTGTACTGTGGATGTAACCACAAAAAGCGTTCGGGGGGGGGGTGCTCACCCGCGAGCAATTCCTCCCGCATGAGATGCGCATCGTCGCTGCCCTTCGTATGCAGGGCGCAAGCGACGAGCAGGTCATTGTACGCGTAAAGAGCGAGAACCTCTTTCAATATCCCACGGAGCGCATGGTCGCCAACCGCGCAACCGTGTGCCTTCGCCGCCTTGACGCCATGGTGCCCACGGACGCCGTATGCGCCGCGCGCGGCATCGACCCCAAAACCGCCGTCGAGGCTGCGTCATCCCTAACCAGCCTCATGGCATCCGGCACTCCCACGCAGGCGGACCAGGCCATCTTCTACAGCATGATCTGCCGCTACGATATCGTGCGCGAGCTCGTGCTCGTCGAGGTAGGGGAGCGCCTACAAAACTTCGATTATGCCTTTACGGCGGTTGACCTCAACGCCTTTATGACACGCTTTACCACGGAGTATCCGGACGCGGCCCGCTGGACTGAGGCCACGGTCAAGCGCATTAAGGGCTCGCTCCGCCAGACGCTCCGCCATGCCGGCCTTATCGGCGAGGGCCAGGGCCCGGAGTCCGAGCGCCTGTCACCACTCTTCCTCGATTCCGATGTCGAGCGAGCCTTGGTTCAGCTGGGCGAGCAGTCGCTTATCGCGGCCCTTACCGGCAGGGCGGTGATGTAGCGTGGCTCCCGTCAAAAGCGCCGTCGACCCTGTTATCACCCCGGCGACCGATCTCACCACCAATATCGGCATCCACTCCCGCAAGAGCGTCGTGGCGACGCATGTCCGCTCCGAGCGCGCCTGTCAGGAATTTGAGCGCCGTGCGCAGCTTCTGCGCGAGTGCCTGTGCAGCGAGGACTTTTTGGCCAACAAGGGCATAGGCAATGAGATCGGCTTCCACACCTTTTGCTATGACCCCGCGCTGGAGTTTGAGGCGCGTGCATTATTTGACACCCTTTCATGCGATGCCGAGGCCGACAAGCTTCCGTGCACGCTCAAGGTCGTGAACCTTTACGACGCCGTGCTGGCAATTCTCGAAAAGCGCCGTGTCCTCAAGGCTATCCCGCACCAAGAGGAGCGCCGCGGTACCCAGCGCGTGCTCGAGGACGTGGCCAAGTTCGCCTCGCCCGAGAAAGTCGCCGCGTACATCCTTGAGCAGACCGAGCCGCATGCGCCTGGAGACGTCGTTCTCCTCACCGGCGCGGGCGAGGTTTTCCCGTTCTTTCGCATACACACGCTTCTCCACTGCATGCTTGCGGATTTTGATGAGGTGCCTGTGGTCGCCGCCTATCCGGGCAGTTTCAACGGCTCTTCTTTCCAGCTCTTTAACCGTCTGCCGGCCGACAGCTACTACCGCGCCATCGATATCTCGTAAGCACGGCTCCCCGCAGGCAAGTCCCTACCGCCGGTAACAACCCTTTGCCATAACGTTCCCAAACCCAAAGGAGCACCCATGGACAACACGATCATTCGCGACCTCTTTGCTAAAGACATCAACCGCTCCATCAACGGCGTGGTCAAGGTCCAGGATTCAAAAGATGGGTCCATCCGCCAGGAGCTTGACGAGTACGTGGTGACGCGCGAGTTGCAGGGGCACTTTGCCACGTTCTTCAAGGCCTACGGCGATGCCATTGATGTGCGCACCGACAAGATCGGCGTGTGGATCAGTGGTTTCTTCGGTTCCGGTAAATCGCACTTCCTCAAGATGTTGAGCTACCTGCTCGAGAATCGCCAGATCGGCGGCAAGAGCGCCATCCGCTACTTTGACGGCAAGATCGTCGACCCCATGGTCGAGGCTGCCATGGAGCGCGCCTGCTCGGTGTCCACGCAGGCCATCCTCTTTAACATCGATAGCAAGGCGGGCCAGTGGAAGCAGGGCGATACGGCTCCCACGGCGCTGCTTCGCGGCTTTGAGCGCATGTTCTACGAGGCGCGCGGCTTCTACGGCGAGGACCTAAAGCTTGCAAAGCTCGAGGACCACATCGATTCCCTGGGCAAGACCCAGGAGTTCCGCGAGGCCTTTGAGCGCGTGAACGGCGAGTCCTGGCTCCAGACCCGCGACACCTACAGCTACTTTGAGGACGACGTGGTCGAGGTGCTGCAGAGCGTGCTCGGCATGAGCGAAAAGGCCGCATGGAACTGGCTCGAGGGTTCTGAGGACGAGGTTTTGGCCCCCGATGTCTTCGCCAAAAAGGTCAAGGACTACGTGGACGCTCAGGCAGCGGCCCACGGCGGCAACTTCCGTTTGCTCTTTATGGTCGACGAGGTGGGTCAGTTTATTACAAACGACAAGGACCCAAGCCTTATGCTGAGCCTTCAGACCATCGTCGAGGAGCTGGGTGCCGCCTGCGGTGGCCGCGTATGGGTGATGGTTACGAGCCAGGAGGCCATCGACAACCTGAGCCTGCCCGTGGGCAACGACTTTTCAAAGATCCAGGGCCGCTTCAATACCCGCCTTTCGCTCTCCAGCTCCAGCGTGGACGAGGTCATCCAGCGCCGTGTGCTCGAGAAGACCGCGCCGGCGGCCGATATGCTTGCACAGGTCTACGAGCAAGACGCCGCCGTGCTTAAAAACAACTTTACCTTTGAGGGTGGCTCGCGCTCCGACCTTGCCGGCTACGCCAACTCCAAGGATTTTGTGGCCAGCTACCCGTTTGTGGGCTACCAGTTTAAGCTCCTGCCCGACGTGATGACCGAGGTGCGCAAGCACGGTGTCAAGGCCAAGCACATGTCAACGGGCGAGCGCTCCATGCTGAGCGCGTTCCAGGAGAGCGCTCAGGCCATCCAGTATGACCAGACCGGTGCACTCGTGCCGTTCTGGTGCTTCTTCGACACTATCTCCAAAGACCTTGAGCACGGCATCAACCAGGTGGTCGACCGCGCGGTCCGTGCGGCCGAGGACGCAAAGGGCCTTGAACCCTACGACGTTCAGGTGCTCAAGCTCCTGTACCTGATTCGTTACATCGGCTACGTTAAGGCCACGGTCGAGAACATCTCCATCTTCATGATCGACGGCCTCGACGTGGACATGCGCGCCCTCAAGGACCGCGTCAAGGAGTCCCTTGCCCGCCTGGAGCGCGAGAACTACGTGGCACGCCAGGGCGATGCCTATAGCTTCCTCACCGACGAGGAGCAAGAGATAGCGCAGGAGATCGCACGCACTCCGGTCGATAACGCGCAGGTGATCGAGTCTATCAAAAAGCGCCTGTTCGACAGCATCTACACCGCGCGTAAACTCAACCGCGGGGCCAACGACTTTCCGTTTGACCGCTATGTGGACGGCTCAATCCACGGTGCCAGCATGGGCGGCATGGAGCTTTGCGTGGCGACTATGGCGAGCGATCTGGGCCGTGCGGACGATACCGAGCTGGCCTTGGCTTCTTCGGGCAAAGCCATCGTGGCTTTGAGCGACGAGGCGGATTATTGGGAGACGCTCGTCAACGCCGCCAAGATTCGCAAGTACGCCAAGACGCGAAATCTCCAGGAGCTTCAGCCGAGTACGCGCCAGATCGTCGAGTCCAAGATGCGCGAGGCAGCCTATAACGAGAAAGAGGCCGATGTCCTTTTGAGCGAGGCCGTACTCCATGCACGATGCGCCGTCAACGGGCGCATGATTGAGATCCGTGCTGCCAAACCCGCTCAGGTCTTTGAGCAGGTGCTGGCGCAGCTGTGCGATGTGGTCTTTGAAAAGGCCGACTATATCGGCGCGCCGGTCACGAGCGATTCCGATATTCGCTCTACTCTGGTGGGCAACGTTCAAGTGGGGCTCGCTGGCATGGATGCAGGTAACACGCGTGCGCTCAAAGAGGTCGAGGACTACCTCAAAGTGCAGCACCAGCGCCACCTGGATACCGCTATGGGCGATATCCAGCGCCAGTACCAGCAAAAGCCCTTTGGCTGGCGCGAGGTTGACATCGCAAATGTGGTGGCGCAGCTTGTAGTGGAGCAGCGCGCGCAGGTGCTGTTTGGCGGTCAGGCGGTTCAAGCTAACGACAGCCGCATGGTGTCGCTCCTGCGTAAGGATGCCGATAAGGCCCAGGTGCGTTTGCGCGTGCGCATGAGCGACCGGTTGCTGCGCGCCACGGGCGAGCTTATGCGTGACCTGTTTGATCTCAAGACCGTGCCCTCCAACGAGGATAAGCTCGTGGCCGAGCTCAAGGAGCGCCTTGAGGGCTTGCGTGAGGTGTGCGTCGCCATGGCACGCGACTACTACACGGGTATCAAGCCGGCCTACCCGTATCCCGGTGAGGACGAGTGCGAGAAGATGCGCTCGGAGGTGGTCGACGTTCTTAAGGACCAGAGCGATTCCGAGGCGTTCTTGACCACGTTCACCAAGCACGAGGACCGCCTGCTCGATGCCAAGGAAGACTTTGACAAGGTGGTTGAGTTCTTCGAGTCCAACCAACGAACAGCGTTTGACCACGCCAAGGATTTCTTGAGCCGCACCGAGGGCATCGAGTATGTCTCCGATGACATTCCCAACGCGGTGGAGAACGTGGCAAAGGTACGCGAGATCCTCAAAGACCCAAAGCCCTACGGCCGCATTAAAGACCTTCAGCCGTTGATGGCACCCGTCAAGGAAGACATCAAAAAGCACCTGGGCATTCGCCGCAACGAGTTCTTGTGTCGTATCGAAAACGACCTGCAGGATTTGCGGAAGCAGGCCGAGAGCCAAGAAGGTTTTGTCAAGCAGGCCAAGGATGCCATCGCGGACGCCAACACCAGGTATGAGTCGTTCAAGAACCGCGCCCATGGCGTCCAGAGCCTCAACGAGCTTAACGCCCTCGCGGCAAACTGGGAAAACTGGATTGTTGCTGCAACCAACAAGATATACGACGCCGTGGATGAGGCCCGCATGCGAATGGACAACGAGCGCCGCACCACCGAGGTCACGAGTACGGGTGAGGTGGTCAAGAAGATTTCCAACAAGGGCGCCGCATCGTCTGCGCCCGTGCCCGCGTCTAAGCCCCAGCGGAAGATCAAGACCGTGCGCCGCGCCGATTTGGCCAAGCCGAGTCGCCTCTTGTCCGCAGAGGACGTGGAGCGCTACGTGGACGACCTGCGCTCTCGCCTTATGCAGGAGCTCGCTGCAAACGACGAGATTCGTATCAACTAACTCGCGGAGCCACCGGTGCCAAAGCGAGCACCGGTGGTTTATGGCGTTTAGAAAGGCTCATCAACCATGAACGATTCTGCCCTTAAGAGCTTCTGCACCTGGGCCCGTACAGAGCTCATCAAAGGCGTGGAGGCACAGATGGTGCGCTACGGCATCACCGAACCTGCACCTTCGCCCGTTGGGTCCGAGACCGTCAACGGCCTGCCCCTAAGTCCTGCTGAGGTTGAGCAGCGTGACGAGCTGCTGCGCATACAGACAGAGGTGGGTCACGAGGCGCTGCGCGACCGAGCGGCCTACACCTGGTTCAACCGCATCGTGGCCATTCGCTTTATGGATGCACGCGGATGGCTCCCCAGCCGTATGCGCATGCTGAGTCGTGCGGACGGCAGCCATGGCAGCGAGGCCGTGGAGAACGCACTGGACGTGGAGATAGCGACGGCCGATACCGATCGCATAGCCGAGCTCAAGATGGCGGGCTTGGATGAACCGCTGTGGCGCTACCTGTTTATGGCTCAGTGCGAGGAGCTTGCCGATTGCCTGCCGGGCGTCTTTGAACGCGTGGGCGGTGCCATGGAGCTGCTGTTGCCCCAGGGCCTCATGATGTCCGACGGCGTGGTGGGCAAACTCAACACCATTCTCGCTGACGAGGACTGGCGCAAGGGCGTGACCGTTCTGGGCTGGATGTATCAGTACTACAACGCTGACGTCAAAGACGAGTTCTTCAAGGCAAAACGCAAAGCAGCGGCGGCGGACATCGCGCCCGCCACGCAGCTCTTCACCCCCGAGTGGATCGTGCGCTATATGGTCCAGAACTCGCTCGGCCGTCTGTGGATGCTCAACAACCCGGGGAGTTCGCTGCGCGAGCGCATGGAGTATTACATCGAGCCTGATACTGAGCACGAGGACTTCATCCGCATTTCGAGCCCCGAGGAGATAACCATCTGCGACCCCGCATGTGGCTCGGGCCATATCCTGGTCTATGCGTTTGAGCTGCTCTTTGCCGTGTACGAGGAGCGCGGCTACCGCGAGCGCGAGATCCCGGAGCTTATCCTGACCAAAAACCTCGCTGGCATGGAGATCGACCCCCGTGCGGCTCAGATCGCGGAGCTGGCGCTTGCCATGTGCGCCCGCGAGCACGATCGTCGCTTCTTTAGGCGTGGCGTTCGCGCCGACGTTGCCGTGCTCTCGAGCATCCCGCTAGGGGAGGACGAGCTGCCGGGTAACAAGAAGCTCGCCGAGGAGCTGAGTCATTTGGGCGAGATCGGTTCGCTGCTCAATCCCTCAGAGGACGAGATCGACGAGCTCAAGGCTGTCGCCGCGAGTTGTTCCGATGACCTTTTTGCCGCTACGGCCAAAACTAAGCTCGAAAGCGCTGCCGCCATCTGCGAGAAGCTGTCCCGTCGTTTTACCTGCACCGTTGCGAATCCTCCGTATATGGGCAGCAGCAGCTTTAATCCATTCATGAGCAAGTGGATCAAGAAGAACTACCCCGACGTGAAGAGCGACCTCTGCACGTGCTTTATCGAGCGCGGTTTTAACCTTGTCGAGGATAAGGGCTACGCCGCAATGGTTACCATGCAGAGTTGGATGTTCCTGGGCAGCTTTGAGAAGATGCGCTCTTCGATCATCGAGGGCAAGACGATTGTCTCGATGGCTCATCTCGGCCCCCGCGCATTTGACGCCATCGGCGGCGAGGTCGTCAACGTAACCGCCGATGTCATCTACAACGGCCGCGCGGCATACGAGGGCGCTTACGTGCGCCTCGTCGACATCAACGGCAGCGAGGCGAAGCGCCTCAAGCTGCTCGAGGCGATCCGAGATCCCGACTGCGGCTGGTTCTACCGCCGCGACGCCGACATCTTCAAGCAGATCCCCGGCGCCCCAATAGCCTACTGGGCTGGGGGCGGAATACTATCTGCATTTAAATCAAATCCAGCTGTTGGTACGCGCGCGTCGCTTCAAGCTGGAATCACAACGGGAAACAATGACTTATTCATTAGAGCTTGGTGGGAGGTCCAACTATCAAAGTTTGATAGGGAGTGCTCATCGATTAACGAGGTCCAAACCACAACGTGTTGGTATCCATGTAACAAAGGTGGTAGCTATCGCAAGTGGTATGGCAACCGAGATAACGTTATGAATTTCTCAGTCACTGGCCAACTGGAGATGAAAAAACAGTCAGGATTCCGCCCCGTCAGCCTTGATGATCAATTTAGGCCGTCGATCTCTTGGTCAGACGTTACGTCCGATCGCAATTCGTTTAGAGTCAACGGCGGACACAGTCTGTTTGAGCATGCTGGAAGTTGCGCATTTATTGCAGATGACAACCTGCTTCCGCTAATTGCCTACCTGAATTCATCCGCAGCATCTGTGATGCTCAGAATGATTAACCCAACTCTTAATTGTAATGCGGGCGTTGTGTCAAGGCTGCCGCTTCTTGGCCTTGGTGAAGAGGGCCGTATCTCTAGCATGGCTGAACTGGCTATCGAACTGTCAAAAACCGACTGGGACTCGTTTGAAACCTCCTGGGATTTTAAACGTCACCCCTTATTGTGAGTGATCAGCATGAGGTACATTCGCCGACTATTTATTTCTTTGGCTGTTTCAATTCCATGCTTAGTGGTTTTCACGCTACTGTTTAAAGCTCTTCTTGGATTTCTATCCGGCATTTGCTCGCTTCCGTTGCTCAACTCTTTATCGTCGGGGGATTTGTTAAATGGAGTCGGGACGTTTTCGGCAGTCATTATTGCAGTGGTCTCGTATCAGCACGACATAGAAACGAAGCAAGAAGAAGAGAGGTCTCGGAGCGAAAAGGCTAAGCCTCAAGTTGAGGTGGACAGTTTCGAGGAAGATTACGGATTCATTGTTTCGATTACCAATGTAGGTCCCCGGCCAATTCCGTCAATTATTGTGGAGGAAAAGCCAGTCGTATCTAATCTTGAGCCTGGAGATACCTGTCGTTTTGATTACATCGGTTTTGAGTCGTGTGAGTCGTATGAAGGCGAGGTTGAGGGCTCCAATTACGTTGTTTCAACGAGGACCTTTCGCGATGGGGTAAGCCTTTGGCTCTTTATGTATGACATTTTGGGTAAGGCTTGGATGAGTGAATATACGCTCGAGGAAGATGGTGCCCGGTTGTTGGACGGACCCTCCTGGGTGCTGTGAGAAAAGCTTGACTACCACATAAAATGCCCCTTTGAATCATTGTTTTTAATCCCCTACTACCTGGAAGGCGTTCCATGTCAACACTGCTCGCCGATAAATACGAGGCTCGCAAAGCCGAGGTTAACGCTCGCTTTGAGCAGCTTCGCGCTAACGAGGAGGAGCTCAACCGAATCTTTGCCAAGATCTACAACATGGAGGGGGAGGTGCCTATCGAGGTCGAGGATAAGTACGTGTCGGTGGCGCGCATTTTCGACACCGCCGACGAGATCCCCGAGAGCTACAAGGGCAACAAGTATGTGCGCACCAAGCGCGATGAGATTACCTCGCTCATGAGCTATGCCGTGGGCTGTATGTTCGGTCGCTATTCGCTGGATGTGGACGGTCTGGTTCTGGCCGACCAGGGCGCCACGGTCTCTGACTATCTGGCCAAGATGCCCGATCCCGAGAACGTGACCTTTATGCCAGATAGCGATAACGTGCTGCCTATCACCGATGACGAATACTTTGACGACGACATCGTGCGTTATTTTATCGACTTTGTGCGCACCGTGTATGGCGAGGAGACGCTTGAGCAGAACCTGACCTTTATTGCCGAGGCACTCGGCGGCAAGGGTACCTCGCGCGAGGTAATCCGCACCTACTTTTTGAAGGACTTCTTTAAGGACCACTGCCAGACCTATAAGAAGCGCCCCATCTACTGGCTGTTCGACAGCGGCAAGAAGAACGGCTTTAAGTGCCTTGTTTACATGCATCGCTACCAGCCTGACCTGTTGGCTCGCATCCGCACCGACTATGTGCATGAGCAGCAGGAGCGCTACCGTGCCCAGATCGGGTATGCCAACGATGCCCTTGTCAGTGCTGAGCGCGGCGAGCGCGTGCGCTTGGATAAGCGCATCAAAAAGCTCAACGACCAGCTCAAAGAGACCATTGCCTACGAGGAGAAACTGCACCACTTGGCAGACCAGATGATTAAGATCGACCTGGATGACGGCGTCAAGGTCAACTACGCCAAGTTTCAGGATGTGCTGGCGAAGATTAAGTAACTGCAGATACGGTAAGGATATTCATGCCCAAGATCGATGTAGAAGAACAGCTCAAGCTGCGATTTTTGCAGCCGTTGTCCTCATGCGCGCCGCGCCGTGTTGTGGTTTGGCACGATGCGGACGGCGAGTTTGCTCCTGAGTTTGAGCGATTGGCTGCCGAGGGTTTCGACGGCGTGGGGGCCGATGCCGGCGTAATGCCTGCTCACGGTGACTTTGAGCGCCCGGTGCGCTTTGTTGAGGCCTGCGAGGGCCGTATGTTTGCCGTCAAGAAGCTCATCAACCGCGATGACCTTGCGAGCGATATCTTGCTGTATCGCCGCTGCCCGCGCGGCAGGCTTGAGGGTGATTGGCTTGCCGATGTTGAGCTGTATGCCGATCAGTTCCAGGCTGACTATCTTTCGCTTTTGGCCGATCAGCTGGGCATCGAGAATATCGACGCCGTGCGCGAGAGCCTGCGCGAGCATAAGACGTTCTTTGATGCCAAGACCCGCTGCGCTAAGTTTTCCGCGTGTGTTCCGCATGCCTCGGGCGCATCCGATATCGAACTCGGCATCCTTACGGTGATTTTTGGCGGTAAAGAGCCTGGTGACGCGCGCCCCGCGTTTGTGCTGCGTGGCTGTATGACCATGCTGCTGCACGAGGGTCCCGAGGCGCTGGCTGAGTTGGCGGACAAGTACTGCGTGCGCGATGTGCTCTCTGCCTTCATTGTGCGTCGCTATGGGTTTGATGGGCCGCTTTACGAGCGTGACTCATTGCTTATGCTTGCATCCCATGTGCTCCTTACGGCGGCATCAACCGCGCTTCCCGAGGGAGCGCTCAAGGGGCTCGAAAGCTATGTGGCTCCCGCCTACGGCCCCTATTGCCTTGAGGCGGTGCGCACTTGGGACCAGGCCGCCGATACCCAGGCGTCGAGCGAGGACCTATTTGAGATCTGTCGTTTGGTGGAGGATGCCCGCGGGCTCTTTGTGCGGTTTGAGGCTCTGCCGATCGATGCGCTGGCCTCGCTTGATGTGTTCCCGTGCGTCAATGAGGCTGTGCTCTCGCAGTTGTTCAGCTCGTTTGCCCAGGGTGCAGACCGTGTTGAGGACGCACGCGCCTTTGTGGCGCGTCGCTGCGACCTAAGCTGGTACCGCCGTGTCGAGAGCTACTTTGGCTTGCTTGCCGCTGTGGCCGATATGTGCGCGTTTAGGCAGACGCACGCGGGCGGGTTCCATCTGGCGCAGTCCCAGCAGGTGTGGGATGCCTATACGTCCGAATGGTATGCCATGGACGCTGCCTATCGCCATATGTGCACCGCGTATCTGCGGGCACGCTCCGTCGAGTGCGATGCGCTCGAGGAACCTGCCCGCGCCGTGGCGGACTGGGCGGAGAATCTCTACAGCAACTGGTTCTTGGCGGATGCCAATGCCTGCTGGGCGGCTGCTGCGCAAGGGGAGTGGGCCGATTGCGGCTACATCGATGGTCCCGCACGGCAGGATGAGTTTTACTGGCATGTGCTGCCCGCCTTTGTGGGTTCTGCCAAAACAACGGTCGTTATCGTGAGCGATGCGCTGCGCTATGAGGTTGCCCGCGACGTTGCGGCGCTGCTCGAGCGCGAACGCGGCGGCAACGTCAAGGTCTCTAGCATGCAGGCGGTCTTTCCCTCCATTACCGAGGTGGGCATGCCTGCGCTGCTGCCGCACCAGGTGCTTGAGCTTGCAGAGGATGGCGCGTTTGTGTTGGCTGACGGCATGCCCACTGCGACGACTCCGCAGCGCGAGGCCGTACTTACCCACGTTGAGCCCACGGCCCGCGCTTTGCGCTCGAGTGCATACCTCAACATGGCGGGAACCGAGCGCAAAGCGCTGCTCAAAGACTCCAGGCTCGTTTATCTCTACCACAACAAGATCGATGCCACGGGCGAGAAGGCAGCTACGCAGGATGACGTTTTCGATGCCTGCGCGGACACCGTGGAGGAACTTGCCGCGTTGGCGCGCCGCGTGTGCACCGACGCCCCGGGCGCGCGTGTTGTTATGACGGCGGATCACGGCTTCATCTACACGCGTCGTGAGCTCAACGAGTGCCAGATGCTCGGCAAGCCAGACCTTCCCTTCCTTGACGCTCCTGTCATGCACGGCAAGCGTCATCTGGTGGTGCCCAACGAGGCCGCGGCCAAGCTTTCGGAAGAGGCATGCGGGGTGTTTGTTAATGTTGGTATGGGACGTTTAGGTGCCGGTTTTGAGGGATTTGCCCCGCGCGAGAACGTGCACTTCAAGCGTCCCGGCGGCACTAACAACTACGTCCACGGCGGCATGAGCCTGCAGGAGCTCTGCGTGCCCGTTATCGGATTTTGGCGTGCGCGCTCGGGTTCCAAGGACTTTGTCGATACGCGCGTGGCGACGCTGCGCGTGCTAAGCGAGGGACGCCGAGTGACCAACTCGCTCTTCTCGGTCAACTTGATCCAAGAAGAACCCGCCCAAGGCAAGGTCTTGCCGTGCGAGTATGAGCTGGTATTTACCGACGCAAGCGGCAACGAGGTGAGCGATACAGTCAAGGCGCATGCCAACAAGACTTCTGCTAACTCGCAGGAGCGCGTGGTGCATGCCAAGTTTGCGCTGCGTGCAGCGGATGGATTCTCGGCCAAGGGTCCGTACTATCTGGTCTGCCGCGAGCGCGAAACGGGCAAGATCGTTTGGCGCGAGACGTATACCATCGCTGTTTCGTTTGCCCCTGTTGCTGATTTTGGTTTTTAGGAGTGTGCCCTATGTTTGATAGCCATGACGACGATCTGTGGGAAGTTCCCTCGATTGATTTGGATGTGCCGGTGGAGGGTGTGGTGCTTGCGGAGGCCGCGCCTGCTGCGGAGGCCCCGGCGACTGAGGCTGTTGCGCCTGCCCCGGAGCCGGTTGCTGCCGCGCCCGTTGAGGCTGCGGTGAACGCCGAGGACGAATTCTCGACCGACGGTTATGATCAGGCTGTGGCCGAGGCTCCCGAGGACGACGGCTACGACATGGATGGGTTGGACGGCAAGCTGCTTGAGCACTTTGCTGGCAAGATCGTGCGCAAGGACCTGACGGCCCTTATGAAGCGCGGCGCCAACGTGCCCACCTTTGTGCTGGAGTACCTGCTGGGTATGTACTGCTCAACCGACGACGAGGATGCCGTGGCGGAGGGCCTGGGGCGCATCCGCAAGATCCTCACCGATAACTACGTGCGTCCCGACGAGTCCGAGCGCATTAAGTCCAAGATTCGCGAGCTGGGTCGCTTTACCATCATCGATAAGGTGACGGCCAAGCTCGACGAGTACAAAGACATCTACGTGGCGTCGTTTGCCAACCTGACCATTGAGCCGTTTGTGATGCCTGCCGAGTACGTGCGCGACTATTCCAAGATTCTCCAGGGTGGTATTTGGTGCATTATGAGCATCGAGTATCGTCGTCCCATGGAAGAGGAAGACGAGTTTGGCATGGAAGTCTTTGGCGA
Organism: uncultured Collinsella sp.; assembly: GCA_900541205.1. Lineage (GTDB taxonomy): Bacteria > Actinomycetota > Coriobacteriia > Coriobacteriales > Coriobacteriaceae > Collinsella. Next base: position 4,461 of record UQIV01000026.1, on the reverse strand, counting down.
CGATGCGCCGCGCCGCTCCAAGGCCAAGCGCAAAAAGCGCGGGCCCGAGGACTCTCCGTTTAGCGTGGCGTCGCTCACGCCCATCCAGATGCCCAACCTGGACCTGGACGCCATGATCGAGGAGCGTCAGTATTTCTCGCGCGACGAGTGGCTCAACATGCTGCTGCGCTCTGCCGGCTATGAGCCCAGCGAGCTTTCGGAGAAGGAGCGCCTGCACTTTATTGAGCGCATGGTGCCGCTGATCGAGCGCAACTACAATCTGTGCGAGCTTGGTCCCCGCGGTACCGGCAAGAGCCATATCTACAAAGAGGTCTCGCCTTACGCCATCTTGCTTTCGGGCGGCCAGACCACCACGGCCAACCTGTTCGGCCGCATGAACTCCATGCGCGCCGATCGCGTGGGCTTGGTGGGCCATTGGGATTGCGCGACGTTCGACGAGGTCGCCGGCATGCGCTTTAAGGACACCAACGCCGTGCAGATCATGAAGGACTACATGGCCAGCGGCAGCTACGCGCGTGGCCGCGACCAGATTAACGCCGATGCCTCCATGGTCTTTGAGGGCAACATCAACGACACCGTGCAAAACGTCCTTAAGACCACGCACCTGTTTGACCCGTTCCCGCCGGAGTTCAACAACGATTCGGCCTTCTTCGACCGTATCCATTACTACCTGCCGGGCTGGGAGATTCCCAAGATGCGCTCGAGCCTGCTGACCGGGCATTATGGCCTGATCACCGACTGCCTGTCGGAGTTTTGCAAGGAGATGCGCCGCAAGGACTTTACGCACCATATCGACCGTTACTTCCGCTTTAACAGCGACTTTAACAAACGTGACGAGATCGCCGTGCGCAAGACCTTTAGCGGCCTTGCAAAGCTGCTGTTCCCCGACGAGGCCATGGACAAGGACGATGTGCGCTGGCTGCTGGACTACGCCATCGAGGGCCGTCGCCGCGTAAAGGAGCAGCTCAAGATTATGGCGGGCGTTGAGTTTATCGACGTCAACCTGGGCTATATGGATGCCGACAACCCGCAGGACGTGCACGTGGTGCGCGTGCCCGAGCAGAGCGAGGACACGCTGATTCCCGACGGGCCGCTGCTGTCCGGCCACGTGTTTGGCGTGGGCAGGTCGCAGGGCGGCGAGGTTGCCGTGTATAAGCTGGAGAACAAGGCCGTTGCCGGCGAGTGCAAGTTTAAGCACGAGGGCGTGGCCTTTAACAAGCCGGTGCGCGATACGCTGGAGGCCGCGTTCGACAACTTTGTGAACCTGGCGAACCGCGTGGCGCCGGGTATGCACATTGGCTCCAAGGATTATCTGCTGTTCTACAACGACCTGCAGAGCAAGGGCCTGTCCGAGGAAGTTTCGCTCGCCGAGTTTGTGGGCCTGTGCTCCGCGGCGTGCAACCGCCCGGTGATGCCCGCGCTGGCGATTCCGGGAATCTTGCGCATGTCGGGTTCCATGGACGAGATACGCGGGCTCGAGGACATTATGCGTGTGGCCAAAAACGCCGGTGCCAAGCGCGTGATTTTGCCGCTGAGCGCCATCGCGGGCCTACAGAGTGTTTCGTCCGAGATTATCTCGGGACTGAGCCCGGTGTTCTACATGGATGGCGACCCGGTCGACGCCGCGAAGAAGGCTCTGGATCTGTAGGGGTGCGGGCGTGCGGGCTTGCGTACGCGTGGGCCCGCGAGCGTGTTGGCGTGTTCGGGTAAGGAGGCCTTGCCATGGCGGACGAGCGTTGCGTTGGCGAGTTGCTCGACGAGCTGTTTGGCTTTGAGTCGGTGGCCAGGCGTCAGACGGCGCTTGAGCAGTACGATTGCGGGGAGCTGGTGCGCAAGACGCGCTCTCGCGAGCTGCTGGGCGTGCTTAGGGGCGTCGAGACCGTCGAGCGCGCTGCGCGCGAGTCTGCCGTGCGGGCTGTTGATACGTACGTGCGCCGTGTTGAGGGTGCGGCCCTTGCGCGCGCTCGTAAGCAGGCGGGCGTTGCGGGTCCGCTGCAGATGGAGCGGCGCTATGCTGCCTTTTTGCGCATGGAGGACAAGGCCGAGCTGCTGACGCGCCTGGAGCAGACGCTTTCGTTTATCGAGGTAAAGCTGCGGGCTAATACGGCGGACAGAGTGCGTGCGGCGTACGATGCTGCGGGGGCCTTGGTGTTGCGGGATGCGGCACGCCTGAGTGACGTGCGCGTTGTGGATGCCGTGCCCCTGGATGCCGATCTGCTGTGCACGCAGCTGGAGCAGTTGCGTTGTGCCGCCGATGCGACGGACCTTGCGGGTATGATCACGGCGACGTTTGAGTCCGAGCTGAGTGCGACAGGGTCGCAGGGCGCCGGCGGGTTTGCGAGCGATGCTGCTGACGATGTTGCTGGTGACGTGGCGTTGGAGCGTTAACTTACCAACGTGCGCGGCGCTGCGCAGCGAGCGCGCTTGGCGGCGCAGGCGTATCGGGCCGAGCGCGCCGCTCGCGTTGCGGGGAGCACGGTGGAGCCGGTATTGCTGCCCGAGTCTGCGTGCGTTGCGTGCGAGACGGCGTGTGATGCCGGGGAGCTTTCCGAGTTGCTCGATCAGGTTAAGAAGTCGTTTGAGACCTACCGTCGTGTTGTTGCCGACGGCGGGTTGTTCTGTGCGTTTGGCTCTGGCTCGCCGCATGGGATTTGCAGGGGCTCGAGCTATTTCGACTATGACTCTCGGCTTGACGAAGACGTGCTAGTGGGCGAGTACGACGGCGCTACCAGGCACGATGTTCGGCGTGAGGTTCCGATTCCCGAGCTTGTGGATGAGGCTTCGACTGATGGCGGCGACACGCTCGAGGTTGCCGTGGCGCGCATGCAGGAGTTTAACGGACGCCGTTACGATGGCGTGCTGGATGAGGATCCCGCGCGTCATGTGAATGCGTTTTGGTATGGACTCAAAAAGCTCAGCCAGTATTGCGAGGCCGCCGTGCGCGTGGATGAGCGTGCTTGGGATTGCTTTATCGATAAGGTACAGTTTGCCTACGACGAGCCAGTGGGGCGCCTGGCCACGCAGATGGACGACAAGCAGGTTGCGGCTTTTGTTGCTGCTGTGGACGCGCTCGGTGCTAGTGAGTAGGGGGCTTGGCTCGATAGGAGGCTGCGCCATGAAGATCGAAGTTGATGTAGACCAGCTGCGCGAGAGCCTGCTCGACCGTGCGGGGAGTGCGGCCGGCGTGGGCTTTCCGGCTGCCATGCTCGACGTGATGGATATCGAGGATGAGTCGCCCCAAGAGCTGCTAGCCCGAGCCGAACGCGAAGGCCTCGACCTCCGCGACTTTGCCGTCGATGACGACTGCGGAGCGTCTGACGACTGGTGACCCCGGGTCAGTTCATCCTTTTCTTCCTGAGATATAAGAGAAATCCCTTTTTGAACGTCCTTCGGGTTCCAAAAAATAGCCGATCAGTCTTTGTATCTTCCTTGCTGTCAAACTTGATAGCCGTTAGCTCGATCGTACAGATGTAGTCAGCAACTTGGAATAGCCGGTAGGCTCGTGGTGTGGCTTCTCGGTATACGATGACATCCCTTGCTAGAACGTACTCAAGCGCAGAATGAATGACCTCCGTTACAATCGGTTGGCCGTTGTCGTAGTAAATCTTAACGGTGTCGTATCGCTGGAAGAATTCCAGATGGTCGAAAAGTTCAACTGTGAGGTCTCGCCTCATTCTCTCCGCGAGACCGTTTTGATTGCCGGCGAATTCGCTCATTCGGTATTGCAGACAGAGATAGCGTATGGGGAGATGCTGAATGAACGCGCGAAATGCGCTCAACATGTGCCTTCGCTGCTCCTTGGGAAGATCTTTGTAGTCGCCGTTTCCATTCAGTAGGGGTCCTGCATGAAAAGGCGTATCGGGAAGCGAGGACTGCGACAGGGCGCGCTCGTAGCGGTCAATGCGTTCAACGATTGCATCGTTTTGATCGTGAAAAACGAGGGTGACGAGGTAGTAGTTGGAGACGCCTCCGAGGTCGCCAGATTCGTCAACAAAGACGGAGAGTTCGCTCATGATGGGCCTCCATTTTTGCAAAAAAAATGCCGGGGGTAAGACCCCGGCTCTTGGAGGCCCCTCTTTTGGAGGGAACCGTATTCTTTATACCATGAGATAAGGGGTGCTTTCAAGTAATATTATAATAAGCAAACATATGTTCGTCAAACTACCTGCGAAAAGTCCTTAGCAGTCCAGAGGTGGGTAGAGCGGCTCGTAAATTGCTGACGCAATGGGCCGGCGTTTTCCCGAGAAGTATTTAGTCTTGACTCGCATAAAAAATGCCGGGGGACATCCCCCGGCTCTTGGAGGTCCCTTTATTCGAGGGTACCGATTTCTTTATAGCATGAGATCGGACGGCTTTCAAATGGCGCCATGTGGATGGGATGGGATGGTTGATTTTCAATCTCAACGCAACAGCCTGAACGGACCCCGCGTTTCCGCAGCTAGCGCAACGCGGAACTAGCTC
>UQIV01000025.1 GCA_900541205.1 uncultured Collinsella sp. | reverse complement strand
GCGAGTTCCGCACGCAAAGGAAAGCACTTAATGTGCTTTCCGTCTTGCGCAGGACTGTAGAGCAGCAAACTTAACCCGCCCCGGCCCCCGATGGGCCCAGACCGGCAGGATAGACCGGTTCAGATGGGGCTTTGATGCATGGGTGGTCTGTTGTTGTGCAAATGGGTATCATACTGTGGTTATTGCATCGACTCTGTGATGCATGTTTGTACGTTCCCGGCGGTCGGTTTGCCAGAAGCGCCCCGTCGGTTGTTCCAGACCCGTTTCGAAGAAAGGAAACAACACTCACCTATGGCAGCTAAAAAATCATCTCCCTTGAAGATCATTCCGCTCGGCGGCCTTGACGGCATCGGCAAGAACATGACGGTCTTCGAGTGCGGCGACGACATGGTGCTCGTCGACGCTGGTCTCATGTTCCCGGATGACTCCCAGCCCGGTATCGACCTGGTGCTTCCTGACTACACCTATGTCCTGGAGAACGAGGAGAAGCTCCGCGGTATCGTCGTCACCCACGGCCACGAGGACCACACCGGTTCGCTTCCGTATCTGCTGCAGGACCTCAACAATAAGGTGCCCATCTTCTCGAGCAAGCTGACGCTTGGCTTTATCGAGGGCAAGCTCTCCGAGTTCCGCATCCGCGCACCCAAGTTCCGCGAGGTCAAGGGCGGCAGCCATGTCAACCTCGGCGGCATCTCGCTCGACTTCTTCTCGATGACGCATTCCATCCCCGGCGCTCTGGGCGTGTTTATCCGCACCAATCAGGGCACCGTTATGCACACCGGCGACTTTAAGCTCGACCAGACGCCCATCGACGGCGTCACGCCCGACTATGCCGCTATCAGCCGCTTTGCCAAGCAGGGCATCGACCTGCTGCTGTCCGACTCCACCAATGCCACGGTTCCCGGCTTTACCAAGTCCGAGGCCGAGGTTGGACCCAACCTGCTGCACGCCATCAAGAACGCGCCGGGTCGCGTGTTCGTCGCGTCGTTCTCGAGCCACATTCATCGTTTGCAGCAGATCTGCGATGCCGCCCGCAAGTGCGGCCGTAAGGTCGTTGTGACCGGTCGCTCCATGCTCACTAACACCCGCGTGGCGCGCGAGCTTGGCTACCTCAACATCGACGACGCCGATATCATCGATGCCTTTGACATTGATAACCTGCCTGACGACAAGATTGTCGTCATGTGCACCGGTTCGCAGGGCGAGCCGCTGTCGGCCCTGTCCCGCATGGCCAATGGCGAGCACAAGACGCTCTCCATCCACGAGGGCGATACCGTTATTCTCTCGGCAACTCCTGTTCCCGGCAATGAGAAAGCCGTCCAGCAGGTCGTCAACAGCCTGGCCAAGCTCGGCTGCGACGTGTGGGATAAGAACCGCGCTCTCGTTCACGTTTCCGGTCACGGTAGCCAGGAGGAGCTCAAGCTCCTGATGGCCATGGCCAAGCCCACGTACTTTATGCCGGTTCACGGTGAAGCCGTGCATCTGCGCGCCCATGCCCAGCTGGCCCGCAAGATGGGTCTCAAGGACGATCATATCTTTATCCTCGACAACGGCGACACGCTCGAGATGCGCGGCGGTATCGTTAAGCGCGGTACGCCCGTCGAGTCCGGCGTCGTCTACGTCGACGGCCTGCGCATCGGCGATACCGACCCCATCGTCTTGCGTGATCGTCAGAAGCTCGCCAACGACGGTATGGTTACCGCTGTTGCCATCGTCTCGCTCAAGCACAAGAAGATCGAGGCCATCGAGTTCTCGGGCCGCGGCGTCTCGTTTGCCATCGACGACCAGTTCTCCGAGGATGCCTCCGCGTCCATTATGAAGACGATCGAGAAGGGCAAGTTCAGCTTTACGAGCAGCGGTTCCGATGCCATTCGCAAGGCCGTGCGCGACTCGCTCTCCAACTTTATCTGGAGCCGTACGCGCACTCGTCCGATAATCATCCCGGTCGTCATGGAGGTTTAGTTTGGCGCGCGGATCTGCACAAAACGCCAAAGGCAATAAGGCCAACAACCAACCGGCATCTGCTAAGGGTGCCGGTTCCCATCTGCGTGCCAATAAGGGCCACGAGTCCGAGTTCGATGATTTCGAGCCCTTGGTCGAGCCCTCGGCCAACCGCGATATCGCCGGCGTGGTCATCGCCGTTTTGGCGATTGCGTCCTTTATTGCCGTGATTTCGCCGGCGACTGCGCCCGTTACGGCTGCGGTTGCCGGTTTCTACCACTTGGGCTTTGGTCTGGGCGCCTACGTGCTGCCGATCGTCATTTTGCTGTTTGCCGCCACGCTCTTTTTAGGCGAGGACTCGCCGCTCAACGCGCGCTCTGTTGCGGGCGGCGCCGTGGTCTTTATCGCCGTCGTCTCCATTCTTTCGTTGATGGTGCCAGGTACGAGCGACTCGTGCGACCTTATGTTCACGCCGCAAAATCTGTCCGCCTCGGGTGGCTACATCGGTGCGTTTATTGCGAGTGCGCTGCAGAATGCCCTGGGTAAGCCTATCGCGATGGTGGTCCTGTTGGGCCTTGTCGTTGTGGGCCTGGTCATCATCGGCTTTTCGGTGGGCGGCGTTTTGCGCTCTGCTCGCGACCGTGCGGCCGATTTTGCCGAGCGCCGTCGTGCCGATGTTAACGCGAGTCCGTGGGGTGACGATGAGGCCCTGTCGGTGCCCGGCGTTGCCCGTCCTCACCTGAGCATTCTTCGTCAAAAGGGCTCCGATGCTGCCGTGACCACGGTCATGGGCAACGATGTGGACCCGGTTTTGGACGATGACGACGAGGACGAGGATCCGTTTGTCGACGTGTCCGATGCCGTGGAAGCTGAGCGCGCTAAGACGACGCTGTTGCCGCGCCGCCATGCCAAGAAGGGTAAGGCTGCGCCTAAGCTCAATACGAGTGAGCCTGACCCGTCTTGGTCCGATAGCGAGATTGAGCTCACCGAGGGCGATGACGAGGACGACGAGGCTCCGATTGAGACCGCAAAGACAACTTTGCTGCCGCGTCGCCATGCAAAGCGCGACCAGGTAACCGGCCAACTTTCGATGGAAGACGACCCCGATAAGATTGACGAGTCTGAGCCGCCGTTTGCCGTGAATCCTGTCTCGGCAGCACCTCAGATTCCCGATTTCTTGAAGCATCCCAAGGTTGCCGATGCGTCTGCCTCGAGTGCTGTTGATTCGGCTGCGGCTAGCGATGGGGGAGCGGACGGCGGCGCCGCAGATAACGAGGGCGAAGAAGAGGACGGCCTCAAGCTTCCGCCGCTCGAAATCCTGCATGCCAACCCGCAGTCGGCTTCCGCCGCGTCCTCGGACAAAGAGCTTGAGCAGACTGCCGAGTCACTGCAGTCCACGCTGCTTGAGTTTGGCCGCAGTGCCCGCGTGGTCGGCTGGATCGCCGGCCCCACGGTCACGACCTTTAAGCTACAGCCCGGCGAGGGCGAGCGCGTGAGCAAGATTTCGAGCCTCGAGGACGATATCGCGCTATCGCTTGCTGCCCAGTCGGTGCGTATCTTTGCCCCGATCCCCGGCACCTCGCTTGTGGGTATCGAGATCCCCAATCGCAAGCGCCAGAACGTTAATCTGGGCGACGTGCTTCCCTATGTGAAGGGCGGTCCGCTCGAACTCGCCATCGGTCGAGATGCCGAGGGTACGCCGGTCGTTGCCGACCTTGCCAAGATGCCCCACCTGCTGATCGCCGGTACCACGGGTTCCGGTAAGTCGGTCATGATCAACTCCATCATCACGACCTTGCTCATGCGCGCCCTTCCCGAGGACGTTCGCCTGATCATGGTCGACCCCAAGCGCGTCGAGCTTGCGGGCTATAACGGTCTGCCGCATCTTTACGTGCCTGTAGTGACCGAGCCCAAGCAGGCCGCGAGCGCTCTGCAATGGGCCGTGTCCGAAATGGAGCGTCGCCTGAAGGTCTTCGAGCGCCTTAACGTGCGTAAGATCTCGACCTACAACGAAAAGCAGGCCGCCGGCGAGTTTGAGCATTACGACAATCCGCCGCAAAAGATGCCCTACCTGGTCATCATCATTGACGAGCTCTCGGATCTGATGATGGTCGCCGGTAAGGATGTCGAGGCCTCGATCGTGCGTATTGCACAGCTGGGCCGTGCCGCCGGTATTCACCTTATCGTGGCTACGCAGCGCCCCAGCTCCAACGTGGTGACGGGCCTCATTAAGGCCAATATCACCAACCGCATCGCCTTTAACGTCGCTACGGGCATCGACTCGCGCGTCATCATCGACCAGATGGGTGCCGAAAAGCTCACCGGTTTGGGCGACATGCTGTTCTCCAAGGTCGACTGGGGCAAGCCTCGCCGTATCCAGGGCTGCTTTGTCTCGGACGACGAAATCAACGAGATTGTCGAGTTCGTCAAGTCGCAGAGCGAGCCCGACTACCACGAGGAGATCCTGTCTGCCGTGGCGCCCGCTTCCATGTCCATGGCGGGTGGCGGCGGCATCGTTCGTACGGGAGTCGCCGAGCCACAGGACGACGACCCGCTCATTTGGGAAGCCGCCCATATTGTGGTGGAATCGCAGCTGGGCTCCACATCTGGCCTGCAACGCCGTCTGAAGGTTGGCTATGCGCGTGCCGGGCGTATTATGGACATGCTGGAAGAAAAGGGTGTCGTTGGTCCGCCTGACGGTTCCAAGCCGCGTGAGGTTCTGCTGGACGAAGAGGGTCTTGCCGCGCTGAAATCTGTCGACGCCGAGATGGCACGTGAAGATCGTGAGTTTGGAGGATTCTGATGGCTGCACGCTTTGGTGACATGCTGCTCGAGCAGCGTCGCCGAATGGGCCTTTCCATTCAGCAGGTCGCCAACACCATCAAAATCAGGCCGCAGATCATCGAGTTTTTCGAGACCGGTAACTTTGCTTCGATGCCGCCGCGTGGCTATGCGCAGGGCATGATTTCGAGCTATGCTCGCTTTTTGGGCCTCAATCCGCGCGAGGTCGTCAATGCCTACTTTGACGACCTGATGGCATACGAACGCGAGACGTCGCAGCAGGGCGGTCGTTTTCAGGACGCCGCCGGCTACGTCAATTCGCGTTCCTCGGTCGATAACGGGCGCTTCCTGATGGTTCAGGGCGGTCGTTCGACCCGCTATGGACAGCGTCCTCAGCAGGCCGGTTATATTACCGAGACGGGTTCGGGCGAGGAGATTCGCTCACAGCGTGACCGGTTCCGCAGTACGCCGATGCCCGAGGACCGTGCACTTCCCGCTGCTCGCGGCGTGGCGCGTGACCCTCGTGCCGGCTACGGCGACGGCGGTTATTGCGATCGCGGTTACCGTGGTGCCTCTACGGGACGCTCTCGCGGTGGCTATGCGGATGCCGATACCACGCAGGTGACGCCGCGTCTTCGCTCTCAATCACAGCCGTATGGCCAGCGCTCTTCGGCTCCGCGTTCGGTCCAGCGTGGCTATCAAGGCCGCGGTGAGCTTGCGCCCCGCTCGGGTCAGCGTAGCCTTCAGGGCCAGGGTGGCTATCGCGGCCGTTCCGATGGCAATCGTGGTCGTATGCCTCAGGGAGGCGGCCGCAGCAGTTCCGGTCGTGGACGCGGCGGATCCCGTACTCCTCAAAACAACGGGCTCGATCCGCGTATCGTCTACGCCGGCATCGGTGCCGTGGCGTTGCTGCTGATCGTGCTCATCGTGGTGCTTCTGCGCGGCTGCGCATCTTCGGCGCCCGAGACCACGCCCGAGACGCCCACTGCTACCAAGACGACGACCAAGAAGTCTTCTAAGAAGACCGAAACGGTCGACGAGGACGAAGACACCGATGAGCCGACGGATGAGTCGACTGATTCGGACGCTACCAAGACGACGGCTAAGAAGGAAGAGAACGAGGTCACGAAGGTCAAAGTTTCCGTTGCCAAGGGAAAGACCGCGTGGATTGAGGTCAAGGTCGACGGCAAGTCGGTCTATGGCGCCCAGGCGACTGGCCCCTTTGAGCAGGAGTACACGCCCGAGTCCTCGATCGAGATCACCACGTCCAAGCCTTCCGATGTCACCGTTACCAAGAACGGTGAAAAGGTCCGTTACGATACCAAGACCTCGGGCGTGGCGCGTGTGACGATCACCGTTCCCAAGAAGGAGACGACTGATTCCGAGAATGGTGAAAGTTCTGATGGTACCGACACCACCGATGGTACCGATGCCACCGATGGTACCGATGCCCAGTCCACGGATGGCGCCGATACCTCAACTGACGGTCAGACGCCCACCGATTCTACCGACTATTCGTACGATAGCTACTAGCCGCTCGTACGCGAAAGGAAACATCATGGCTAAAGATTCCAGCTTCGACGTCGTGTCCGAGGTCAACATGCAAGAGGTCGACAACGCCTTCCAGCAGACCACGCGCGAGATTTCCCAGCGCTATGACCTTAAGGATTCCGGCGCCACGATCGAGCTTTCGAAGGGCGACAAGCTCTTTACGATCAACGCCCCGGCCGACTTTGTCTCCAAGCAGATTATCGACGTGCTGAGCTCCAAGCTCATCAAGCGCGGCATCGACCTCAAGGCTGTCTCGTGGGATGCTCCGCAGGCGGCATCGGGCGGCACCGTGCGCGTGTTCGGCCATATCGTCGAGGGTATCGACCAGGCGACCGCCAAGAAGATCAACAAGGACATCAAGGACCAAAAGCTCAAGGTCAAGGTGACCATCGAGGCCGACAAGCTGCGTGTTTCCTCTGCTTCGAAGGACGCGTTGCAGACCGTGATCCAGTTCCTGCGCGACCAGGACTACGGCCAGCCGCTGCAGTTCACCAACTACCGCTAATATCAATCGAAAGGACCGCTCTCCAACATGGATACACCGTTGGGCTCCGTGCTCTACATCACCCTCGGGTGCGCTAAGAACGAGGTTGACACCGACCGCATGCGTTCTCTTTTGACCGCCGCAGGCTACGAGGAAGCATTCGACCCGCAGGATGCCGATATCGCCATCGTCAATACATGCTCGTTCCTCGCCTCCGCAACGTCCGAGAGCATCGAGACCACGCTCGAGCTCGCCAACGAGGTTCAGGACGGCGTTCGTTCTTGCCCCATCGTCATGTGCGGCTGCGTGCCGTCGCGCTATGGCGACGACCTGCCTGATGAGCTGCCCGAGGTCGCTGCCTTTGTGAAGGCTGACGAGGAGGACGGCATCGTGGCGGTCATCGATGGCGTGCTGGGTGTCGAGCGTGAGATCGCAGCCTATATTCCGCAGGTCAAGCGTACTGTCGAGGGCGCTGTCGCCTACGTCAAGATTTCCGATGGCTGCAATCGTTTTTGCAGCTTCTGCATGATTCCCTATATTCGCGGTCGCTATCATTCGCGCAATGCCGAGAGCATTATCTCCGAGGTGCGCGACCTGGTTGCCGGCGGTGTGCGCGAGATCGTGCTGATCGGCCAGGACACGGGTATTTGGGGCACCGACTTTGCCGACGAGGACGTCGCTGAGGGCTCGCCGCGCAATCTGGCGCAGCTGCTGCGTGCCGTCGCCGAGGCCGTGCGCCCGCACAACGTCTGGGTCCGTGTTCTCTACTTACAGCCCGAGGGCATGACTGACGAGCTCATTGAGACCATTCGTGATACGCCCGAGGTGCTGCCCTATATCGATATCCCCGTGCAGCACTGCGACGCTCGCATCCTCAAGGCCATGCGTCGCTCCGGTTCGCGCCAGGAGCTCGAGGATCTGTTCCGCGACCTTCGTGAGCGTATCCCCGGCATCGTGATCCGTTCCACGGCCATGGTCGGCTTCCCGACCGAGACCGACGACGAGTTCCGCGACCTTATCGACTTTATGGACACCGTCGGCTTTGACTACACGAGCGTCTTTGCCTACTCGCAGGAGGAGGGCAGCCTGGCCGCTAAGATGGAGGGTCAGGTCGACGAAGAGGTCAAGCTCGAGCGCGCCCAGGAGGCCATGGACCTGGCCGAGTCGCTCGGTTTTGCCGCCACCGCCGCACATGTGGGCGAGCGCGCCCAGGTGATCGTCGACGGTATCGAAGAGACCGAGGATGGCGCCGAGCTGATCGGCCATGCCTGGTTCCAGGCGCCCGATTCCGATGGTGCGGTGCATCTGGACGCCAGCGAGGCGTCCGTGGGCGATATTCTGACCGTCGAGTTTACCGATAGCTTCTGCTATGAGCTTATCGGTCATGTTGTGGAGTAGGAGAGCGTCGTGGCTAACGAGAGCAATAAGGAACTGACGAGTGTCTGGACGCCCGCCAACATCGTGACGTGCGTGCGCATTGTCTTTATTCCGGTGTTTATGATCGTGTCGGCGCTGTCTCACTCGAGCGTTGCCGGTACGGATTGGAGCATCTTCGACGGCCCGCTCGCCGCCGCTGCCTTCATTCTGTATGTGATCCTGTCGTGCACCGATAAGGTCGACGGTTATCTGGCGCGCTCGCGCAACGAGATCACCGACTTCGGTAAGTTCTTGGACCCCATCGCCGACAAGCTACTGGTGTTCTCGGCCCTGCTGCTGTTCTTGGATTTTGGCGCGGTGACCGTGTGGTCCGTGTTCATTATCCTATTCCGTGAGCTGCTGGTGAGCGCCCTGCGCATGGTTGCGAGTGCCGCCGGCGTGGTCGTTGCGGCCGATAAGCTCGGCAAGTACAAGACGGCAACCACGATGGTCTCCATCTGCGGTTACCTGTGCGTTTTTGCGATGGCCGGCTTGCACCTTGGCCCGGTGGCCCTGACGCTCGGCATCTACTCGGTGTCGCGCTTCCTGTACGCCGTTGCCGTTGTCTTGACCGTTATCTCGGGCGCCCAGTACTTCTGGAACTGCCGCAAGATCGTCTTTTCGGTCTAGGTCCTGGTAGGTATGACGGACTCTTTTGAACAGATTTCCGCGCATAACGAGGAGCTGGCGCGCGATATCGTCGAGCGCGCGAGCGCTCGGGGTATGACGGTTTCGACGGCCGAGTCGCTGACGGCGGGTATGATCGCCTCGACGATTGCCGATATCTCGGGCGCCTCGGCGGTGCTGCGTGGCGGTGCGGTGACCTACTGCGACGAGATTAAGCATCGCGTGCTGGGTGTTGAGCAGGAGACGCTCGACCGCTATACCGCGGTGTCGCATCAGACCGCGCGCGAGATGTCGGTGGGTTCGCTGGAGCTGTACCAGAGTGATATTGCAGTGAGCGCAACGGGTTATGCCGGCCCCGGCGGTGGTACTGAGGACGATCCTGCAGGCACTTTCTATATTGGCTGGGCGCATCGTTCCGCCGATGGGGGAGTGCCGGTCGTGGACTCTGTGCGCTGCCACTATGAGGGCGACCGTTCGTGTGTTCGTGCCCATGCGGTCGCGGAGGCACTGGGTCGCATTGTCTGCGTGCTCGATTCTATGGAATAGACGTGTTTTAAGGGGCCTCCGGGCCCCTTAATTGTGGAGATAGGGACCTTAGGCTCATTTGGCGTTTGCGCTGGTTGTAGACGTATTCTTGCCTTCCTTGCTCTTATTTGTTCCTTTGTGGTCAAGCATTCGGTCAGTGTTTGGTCGGCGTTTGGTTGGGTTTTGGAAAGACTGCCTGTATATGATTGGCCTGAACGGTTGACCACGAACAGCCGTTCGTTTATTATCGATGCAGGTTGTTAAGAGGAGGGCTATTCATGGCCAAGAATTCAGGTCCCGTACGTACCGTCCATGCTCGCACGACGGGTAAAGAGCGCGATGAGATGATCGCCACCACCAAGGCCGAGATCGAGAAGAAATTCGGCCAGGGTTCCATCATGAGGTACGGCGACGGTGGTCCCGAGCTCGAGGTCGAGGCCATTCCCACGGGCGCTCTGGCCCTCGATGCCGCGCTTGGTATCGGCGGCGTGCCGCGCGGCCGTATCGTCGAGATTTACGGTCCCGAGTCCTCCGGTAAGACGACGCTTTCGCTCGAGATCCTGGCCGAGGCCCAGGCAATGGGTGGCGTCGTGGCATTTATCGATGCCGAGCATGCGCTCGATCCCACGTATGCCGCGCGCATCGGCGTGGATATCGACGAGGTGCTCATTTCTCAGCCCGATACGGGCGAGCAGGCGCTCGAGATTGTTGACATGCTCGTGCGTTCCGGCGCCATCGATGCCATCGTCGTCGACTCCGTCGCCGCGCTGACCCCGCGTGCCGAGATCGAGGGAGAAATCGGCGATACTACGGTCGGTCTTCAGGCTCGCCTGATGAGCCAAGCGCTTCGCAAGCTCGCCGGCTCGCTGTCCAAGTCCAACACGACGTGCATCTTCATTAACCAGTTGCGTGAGAAGATCGGCGTCATGTTCGGCAACCCCGAGACTACGACGGGCGGCCGCGCCCTTAAGTTCTTCTCTTCGGTGCGTATCGACATTCGCCGTATCGACAGCATTAAGCTTAAGGATGAGGTTATCGGTAATCGCGTGCGCGCCAAGGTCGTTAAGAACAAGGTGGCGGCCCCGTTCCGTTCTGCTGAGTTCGACATCATGTACGGTACGGGCATCTCTAAGGAAGGCTCAATTCTGGACATGGCTGTCGAGTGCGGCATCTGCAAGAAGATGGGCTCCTGGTTTGCCTATGGCGAGGACAAGCTCGGCAACGGCCGCGAGGCCGCCAAGGCGTTCCTGCGCGAACACCCCGATTGCGCCGACGAGATTGAGCATAAGGTCCGCCTTGCCTGCGGACTTGAGTTTGATGACGATGCTCCGTCCGAGGTCGAGCTGACCGATCAGCCTGCGCCTGAGGAGTTTGACGAGCTTTACGCCATCGATGGTTCCGCCATGCTCGATGATGACGACGAGTAGCGGTTACGCTCATGTCGTATACGGTGACCGAGGCCACGGTCGTCTTTCCCGATAAGAAGGCGGCCTCCTCGTTCTCGAGCGGGTATGCGTCCAAAAAGCCTTGCGCACATATCGATTGTGAGCTTGAGGGCGGTTTTGAGCGGTCCATTTGGATTCCTGTGCGGGTCGCGCGCCTGTATGTCAAAAATCGCCCCGATCTGCCCTGCGATTGGGATAACTTTCGTGAGGCGGTGCAGCTCATCGAGCGTAAATGTGCACTTACCATGGTGACCGAGATGTTATCGCGCCGCGACCATGCGACGGGTGAGGTCCGTGACAAGCTGGCTCGCTACGGCTTTCACCAGCCCGCGATCGATTTCGCCGTCGAGCGCGCCACCGAGTATCGCTTTTTAGACGAGAACCGCTTTTGCTCGTACTTTATCGAGGAACGCAAGCGGCGCGGTTGGGGACGGCGTAAAATCGAGACCGAGCTCAAGCGCCGTCATGTCGTGCTCGATGACATTCCCGGTTATCCCGAGGATTTTTTTGCCGTCGAAGACGATTTGGCGCGTGCGTCAGCCCTGCTCGCCAAGCGGCGTGTTCCAGAGACGCGCGGATTCGAAAAACTGGTTCGGTTTTTGATGGGCAAGGGCTTCTCGTATCACATCGCCGCCGATGCCGTTAAGGCACGTCTCGATGCCGAATGCGAGGAATGTGCGGTTTAGGCGTATGCGTTATGTGGCCCTGCCGTTCACCGCGTTTTAGCCGCCGTGCCGGGGCCATTTATTTGACAGTTGTTGTGGTTCAACGTACGATAAACACCGTCATTTGCTTTGTGATATGTGCTCATCTGTGATGAGTTTGTTTATATGTTTATCTGTATCCGACCCGCATAAGCTGCGCCCATATTACTCAAATGTCGCGAGCCGTTCGTAAGGACGGTTCGCTTTGTTGTGTAACGAATCCATAAAAAGGAGTGAGCATGCCTATCATCGCAGCGCTCGTTGGCATCGTTTTGGGTGCCATCGCCGCCATTGCCTACATGCGCACCGCCAAGCAGGGTAGTCTTCACGAGGCCGACGAAAAGATTCAGTCGGCACACGCACAGGCTGAGTCCCTGATCGGTGATGCAAAGCGTCAGGCCGAGACCCTCAAAAAAGAGGCTCTGCTCGAGGCTAAAGAGGAAATCATCAAGAACAAGCAGGCCGCCGAGGCCGAGGACAAGCAGCGTAAGAACGAGATTCGTACGCTCGAGAACCGCGTGATGCAGCGCGAGGAATCCCTCGATCGCCGCAACGACGCTCTCGACAAGCGCGAGCATCAGCTGTCCAGCCAGGCCGGTCAGGTCGAGAAGCGCTCCCGTGAGCTCGAGGAGCTCTGCGCAAAGCAGACCTCCGAGCTCGAGCGTATTGCCGACCTTACCCGCGAGGACGCCCACAAGGAACTCCTCGATAAGGTTCGCGGCGAGGTCACCCACGAGGCCGCCACGATCATTCGCGAGTCCGAGCAGCAGGTTCGCGCCGAGTGCCACAAGACCGCCCAGGAGATTCTGTCCCTGGCGATTCAGCGCTGCGCTGCCGACCACACTGCCGAGGTCACCGTTACCTCCGTGCACATTCCCTCCGATGACCTCAAGGGCCGTATCATCGGTCGCGAGGGTCGCAACATCCGGACCTTCGAGCAGGTTTCCGGCGTCAACCTCGTTATCGACGACACGCCCGAGACCGTCGTTCTTTCGAGCTTCGACCCGGTCCGTCGTGAGACCGCCCGTGTCGCCCTCGAGAACCTCATCGCCGACGGCCGCATTCACCCTGCCCGCATCGAGGAGATGTATCACAAGGCTGCCGACCTGGTTCAGCAGCGCGTGCGCGAGGCTGGCGAGCAGGCTGCCTTCGATACCGGCATCCACGATCTGCACCCTGAGATCGTCAAGACCCTTGGTGCCCTGCGCTACCGTACCTCGTTTGGTCAGAACGTGCTTCAGCACTCCCTCGAGGTCTCTGATCTGTGCGGCGTGATGGCTTCCGAGCTTGGCCTGGACGTTGTGACCGCCAAGCGCGCCGGCCTGCTGCACGACCTGGGCAAGGCAATTGACCACGACGTCGAGGGCCCGCATGCCGTCATCGGCGCCGAGCTCGCCCGTCGTTATGGCGAGAAGCCCGTTATCGTCCACGCTATCGAGGCTCACCATGCCGATGTCGACCCCAACACGGTGCTCGATGTCCTGGTACAGGCCGCCGATGCTGTCTCTGCCTCTCGCCCCGGTGCCCGTCGCGAGTCTGCCGAGAACTACATCAAGCGCCTTGAGAAGCTCGAGGAGATCGCCAACTCCCATGACGGCGTCGAGCGTACCTATGCCATGCAGGCTGGTCGCGAGGTCCACGTCATGGTTCAGCCGGACAAGATCTCCGATGCCCAGTCCACGGTTCTGGCTCACGATATCGCCCATCAGATCGAGGAAGAGATGGAGTATCCCGGTCAGGTGCGCGTCGTCGTGATTCGCGAGAGCCGCGCTGTCGATATCGCTAAATAACATGAGCGACGCGAACGAGCTCATCTCATTTATCGCGTCGATGTCGGGGGAGGGCAACCTTCGCGTCGAGGAGAACCTTGGCGAGGGGTATGTCCGCCTCCGCGTTTCGGAGGCCGAGCGGCGCCAGGCAAAGCACGACATTCAGCATGTCGAGGATATCGTCATCGAAATGCTCCGTAATGCTCGCGATGCCGGCGCCGACAAGGTCTATCTCGCCACGATCAAGGAAGATGGCGTCCGCACGCTTGTCTTTCTGGATAACGGCTCGGGTGTTCCGCAGGATATGCAAGAGCGAATCTTCGATGCTCGCGTTACCTCCAAGCTCGAGAGCATGAAGATGGACCGTTGGGGCGTTCACGGTCGTGGCATAGCATTGTTTTCGATCAAGCAGAACACCGACGAGGCCCGTGTGGTCACGTCCGGTGTCGATCTTGGTTCAGCCTTTAAGGTGAGCGTTGCGGCCGACCGCCTTAGTGAGCGTGCCGATCAGTCCAGCTGGCCCCAGGCCGTCAAGGATGAGGACGGACGTTATGTCTGTGCTCGCGGTCCTCATAATATTATTCGCGCTGCCTGTGAGTTTGCGCTCGAGGAGCTGCGTGGTTGCGATGTCTATCTTGGTTCTCCGTCTGAGATTGCCGCGACTCTTTATGCTCAGGCGTCAAGTCGGCTCGATACGTCTCGTCTCCTGTTTATTGATGACGAGAGCGAGCTTCCGGTTGTCGATCGTTTAGGCCTTGCCTCTGATGCCGAGGACTTTATCCGTATCTGTTCGGGTTTGGGTCTTGAGATGTCCGAGCGCACGGCCCATCGCATTTTGGCAGGGCAGATTAAGCCCGTTCGCGGTGTGACTGCGCGTCTGCTGCGCGAGCGTGACTCATCCTCGCATGCGCCGGCTCCTGTCGATCTTGCGAAAGATCGTCGCGGGCTACGTATTGCCAAGGATGACATGGCACAGTTTTCGCGCGCTGTGGAACGCGACTTTAATGACCTTGCCGCCCGGTACTATCTCAACCTTTGCGGCGACCCAAAGATTCGCGTTTCGCGTGATCGAATCACCGTGACATTCGATCTTGCCAAAGAGGAATAGTGCCTTTACCGAGTCCACTCGGTACGATAAAGTTATTGCAGTTAAAACGTACTTTTAAACGCAGGAGTTTCTTCATGGATTGCCTGAAGGTATCAAGCAAATCATCGCCCGCGTCCGTTGCCGGCGCCATCGCCGGCATGGTCAAGGACGGTGTGCCCGTCAACATCCAGTGTGTCGGCGCCGGTGCCGTCAATCAGGCCATTAAGGCCGTTGCTATCGCGCGCGGTTTTTTGATCCCAACCGGGTTTGATATTTCCTGCGCGCCCGTGTTCTCCGACATCCTTATTAACGGGGAGTCGCGCACGGCCATCCGTCTTTCTATTTACGTTCACCAGATCAATCGAGCTGCTATGGATAACGTCGTCATGGATGATGTTAAGCCTGTGGCATAGCTTCTGATTGCCTCGTTTTGCTCCCCATCGTTAGGACTTATGCACATGGACCAGCGTTCCGTACGCGATATTCTTGCCGGTAAAACCTACTTTATTCGCACCTTTGGCTGCCAGATGAATCAGCACGATTCCGAGCGCGTGAGCGGTCTGCTCGATTCGTATGGTTGCCTCATGGCGCTCGATCCCGAGCATGCCGATATCGTTGTCTTCATGACATGCTGCGTGCGTGAGGCCGCCGATATTCGCCTGTACGGTCAGTGCAATTCCTGCAAAAGCCTGCCGCCTTCGCCTTCGGGCAAGCGCGTGGTTGCCGTGGGTGGCTGTATCGCGCAGCGTGATGGTGAGGGCCTGCTCACCAACGTCGATAACGTCAATGTCATCTTTGGCACGCATTCTATCGCACATGTGGCCGAGCTCATTGCCGAGGCGTTCCTTGACGGCAAGCGTCATATCCGCACCAATGAGCATGAGGATACGGATGCCATGAGCATGCCGTGGCATCGCGAGACCCAGTATCACGCCTGGGTGCCCATCATGACGGGCTGCAATAATTTCTGCACCTACTGCATCGTGCCGTACGTGCGCGGTCGCGAAAAGAGCCGCTCCTTCGAGGAGATTGTCGACGAGGTGACCGGTTTGGTGCGCCAGGGCGTGCGCGAGATCACACTGTTGGGCCAAAACGTTAACTCATATGGTCGCGATCTGTTTGGCAAGCCGCGTTTTGCCGATTTGCTGCGCGCCGTAGGCGATACGGGTGTGGAGCGCATCTTCTTTACATCTTCACATCCCAAGGACCTGCTGCCCGAGACCATCGACGCCATGGCCGAGACGCCTGCCGTTATGCCGCAGCTGCACCTGGCCGTCCAGTCAGGTTCGACGCGGATCCTCAAAGAGATGAATCGCCGTTATACACGCGAGGACTATCTGGGCCTGGTCGATCGCATTCGTAACCGCATGCCCGATATCGCGCTCTCCACCGACATTATCGTTGGCTTCCCGGGCGAGACTGAAGAAGACTTTGAGCAGACGCTCTCACTTGCCGAGACGGTCCGCTATGCTCAGGCCTATACCTTTATCTATTCCAAGCGCGCCGGTACCCCGGCCGCCGAGATTGATGATCCTACGCCGCACGAGGTTATTCTCGAGCGTTTCAACCGCCTGGTTAAGGTTATCGAGACCACGGCACACGAGTATAACCAGGGTGAGCTTCATACTGTGGTGCCGGCGCTCATTGAGGGAACGAGCAAAAAGAATGACGCGGTGCTACTGGGCAAGAGCCCCAAGAATCAGACCGTGCATGCAGCTATCCCAGAGGGTTACAGCATCGACCAGCTTGTTGGCAAGATCGTTGATGTTGACGTTGACGTTGCCAAGACCTGGTATTTGTCTGGCTCCGTTGTGGGCGAGCCGCGCTAATGGTTTCTCCCGGGGCAGGTCTTTCCGCCGTTGCGATCGTCGGTCCGACGGCGGTTGGTAAGAGTGATGTTGCCGATCGTTTGGCAGCTCGTCTTTCGTCCGAAGTGCTGTCGTGCGATGCGATGCAAATCTATCGCGGCATGAACATCGGTACCGCAAAGATGGCGCCCAATGAGTGCACGGCGCCGCTGCGTCTCGTCGACATTGTGGAGCCGGGTGTGGCGTACTCTGCGGCGCTTTATCAGGCTGACGCTCGCGCGCATGTTGAACGTCTCCTTGGTTCGGGTTGCCTGCCGGTTTTTTGCGGAGGTACGGGGCTGTATCTCAAGGCCGCCCTTGATGAGATGGACTTTCCCTCGGGTGAACTTGAGGACGATCGCCGTGCGGGCTATCAGGAGCTTGTCGAGCGTATTGGCGAGGAAGAACTGCATGCTCTGCTTGCCGAGCGTGATCCAGAATCGGCTGCTGTTATTCATCCCCATAACGTGCGCCGTGTGATTCGCGCGCTCGAAATGCACGATGATGGTGTGTCCTACGCGCAGCAAAAGTCGCAGTTTAGTGTTCCGCGCGAGCATTATCATGCCCTATGGTTTGGTCTGACGCGTAATCGCGAGGTGCTCTATGAGCGCATTAACCTGCGCGTCGATCTTATGTTTGAGCAGGGTCTTGTTGATGAGGTTCGCGGTCTTATGGACCAGGGGCTGGGAGATGCCCTGACTTCGATGCAGGCAATTGGCTATAAAGAGATCATCGATGCTTTCAATGGCGTGATTTCTATGGATGAGGCTCGCGAACTCATCAAGATGCGTTCGCGTCGCTATGCCAAACGTCAGCTTTCGTGGTTTAAACGCGATGATCGCATCGTGTGGTTTGATATGGATGAATTTACGATCGATGAGGTCGTTGAGGATATCCTGCATCGTATTGAGGCTGTCTAATGGCCCGTTTTCCCCTTGTTCCCACGGCACCCGAGCCCGAGCGTGCCATTTTGGTTGGTGTTGAATGGCGCGACAATGCATGGCCGCTCGATCGCTCGCTCGATGAGCTGGAGCGTCTTGCCCACACGGCTGGTGCCCAGTGCGTTGCACGCTTGTCACAGCGTTTGGTAAAGCCATATCCTAAATCGTTTATCGGTTCCGGTAAGGTTGAAGAGTTGTGCGGCCTGGTGCATCGCATGGATGCCGATGTCGTTATTATTGACGATGACCTTACGCCCTCGCAACAATCTTATTTGGAGAAAGCCGTGGGCGAGCCGGTAAAGATTATCGATCGTACGGCACTGATCCTGGATATCTTTGGCCTGCATGCTCAGACGCGTGAGGGACGCCTGCAGGTACAGCTGGCACAGCTTCAATATCTGTTACCTCGCCTGCGCGGCATGTGGAGCCATCTTGCCAAGGAGCAGACGCGCGGTGGCATCGGCTCACGCTTTGGACAGGGTGAAAGTCAGCTCGAGGTCGACCGTCGCTTGATTCGCAACAAGATTGCCGCGCTTCGTCGTGAGCTCAAGCAGGTTGAACAGCGTCGCGATGTTCAATCCAAGAGTCGCATTGACTCACCGGCGTTTCGCGTCGCGTTAGCCGGTTATACTAATGCCGGTAAATCGACGTTGCTCAATCGTCTGACCGGCTCTACGGTACTTTCGCAGGACAAGCTGTTTGCTACGCTCGACCCGACGACGCGTTCGTATCGCCTGCCCGGCGGTCGCGGCATGACGATCACCGACACCGTCGGCTTTATTCAAAAGCTGCCGCATGGTTTGGTCGATGCCTTTAAATCGACGCTGTCCGAGGTGTTGGGTGCCGATCTAATTCTCAAAGTCGTAGATGCGTCTGACGAGGACTATGAGCGACAGCTGGAGGCTGTCGACCGCGTGCTTGATGAGATCGGCGCTGGAGAGCGTTTAACGCTGACCGTATTCAATAAAATCGATCTTCTCGATAGCGTTGATCGACTGAGCTTCCGGCGTCGCTATCTCGAGGCCGTGCTGTTCTCGGCCCAGACGGGCGAGGGACTCGACGATCTCGTCGAACGTATTGCTCGTGAGGCGGCTGCTACCGATGTGTTGCTCTCTGCTGATATCCCGTATCGCGAGGGCGCCCTCATCACGCTGGTGCATGAGCAAGGAACCCTTTTGCATGAGGAATATCTTGAGGACGGCGTTCGCATTGTGGCGAAGCTGCCGGCCCGTATCGCGCCGCGGCTCGAGCGTTATTGCACCGAGTAGACGAGCTCCAAAATGCCCAGAATGATGGGCTGATGCAGCAGATAAAAGGGGAGTGCATGACGTCCAAGGCTGGCGAGCGCCGGGACGGGATTGGCGTAGGCCCAGCTTGGGGCGGTCTTATCGATTCCCTGCGCTATATGTGCGGCGAAGTATCCTGCAAGATACATAAAGATAAACGGGATGATGGGGTAGTAATCACCTGAGACAAACCCAGGGCTTGGAAATCCTAGCCACGCCAGGTAGGGGACAGGGTAGATCGTTTTGGGGATGCTCCAGGTGAGGGCAAACAACACAAGGCATAGGGACATGCCCCATCTCGCCGAAATCTTCTTAAGGACGGGATCGGTCAGCGCCACGATGCCGGTACATGCGGCCATGCAGTAGATGATGCCAAAATTAACCGAATCGTCGACTGAGACAAGTGTTGTTGCCAGCCAGACGACGAGTGCTGCTAAGGCGTATTTGGCGGCACGTTTGATATTGTTGCGCGAAAGGGTGCACATCCAACCCGCGATGAACAAAAATACCCAGCTGATGCTGGCGCGCCAGATGTCTTGAAAGACGGTCTGGGTAAACCAGGGCATATCCCAGTCGTACAGGTAGGCGAGATCGTAGCAAGCGTGAAAACCTGCCATTGAAATCATCGTAAACCCGCGGACGGTATCAAAGATGGTGATGCGTTTTTGCATTACGAGAACCGGCGCATCAAGCCGACGACTTTGCCCAAGATAACGGGATTCGTTGCATAGATAGGCTCCATGGTGTCATTCTCGGGCTGCAGGCGTACGCGTCCCTGCTCCTTGTAGAACGTCTTGACGGTCGCTGAACCATCAATCATGGCCACGACAATTTCGCCGTTCATGGCACTCTTTTGTTCACGGACGATGATGTAATCGCCATTGAAGATGCCGACATTGATCATTGAGCTCCCATGCACCTCAAGGATAAAGGAACCCTGATCGGTGGCGATTTCGGTCGGGATAGTAAAAGTGTCTTCGATATTCTGCTCGGCCAGAATGGGAATCCCAGCCGCGACGCGACCAACGAGCGGTAGCGAGACCGTTCCGCGAGGTGCGGTGGGCTCGTCAGTTTTAGAAATTGAGACAGAGGAACCGTCCTCGTTAAAGAGTTCCAAGGCGCGCGGTTTGGTGGCATCGCGCTTGAGTAGCCCGCGCGCCTCCAGGGCAGATAGATGGGCGTGCACGGTGCTGGGGGAGGAAAGGCCCACGGCAGAAGCCATCTCGCGCACGCTGGGCGGATAACCCTTCTCCTGCTGATATTCCTTGATGAAGTCGTAAATTTGCTGCTGACGCTTGGTAATTTTGCGAGCCATCAGGGCATCCTCTCTACCCATGTCAAACAAATGTTCGAATTTTGCTTGACATGAACAACTGTTCGAAGATAATAATAACCGAACATTCGTTCTCGCGCTAGACATTTTTGTCCGCGCGGCTTGATAAAACTGTTCTCAGCAAAACACGCGAGAGGAGAACATGATGAACGCAACGAATATGGTCCAGGGAAACCTTGCCCTTAAGCTCGAGACGCCTGCAGAACCCACTTTTACGGTTGTTCAGGGTGGCCGCTCCGGCTTTCAGCCTTTGACCGTAAGGCCTGCTCGCAATCAGCAGGCTGTAGTCGCGCCGGCTCGCGTTGCCCTGAAGGTTCAGACGATTGTCGCCGTTGCCGTTGCGCTTACGCTCTTCTTTGTCCTCGCTACGTCGGTCTTTAGCGCTCGTCACGCCGCGTATGCCGAGTCCGTTTCCAACGTTACCTACGAGACCATTCGCGTTCAGCCTGGTGATTCTCTTTGGTCTCTTGCCGAGGAATATCCAATCGAAGGCCTTTCCACGCAAGAGACTTCCGACATGATCCGTAACGTCAATCATCTGGAGCATGGTTCGCTCGCCACCGGTGCGCATCTTAAGGTTCCTGCTCGTTCGTAATCATTATCGCGCTGCGCATGGTACCCTTGTTATCGTTTAAGAGGAGGTACCATGCGCTGTCCCAAATGCGGCAAGGCACATACCCGCGTCGTTGATTCTCGTATGCAGGAGTCAAATAACACCATTAAGCGCCGTCGCGAATGTTGCTCGTGTAACTATCGCTTTACAACGTTCGAACGATGCGAAGACCCAATCGAGGTCATTAAGTCAGACGGAACCAAGCAGCGGTTCGATCGCAATAAGCTGCTCGTCGGCTTGATGCGCGCCACCATCAAGCGCGATATCGACACTAAGAAGCTCAATGAGATTATCGACGACATTGAGGTCGAGCTGCGCTCTCGCACGCTGACGGCCGTCACGTCCCATGAGTTGGGTGACATGGTGCTCAAGCGCTTGGCCAAGATCGACAAGGTGGCGTACATCCGCTTTGCCTCGGTCTACCGCGATTTCAAAGACGTCGATGAGTTTCTGCAAGAGCTCGACAAGCTAAGGTGATTTCATGTCCAACATTACCGTCAACATAAAGCGTCTCGACCCCACCGTCGAGCTTCCCAAATACGCCCATCCCACCGATGCCGGCTTGGATCTGCGCTCCAACGAGGACTGCGTTCTGAAGCCCTTCGAACGCCGTCTGGTCTCTACTGGGCTGGCCATCGCCCTGCCCGATGGCTACGCCGGCTTCGTCCAGCCCCGCAGCGGCTTGGCCATCAAGCAGGGCCTGTCTATAGTTAACACGCCGGGCCTCATCGACGCCCACTACCGAGGAGAACTCAAGGTTATCCTTATCAACCTGGATCCCACCAACGACATCCATATCAACAAAGGCGACCGCATAGCCCAACTCGTCATCCAAGAAGTCCCCACGGTTAACCTCATAGAGGTAGACGAACTGGATAAAACCGACCGAGGAGTCGGCGGTTTCGGTTCTAGCGGCGTATTGTAATGTCCGCTCACCCGTGGGAGGCCCCTATATATCATTCCATGCTCAAACATTCTCGCTGCGCTGCGAAACTGCGCGTGGAACGATATATAGGGACCTCCCACGGGTGAGCTACGTTTGCATGCCTGCAACTACCGTGTATCTTCGCTGGTAACCGTTAGCATTAATCAATTGGTAAGCCGGTGCGACAAGGGGGTTTCTCCTTTGTCGCACCGGCTTACTAGTTGGATTTCAATTTGTTTTCAAGCAAGAAGCCTCCCGTCCGGGGCTCACCCATATCGTTCCACGCGCAGTTTCGCAGCGAGCGCAGCGAAGCGAGAATGTTTGAGCATGGAATGATATGGATGAGCCCCGGACGGGAGGGGTTAGTGTGCCCTGCGAAGCGAGAATGATTGAGCACGGGATGATATATAGGGGCCTCCCACAGGCAAGCGGACATTAAGACACTAGCGGATGTGCGCGGGTTTTCCTCCCCAGTAGAAGCGGCAGAAGGCTCGTTTACGTTTTTGGGGCTTGCCTACGAGCTCCATGCTTGCGATGGCGATGTCCTCGGCTGCGCGTGGACGGCGCAGCACTTCGCCATTGATGAGCAGTGCCTTGAGCGACTCGGGATGATCGTGGAGATGGCGTAACGTCACGATGAGTTCTCGTGCGGTGGTGACATGCATGCTGGCGCCCATGCCGGTGAGCATCGTTGTGTTGGCCTTTTCCTGGCCATATGATTTGCCCAGCAGGATCATCGGCAGATGCGCGCACAGGCATTCGGTGACGGTGAGTCCGCCCGATTTGAGGATTGCGAGGTCGCAGCCGTGCATGAGGGCCGCCATGTCGTCCACGTAGTCCAGTACCGTGACGTTGTCGAGCTTCATGGCGTCGAATAGCGTCTTGAGGCGGGTGGCATATTCGGTGTCTTTGCCCGGCAAAAAGATAAAGTGCATGTCCTCGAAACTGCGCAGGAAGGGGAGGGTGCGGTCCATCTCCGCGCGAAAGCGAACGTACGGTTGAGGCAAACTGGCACCGGCCATCACCAACACAACGGTCTTGTCAGCGGGGAGATTGAACTTCTCGAGTTCTTCCTCGCGATTGTAGTCCGTATCAAACCCGGCGCGAATGGGGATGCCTGTGATGCGGATTTTGGTCTCGGGAACTTTACGGGGGCGAAGTGTCTCGGCCATAAATTCGTTGGCTACGCAGAACAGGTCGGTGTCCTTGTGGGGCCAAAAGCCTTCGACTTCATAGTCTGTTGGTACGCAGATGACTGGATAATCGATACCCGTGATAACGCGGGCACCCACAGCGACGTTGGCCGCCGTGATGTGTGTTGCGACCACGGCTATGGGCCTGCGGGTGCGGACATATTCGTTGAAGGCAGGGAACATAATACGTGACCATGCCGTGCCTCCGCCCCAAAGCAAGTGTCCGGTAAGGGTATAACGCCAGGTCAAGTCATATATTGGACGCGTGGCGCCGGTAAACGAGGCAGCCGTTTTGTTGCCGTCGAATTTAATACGTCCAAAATCAAGGATATCGAGCACTTCAATCTCAACATCCTCGGGGATGCCGCTGGTGCCGCGGATGAGGTCGAATGCCTGCGCAATCGCGTTGGCGGCGGCTTTGTGGCCCGATCCAACCGATGCGTGCACAATGGTTACCAGTGGTTTTTGTGCAGGTGAAACGGTCATTTGCTCCGGTTGGGGAGTAGCTTGCATGGGCAGGGGAGCGCTATTGCTCGTCTGCGTTTGATCCATCGATAACTCCCCTTCATCTTAGTTTCGCAAGGAATCATTGTAGTGCATGAGTGTCACGTTCGTCTAAATTTGGGTATGAGCGCAAAGAACGCCAATCTTTCGACAGGAGGTCTCTTCATGACTACCCATCAGCCGATCGATGTTGCTATTATCGGTGGCGGCCCCGCGGGCTATGCTGCCGCCATTTACGCTGCGCGCTTCAACCTAACGACGACCGTGATTGAACAGGGCATGTCGGGAGGGCAGATCGCCACAACCAATGAGGTCGAGAACTATCCGGGCATTCCGCTCTTGAGTGGCGCCGAACTCGGCGAGCGTTTTCAGCAACATGCAGAGGGCCTGGGAGCACAGGTTGCATGGAGCATGGTTACGGGTATCGATTACGATGCCGATACAGCGATGTTTACGGTGCATCACGATATGGGCGATACGCTGGCCTCGAGCGTTATCGCTTGCATGGGTGCCACGCCGCGTCCGGCAGGTTTCGCTGGCGAGGATACGTATCGCGGTCGTGGCGTTTCATATTGCGCAACATGTGACGGCATGTTCTTCCGCGGCAAACAGGTCTTTGTAATCGGTGGTGGCAATTCGGCATGCGAAGAGGCTCTGTTCCTGTCAGAAATCGCCAACAGCGTGACCATCGTGCTGCGCCGCGATCAGTTTCGTGCGCCTGATGGTGTCGTTCAGAAAGTACTCGCAAAGGACAATATTACAGTTAGGTACCAAACTAGTATTGTGGAGCTATCGGGCGAAGTCATGCCAACGACGATTACCTTTAAGGACAATGCATCCGGCGAGACTCATACCGAGTCATTTGAGCCCGGCTCGTTTGGCATCTTTGTCTTTACCGGAACGCAGCCCCATACCGAGCTCGTTGAGCATTTAGTCGATCTGGCGCCTGATGGCGGCATTCTGACTGATGAATCCATGGCCACCCGCACGCCAGGTCTATTTGCCGCTGGCGACATCCGTTCCAAGCGTTTACGCCAGGTTGTGACCGCCGTTTCTGACGGAGCCATAGCAGCAACTAGTGCATACGCGTTTCTTCGTGGATAAGTACGATAATATATCTTATGTAAGGTTGCTATCTTTAAAACAAAGTGGTTGGACGGTGCATCAATGTGCTGTCCAACCACTTTTACTTTCCTGCTATATAGTATGCAAAACTAGATAACCTAGAATACAATATAGCTAATGAACGGAGGATCCTTATGAACCACGCCAAACGCGTTATTCCGATGTCCGATTCGTCGGTCAGCATTATGCCTGAGGATATTCAGCCCACTGTGCTGCCCGATGCATTTATTCAGTCCGATATCGTGCGCAAACTCAATACGTTGAGTCTGCCGCGCTATGACCAGTTGCCCAATGTGACGCTCTACCGCGACCAGGTCATTGAGTATGTTGCGCTGTGGATGGAGCCGCTTTCTATTTGCGTTGAGCAGCCTGTCATTACGCCATCGATGATCAATAACTACGTGAAGGTCGGTCTGGTGCCTGCTCCGGTCAAAAAGCAGTATGGTCGCGAGCAGATTGCCCGCCTGATCGCTATCTGCATCTTTAAGCAGGTGCTACCTATTGCTGCGGTGCAGGCGCTCTTTAACATTCAGCGTTTGAGCTACGATGCCCCGACGGCCTTCGACTATGTGGTCGATCAGCTCGAGGCATCGATTCGTTCGGCGTTTTCTGTCGAGCAGACGCCGGTTCCCGATACGGCGCATCAGGTAACGCGTGAGTCGCTGCTTGTGCGCAGCGCGGTTTCATCCTTTGTTTCGAAAGCGTACCTGATGAGCTATCTCAAGTTCAACGGGTTTAATAGCTAGCCGACGTATAAAACGGGCGGGACAAAGAGCCATCTGTCGCTTTGTCCCGCCCGTTTTTTTGCTTGGTTGGACTTTATTTGCCCGAAGCTACGCCCATGCCGTAGCCGATGATCAGGCCGTGCATCTCGGCGTAATAGGAATCCAGGCCGTTGCAGGGCATGATGATGGTCTTGGAGCCGGGCCAATGTTCGACAATGCGATCAGTAAGCGCTTGGGCTCCAGCTTCGTTCTCAACGTGATCGATGATGACCTCACCGCCCGTAAAGCCCTCGGATTCCATAGTGTCGATGATCTTGTTGAGCATCTTCTTTTCGCCACGCGTGTGCCCCACGAGTTCGATTTTACCGGCCTCACTCGCCGTGCCCAAAATGCGGATATTGAGCTTGTTGGCAATGACGCCGGCTGCCTTAGGGATACGTCCGGCTTTGGCGAGGTTTTCGTAATTGCACAAACTGAAGAGGATTTTGCTGTTCTGTTCAAGGCTATCGAAGTATGCGCAAGCATCCTCGAATGAGACATTCGGATTGTCTGCAAGATAGCGGTCGAACAGCAAGAAAATGAGGTCCATTTTGCCGCCAGCTGCGCGTGAATTGACTAGATGAATCTGTCGGTCGGGCTCCTCGGCAAGAACCATATCGCGAGCAGTGGCTGCCGCGTTGTAGCTGCCCGACACACCCTCAGAGATCGGCATGCAGATGGTCTTGTCTGCCAATTTGAAGAGCTCGGCCCACTCCCCTACGCTGGGACAAGCGCTCGAAGAAGCGTTCGTCTCCGCCTGAACAGCGCAGTTGAGCTCATGAACATCGAGCGAAAGGTCATCGACGAATTCATGCTCCCCCACTCGAATTTTGAGGGGCGCAAATGCAAAGGTGGTATGGGGCGCGGTCGGTTGCCAATCGCGGAGGTTGCAGCTTGAATCGGAGATAAGTGCCCAGCTCATAGAGGGTCCTTTCTAATCGTTCCCATTCAATTATAGCCATCTTGCAGACCGATTGGGCCTCTATCTAGTATTCAAAACTAGATAGCGGACTGCACTAAAGGCAAAAGAATGGACCCCATGACTCAAAGCCACGAGGTCCATATCCGTTTGCTTTATCTGAATACTTAGTAACGCACGAAGATATAGTTATTGTTCATGCCGGCGGCAACGGAGCTGATGATAACACCCGTGTTGTAGTCAGAAGCATGAATCATCTGACCACCACCGATGTAAATGCCGGTGTGGTACGAGTTGACCACAACGTCACCGGGCTGCGGATCGGACACACGCGTCCAGCCCATAAAGGTACCCGTGGTGCCCAGGCGGCAATAACGACCAGTGAGGCAATAGCTAACAAAACCAGAGCAGTCGAAGCTGTTCGGGCCAATTCCGCCCCAGGAATAAGCGCAACCAAGCTTACTGTATGCACGCGAGACAACAGAACCGCCGTCGACGGACTGGCTCGGAGCAGAAGGCGTCGGAGCCGGAGCAGGCGTGGAGGGCTGCGGCGTCGGAGCAGGTGCCGGCGTAGGAGCCGGAGTGTTGCCGCCCTGGTTGTTGTTATTGCTGGTCTGGCCACCGTTGTTGGTGTTCTCGGTCGTACCGGCAGTCTCGTTGCTCACCGTGGCCTTCTCGGCGGTGCTGGCGTTGATGCCGGCCTGCAGCGCGGCGTTGGCCTCGGCCTCGGCGGCAAGCTCGGCCTGCAGCTGCGAATCCAGGGAGTTTACGACGTTCTGGGCTTCAGCCTGCTGGGCGTTAAGCTCGTCGACCTTCTTTTGCGTGGCGGCGACGTTCTTCTCCTGCTCGGCCTGCTTATCGGTGAGCTGCTGCTTAAGCTCCTTGACCTCTTGAATGGTCTGAGCTTGCTTATCGGAAACTTTGCCGTAGTAGAACAGACGGTTGAGCATATCGCTCAGGTCATCGACACCCGTCAGAACCTGAAGCAGGCTCAGACCGCCGGTTTTGTACTCGCCGGCGACATAGGTCGAGAGCTTAGCCTGACCATCGGCGATCTCCTGCTGCTTTTGCGTGATCTCGCCGGCAGTCTGATCGAGCGCCTGCGTCTGCGTGGCGAGCTCATCGTAAATCTGCTGAGTTTGGGTACCGATCTGCTCGAGCTTCGTACGAGCAGCGGCAAGGTCGGATGCGGTATCGGCGTAGGCAGGAGCCGCGAGGCCCAAGCCCAAAACACAAGCGAGGGTTGCCGTAGCAGCGCAGCGTGCCATGTTTTTGTGCGTGTTTGCTGTGCGCATGTAGCTTCCTTTCCAGTAACTAAGGGTAACGGCTAGTCCACCGTCACCA
The DNA here is from genome assembly GCA_900541205.1 of uncultured Collinsella sp. Taxonomy (GTDB): domain Bacteria; phylum Actinomycetota; class Coriobacteriia; order Coriobacteriales; family Coriobacteriaceae; genus Collinsella. The sequence continues at coordinate 6,288 of UQIV01000025.1, read as the reverse complement.
GGCTAAAGAGCTCCACATCGTCATCAGACGGCGTGAGCTTCTCGCGCGGGTTGAGAAACGCAAGCTCAAGGATACAACCGTAACCGATAAGCTTTGCGCCCATATCTCGCACCAGTTTACCTGTTGCCTCGACGGTTCCGCCCGTCGCGACCAAGTCGTCCAGAATCAACACGGTATCTTTAGAGCTGATAGCGTCGGCATGGATCTCAATTGAATCGGTGCCGTACTCGAGCTCGTAGCTCTGGCTTACGGTCTCGCGCGGCAGCTTGCCCGGTTTACGTGCGGGAACAAAGCCGGCGCCAAGTGCTACAGCCACCGGTACGCCAACCATAAAGCCGCGAGCCTCGGGACCCACGACCTTGGTGATTCCCATGCCGGCAAAGTGCTCGGCGAGGGCATCGGTCATGGCTTTGAGCGCCTCGGGATTGCCAAAGAGCGGCGTGATGTCTTTAAAGATGACTCCGGGCTCGGGATAGTCGGGGATGTCGACGATTTGAGATTCGAAGTCGTACATTACATGACCTTTCAATGGGTTGCCGAAATTTCGGCAGCGGTTATTTGCCCGCGGTAGCGGTGCCGGATTGCGAAGGGGCGACGACCTTGAGCGGCTTTACGAGAGAATCCTCGTGCGAAGCCGGCGCGGCTGTCTCTTCGTTATTGGCCTTGGTGGACTCGGAACGTGTGATTTCCTCATCGAGTGCATCGATGTCGGCGTCCTCGACCACGGCATTGAGCGACTCAAAAACGCGGTTCTTGAGCAGCGCGGTGTGCACGCCCTCCGTCAGGTCGTGAAGCTTCTTAAACGCACGCTCGAGCTTGGCGTCGCGCTCGTCATCGGAGGTATCCATTCCGAGCATGCTCACGAGCACCTGTTCAAACATCGAGGACTCGCGGTTGGCGGAAGACACGTACTGACGCAGGTTGCGCGGCTCGATATGGAAGCGTGACAGCTCGGAGCAGTAGCGGATGATCGGAAAATCGCGGCCATCGACAAGCTCGCGATTCTGCGGACTCTTGATGATGCGAATGAGGTCGTTCTCGGCGAGCGAGCGGATAAATGAAATCTCGACGCCCAACATATCGGGAATGGTCTCGATGGGATGCAGCTTTTGCTTAGTCTCCTTGGGCCCCGTCTTGAGCGGAACATCGGATAGCAAGCCCACCTCGTAGGCGAGCGTTGACAGGTCCGTGGCGTTTTCCAAGCGCTGCTTAATCACGTTGAGCGGCATGTAGCGGGTCTTCTGCAAGTGCAGGATGACCTCCAGACGATCAACGTCCTCCTTAGAGTACTGACGGTATCCCTTAGGCGTACGATGAGGGGTAATGAGCCCCTCATCCTCTAGAAATCTAATTTTTGAGTTCGAAAGATCGGGGTATGCGCCTCGAAGTAGGTTGACGACTTGGCCGATACTCAGATAGTTGCGTTCGGCCATGCCCTACTCACCGGTTTCGATGCGCTCCGGCGTGCTCTCGTGGTAGATGAGCGTAAACGTACCGATCTGAACGGAAGAACCGTCGTGCAGCGGGGCTGCATTGACAATGGCACCGTCGACCCAGGTACCATTGAGCGAGCCCAGGTCCTCGATGCGAGCGCCGAGGCCCTCGCGAATAATGCGCGCGTGGCTGCGCGAAACGGTCATGTCATTAAGGAAGATGCCGTTCGCGGGATCGCGGCCGATGGTGGTCACGTCGTCCTCGAGCTCAAAGGCGGCACCAGTCTGCGGACCCTTGACGATGGACAGGACGGGGGCGGTGATGCGCACGTTGGCCATGAGGTCGGGAACGGTGACGTCGCTTGAAGGCACGCGGAATACGCAGGTAGCGTCAGCAGTCTTATCATTCTGAGGCATATTGTTAACCATGTTGTCCATGACAACCCCTAACTTATCGCGGACGTGCCGCAAATAATGAACCGTACGTAATCATACCCCAACGAATCAGTCTTCGATTTCAGGGTTCAGAAAGTCGATGTCCTCGTCCTCGGGATGCGCGAGAGCCTGTTTAATGGCCACTCCGCCCTTAATGGAGTAGATGACAGCCGTGAGCATGGAGAAGATCACGCCGCCGTACACAAAGAAGATGCCGAGGGGCACCGAGCTTCCGTTGAGGCCCGGGAAGGCCGTAAGGGTTGAAGATAAAAGGTGCAGGCCGTCAATAACGGGGAAACCGAGCAGCATGAGTGAGAAGCCGGTCATGAGCAGCGCCGTGGCAATCTTTCCGGGAAAGACCACATCGATGGGGCGACGGTGATAATGACGCACGATAAGCGTGCCGATGCCCAGATAGATGTCGCGGCCAATAATGAGTACGCAGACCCAGATGGGCAGCTCTCCGCGGACCACCAGTCCAAGTACGCCGGTGAACAGCAGCGCACGGTCGCAAATGGGATCCATGACCTTGCCGAGCCACGAGACCGTCTTAGTCATGCGGGCGATCTGACCGTCCATCCAGTCGGTGGAGGCGGCAACGGCGTAGATAACGATGGCGATGACACGGTTGTTATCCGTCACAAACAGGTACAGAAATACCAGGGTGAGGATCAGGCGCGTAAAGGTGATGAAATTGGAGATCGTAAAGATCTTATTCGACGGGTAATCGGAAGTGCCGATAAGCTCCTTTTTGATCTTCTTTTTGATGCCCACAGGACTCCCCCGCTGGTTAACGACAAAACTTTCGATACTATACCCGTTCCTGCGATGTCTATCCAGCGAAGCCATAGAGAGTCCAGACATGTGGAGGGTGCTATTGGGCGGGGGATTTCGCATTTGTGTACATCAGCCTCCAAACATGTCGAAAAATGTCGATTATGGTGGCTGATGTACACGTTTTGATTCGGTAATCACATCGAGCGGGAACGTTGTTGCTTTAAGCAAAATAATCATGGTGATTAAAAACAAAAAAGGTCAGGCACTAGGTGCCTGACCTGCAAACTTCTGGTCGGGACGACTGGATTCGAACCAGCTTGCCGATGAGGCGAACGAGATGAAGGTCCTGAGGACCAAGAACACCGGCGTGCCCTGCCTGGAACAGGGCACAAGGGGAAGGGCGGCGGCGATAAGCGTCCTCGCGGAATTCAGTTCGGAGGACAAGCTGGAGCTCGCCGATGTCGAGGAGGCGATGACCGCAGTCGGGGGCGCCGGGCTTCCCGCTGAACAGCAGGACGACTACTCACGCGGCGACACGCCTCGTTAGGCTATCGTGAACTACATTCTGCCTGAATGCTAATCGAGGTTGTCCAAACGTAGGAAGAACTCGCCTCCGGTTGCATAAGAGGAGTCCAGATTGCTGCTGTTGAAGTAGTTGAAGTTGTGGTAGTCGCTGCTGACGAAGTCATTCAGCTTTTGATCGAGTTCGGTATGGTCGGCGTCGGGATACTCGCAATACATGATCGTCTTGATCATGTCGGCGACGGTTTGATAGTTGGAATCAGTCGTCAGTCTGCCGCTGATTTCAAGTTCGCCTCCTGTGCATGCGATAAGCGTGAGTTCAAAATCACCACTCGTTCCATGTGAGCCTTTCGACTCTTCGTAGACGGGGCTGTTATAACGTCGCGGATGATAGGGGGCGTCGCCATCTGACGGGTCGAACGTCGCGTCCTGAACGTATGGGTTCGTCGAAGCCGCATTGAAGTTGTTCACGAAAGTGTCGATTCGCTTCTGGTTTGCCTCGTGGCGGGCTTCCGAGGACGATTCGTCATCCTTCTTCTCGGTCTTGGTCGCGACGGCCTGCTCGCCACCTGAAGGCGACTTCTCCTCCTTATGGGGCATTGCGGCAGAGATAATCCCCGAAATGATGATGACGACAATCGCGCTCGCAATGCCTGCGAGAATCTTTCTCGTCTGCGGCGTCATCTTCATTCCGAACTGAACGAACTTCGAATCTGGCTTGTTCGCAACCATCGAGCGCCAGATACCGCGCATGAGGAACCAGACGGCGACACCCAGGGCGATAATGAGCGCAAAGGCGAGTGCGTATACGGCGAGGCAGACGACCAGCAGGACGCCGCACAGCCAGATACAGCCGTGTTTCTGTTCCTTGACGATGATTTTCTTAGCCATTGGAGGTCCCCCAGACGGTTGGTTTGCAGCAACGTAATATTTTCGCACAGACGGTCGCACGCATTAGCTCACTGCTAATTGCGCGGGCGCACCCGCACACATATATTAAGACGCGCGAGGGACTGAGAATTATTTTTCCGGCAATGCCGCCGCCCACCGTGAGCAGTCTGTTTGACACCGCGAACGGCTACTCGCCCTTCATGGCCATACGCACGACGGTATACGTTGAGTAGCGGATACCGTCATCTTCCATCAGCGCATCGTTGAATGCCTCGATATCGGCCACTTCCTCGGCCTTGTCGAGGGCGGCGCTTCTCACGAACTAGGAAAAGGATATGTCGGCGGCATCCGCATTGGCCTGAATCAAAGCCATTTCGCCCGCATCGAACATGACTGCAATCTCGCACATCGCCATGAGCGCTCCAATCAATGTCGGCACCTAATCTTACTGGTACACATCTTATTGTTCAGATTAAACAGTCTCAAAACGCATGCCGCGCGGCACTTGTAAATCGGGCGGCCGAGACCGTGCAAATCGAGTGTCAAAACCTAGTGCCAAAACCCTCCTGTCAAACCTCATGGGAAAATCAAACTACGAGGCAGGAGGCTAAAAAATGACACGATACGGCTACGCACGCGTGAGTACGAAGGAACAGAAGCTAGACAGGCAAATCGAGGCGTTGGTCAACGCCGGCGTGCCCTATGGCCATATCTACAAAGACAAAGTCACGGGTGCCAAGGACGGCGACCGAACTCAACAGAAGCGTCTGTTCAAGAAGATGAAGGCCGGCGATGAAGTGGTAGTCGAGTCCTGGGAGCGCCTAACCAGATCGACCAGGCAATTGCTGAACTACGACCTTATGTTCCGAAATCTCGGCGTGAGACTAACCTCCTTGAAACAGCCGGTCGACCTCGATACCGCCTTCGGCCGATTCGTCCTCGGCACTCACGCCTGCACCGCCGAGCTCGAGCGCGACCTGATCAGGCAACGCCAGGCCGAAGGTATCGCCATAAAACGGAACCATGGTGGCAACGTCGGGGGTCGCCCGCGCATTGCGGACGTCAAGGTCGACGCTGCCGTGAAGCTCTATCTCGCCCGTGAGACACCTATCCCAGACATCTGCGCCGCTACAGGTATCTCTAAATCGACTTTGTACCGTGTGCTCCGCGAGCGCGGGTTAGTCGGAGTTAAAAGATAAATATGAGTATGGCGGCGTTACTATTATAGATATGCGGTATTTCTCCAATCGAAAACCTGCGTGAACGCATGACTTGAGACGCCCTTTTAGAGCCCACCGAGCGCAGGACGAACACAACTCAACAGCGGCCGCGTATTTGTTCCCAGCCGTACGGCATGGCGGAGCCATGCCCGTTGTTGATTGGAGTGCCGAAATGGCAGACGAGAAGAAAATCAGTGAGACACCTGGCGTGAAGGCCGTCCTCGATGAGGCCGCCGAGCGGATCGAGGCGACATGGCGGGAGAAGCGGCTGCGCGAGACTGCCGACCTCAGGACCGAGAACGCGCTGCTCATGGCCCAGGTGGATGAATTCAGCCGCAAGCTCGTCGAGGCGACGGACCGGAACGAAAGACTTGAGGCCGACTGCAATGAGAGGGTCGCTTTCATCGAGGAGAAGTTCGAACTCGACACCGCGAACCTCGAACTCGAGAACAACGAGCTCCATGCCGCGAGCGTCAGATATCTCGCCGATGCCAGGGAGCTCGACAGACAGGTCGTCCGGCTCCACGCCGAGGCTGAGACCATGGTCGATGAGATCGAGCGGCTGCGCGGCGAGCGTGACGCCGCGTTGAAAGCCCAGGCTGAGCTGATCGATGCGCTTCTGGCCCAGCGCGACCTGGTGGCCGAGGTCGCCGCCCTCAAGGACCGCCTTGGTGTAGCCGAACAGCGGGCGGCCGTGGCCGAGGCCAAGGTCGAGGTCATGACCCAGATGAGGGGCGAGTAGCCCCGCGCTTCTCCTGTCAGGCTGCTGATTTCTAGGAACCTTCTAGAGCGCTTCTAGAAGGTTCCTAGAAGCGGGCGCAGCATCTTCGATCGGCACGATATCTCGGTAGATAAGGCGATGCCTGTCGTCACGCCACTCGTCGCCGTGGTAGTGGCCGAAGAACCAGGCGCGGTAGCCGAGCCGTCCGTCGAGCTGGCCAAGGAATCGCTGAAGCCGGTCGCATCGATACTCGCGTCCGCGCTCGCGGCACAGCTCCTCTGCCAGGGCG
>UQIV01000024.1 GCA_900541205.1 uncultured Collinsella sp. | reverse complement strand
CGCCTTTAGACGCGAGCCCGGGGCCCGTGGGTTATACCCTAAGAGCAAACCACCCTTTTTAAGGGTGGTTCTGATTTTATTCCGTTCTAAACGACGGGCTGATTGCGCGCAGGAGGGCGCCCCGGGGACGGGCGGGGTATTTCCTCCGCGCGCAGTTTCGCAGCGCAGCGAGAATGTTTGAGCACGGAGGAATTACCCCGCCCGTCCCCGGGGCGCCCTCCGTCAGTAACCGGTCCTACTCGAGCTCAAACGCACCCGTGTACAGCTGGTAGTAATACCCGCGCTTGGCGATCAGCTCGTCGTGGTTGCCGCGCTCGATGATGCGGCCGTGGTCCAGACAGATGATTGCGTCGGAGTTGCGCACGGTGGAGAGACGGTGCGCGATGACAAACGTCGTGCGGCCCTCCATGAGCTTGTCCATGCCCGCTTGCACGATAGCCTCGGTGCGGGTATCAATGCTCGACGTGGCCTCGTCCAGAATCATTGCCGGCGGATCGGCGACGGCAGCGCGTGCGATCGAAATTAGCTGGCGCTGGCCCTGCGACAGCTGGGCGCCGTTGCCGGTGAGCATGGTGTCGTAGCCGTCGGGCAGGCGGGTGATAAAGTCGTCCGCGCCCGCGAGCTTGGCCGCCGCGATGCACTCCTCGTCGGTAGCGTCCAGGTTGCCGTAGCGGATGTTATCCATCACAGTGCCGGTGAACAGGTTCACGTCCTGTAGCACGACGCCCAGCGAGCGGCGCAGGTCTGCCTTGCGGATCTTGTTGACGTTGATGCCGTCGTAGCGGATCTTGCCGTCGGCGATGTCATAGAAGCGGTTGATAAGGTTGGTGATGGTCGTCTTGCCGGCACCGGTGGCGCCGACAAACGCGACCTTCTGGCCCGGCTTGGCAAACACGGACACGCCGTGCAGCACCTCGTGGTCGGGCGTGTAGCCAAAGTCGACGTTGTCCATGACCAGGTCGCCGCGCAGCGGTACGTACTCGATCTCGCCGGTTGCACGGTGCGGATGTTTCCATGCCCACATGCCGGTGTGGTGGTCGGCCTCCTCAAACTCCCAGGTCTCGGGGTTCACCTGCGCGTTGACGAGCGTCACATAGCCTTCGTCGGCTTCGGGCTTCTCGTCGATGAGCTCAAAGATACGGTCGGCGCCGGCGAGGCCCATGACCACGGCGTTGATCTGCTGCGAGATCTGGCCGATCTGTCCGCAGAACTGCTTGGTCATGTTGAGGAACGGCACCACGACGGCGATGGACAGCGCCATACCCGAGATGCTCAGGTTGGGCACGCCCAGCGCCAGGAAAATGCCGCCGGCAAGGGTCACCAGCACGTAGAGCAGGTTTCCCAGGTTCATAAGGATGGGCATGAGGATGTTGGCGTACATGTTGGCCTTCTGCGAGACCTCGAAGAGCTTTTCGTTGCGCTCGTCAAAATCGGCCTCGGCGGCAGACTCGTGGCAGAATGCCTTGACGACCTTCTGGCCGTTCATGACTTCCTCGATATGGCCCTCGACCACGCCGAGCTCGGTCTGCTGCGCAATAAAGAAGCGCGCGGAGTTGGAGCCGAGCAGCTTGGTCATAAAGGTCATAAAGGCGACGCCGGCCACAATGACCAGGCACATCCACACGCTGTAGTACAGCATGATAAAGAACACCGTGACGATGACGATGGTCGTCATGAGCAGGTTGGGCAGCGACTGGCTGATCATCTGGCGCAGCGTGTCGATGTCGTTGGTGTAGTGGCTCATGATGTCGCCGCGCTGGTGCGTGTCGAAGTAGCGAATCGGCAGGTCCTGCATGCGGTTGAACATCTTCTCGCGCAGCTTCTCGAGCGAGCCCTGCGTGACGATGGCCATGGCGCGGTTCCAGAACAGCGAGGACAGGATGCCGATGCCGTAGATGCAGGCGAGGGTGGTCACGAGCTGTGCGATCTTGGGCTGTGCGGCTTCCCAATCGCCCGACTGCCACGATTCGCTAATAATCTGCAGGGCGCTCTGAAGGAAGGTCGCGCCGATGGAGTTGATGATGGCGCAGAGCACCACGCCGGCGACGACGAGGGGCAAAAGCACGGGGTAGAAGCCAAAGAGCGTCTTGATGAGGCGCGACATGGTGCCGCCCTTGCGGTTGAGCGCGCGCTCGGCGGTCGTTGCCTTACTCATGTGCCTCACCTCCTTCCTGGGCCTGAGCTTGCGTTGCGGATGCCTCGGTGTCGGCCTCGACGGCTCCTTCGCCCTCGGCAGACATCTTGTTTTGCGAGGTAAAGGTCTCGCGGTAGATCTCGCTTGTCTTGAGCAGCTCGTCATGGTTGCCGATCTGCGCGATACGGCCGCCCTCCATGACGATGATGCGGTCTGCGTCCTGCACGGAGCTGATGCGCTGGGCGATGATGAGCTTGGTCGTGTTGGGCAGATAGCTTGCCAACCCTGCGCGAATCTTGGCGTCGGTCTTGGTGTCGACGGCGCTGGTGGAGTCGTCCAAGATCAAGATCTTGGGGCGACGCAGCAGGGCACGCGCAATGCACAGGCGCTGCTTCTGACCGCCGGAAACATTGGAGCCGCCCTGCTCGATCCAGGTGTCGTAACCCTTGGGGAAGCCGTCGACAAACTCATCGGCGCAGGCCAGATGTGCCGCCTCGCGGACTTCCTCGTCGGTGGCGTTCGGGTCGCCCCAGCGCAGGTTCTCGGCGATGGGGCCGCTAAACAGCACGTTTTTCTGTAGCACCATGGCCACTTGGTGACGCAGTGCGTCCAGGTCGTAGTCGCGCACGTCCATGCCGCCCACGCGCACGGTGCCTTCGGTGGCGTCGTACAGGCGGGCGATGAGGTTTACGAGCGTGGACTTGGCCGAGCCGGTGCCGCCGATGATGCCGATGGTCTCGCCGCTCTTAATGTGCAGGTCGATATCGTCGAGCGCCTGGCGCTTCGCATGCGCGGAATACTTAAAGCTCACGTGGTCAAAGTCGATGGAGCCGTCGGCAACCTCGAGCACGGGCTCGGCGGGATTGGCGATCGTGGGCTCGGCGGCCAGCACCTCGGTAATGCGGTGTGCCGATTCGTCGGCCATGGTCACCATGACAAAGATCATCGACAGCTGCATCAGGCTCATAAGGATCTGGAAGCCATAAGTAAAGATCGAGGAGAGCTGGCCCACGTCGAACAGCGCGCCCTGGCTCGTGATGATGAGCTTGGAGCCCAGGTAGATGATGACGACAAACGCGCCGTTGACGCAGATGTTCATCATGGGGTTGTTAAAGGCCAGCAGCTTCTCGGCGCGGGTGAAGTCCATCTGGACGTCGCGTGCGGCGGTCGCGAACTTCTCCTTCTCAAAGTCTTCGCGCACATAGCTCTTGACCACGCGCATGCCGGTGACGTTTTCCTCGACGGACTCGTTAAGGGCGTCGTACTTGTGGAACACGCGCGAGAAGATGGGGCGCACCTTAAAGATGATAAAGAACAGTCCAAAGCCCAGCAGCGGAATGATGACCAGGTAGACCATGGCGACGCTGCCGCCCATGATGAATGCCATGGTAAAGGCGAAGATCAATACCAACGGCGCGCGCACGGCGATGCGGATGATCATCATAAAGGCCTGCTGCACGTTGTTGATGTCGGTGGTCAGACGCGTGACGAGCGAGGAACTCGAGAACTCATCGATGTTGGCAAAGCTGAACGTCTGGATCTTGTAGAACAGGTCGTGACGCAGGTTCTTGGCGAAGCCGCAACTCGCGTGGCTGCAGGTGACGCCGGCAGCGGCGCCAAAAGCCAGCGATGTCAGCGCGATGAGCACCAAAAAGCCCGCGGTGGGAAGCATCTCGGCTACGGTGGCGCCGTCTTTGATGGCGTCGATCAGGTTGGCGGTGATAAATGGAATCAGCATCTCGCAGAGCACCTCGCCAAGCACGAGCAATGGCGTGGCAACAGTGACTTTCATATAGTCGCGGATGCTGCCCATGAGGGTTTTAATCATCCAGTTCCTCCCAGGTTACGCGGATTTTATCGAGCATTTCGGCGAGGTCCTCGCGCTCGTCATGGGTGAGCGCGCTAAAGGCCCGTTCTCTAAAGCGGATGCGGGCCGCCTGGTCGATGCGGGCGTTTTCCCGGCCGGTTTCGGTCAGGCGAATGGTGAGTTGCCGTCGATCCTTGGGGTTACGGCTGCGTTCAATGAGGCCGTTGACCTCGAGCTTGGACAGGATCTCGGAAAGCGACCCCGGCTTGAGGTCAAAGTGCATGCCGAGTTCCTGCTGCGACATCTCGCCGCCGGGCTGCTTGGCCAGCAGGCAGATAATGGGTGCCTTGCCGGATACGCCGCCACCATGAAAATGCATGTAATGGCCGCAAAAGCCCAGGCCGCTCAGGATGCGCTTGGCGAGTTTGTCTTCGGCGCTGACCGCTTCGGGTATGTCTACCGGTTGCGACGGGTCACCGCCGGGCTCATGCGGAAGGACGAGTGGTTCAACACACATATCTAAGCTTCGCTCCTTTCCTTAGTTAGGTAGATGAATTGTTTTGTGCCTAACTAATTTAGGAGCGCATAGATTGATTGTCAAGGTACCAAACTAGTGGTTACGCGGTTTTACCAAACCGCGTAACGGCTCGACGCTGCAAACCCGCCAGAGCGGCAATCTGCCTTTCAACTTCGGCGGCATGATAGTCGTTGGGGACGTTCTTGTTTGCCTAGTCATTTAAGAACGTCCCCAACGACTAACTTAAAAACTATGCCGGATTACGGGGCTGAACGACGGATTGCCGACCATGCCGAAATTGGTAAAAAGAAAACCGCAGGTAGAAGGCTCGCTATGATTTGAAAATAGGGGGTGTGGTTGGCTCATTCAGGTTCAGCCCCGTAATCCGGCATAGTTTTGAAATGGCACTGAATAAGTGGCGGCAAATGAGCCGCAATGAAGCAAGCTAGCCCCTCGTTTCCGAAACCTTTCCGCAACAATTTGCCCTTCGTGCCGCTCGACTCCGCTCGCAACGTCCCCTGCGCTACACTTAGTCGCACTGTGGCGCTGCTGCGCCGCGCCCGAACCAAGGGAGACCCTCATGAAGAACACTCAGCTGCTGCTGATCAACGATATGTGCGGCTACGGCAAGGTCGCACTTTCCGCCATGCTGCCGGTGCTGTCGCACATGGGCTACCGTATCCATAATCTGCCGACGGCGCTCGTTTCCGACACGCTCAACTACCCCAAGTTCTACATCCACGACACCACCGAGTACGTGCGCCAAAGCCTCGCCATCTGGGAGGAGCTCGGCTTTGAGTTCGACGCCATCTCGACCGGCTTTATCGTGACCGAGGAAGAGACGCGCATCATCTCGGACTTTTGCCACCGCCGTGCGCAAAAGGGCACCAAGGTGTTCGTCGACCCCATCATGGGCGACAACGGCAAGCTCTATGCGGGCGTGCCCGAGTCCACGATTGGCCTTATGCGGCATCTGCTGGAGTGCGCAGACTACGCGGTGCCCAACTATACCGAGGCGTGCCTGCTTGCCGATAGGCCTATCGCCGAGCAAATTACGCCCGATGAGGCCCGCGCCCTTGTGGACGCCGTGCGTGAGCTGGGTGCCAAGTCTGTGGTCATTACGAGCGCCGTAGTCAATGGCACGAACGCGGTTATCGGTTACGACCATGTGGCGGGGGAGTACTTTACGATTCCCTTTGAGCTCATTCCGGTTTATTTCCCGGGCACGGGCGACACGTTCTCGGCGGTGCTCGTCGGCCGCGTTATGGCAGGTTGGAGTTTGCAGCGCGCGACGTCCGATGCCATGCGTGTGGTGGCTGAGCTTATCGAGCGCAATGCCGACCAAGAGGACAAGTCGGCTGGCCTTCCCATCGAGGCCTGCCTGGATGTGGTTGACCATGAGTAATGCTGGCGAGGGCGGCATCAAGCCTGCGGGCGAGAACAAGCCGCTCGGCGCGCCGCGTGGCAAGCGTCCGCGTATCCGCGTGAGCTGCGTGGACCAGCTGGGTGCGTGCCGCTGCCACCATGGTCACAAGCCCGGCGACGTTTTTGACTTCGACCGAGACCGCGGCAAGATGTGCGCCATGGCCTGCCATGTGGGCTTTCCCTATATCGACATCCTGCGCTATGGCGGAACCGTGCCCGGTAACGAGCCAGGCACGGCAAAGTTCTGCTGTCCCGAGGTCGATACCCTCAACGTCTGGCTCGCCGAGATCGTCGACGAGTAGTTGAGCGCAATGTGACAAAGGGACAGTTCCTTTGTCACATTCGCGGGTAGTGTCCCTTCTTTTTGCTTATAATCTCAAATCTCTGCATTTCATCCGATTTTAGGTTCTAAAAATTCTGCGTTTCATCGATAATCAAGCGTGTAAAACTATGCATTTCATTTGATGACACCGAGGGGAGAGCCTATGCTGCGCAGGAAAATAGCGGCAGAGCTGGAGCGTTGGCTGAAGTCTGCCGAGCAAAAGGCCTTATTCATTACGGGTTCTCGCCAGATCGGCAAAAGCTATTCGATTCGCGCATTTGGCAAAGCCAACCATGCAACCTACATCGAGCTTAACCTCATGGAAAATCGCCAGGCAAAAGATGCTCTTCTCGAGGCGCGGGATGCCGATGATTTCATCAGCAGGGTGACGCTTCTTTCGGGAAAGTCGATTGCGCCAGGCAAAACGCTCGTGTTTATTGATGAGGTCCAAGAGGCCCCCGACATCATGACGATGGCAAAGTTCCTTGTTGAGGACGGGAGGTGCCGTTGGGCGTTTTCGGGGTCAATGCTCGGGACTCAATTCAAGGGCGTCAGGTCCTATCCCGTGGGGTATGTCCACGAGCTTAGGATGTTCCCGCTCGATTTTGAGGAGTTTTGCTGGGCAACCGGGGTGAGCGAGGGGGCTCGCCAAACGATACGTGACGCGTGTATCAGCGAGAGGCTCATTCCTGATTACATTCATGACGCGATGATGGCAAACTTCAGGACCTATACCGTTGTCGGGGGAATGCCGGAGGTCGTGCAGCGTTTCCTTGACACGCAGGGCGACCTTGCCTCTGTTCGTCAGCTACAGTCAGAGCTCAACGAACAGTACCGGCGGGATATTTCCAAGTATGCAAGCGGGCGAGCCCTTCAGGTGCAGAGCATCTACGATCAGCTCCCTATTATGCTCGAGGGCGAAAACAAGCGCTTCGTGCTCAATTCCATTGACCCCAAGGCTCACTACGAGAAGTATCAGCGAGATTTTGTATGGCTTGTCGATGCCGGCGTTGCTCTCAAAGCCGATATCGTAACCGAGCCAAAATCGCCCCTGCTCAAGACGGCACGGCCATCGCAGTTCAAGCTATATCAATCGGATACGGGCATGTTGATGGCGCGCTACCCCGTTGGAGTCGCCCAAGCGGCGTATCTTGATAGCAAGGAGCCCAATCTGGGTGGCATTTACGAAAACGTGGTGGCCCAGCAGCTGGCTGCCCAAAATCGCCAGCTTTACTACTATCAGACAAAAAAGCGCGGTGAAGTGGACTTTGTGGTCGATGGACCGGATGGGGCGGCTGTTCCGATCGAGGTTAAATCGGGCTCCTATTACCACGCGCACGCTGCGCTCGGTCATGTGCTTGATACGGCTGAATATGGCGTAAGGCTCGGGATTGTTTTCTCGAGAGGCAACGTTGAGCGCAACGGAGCGGTTCTCTATTTGCCGCTATATGCGACCTGGGCCCTTTCGGATGTTTTGGGCGACTCCTGCGCCGAGGGGATAAAGCTGGAGGTCAAGCCGGTCTAGGGTCAGTCCCGGATGTGACAAAGGGGCAGTCCCTTTGTCACATTCATGAGCGTGGATTTTCTCCCGTTTAGAGCGCGCTTGAACGCTCAAAGTGGGAGAAAATCCACGCTCGTTTTATACCGATGGCGTGGCCCGTGTGCCCACGCCGCCCGAGCGCCTACAGCTGCTCGAGCATAGCGGTGCAACCGGCGAGTACATCGCGGTAGGTGGCATCGAAATTGCCGGTGTACCAGGGGTCGGCCACGTCGCCGGGGCGATCGGTCCAATCGAGCAGGCGCGAGATCTTGCCATCGGGGTCCTTCCCAAAAATTCGGTACAGGCCGCGGGCGTTCTCGTCGTCCATATAGACAATGTGGTCCCAGTCGCCATACTCCGCGCGACACACCTGACGTGCACGATGTGCGACGACGGGAATCCCGACCTCGCGCAGCTTGGCAACGGTACCGTGGTGTGGCGGGTTGCCGATCTCCTCGGTCGAGGTCGCAGCGGAGTCAATGACAAACTCGCCCGCGCGACCGGCGCGCCGCACCAGCTCGGTAAACACCGACTCAGCCATCGTCGAGCGACAGATGTTCCCATAGCAGATAAACAGTACACGTTGCATATGCGGTTTCCTTTCGATCGCCATCATCGAGCTCGAGTATCGCATCTACGCCTGCGCCCTCGCCCGCTTGCGCTCCCAACGTGCCAACTTAATCGTCACCAGCGTGAGTGCCCAGGCCACAAGCGAGAATGCGGCGCCCACTGCGCCCACGTACGCAATGCCAATGCTGCTTACCACGGCGCCGCCCACCGCGGTGCCAAACGAAATGCCGACATTAAACGCCATGGGTTCAACCGAACTCGCGAGTACCATCGACTTAGGATGGCGGTTGCGTGCCACGTCCATAAAGTGCGTGATGCACGAGACCGAGAACAGGTACATAAGCATCGCCAAGCTAAAGACAAAGACCAGCGCGAGCGGCATGGCAGCGCCTACGGCAAACAGCCCAAACAATGCCGCCGCCTGCAGCACAAACGTCGCAAGCAGCGCTTTCATGCCAAAACGCGCGTCGATCCATCCGCCCAAGATGTTCGAGATCAGGCAGAACACGCCGTAGGCCATAAGCGTGGTACTGGCTTCGACCGTGCCCATGCCCAGCACCTGCTCAAGATAAGGCGTCACGTAGCCGTAGAACACATAGACCGAGCCCACGCCAAACAAAAAGATAAGCATGCCGGTGATGATACTCGGCTCGCGCAGCAGACTTGCCTGTTCGCGAAAGGTGGCGGGCTCGTCGGTTTGCCCAGCGCGCGGCATAAACGCCACGAGCGCTCCGCAGATCAAAACGGCAAAGGTCAGCGCGCCGTACATGGCAACGTGCCAGTCGAGCGTGTCGGCCACAAACTTACCGATCGAGGTCACAAAGACCATCGCCACGGAAAACGCACCATATACTACCGAGATGGCAAGCGAAGTTTGCTGCGGGGACAGAAGCTCAGGGATGTACGTCACGCCCACGGCGAGCAGCGCACCCGAGACGGAGCCCAGGACAATGCGCGAGATAAACAGCACCTGGAAGTTGGGTGCCAGCGCCATAACCAAATTGCCGAGCACAAAGATAATGCTGTAGCACACGAGCAGCTGGTAGCGGCGGAACCGCCCCGTGCTGAGCGCAAGCACCGGCGTAGCGATGGCGTAGACGAGTGCGAACACGCTGATGAGCTGGCCCGCAGTGGCAAGTGATACGCCGAGTTCCGTCGCCAGGTCGCTTTCGATGCCGATGACCACGAACTCGGAGCAGCCGAGCGAGAATCCCAACAGCACGAGCAGCGCCAGGCAGAGCTTGATGCGCGCAGAGGAGAGCGCGGCGGCGGTTGACTTACTTTTAGGCGTGGTTGCGGCGGTCAAGGTTGTCACTCCAATGTCGCATGAATAAGCGGGATTCAATCCCTGCAACTCTAGCAGAATGTGACAAAGGGGCAGTCCCTTTGTCACATTGCGCTGCCGGCCAGTCGCTTAAACCGTCACAACATTCGATGAAAATCTCGAATTCGAGGAAAAGTGTCGAATGTTGTGACGGTTTTCGTGTCCGGCGCGGGTGAGCTTTGGTGCCGTCTGGGGGTATAAGACTAGCGAGTGTTTATTTGCGAGGCCTAAGGGGCGCCCCGTATGGATATCGATAACTTTGAATGGTGGTATAGCGAGGGTGAGGCTCCGGACGAGGAGTGGGACGAGCCCATGCCGCGTGACGTGTCGAGCGACGAGGGCGAGACCGGCAACGACGTCGCCGCCGACTCGGACGCCGCCCTCGACCCCGTCGGGCCCCTGACCTTCGAACAAGCTTGGGCCCAGGCCGAGGCAGACGAGGCCAAGGCCGACGCTACGGCCACGCTCGGCGAGCCAGCCGACATGTCGATCTCGCCGGCAAAGACCCCACAGCCGCGTCACACCATCGATCCCGACAGCACGGCATCCTTCAGTATTCTCGACGTGCCCTCGCAGGGTGCCCAGGCACCCGCGCCCACACGTCGTCCCGATCTGTCTCGCGAGGAAGATGCAGGACGTCGCTCGCCGCTCGGCCCCATCCTTATCGCCTTCATGGCCGGCGTTATCGCATGCTCGGTAATTGGAAACGTCTGGAGCCATGTCGAACAACAGCGAAAAGACGCCGCCAAGGTCGAGATGTCTGTCGAGCAATCGCTCGGCCGCACGCGCTCGGTACATGTGTCGGTCGAGGTCAAGGACGGCGCGACGTGGGACACCGCGCGCGGCGACAGCCAAATGCTCATCCACATCGTGGGGCGCACGCTCAAAGGGCAGACGATTGACGAGTATCAATACGTCAATTCCGCTGGCGACGGCATCGAACTTAAGCCCGGCGACTACGAGCTCACCGTCGATGAGCCGCCCGTCGCCACCGACGGCACGCGCTTCCGCGCCTCAAAGCGCATGGTCCCCGTGAGCTTTAACTCACAGGCGCCCGATACGGTTGACACCACACCGCAGGGCGGGTTCGACCTTTACGTGGATACCCAGTAGGCGCTCGCCGCTCATTCCGCTATGGCTACTCAATAATCGCCTGCCGTCCCGTCCCGCCGCCAAGAGTGGGACAATAGCTCTCGACACTATTGTTTACTTTTGGAGGAAGTAGCATGTCTACCGTCACTACCATCAAGCGCGGCGGCCTCACCGCGGCCATCGATTCCATGGGCGCCCAGCTCACGAGCCTTGCCCTCAACGGCAACGAGTATCTGTGGCAGGGCGACCCCGCCTTTTGGGGCAAGCACGCGCCCATCCTGTTCCCCATTGTGGGCTCGCTGCGCAACAACACGGCAACGTCTGCGGCCGGCACCTGCGAGATGCCGCGCCACGGACTCGCGCGCATCGTCGAGCACAAGCTGGTCGAGGTTTCGGAGGACGGCTCCTCGGTAACGTACGAGATTACCGATACGCCCGAGTCGCTCAAGGCGTTCCCGTTCCACTTTAAGCTCAACATGACCTATGCCTTGACCGGCGACGCCACCCTCACGCAGACCTTTGCCGTCACCAACACCGGCGACGTGGACCTGCCGTTCTCGGTGGGCGGCCACCCCGCATTTAACGTGCCCGCCCCCGGTGCCGAGGACGAGGCGTTCGAGGATTACGAGCTGGCGTTTACCGAGGCTTGGACTAACGAGGCTCCCATCATCACGCCCGACGGTCTTATGACGTTCGAGGGTAGCTACAAGGCTCCCGATAACTCGGACGTGCTGCCCATCACGCATCGCAGCTTCGATAACGACGCCATCATGTTCACCGATACCCCGGGCTCCACGCTCACGCTGCGCGGCCGCAAGTCGGGCCACGGCGTCAAGATCGACTTTGAGGGCTTTAAGTACATTGGCGTGTGGTCTGCCGCCAACGATGCTCCGTTTGTGGCGCTCGAGCCCTGGACCGGTCACACCACCATGGACACCGAGGACGATGTCTTTGAGCACAAGGCCAACACCATCACCCTGGCCCCGGGCGAGACGGACAAGCGCAGTTTTAGCGTTACCTTGCTCTAGAGGTTCCGCCGCTCGGTCGATGCTGCGCGTCGTCCAGAGCGACAAGTTGTCATTCAAAAGGCAAGGCATAGACCTTCTGGTCACGCCCTGCCTTTTTCATGCCACTTGTTCGCTCTGGGCGGCGCTCGCTGGCATTGCCAAAACATCGACGCTCCCAATGACTACCGTGTGTCTATTAATTTTTCGAGCTTGTGCTGCGCTGCTGGTCGCTGGCGTATATCCTGTTAAGTCGTCAGCATACGATTCAACAGGGAAGGCAGATTATGCATTCTCCCCATCAGCGCGACGCGCATCCACAGCCGGTGTGCAGCCGTCGTATCTTCTTAGGCAGTGCGCTTGCTGCGAGCGCTTCTGTCGTCGCCGGCGCACTTGCCGGTTGCCAGCGCCCCTCCACGCTGGAAGTAGTTCAGGCCACGACGGGTGGCGGTCGCGACGACCTGTCCGATTCCGTTATCGGCAAGGATAAGATCCGCATTGGCATGGAGGCGGCCTACGCCCCGTACAACTGGCAGGTTTCCGAAGCCAGTGAATACACCATCCCCATCGACAACGTGCAGGGCGCCTATGCCGATGGCTACGACGTGCAGATCGCCAAGATCGTCTGCAAGGCCCTCGGTGGCGAGCCCGTTGCCGTCAAGCAGAGCTTCTCGGGCCTTATCGATTCGCTCAACAACGGCCAGATCGACCTCATCATCGCCGGTATGAGCGCCACGCCCGAGCGCGAGGAGTCTGTCGGCTTCTCCGATCCGTACTTCATTGGCTACTTTGGCCTGTTCGTAAAAGAGGGTTCCCCCTACCAAAACGCCACCAAGCTCAGCGACTTTAGCGGTGCCACGGTACTCGGCCAAAAGGACACCATGCTCGACACCGTCATCGACGAGATCCCGGGCGTTGTGCACAAAAACCCAGTCGACTCCGTCCCCACGGTGTTCTCGAACCTGCTGCAGGGCACGTGCGATGCCGTGACCTACAACACCGAGAACGAGAAGGGCTATATGGTCCAAAACCCGGGTATCGTGCCGATTCAATTTGCCGAAGGCGAGGGCTTTAAGCAGGAGGTCACGGCAAACGTCGGCTGCCGCAAGGGCTCGGATAAGCTGCTTAAGCTCATCGACAAGACACTCAAGGGCATTAGCCAAGAGGAGCGCGACCAAATGTGGGACGCGTGCCTCGATCGTCAGCCGGCATAGGGAGGCAGCATGAAAACCATCAATCGTCTGGCCTCCTTTATCAAGGCCGACCATCGCTATGTATATCTGGGCACGAGCGTTATCGCGGCGCTCGGCCTGGCGTTTAGCCAACGCAACCCCACGCCGCTGAGCTTCTTGGTGCCCACCGGCATTTTCCAGGACTGCCTTTGGGCGATTCTTTGGGCTTGGCTCGTCGTGTCGGCGGCGGCGCTGGTCACCAAACTCATGCACTGGAATGACTATCGCGAAACGTCGCCGTTTGCTTCCGAGCGTTTCCGTCGCGGCGCGCGCCTGGGCAGCTATGTCGTGGTCGCCATCGCGGCGATCTTCTTTGTCGACCGCTGTGTCATGTCGTTTATCGACCTGGTGCAGGTGAGCATTGTCTCGGACTCCAATCCCAGCGACTTTTTACCGAGCCTGGTCTACATGACCTATAAGAGCGGCGACTTCTTTATTCGCGGCATCGAAATCACCATCGCGCTTGCGACCCTTGGTACCGTTATCGCCTTTTTCCTGGCGCTGCTCTTTGTGTTCCTGCGTATTCAGACGTTCGACCGCGTGGATAACGATCTCACGCGCTTCTTTAAGAGCATCGGCCGCGGCTTTGCGACTGTCTACTCCACCATCGTGCGCGGCACGCCCATGATGGTCCAGGGCCTGCTCATCTATTACGCGGGCTTCACCGTTTTGCGCGGCATGGGCTTCGAGACCGCCCAGGCCAACCAGATCTGGAGTACCTTCACCGCCGGCCTTGTCACCATCTCGCTCAACTCCACCGCCTACATGATGGAGGTCCTGCGCGGCGGCATCGAGTCCATCGATCCCGGCCAGGCCGAGGCGGCGCGCTCGCTGGGTCTGTCGCAGTGGCAGGCCATGCGCAAGGTCGTGTTCCCCCAGGGCATTAAAAACGCGATTCCGGCGCTCACCAACGAGCTCATCATCAACATCAAGGATTCGTCGGTGCTTTCGGTCATCGGCGTGTTCGACCTCATGTACGCCACCACCACCGTCGCCGGCGTGTACTACCGCCAGATGGAGGTCTACTGCGTGGCGCTCGTGGTCTACCTGATCCTGACGCTCGTGGCGAGCCGCCTGCTCGAAGCCTTTGGCAAAAAACTCGGCGCCGAGGCCCCGGCAACGCTGCCCAGCTCCAACTAGGCTCAAGACGAGGAGAATCATCATGGCAGATACCGCCACTACCGGCGTTGCGGCCGCCGCACAAACTAAAGAGCCGCTCATCCGCGTCGAGGGCCTGCGCAAGAGCTTTGGCTCGCTCGAGGTGCTCAAGGGCATCGACCTGTCCGTTAACCCCGGCGAGGTCGTCACCATTATCGGCGCTTCGGGCTCGGGCAAGTCGACCTTCCTGCGCTGTCTCAACCTGCTCGAGACCCCGGACGCGGGCCACATCTGGTTCCACGGCCAGGACCTTACGGCCGAGCGCTGCAATATCAATAAACTCCGCGAGGACATCGGCATGGTGTTCCAGGGCTTTAACCTGTTCAACAACATGGACGTGCTCGACAACTGCACGCTTGCGCCCGTCACGCTCAAAAAGATGAGCAAGGCCGAGGCCGAGAAGGTCGCGATGGAGCATCTGACCAGCGTGGGACTCGAAAAGTTCGCGCACGCCGCCGTGGGCCGTCTGTCCGGTGGTCAAAAACAGCGCGTGGCCATCGCTCGTGCCCTGTGCATGAATCCGCAGATCATGCTGTTCGACGAGCCGACCTCCGCGCTCGACCCCGAGATCGTGGGAGAGGTGCTCGAGGTCATGCGCAAGCTCGCGGCCGACGGCATGACCATGGTCGTCGTCACGCACGAGATGGCCTTTGCCCGAACCGTGTCCGACCGCGTGGTCTTTATGGACAAGGGCGTGGTGCTCGAGGACGCCGCGCCGGCCGAGCTCTTCGGCAACCCCAAACACCAGCGCACTCGCGAGTTCCTCTCTCGTTATCTGGAGGACAAATAACCGACCGCAAACGCTTATGTGGCAGGGCCGCTCCCGTGGGGCGGCCTTTGTCATCACAATCGAAAGGATGTCATGGCCGAGGTTTGGCGCTTCTTTGCGCATGAGGACGATTTTGCCGATCTGGATGAAACTGGCGCGTGCGAGCGCCTGGGGCGCGTGCTGTCGTTTCCGACCATCTCGAGCATGGATGCCGAGGCGGTGAACTGGCAGCCGTTCGACGACCTGCGCGCCTATATGCAGCAGGCCTGGCCGCACGTATTTGCGGCGGGCGAGGTCGAGCTTATCGATCATTCGCTGCTGGTGACGCTTAGCGGTTCCGACCCTGACCTCAAGCCCATTATGCTCATGGGCCACATGGACGTGGTTCCCGTGGTGTCGGGTACCGAGGCCGACTGGACGCACGACCCCTTTAGCGGGCACGTGGACGACACCTACATCTGGGGCCGTGGAGCGATCGACATGAAAGACCAGGTCGCAGGCATTCTCGAGGCTGTCGAGTATGCGCTGGCGCACGGTTGGCAGCACGAGCGGACGCTGCTCCTGGCCTTTGGCCAGGACGAGGAGACGACGCAGTGCGGCGCAGGCGCCATCGGCCGCGCGCTCGAGGAGCGCGGTGTTGAGCTCGAGTTCCTGATCGACGAGGGCGACTACCGCATCGTTCCGTCTGTCGAGTACAGCGCGGGCGAGGGTTGGCTCATGCACGCCGACCTCGCGGAGAAGGGCTATGCCGATATCGTGCTCAAGACAAAGAGTGCGGGTGGACATTCTTCCAACCCCTACGGCGGCACGTCGCTCGAGGTGCTCAGCCGTGCCATCACCGCAATCTGCGATATCGAGTGGCCGACGCGCGTGACCGATTTACTTGCCGCACAGCTCGTCGAGCTGGGGCTCTACACGGCGGATGAAATTGCCGCCAACGGGGGCGCCATTGTCCGCGATTGCCTTGCCAGCAAGAAGCTCTATCCGCTGGTGACGACCACCTGCGCGCCCACGCAAATCGAGGGCGGCAGCACCGGCGCCAACGTAATGCCGCAGGATATGTGGGCCAACATTAACTTCCGCATGCTCGAGGGCACGAGCGTGGCCGACGTTGTGGCGCGCTGCCGTGAGGCAATTGCCGCAACGGACCTTGCCGGTCGTGTCGAAGTGGAGCTGGGCCCCGGTAGCTCCGAACCCTCGCCGTCCCCGCGCATCGGTGGTCCCGGGCTAGAGGCGGTTCGCTCCATCGCTGCCCGCTATTTCCGTGATCCAAAGGGGACGGAGGAAAACGGATCATTCGAGCCGGTGGCAATTGTGCCCTCGACCGTGATCGGTGCGACCGACGCTGCCAACTACCAGCACATTTGCCCTGAATGCATTCGCTTCTCGGCCTTTGTGGTTGATGACGACGAGTGTGATCGCGGCGTCCACGGCACCAACGAGCGCATCACCCGCCGCGCCTACCTCCAGGGCATCCGCTTCCTCGTCGCTCTGCTTCAGACGCTCTAGAATGTGACAAAGCGACAGTCCCTTTGCTAGCCGTTGGGGACGTTCTTAAACGACTAGTCGTTAAGGAACGTCCCCAACGACTACGTCCAATCATTCCGTGCGGGTTATATGCAGGTTTGCCTAGGCACGCTATCATGTTTGGGTTAGACCGCAACTATGTACCCCATACGCGAAGGGATGCGCATGTATCTGAAGATCGACATGTTCTAGCCGGGCTTACCCCCGCAGTGGCGCCGCGCGCCCCATCAACTCTGCCGATTTTCACCTTCACGCATATAAAGGAGTCCCGCCATGCGCGATAAGCTCGAAAAGATTATCAAGGCCTACGAGGAGCTCGAGAAGAAGCTCTCCGACCCGGCCGTCGCCTCCGATATCAAGGAGTTCACGCGTCTCAACAAGGAGTACGCGCACCAGTCCGACCTCATCGCCGCCTCGCGCGAGTACATCGGCGCGCTCGATGACATCGAGGCTGCCAAGGAAATGCTCCACGATACCACCGATGCCGATGAGAAAGAGATGCTCCAGATGGACATCTCCGAAAACGAGGCCAAGCTTCCCCAGCTCGAGGAAGACATTAAGTACATGCTCATTCCGAGCGACCCCAACGACGACAAGAACACCATCGTCGAGATCCGCTCCGCCGCCGGTGGCGACGAGGCGGCCATCTTTGCCGGCGATTTGTACAAGATGTACCAGCGCTTCTGTGAGTCGCGCGGCTGGAAGACCACCGTGCTCGATTCCAGCCCCAGCGAGGCCGGCGGCTTTAAGTCCATCGAGTTCAAGGTCGAGGGAGACCGCGTCTACTCCGTCATGAAGTACGAGTCCGGCGTGCATCGCGTCCAGCGTGTCCCCAAGACCGAGTCCCAGGGTCGCATCCAGACTTCCACGGCAACCGTCGCCGTGCTTCCCGAGGCCGAGGAGATCGACGTTCAGATCAACCAGTCCGACCTGCGCATCGATACCTACTGTGCCTCCGGCCCTGGCGGTCAGTGCGTTAACACTACCTACTCCGCCGTGCGCATCACCCACCTGCCCACCAACACCGTGGTGCAGTCGCAGGAGCAGCGTTCCCAGATTCAGAACCGCGAGGTCTGCATGCAGATGCTGCGTGCCCGTCTGTACGAGATGGAACTCGAGAAGCAGCAGGCCGAGCTCGGCGCCGAGCGCCAGAGCCAGATCGGCCACGGCAACCGTTCCGAGAAGATCCGTACTTACAACCAGCCCCAGGACCGCGTGACCGATCACCGTATCGGTTTCAACTCCACCTACAACGGCGTCCTTCTGGGCGATCAGCTCGGCACCGTCATCGAGGCGCTTGCCGCCGCCGAGCGTGCCGAGAAGCTGGCACAGGCTGTGTAGGTTACGCGGTTTTACCAAACCGCGTAACGGCTCGACGCTGCAAACGCCCCTAAGCGGCAATCTGACGTTCAATCGTCGGTCGCGTACCGAAGTACGCTTCCCTCCTCTTTCACGTCACCTTGCTCGCTTAGGGGCGTTTTCGCTGACTTATGCTCAACCTGCGGCGCCTTAGAGGTAGTCATTGGGGACGTACTTAAATGACTAGTCAACTTGTTCGTTCCGGAGGTCGCTCGCTGTCCGTCCTCTACCTGCGGCGTTGCCTTGCTCCGGATGCGGTATGCTCAACCTGCGGCACCTTAGAGGTAGTCATTGGGGACGTTCTTAAATGACTAGGTTGGGCACATTGCTTTGAGATGTTATTCAATCCGTCTTGATGGCCTTTAGGCTGTTTGCCTGCTTAAAGTAATTAACGGCATTCATCTGTTTTTGAAAATATTGCTCGAAAAATCGTCCGAGAAGTCGCGGGTTGATTTTTACCGCGTTGTTTGTCAAGTGATTTGGCAAGTTGTTGGTTAGATATTGGTCAGTTTTGGGGCAACCTTGCCAAAAGCTTGACGGATGCAGATTTAGACGTCGACGAATGAACACTCTAGGCGGGCTCCAAGCAAAATTCTGGGCTGATTCTCGATAATCGCTTCCAATCGTCCCTTGTCGCGTGCCGCCCTCGCTTACAATCTGCTCCGACATTCGCGCGCCGCCCGGCGCTTAAGAGGGGAGGACCCCATGGCAAACGAGATCTGGACCATCAAGCGTTGTCTCGAGTGGACCAAGGAGTACCTGGCCGAGCGCGGCGAGGAGCACCCCCGTCTTTCTGCCGAGTGGCTGCTGTGCGCAGCTACGGGTCTGGCGCGCATCGACTTATATATGCGCATGGACGAGACGCTCGACGCAGCGCAGCTCGAGACCATGCACGCGGCCGTCGTCCGTCGCGCGAAGGGCGAGCCGCTACAGTACATCACCGGTAGCACGCAGTTTCGCATGATCGACGTTGCGTGCGCCCCTGGCGTGCTCATCCCGCGCCCCGAGACCGAGATGCTCGTCGAAGAAGTCCTGAACTACCTGGATGCCGAGGTGCTGAGCCCCGAGGCCGCCGCCCGCCAGCGCGTGGAGCTGCCTTGGAACGATGAGGTCGAGCAGGCCCGCAAAGCCGAGGCGGCGCTGGCCGACGAACGCGCGACCGCCGAGCGCCGTGCCGCCAACCTGACGGCGGCCGATGAGGCTGCGCTGGGTAGCGACGTGCTCGGTAGCCGCGCCTATGCCGAGGAGCTTGCCGATCGCGAGGCCGAGGAAGCCGCCGCGCAGGCGGCAGAAGCAGAGGCCATGGAAACCCCCGAGCCCGAGCTCGACGAATACGGCATCGCCATCGAGGGCGCCGACCAGGAGACGGCTTCAGCTCAGGATGCTGCTGCGCCTGCTCCAGCCGAGCCCCGTATCGCCCGCGTTCTCGAGGTCGGCTGCGGCACGGGCTGCATCTCGCTCTCGCTTGCCTGGGAGCGTCGCGGCCACGTCACCTGCACTGCTACCGATATCGAGCCGCGCGCCATCGACCTTGCTACCAAAAACCGCGATGCGCTTGGCCTCACGTCCGACGAGGTCGCCTTCAGCCTCACGAACCTGGTGAGCTCCATTCCCCGCGAAGAGTGGGGCACCTTTGACGTACTCGTCTCCAACCCGCCCTACATCCCCACCGATGTCATGCGCTCGCTGCCGCACGAGGTCAAGGACTTTGAGCCCGATCTGGCGCTCGAGGGCGGTGCCGACGGCCTCGATATCTTCCGCCGCCTGCTCAACGCGGCGCCCTACATGTTGCGCGCCGGTGGCCTCTTTGCCTGCGAGCTTTACGAGGGTGCCCTCGATGCCGCGGCCGAGCTCTGTCGCCAGGCAGGCCTTTCGGACGTGCGTATCGTCCACGACCTCACCGATCGTCCCCGTATCGTCCGAGCCATCGTCACCGAGCCCAAGCAGCGCCAGTAATATTTATTAACTGGTTAGCAAAAATTATAAAGTAGTTTATAATTAGGACGGCTGAAAGAGGTCGGCCCATGCAACCTCCTACCTTTCGGGAAATCATTGCCCTACTCAAGCACGATGGATTCGTGAAGGTCGCGCAAGTCGGTAGTCACGCTAAGTATGTTTCTGGTGACCGTGTTGTCACCGTGAACGGCTCTGGTGGTGATCGACCAAAGAAGGGCACGTGGGCAAGTATTCGTCGCCAAGCTGGATGGTAGTTGGAGGCAAAATGAGGCAGCGATTTACCTATGACTGCGTTCTCATAAAAGAAGACGACGGTTACTGCGCCAGCTTCCCGCAGATTCCCGGCGCCTTTGCCGATGGCGATACGCGCGAAGAAGCGATTGCCCATGCCACCGAGGCGCTGATGGCGTTTTTGGCCGACGATCTCAACAACGGTTTGACTCCGGCAGGGTACGAACGCTCGGCCGAGGTCGTGGCCCTTTCAGTCGAAATCGATCACGAGGACGCTCGGGAAGCGGCGTGCCGAACATTTAAAGACGCAGCGCTGGACCTCAAAGTCTCCGCTCCGCGGATTACCGCGCTGGTCAAAGCCGGAAAGCTCGATGTTGAACTCGTCGATGGCCGTCGGATGATAACGATAGACAGCATCGAGCGTTACGCCGCTCAAGAACGTCACGCCGGAAGACCAAAGAAGTTCGTAGCCGTCCAATAACCCCCTCACTTTCACCGACTACTAGAGCCGCTCACCAAACCAACATGCGCTCTGGGCAAATAGGTTGAACGTTTCGTGCGAGAATGCCCCACAGTAAACAAACTTGCACCAGAGCGTAAGGGGCTGGCATACACATGCAGACGGTCTATCGGGTATACGAGGGAGCGCGCGAGCCGCATCGGCTTGCAGTCGAGCGCACGGCCGAGCTACTCGGTCGCGGCGGCCTGGCGCTTATTCCAACCGAGACGGTCTACGGTGTCGCCGTGGCGGTCAACGCCTTCTCGGATGCCGTTCCACAAGATACAAGTGAACCTCTGCCGTGGCCGCGCGATCCGCAGGCCACCGTCAACGGCGCCGCGGTCCCCGCACTCGGCACCGGCTATCGTCGTATCTTTACCCTCAAGCAGCGCGAGCTCACCCAAACGGTTGCCTGGCTGGTCGATGATGCCGAGGCACTCGACCGCTATGGTGTGGATATCCCTAACGAGGCCCGCGTGCTCGCCCGACGATGCTGGCCGGGCGCCCTGACTATCGTGGTCAAGGCGGCCCCCTGCGTGCCGACCTTTATGCGCGCCGCCGACGACACGGTGGCACTTCGCGCTTCGGCCTCGCCCGTGGTGCAGGCGCTCATCCGCGCCTGCGGCAGCCCTCTTGCCTGCACCAGCGCCAACACGCATGGCGCGCCCGCGCCGGCAAGTTTTGTCACGGTGGAGGAGCGCATCCTGGAGGGGGTCGATGTGGCCGTCGACGCCGGTGAGACCCCGTGTCGCGACGCCTCAACCATCGTGTCGTTTCAGCACGGCGAGCTCCAGATCCTGCGCCAAGGCGCGCTTCCCGCATCAGAGATCGAACGGGTCCTGTCCGACCCGATGCAATAGAAAGGTGTAAGCGATGTCGTTGAATCTAGGCAGCCTGGGCATGGAAGACGCCTCGTTTAGCTTTGGCGGTTCCTACATCATGGCGCTCGACTGCGGCACTACCTCGGTACTCGCGACTATCGTCGACGAGTACGGCTGCATCGTCGCCCAGGCGCGTCGTAGCGTCAAAACCAGCTTCCCGCGCCCCGGCTGGGTGGAGCAGGATCCCACGGAGGTGCTTGCCAGCCAGATCGGCGTGATGATGGAGGTCCAGTTTAAGAGCGGCATCCATTCTGACCGCATTGCCGCCATCGGTATCTCCAACCAGCGCGAGACCACGGTGGTGTGGGACCGCATAAGCGGCCAACCCATCTATAACGCCATCGTGTGGCAATGCCGTCGCACCGCACCTCTGATCGACGAGCTGGTCGAGCAGGGCGCAGAAGAACTGGTGCGCTCCCGCACGGGACTCACGCTCGATCCGTATTTCTCGGCTTCCAAGGTGCAGTGGATCCTCGACAACGTCGACGGTGCGCGTGAGAGCGCGGCGGCGGGCGACCTCATGTTCGGCACCATCGACACCTGGCTCATCTACAACCTCACCGGCGGTCAGGTCTTTGCCACCGACTACACCAATGCCAGCCGCACCGCGCTCTTTAATATCCATGCGCTCGATTGGGACGACGATCTGCTGGCGCTTTTCGACG
This sequence comes from uncultured Collinsella sp., assembly GCA_900541205.1. Classification (GTDB taxonomy): domain Bacteria; phylum Actinomycetota; class Coriobacteriia; order Coriobacteriales; family Coriobacteriaceae; genus Collinsella. The sequence goes on along the minus strand of UQIV01000024.1, from coordinate 16,099 downwards.
TCCCGCGCTCCATGATGCCCGAGGTTCGTTGGAGCTCGGGCGACTACGGCCGCGTCGCGAGCGACATCATGACCAACATGCCACCCATCATGGGCGTGGCGGGCGACCAGCAGGCGTCGCTGTTCGGCCACTGCTGCTTCCATCCCGGCCAGACCAAAAACACCTATGGCACGGGTTGCTTTATGCTCATGAACACCGGCGACGAGATCGTCGAATCCAAGAACGGTCTGGTCTCCACGATCGGTATCGCCGCGGACGGCAAGATCAGCTATGCGCTCGAGGGCTCTATCTTTGCCGCCGGCTCAACCATGAATTGGCTGCGCAACAACATGGGCATCATCTCGAGCGTGAGCGAGTCCGCGCAACTCGCCGTTTCGATCAACGACAACGAGGGCTGCTACTTCGTCCCCGCCTTCGCAGGCCTGGGCGCTCCCTGGTGGGACCCGCATGCTCGCGGTATCGTGTGCGGCCTGACCGGCGCCTCGAGTCGCGCGACCATTGTGCGTGCGGCCTGCGAGTCCATGGCCTACCAGAGTTATGACGTGCTACGCGCCATGGAGCAGGACGTGGGACTTTCGATTGAGCGCCTGTCCGTCGATGGCGGTGCCTCGCGCAACGAGTTCATCATGCAATTCCAGGCCGATCTGCTGGATATCCCCGTGCTGCAGTGCGAGACGGTGGAGACCACGGCGATCGGCGCCGCGTACTTGGCGGGCCTTGCCGTCGGCTATTGGGAGGATTTGGAGGAGCTGGAGCAAAACGCTCAGATCGTCAAAGTCTTCCATCCTCACATGTCCGCCGAGCGCCGTGAGAGCAACCTCGCTGGTTGGCGTGATGCCGTCAAGCGTTCGCTCAACACCGCTCAGTAGGGTTGCGACGAGCTGCTCGATACAACAAACCGTTAAACTTATGCACGGCGCGAGGCAGCAACGTCGCCATGCGCCTTGTCAGCAAGGCCATCTTCCGGCCGCAATGAAAGGGGCATCAACCCATGACCGTCACCTACGATACGTCCCGTGTGACCCTTGTCGATCACCCACTCGTCCAGCACAAGCTGTCGATCTTGCGCGACAAGAGCACTGGCACCAACCAGTTCCGCAGGCTCGTGCGCGAGCTTGCGCTCTTTGACGGCTACGAGGCCATGCGCGACCTGCCCATGGAAGACGTCGAGGTCGAGACTCCCATCACCACCGCAACGTTTAAGCAGCTCGCCGGCAAAAAGCTCGCCATCGTTCCCATCCTGCGTGCGGGCCTCGGCATGGTCGACGGTATCCTCGACTTGGTACCCTCGGCTCGCGTGGGCCACATCGGTATGGAGCGCGACGAGGTCACCCACGAGCCGCATGAGTATTACTGCAAGATGCCCAAGGATATCGATCAGCGCATCTGCCTGGTTGTCGACCCCATGCTCGCCACGGGCGGTTCGGCCGAGATGGCCATCAGCTACCTGCGCGAGCGCGGTGTCAAGGATATCCGCATGCTGTGTATCGTCGCCGCGCCCGAGGGCCTCAAGTCGCTGACCGAAAAGGACCCCGACGTACATATTTATACCTGCGCCATCGATGACCATCTCAACGAGGCCGCCTACATCGTTCCCGGCCTGGGCGACGCCGGCGACCGCATCTACGGTACGCTCTAGCCGTTGGGCCTTGTCGGCTACGGTCACAAATACGAAGAAATGGTGCGCGCGGGCGAGCAAAAGTCGTCCACGCGCACTTCTGTTAACGGACGTTTTGCGCTGAGGGGTTCGAAAAAACGTATTACCGTACCTGCGGCATAAAGAAGGCCTTAAGAAAACGTACAGGTGCGTATTAACCGTTTGTTTTACGGTTGTACTTTAGCGATTGGCTCGTACAATAGTCACCAATGTTTGGCTGGGACTGTGCTGTGAGGCGTTAAAAAGGAAAGCGAGGAAGCCAGTGTTTCAGATAGCCGATCTGCTCGCTATCGTTGCAGGCGCCATCGCGGGCGCAATTGCCTTCCTTCCCTTTGTTTTTACGCTCAAGCCGGTTCTTGACGATAAACAGAATGCGGACATGCTCAAGGGCATGGTGAGTCTGGCGGTCTCGGCAGTCGCCCTGCTCGTCTTTACCTTGGTTGTGTTTGCGTTGTTCGGAGAGGCATTTCGCATGTTCCTCCTGGGCGAGGCGATCGGCTTCGTGGCTTTTATGGCCGCCTGCACGGTTCGCGTCGCCAAGGCGCTGCGGGATCCTCATGAGGTCGAAAGGTAAGTCGTGGAAATTTTTGAAAAGCTGCCTGATGAGATTAATCATCTGGTCAGCGAGTTCAGCTCCACCCCTGTCGTGGGCGATCTGAGCTGCGGCATCACGCAGTACTCGTTTTGGCTGATCGTCTCCACGATCGTGCTCCTGATCGTCCTGGCCGTGTTCAAGAAGAAGCAGACCCTGGTTCCCAAGGGCTTCTTCGTCAACGGTTTCGAGTACATCATCGAGTACGTCGAGAACGATATCGGCAAGGGCGTCGTGGGTGAGAACTGGAAGAAGCACTTCCCGTTCCTGTGCTCGCTTTTCCTGTTCATCCTGATCAATAACATGATCGGCCTGATCCCGGGAATGAAGCCCGGCACCGGCGCAATCGGCTCCACCGCTGCGCTCGCCATCTTCGCCTTCGTGTACTTCATCTACTACGGATGCAAGGCTCACGGCGTGATCGGCTACATCAAGAGCCTCGCCCCGCAGGGCGTGAGCTTCCCGATGAACGTGCTTGTGTGGGTCGTCGAGCTTTTCTCGACCTTCCTGCGCCTCATCACGCTCGCCGTCCGTCTGTTCTGCAACATGTTCGCAGGACACGTGGTCATGGGCTCGTTCGCCATCATGGCGAGCATGTTCATGCAGCCGCTGCTTCAGCAGGTTTCCGCGGCCCACGCCGTCGGCGCCCTGCCTTCGCTGGCCTGGCTTGCCATCCTCATCCTGATCTATGCGATCGAGCTTGTGGTCGGCGCCATCCAGGCTTACGTCTTCACGGTCCTTACCGCCGTGTATGTCTCCGAGGCAGAGGAGGTCGCGGAGGAGGAGTAGTCTTCCGTTCGCGCCTTAAAGGTAAGGCAATTCGTTAAACCGCCGGTGCCCGTACCCATGGAGCCCGGCAGTTATAAAAAGGTTATCCTGCGTGAAATAAGACACGCACGACAAAGGAGGAATCGTGGGAGTTATCGGTTACGGTCTCGGTGTTATCGGCGCTGGTCTTGCTATCGGCCTGTCTGCTCTGGGTGCTACGGGTGCTATGGCCCGTCAGCCTGAGGTCCAGGGCCGCGTGTTCACCGTCTTCATCATGGGCTCCGCCTTCGGCGAGGCTCTGGCTCTGATCGGCTTCGTTGTCGCGCTGATCGTTAAATAGCACGGAGCGTCAAGTATGAATCTTTCATCCCAGAAGAGCGCGATCGCACTCTCCGCGTCCGCGGCCGCGCTGCTCATGCCGGTTTCCGCGTTCGCCGAGGACGGCGCTGCCGGTGCGGACATCCTCATCCCTAAGATGGCGGAGTTCATCCCGGCGCTTATCGCCTTCCTGATCATCTGGATCGTGCTGGCAAAGGTCGCCCTGCCGGGCATCATGAAAACCATGGAGGAGCGCGGCAAGAAGATCGAGGAGAGCCTCGACGAGGCCGAGAAGACCAAGCAGGAGGCCATCGCCAAGCGCGCTGAGTCCGACTCGATCGTCACCGACGCCCGTCGTCAGGCTGCCGACATCGTTCTCGAGGCCCGTAAGGACGCCGAGTCCGAGCGCGCCCGTATCATCGAGGCTGCCCACAAGGAGGCCGAGGAGATCATCGCCAAGGCCCATACGACTGTCGAGGACGAGCGCAAGTCCATCTACGCCGGTGCCGCGAGCTCCATCGCCGACCTGTCCGTTGCCGTCGCCACCAAGATCGTGGGCGAGGCACTCGAGGACGATGCCGAGCAGAAGAAGCTCATCGAGCGCTACATCCAGGAAGCAGGTAGCCTGAATGCCGACTAGCCGCTATCAGGACAAGGTGCTCGAGACCTACGCGCGCTCCCTTTTGGAAGCCGCCAAGACCGAGAATCATGTGTTCGAGGACCTCGAGATGATCGAGCGCCTGGCTAGCGCCAGCCCCGAGATCATCGCCGTGCTCGACACCATGTCCAAGCGCGACCAGCTCGACCTTCTTCCCAAGGTGGCAGCTGCCTTTAAGTATGTTGCCGAGGAAGACGAGGATGTAGTGGGCGTGACCGTCACCACGGCGATCCCGCTCGACGACGAGCTGCGTCAAACCATCACTAAGAAATGCGAGCAGGACTTCGGCCGCAAGGTATTCCTTATCGAGCAGGTCGACCCGTCTATCGTGGGCGGCCTGGTGCTCGAGGCCCGCGGCGAGCGTCGTGACATCTCCGTCAAGACGCAGCTGCGCATCGCGCAGGAGACCCTCGCAAACTCTGCTAATTCGTACGGAGGTGAAGCCTAATGTCCGAAACCCTCAATGCCCAGGATATCGCCAAGAAACTGCAGGAGCAGCTCACGAGCCTCTCCGCGACGGTCGATACGCATGAGGTTTCAACGGTCGACGAGGTAGGCGACGGCATCGCGCGCGTCTCCGGCCTCAAGAGCGCCATGGCAGGCGAGCTTCTGGAGTTCAAGAGCTCCGATACCGGTGAGACCGTCTTCGGCCTTGCCCAGAACCTTGACCGTGACGAGGTCGGCGCCGTTCTGTTCGGTGCCGTCGACTCCATCAAGGAAGGCGACGAGTGCCGCACCACTGGCCGCATTATGGATATCCCCGTGAGCCGCGCCATGCTCGGCCGCGTCGTCAATCCGCTCGGCCAGCCTATCGACGGCCTGGGCGACATCGTCGCCACGCATCGTCGCCCCATCGAGTTCAAAGCCCCCGGTGTCATCGACCGTACCCCGGTGTGCGAGCCGGTTCAGACCGGCCTGTTGGCCATCGACTCCATGGTGCCTATCGGCCGTGGTCAGCGTGAGCTCATCATCGGCGACCGTAAGACTGGTAAGACCGCTATTGCCATCGACGCTATCCTCAATCAGCGCGGCAAGGGCATGGTCTGCATCTATGTCGCCATCGGCCAGAAGGCCTCCACGGTTGCTAACATCCGCGAGACCCTCGCTCAGCACGGTGCGCTCGACTACACCATCATCGTTTCGGCCACCGCTGCCGATTCCGCCCCTATGCAGTACATCGCGCCTATGGCTGGTGCCGCTATCGGCGAGTTCTTTATGTACAACGGCGAGGACGGTAAGCCCGCCAGCGAGACCAACCCCGGCGGTCACGTGCTCGTCATCTACGACGACCTGTCCAAGCAGGCCGTGGCCTACCGCCAGATGTCGCTGACGCTGCATCGTCCGCCCGGACGCGAGGCCTATCCTGGCGACATCTTCTACCTGCACTCTCGTCTGCTCGAGCGTGCCGTTAAGATGTCCAAGAAGAACGGCTACGGCTCCATGACGGCTCTGCCGATCATCGAGACCCAGGACGGCGACGTCTCGGCCTACATTCCGACCAACGTCATTTCCATTACCGATGGTCAGATCTATCTGCAGTCCGAGCTCTTCTTCCAGGGCCAGCGCCCGGCAGTCGACGTGGGCATCTCCGTGTCCCGCGTCGGTGGCGATGCTCAGACCAAGGCCATGAAGCAGGTCGCCGGCAACCTTCGTCTGGACCTCGCTTCGTACCAGGAGCTCGCCGGCTTTACGCAGTTCGGCTCCGACCTTGACGAGGCTACTCAGAAGCAGCTGACCCACGGCGCTCGCATGACCGAGCTCCTGAAGCAGCCGCGCTACAAGCCGTTCGAGGTTGGTGAGCAGATTGTTACGCTGTTCGCTGGCAACGAGGGCTTCCTGGATGACCTGGAGATCGCCGACGTGTTGCCTTTCCGTGCCGAGCTCATCGAGTACATGGACAATGGCTTTGGCTCGCTGCTCGACAAGGTTCGCGCCAAGAAGATCGACGACGACACCAAGGCCGAGCTCTTGCGTGTCATCGGTGACTTCAAGCAGCAGTTCATGACCAAGCACCATGCCGATACGACTGGATCAGAGGAGAACTAAGCCCTATGGCCAACCTTCGCGACATTAAGAAGCGAATCTCCTCGGTTACCACGACCAAGCAGATCACGCGCACGATGGAGATGGTCTCTACGGCCAAGATCCGTCGTGCCCTCGATCGCTCCAAGCAGGCCGAGCCCTATAAGGAGGCGCTGACCGACGTCATGTTGACGGTCGCCGGCGACGCCTCCTGTTCGGGCACCGATCCCATGCTGCAGAAGCATGAGAGTGTCAAGCATGGCCTGATTGTCGTTATTGCCTCGGACCGCGGCCTTGCCGGCGGTTTCAATACGACGGTGGAGCGCACGGCCGAAAAGCTCGCCGCTTCTTGGGCGAACGACGGCATCGAGTGCGAGATCATCGCGTGTGGGCGCAAACCGGCCACGTATTTCCGCGACCGCGCAAACGTCACCATGCACTTTGAGGGCAACTCCTCCGAGCCCGATTTCAATCAGGCCCGCATGATCTCCTCTCATATCTGCGATGCGTATCGTGCCGGTGAGCTTGACCGCGTCGAGCTTGTCTACCACCACGCCAAGAACCGCGTGGATCAGGAGCTTCGCGTCGAGCATTTGCTGCCGCTCGACCCCGAGATGATCGCTATGGCCCACGGTCCGCGTAAGAACGAGACCGACGCCCCTAAGCGCATCTCGTCCACGTTCGAGTTCGTGCCCTCTCCCGAGCATGTTCTCGGCAAGCTTGTGCCGTCATATATCCTGACGGTCATCTACCAGGCTCTGATCGATTCGGCGGCCGCCGAGCAGGGTGCGCGCCGCAAGGCCATGCACTCCGCAACGGAAAACGCCACCGCGATCATCTCGACCCTTACCCGCACGTATAGTCGCGTGCGCCAGGCTTCGATCACGACCGAGATCAACGAGATCGTCGGCGGAGCCTCAGCATTGGAGGAACAGTAATGGCTAATAACACCGTAAAGTTTGCGGTCGAGGAAGCCACCAAGAAGACGACTGCCGGCGATGGTCGCATCGAGCGTATCATCGGCCCTGTCGTCGACGTCAAGTTTGACGGTGCGGTGCCCCCGATCTACAACGCGCTCACGGTCGAGGCCGAGACCCCGATCGGTCATCTGAGCACGATCCTCGAGGTCGAGAGCCAGCTTCCGGGCGGCGTCGTCCGCACGGTCGCCATGTCCTCGACCGACGGCCTGCAGCGTGGTCTCACCGCCACCGATACCGGTGAGCCCATGAAGATGCCCGTTGGCCCCAAGACGCTCGGCCGCATTTGGAACGTCATGGGCAAGCCTGTCGACGGTAAGCCCATGCCCGAGGTGGAGGAGTTCTATCCCATCCACCACGCAGCGCCCCGCTTCGACGAGCTCACCACCAAGACCGAGATCTTCGAAACCGGCATCAAGGCCGTTGACCTGCTCGAGCCCTACATCCGTGGCGGCAAAACGGGTCTGTTCGGCGGCGCCGGCGTCGGCAAGACCGTTCTGATTCAGGAGCTCATCAACAACCTTGCTCAGGAGCACGGCGGCACCTCGGTGTTCACCGGTGTCGGCGAGCGTACTCGTGAGGGCACCGACCTGTTCCTCGAGATGAGCGAGTCTGGCGTTATCGACAAGACCTGCTTGGTCTATGGTCAGATGAACGAGCCGCCTGGAGCGCGTCTGCGCATCGGTCTGGCCGGCCTTACCACCGCTGAGTACTTCCGCGATCGCGGCCAGGACGTTCTGCTGTTCATCGACAACATCTTCCGCTTCTCCCAGGCCGGTTCCGAGGTTTCCGCACTGCTGGGTCGTATGCCGTCCGCCGTCGGTTACCAGCCTACGCTGGCTACCGAGATGGGCGACCTCCAGGAGCGCATTACCTCGACCAAGACGGGTTCCATTACCTCCGTCCAGGCTGTCTACGTCCCTGCAGACGACCTGACCGACCCGGCGCCTGCCACGACGTTTACGCACCTCGACGCCACTACGGTTCTTTCGCGTAGCATTTCGTCGCTCGGTCTGTTCCCGGCTATCGACCCGCTCGCGTCTTCCTCCGACGCTCTCGATCCCTCGATCGTCGGCGAGGAGCACTACCGTGTCGCCGTCAAGGTCCAGGAGCTTCTGCAGGAGTACTCCGACCTTCAGGACATCATCGCCATTCTGGGTATGGACGAGCTGTCCGAGGAGCAGCGCCTTACGGTCAACCGTGCCCGTAAGATCCAGCAGTTCCTCTCCCAGTCCTTCCACGTCGCCGAGAAGTTCACCGGCAACCCCGGTGTCTACGTCCGCGTCGAGGATACCGTCCGCTCCTTCGCCGAGATTGTCGACGGCAAGGCCGATGACCTGCCCGAGCAGGCATTCCGCTATGCTTCCACGATTGAGGACGTGCGCGAGCGCGCCCGCAAGATGGGGGAGAAGTAGGTTATGCGTATCCGCATCGTGTGCCCCGTGAGCTGCGCCTATGAGGGCGACGCTGCGTTCGTGTCCATTCCGTCCACGGATGGCGAGTTTGGCGTTCTGCCTGCTCACTCCAGCGAAATCTGCACGATCGACCGCGGTTACGTTCGCGTTTCCGATAAGGCCATGGGCACTGTCGACCACACGTTTGCCGTGGCCGGCGGCTATGCCCAGGTTGCGGACGATGTCGTGACCGTCCTCGCCGAGCGCGCTTGCGATTTGGCGACCGTCGACGCCGACAAGGTTAAAGCTGATATTCAAGGTTTTGAAGAGAAGCTGGGTAATTTGTCGGAGGATGATGCACGCCGCGCCTACCTCTATAATGAAATCGCATGGTGTAAGCTCAAGCTTGCCCAATAGTCAGACGTTTTAACGTTCGACCATTTGCGAACACATCATGCCCGGGATGGCCCAGCCACCCCGGGCATGCTTTTTGAAAGGGTAGACCTTGGATATTATCCGCGTTGAGGGTGGCCACGCCATCGGAGGTTCCGTGCCTGTTTCGGGTGCCAAGAACTCCGCGCTCAAACTTATGGCGGCAACGCTTCTGGCGCCGGGCAAGACGACGCTGCAGAACGTGCCTGATATTTCCGATGTCCACGTGATGGGCAAGGTGCTCAAGGGTATGGGCGCTACGATCGATGTTCTCGACGAGCACACGCTCGAGATCGATACCTCCCAGGTTGATTCTTGGGAGGCGCCCTACGAGCTCGTTGCCAAGATGCGCGCTTCCACTGCCGTGATGGGACCCCTGCTGGGCCGTTTCCATCGCGCCAAGATCGCCATGCCCGGCGGCTGCAACCTGGGCGCTCGCAAGATCGATATGCATATCTTGGGTCTTGAGGCCTTGGGCGTTGAGTTCGATACCGCCCACGGCTATATCAACGCCAACGCGCCCCAGGGCCTGCACGGTACCACCGTCACGCTCGAGTTTGCCAGTGTCGGTGCGACCGAGAACCTCATCATGGCCTCCGTGCGCGCGCAGGGTACCACGGTAATCGACAATGCCGCCCGCGAGCCCGAGATCGTCGATCTCGCCAACATGCTCAACGAAATGGGCGCCAAGATTGTCGGCGCCGGTACGCCTGTCGTGACCATCGAGGGCGTGGAGGAGCTGCATCCCGTTACCCATCGCGTGGTGGGCGACCGCATCGAGGCCGGTACCTTTATCGTTGCCGGTGCGTTGATGGCAGACGACCGCGGTGTCGACGTCACAGGCTTTTGCCCCATTCACTTGGGCATGGTGCTCAAGAAGATGGAGCTCATGGGCATCGACTGCGAGCGCGTCGAGGATGGCGTCCATGTGAACCGTGCCGAGTGCATCAAGCCGGTCGACATCCAGACGCTTCCGTTCCCCGGTTTCCCCACGGACATGCAGGCGCAGATCATGGTGCTCTCCGCCCTGGCCGACGGCAGCTCCGTTATCACCGAGAACATCTTCGAGAATCGCTTTATGTTCGCATCCGAGCTGGTGCGAATGGGCGCCGATATTCGCATCGAGAGCCATCACGCTATGATTCACGGCGTCAAGGGCTTTTCCGGCGCTCAGGTAACCTCACCGGATCTTCGTGGTGGCGCGGCACTCGTCGTTGCCGGCCTAATTGCCGACGGCACGACCGAGGTCTCGGCCATCCATCACATTAAGCGCGGCTACGAGCAGTTTGTTGAAAAGCTGCAGGCGCTTGGCGCTCATGTCGAACACGCCGCTGTTCCCGATCCCGTCATCTACTAATGCAGGTTGCCTATGTTTAAGAAAAAGCCCATTACGGAATCTCGAAGACCTTCGACCGGCGCTCAGGCAAAAATCTATAGCCGCGATAACGTTGCCCGCTATTCCGAGCGCGCTCGTCAGCGCCGTCGCGGTCATACGGTTCGCCGCGTCGCGCTCATTGCTGTGCTCGGTGTGCTGTTGAGCGCTACGACTGCCGCCGGCCTGTGGTTTGCCACCATTATGGGCAAGCTCGGCGATTCCAACGTCATTACCGACAACCTGCGCCAGATCCTGGTTGATACCGACGAGGCAAAGGACCCGTTCTACGTGCTACTCCTTGGCACTGACGGTCGCCCGGGCGAGGATACATACCGCGCCGACTCGATTATCCTGGCGCGTATCGACCCCACGCAAAAGCAGGCGACGCTCATCTCCATTCCGCGTGATACCAAGGTCGTCTACAACGGTTCGACCATGAAGATCAACGCCTGCCACACCTACGGCGGCGCCGAGGCCATGGTCCAGGCGGTCAACGAGCTGTGCGGCGTGCAGATTTCGCACTATGCCGAGGTCAGCTTCGATGGCATGCAGTCGCTCATCGACTCGGTCGGCGGCATCGACATCAACGCGACCGATGACGTTGATGACCCTGAGCACCTCGACATTAAGATCACCGCCGGTCAGCAGCACATGGATGGCGCAACCGCCCTTACCTATGCCCGTTGCCGCTACATCTATGCCGATGGCGACTACACACGCATGCGCCACCAGCGTCAGGTGCTCGGCGCCCTCGCCAACCAGATCCTCAACAACTTCGATGCCACCAAGGTTTTCGACCTCGTCAATTCGCTGTCCGACATGCTCGTGACCGATATGAGCGTTCAGGACATCGTCTCTACGGTCAATGCCATGCGCGGCATGGATGTTGACGGCATCTATTCGGCCAACTTGCCTTCGTATGCCGATGACAGCACCATGATTGATGGCGTGAGCTACGTCTTTGTCTACGAGGACGAGCTCAAGGAAATGATGGAGCGCGTCGACGCTGGTAAGGATCCCAAGGGCCCCAATACCATGGGCCAGTCCGATGGCTCCAGCTCTACGATCGGCGACCTGAACAACAACACGTCCGACGATTACGCTAACGGCACCGCAACCTCATCGGTCAGCTCTGACGATTCCGATGACTCAAGCGATTCGAGCGATTCGGACTACTACGAAGAGCCCACCGGCGACGGCAACGGCTACGAAGCCAACTATTAGAGTTACGCGGGCTTACCAGCCCGCGTAACGACTCGACGCTGCGCGCCGCCCAGAGCGACAATTTGTCATTCAAAAGGCAGGGCATGACCAGAAGGTCAATGCCCTGCCTTTTTCATGCCAACTTGTTCGCTCTGGACGTCGCTCGCTGACGTTGATTCAACCAGCGATGCCGACTACACCCCTTGCACCAAAAATCGCCCCGTTCTCGGTTGAGGACGGGGCGATTCGTTTTTTAGGGTTGTGCAGCCAGGCTTATGCGAAGCGGGCGACGAGTTCCTGGAGGACGTCGGTCATCTTGACGAGCGAGCTGACCGGGACAAACTCGTTGACGCCGTGGTAGCAGTAGCCGCCCGTGGAAAGGTTGGGGCAGGGCAGGCCGCGGAACGACAGCTGCGCACCGTCGGTACCACCGCGAATCGGCAGCACCTGGGGCTCAATGCCGCAGGCAAGGTAGGCTTCCTTGGCGACATCGATAAGCTCGGGGTAGTCACGCACGATCTCGGCCATGTTGCGGTACTGGTGCTTAATCTCGACTGTTACGAGTTCCTCACCCAGGCGCTGGTTGAGCAGTGCTGCGGCGGCATCCATCAGCTCGAGCTTCTGCTGGAACTTGGCGGCATCGTGATCACGGACGATATAGCGCGCCGTAGCGTGGTCGACGGTTGCAGACACGCCCTCAAGATGATAGAAGCCCTCGTAGCCCTCGGTGTATTCCGGGCGCTGCTCGTAGGGGAGCAGGGCATTGAAGTCGCAGAACAGATTGCCCGCGTTGACCATGCGGCCTTTGGCGTCACCGGGATGGATGGACTGGCCCTCAAAGCGAACGGTTGCCTCGGCGGCGTTAAAGCACTCCCACTCCAGCTCGCCAACGGGACCGCCGTCGACCGTGTAGGCGTACTTGCAGCCAAAGGCCTCGATGTCCAACAGCTCGGCGCCGTGACCAATCTCCTCGTCCGGGCAAAAACAAATGCCGAGTGCGGGGTGGGGCAGCGAGGGGTCCTGAGCGATACGCGCGACAAGCGCCATGATCTCGGCGACACCGGCCTTGTCGTCGGCGCCCAGCAGTGTGGTGCCGTCACTGCAGACCAAGTCCTCACCCACAAGGTCGTTCAGGGCGGGAAGCTTGGCGGTGCTCATGGCCACGGGCTTGCCGTCAACGGTGCCGCAGACCAGATCGCCGCCTTCGTAGTGCACAATGTGCGGCTTCACGCCGGCGCCCGGCGCAACCTCGGTGGTGTCGAGGTGTGCGATCAGGCCCAAGGCGGGCTTGTCCTCCGCGCCCGCGCTCGCAGGAATATGCGCACAGACGTAGGCATGCTCGGTCACATGGGCATCGGCCGCGCCGAGTTCGCGCAGCTCCTTGGCCAGGATGTTGGCAAGGTCAAACTGAACGGTGCTCGAAGGCACCTGGTCGCAGTTTGCATCCTCGGATTGCGTGTTGATTTGGACGTAGCGCAAAAAGCGCTCAAGGACGTCGGGGTTCGTGGCGTTGTTTTCCATAAAGACCGCTCCAATCTTGGTCGTCGTGTGCAACAAGAACTCTAGCACGGTATGCCACGGCATACCGCGACACTTGGATGGGGTAGAATCAGCCTTTGAAAGCAGAAGGGACGGAAGGTCATGGATACGACAAATAGCTCGCGCGAGCTGCATCTAACGGTGGCGAACGAAGACTACTTGGAGTGCATGGTTCGCATCGAAAGCGAAGAAGGGGAGACCAATGGCGTGCGATCGGTCGACATCGCGCAGCGTCTTGGTGTCTCCAAGGCATCGGTCAATAAGGCAGTTTCGGCGCTTAAGGCGTCCGAGCTTGTCGAGCAATCGCATTACGGCAAGGTCATCCTGACCGACCGTGGTCGCGAGGTCGGCACGGCTATCTGGTACCGTCATCGCCTTATTCGCACGTTTTTGGTCCAGGAGCTCGGCGTCGATTTTGAGCGGGCCGATTCCGAGGCGTGCATGATGGAACATGCGCTTTCCGAGGACACGATGAGCCGCTGGCTCGCTTATCTCGAAAAACAGGGAATCAGCGTCGAGGAATAGCGAAACTTATATATGGATACGAGTTATTACAACCGCCCCGGCGGCGAGGAACTTATGCGCCGCATGTCGAGCGAGACCCTGTTGACGCAGGGCCCCATGGGCAGCGTGCTGATGAGTGAATACGATGCCGCCGACATCCCACCGGCGTTTTGGAACCTTGCCGAGCCGCAGACTGTTTCTCGTATCCATCGCCTGTATGTCGCCGCCGGTGCGCAGGTGCTCATTACCAATACCTTTCAGGCATCAAGCTATGCCCTCAAGCAAGATCAGATTACGCCGTCCGTGGCTGAGGTCAATCGCGCTGCCGTCGACGATGCGCGCCAGGCGCACCCTCAGCTGCTGCTGGGCTCGATGGGCCCGATCGGCATTGAGTGGTTTGCCGAAGACTCTGCCGAGTATCGAGAAATCCGAGGCATTTCGCGAGAGCAGGCATACGCCCTGCTCAATGCTGGTGTTGACGGTCTGCTGATCGAGACGGTGACGTCTATCCGTAATTTGCAGCCCATGCTTGCCGGCGCCCAGGATGCCGCCGACGGCATGCCTGTTTTGGTAAGTTTTGTCGTTGACGATAAAGGCGACCTGCTAGGCGATGGCCTCAACATCGAGGCTGCTGTTTTGTACGCCGAAAAGCACGGCGCAAACTCGGTTGGCGTTAACTGCTGTTCACTTGCGGCCGCGAACGTGGCGGTGCCCAGGATGGTTGCATCGGCGACTACGCCCGTCACGGTACGCCCCAACGTGGGTGATCCGGTCCAAACACAGGATGGTCCTGTGTGGCGTGAGAACCCCGAAGCCTTCGCGCGTGCTTGCATCGAATGGAGGCATGCCGGTGCCGCAATGGTGGGCAGTTGCTGTGGAACCACGGCGATCACCACGGCGGCGATGGCCGAGGCGCTCGATATATAAAGGTCAAAACCGCTCCATACGGGGCGGTTTTTTTGCTTGCACATCGTCGGTAGCATTTGCCCAAATAGTGAATGCCGGTTTTGGCAGGTTGCTGGGCGAGCGTTGCGGGTATACCCCATGCGTACCATGATCCAAACACTGTGAGGTGTCTGCGCGTGTGCGCGATAATTCATTTTGGAACTGACGGTTGGCGCGCCCGCGTCGACGACGACTTTACCGCCGACAACGTTGCCCGCATTGCCGATGCCGTCGGCGAGTTGTGGCAAAAGACCAATCCCGGCAAAACAGTCTATATAGGGTTCGACACCCGGCCGCAGGCGCGCGAGTTCGCTGAGCTTGCGGCAGGCGTGCTTGCGGCTCACGGATTGGACGCAGTACTCGCATCTCGGCCTGTCCCGACCCCCGCCCTTACGTGGGCGGCGGCGTATGACGGCGAGGCCTGCGGTGCGCTCATGGTGACGGGGTCCCATCATCCGCAGGGGTATCTGTGCCTTAAACTACGCATGGGAGATGGCTCGACGGCCAATCAGGATGTCATCGAAGAGCTTGAAGAGACCATGGCCCCCGAGCCGATGGGGATCGAGGAAAGCTATCGCACCGCGGATATTATTCCTGACTATATGCAGGCGGTGGCGTCGTTTGTCGATGCCGAGGCCATTCGAGCCGCTCACCTGCGTGTGGTGGTTGACCCCATGGGCGGCGCGGCCCAGGGATATCTTGCCGACCTGCTGCGGGAGCTAGGCGTCGAGGTGCACGAGATTCATGCCGGAGAGTCGTCCGATCAAGAGGACATTTGCCCCGACCCTGTTGAGCCATGGGTGGACGCTTGCGAGCGTGCAGTTGTCGAGGACGGGGCGTGCGCGGGCCTGGTGACCGACGGCGATGCCGATCGTATTGGCGCGGTCGACGAACGCGGTAGATATATACATCCGCATCAAATCATGGCGCTTGTTTTGGGCGACTTGGTTCAATTTCGTAATTTGGAGGGGCGCGTCGTCGTCAATCTTTCATGCTCGACGCTCGTGCGTCGCATTGCCGAGGCGCTTGGCTGCCGCGTGACCGTCAAACCAGTCGGTTTCAAATATATAGCGGCGGAGATGAAGAAGGGCGGCGTCCTCATAGGCGGCGAAGAAGCCGGTGGTATCGGCATCGCCGCGCATATGCCCGAGCGCGATGGCATCCTCGCCTGTCTGATTCTGTGTGAGCTTATGGCAAAGACGGACGCGCCTTTGGGCGTTCTGGTCGACCAACTCGAGGACAGTTTTGGTAAGACGAGTTACGGTCGACGCGATTTGCGCCTTGAGGCCGAAGATGCCGAAACGTTACGAACCCTGCTGCCGGGCGTAAACCCCAAGTCGATTTGTGGCAAGGTGCCGCAAAACGTTAGTCATATGGATGGCTTGCGTTTGGCATTCGAGGATGACACGTGGCTGCTGGTCCGTCCTAGTGGGACCGAACCAGTGGTGCGCGTCTACGCCGAGGGGTTCTCGGTGGAAGAACGTGATGAGTTGCTCGATGCTGGCTGTGCTTTAGCTAGGGGGACGTATCCGCTTTAACCATGAGACTGCCTTATATAAAGAGATGCTCGGCGAGCGGTAGGTAACGGCTGGCAAACGTTAGTCGGATTCCAAGATGTGTAGGAAATGTGTACGCCCAGATTCCCGCCCACGGCGCCCCTCCGGTCTGGCAATATATCTCCTTGCCGCGCGGCCCGGTCGGACCGGATCAGCCGC
>UQIV01000023.1 GCA_900541205.1 uncultured Collinsella sp. | reverse complement strand
AGGGCCTGACCCCATATCGTTGGGGCCAGGCCCGATTTTGCCTCTTGACAATGTCCTGCTCATATTAAAAGGAACGTTCCTAACTGCCGGTTGTGGGACAATACCGGGCGAGTGTGATTGGGCGTCTGGGAAAAGGGGTCGCGATGAACAAGTTGAGGACGCTTGCCGACGTGTTACGCCAGGCTGGTTTTGCGCGCATCACGGGCCTGTTTCTCGTCTTCTATCTGCTGTGCTCAACGGCTGTCTGGCTGTCCGAGCCCACGACCCTCACGTTTGGCGACGGGCTCTGGTTTAGCTTTGAGACCGTCTCGACCATCGGCTTTGGCGATATTCCGGCCGAAACACCGGTCGCCCGCGCCATTACCGTCATCCTGAGCGTTATCAGCATCTTCTACATCGCTATGCTCACAGGCGTGGCAGTGAACTACTGCAATACGCTCATCAAGCTGCGCCAAAAGGACACCATGGCGCGCTTTATGGACGATCTTGAGCATTTAGAGGAGCTCGATCGTGACGAGCTCGCCGACCTGTCGCGCCGTGTGCGCGAATATCGCCGACGCCAACGCTAGAACGGGCGCCGCGCGTCACGACGAGGGGGACTGAATATGAATATCACGGTATACCTGGGCGCCAGCGTTGGTGACGACCCAGCATTTCTGCCTGCGGTGCAAGAGCTGGGCAACTGGATTGGCTCCAACGGGCACGCGCTGGTATACGGCGGGTCCAAATCGGGCCTGATGGGCGCGCTCGCCGATAGCGTACTCGAGGCAGGTGGACACGTGACGGGTGTTGAGCCGAGCTTTTTTATCGAGGCCGAGTTTCAGCACGACGGTATTGACGACCTCATCGTGACGAGCGATATGGCAGAGCGTAAAGCAAAGATGATTGAGCTCGGTGACGCGTTCGTTGCCTTCCCGGGTGGCACGGGCACGCTCGAGGAGATTGCCGAGGTCATGTCCGCCGTGTCGTTGGGGCATCTCGATGCGCCGTGCATCCTGTACAACCTCGGGGGCTACTACAACGACCTCAAGGCGTTGCTCGAGCACATGATTGATAAGGGACTTTCGAGCCCGCAGCGCCAGCAAGGCATTTACTTTGCCGAGGATCTGCGCGAAATCGCATCAATTATCAACGGATAAGCCTTGAGCCTGTCCCGCCGTGGTCCCCGGTGGCTCCGTTTGCAGCGCAGACGGTTGGCTTGCCTGGGCCACGCTCGCTCTACAATAAAACGTATCTATGTCGACTTTGACCGCGGGAGGACCCGATGGATAACCTTGCCAAACCCACGAACCGCGCGCTGTTTTTAGTTAGTGTTGCCGTGACCGGTGCGTTCGCGGGCGCCGCAGTCTGGCTGTTCTTTTTTGCGATGGAGCACGGCATTGATTATTTGTGGACCGAGGTCCCGCATATGCTGGGTGTCTCTTCGCCCGAGCTCGCCAGCGGCCCGTTTGGCTTTCTGCCGTACCCGTTTTTTGTCTGCCTGCTGGGCGGCCTGTTAATCGGTCTGTACGAAAAGATGACAGGCACCAAGACCGATGACCTCAATCAGGTGATGGCTAAGGTCAAGCAAGACGGGCGCTACCCGTACGACAACCTGGGCCAGCTTTCGCTCGCGGCATTGCTGCCGCTGCTGTTTGGCGGAAGTATTGGACCGGAGGCCGGCCTGACCGGCGTTATCGCGGGTCTGTGCAGCTGGGTCGGCGACCGCATGCGTCGCTTTGGCACCGAGTTTAGGGAGCTCACGCTGCTGGGTACCCAGGCTGCCCTGACGGCGCTCTTTACCGCGCCCGTCTTTGGCTTTGTGGCTCCGCTCGCCGGTAGCGCCGACGGCCAGGGCAAAGACGTCGACGATGAGACCGCGTCCGGCGAGATCACCATCAAGCTGCCCAAGGCGCAAAAGACGGTGGTCTACGGCATTGCGATTGCCGGCGGTCTGGGCACCTACCTGCTGCTTGGCCAGCTTGTGGGCGGCGGCATGGGCATGCCCAGGTTCGAGTCCGCCGAGGTGGGCAACCTGGAACTTGTCTGGCTCATTCCGCTGGCGTTGGTCGGCACCGTATGCGGTTGGCTGTACTTTGTCTCTGAGCACGCGAGCGAGGCGCTGTCCCATGCAATAGGGGAGCGTCCTGTCGTCAAGGCTATGCTGGCTGGTTTGGCGCTCGCCATCTGTGGCACGGTTCTGCCGTACACCATGTTTGCCGGCGAGACGCAAGCAGACGTGCTCATGGAAACCTACCTGACCATTCCCGCCGGCGTGCTCATCGCGACCGGTCTGGTCAAGGCCATGCTAACCCCTGCCCTCATCAACTTGGGCTGGCGCGGAGGCCACTTCTTCCCCGTTATCTTCTCGGGCGTAAGTCTGGGCTATGGCCTTGCCATCCTCACCGGCGCCGATCCGGTCTTTTGTGTCGCCGTCTGCACGGCATCGACGATGGGCGCCGTCATGCGCCAGCCCGTCATGGTTGTGGGTCTGCTGCTCATGTGCTTCCCGCTCAAGGGTATCGTCTGCATGATCATCGCCGCCGTTATCGCCGCCGGCATTCCGCTGCCCAAGCCGCTGCGCAAGTAGCGCGGTTTGCCACGAGTCAATTCCAGAGGTTCGAGATGATTCTGTACTTTAGCGCGACGGGGAACAGCGGTCATGTGGCGCGTCGCATTGCAGCGGCGACAGACGACAAAGTTATGTCGATTGAGCGTTTTGATGCCGAGGCCCTTCACCTTGCCGTGACGGAAGGTCCCCGCCAGCTGGGGTTTGTCGCCCCGGTGTATGCCTGTGGCTTGCCGACGCCGGTGATCGAGTTTTTAAAGACTGCTGACCTGTCGATTGCTGCCGGCGCAAAGGGCGGCGAGCGGTTGTATACGTTCTATGTCTCGACATATGGTTCGACGACCGGGCAATCGGGCAAGTTTGCCCGCAACCTGCTACACGAGAGTGGGCTCGAGTTGGATGCAGCGATGAGCGTCAAGATGCCCGATACCTGGACGCCCGTGTTTGATTTGTCCGACTCCGAAAAGGTCGAGAACATCAACAAGGCGGCCGAGGTGCAGATCGATGCGGCGATTAAGGCAGTTCGGGCGCGCCGCACGGGCAACATGATGCGCCATCGCGTGCCTCTGTTTGCATCGTGCGCGTATCACGCAATTGGGCTGCCGCGCATGCAACAGACGAACAAGTTTGCCGTCGATGCCGATCGCTGCATCGGCTGCAGCCTGTGTGCCAAGCGCTGCCCCATGGCGGCGATCGAGATGCGCGACGGCCTTCCCGTTTGGACAAAGCCGGAGTGTGCAGCCTGCCTTCGTTGCCTGCACTGTTGTCCAAAGATTGCCATCTCGCGCGGTAAGCGCACGGCCTCCCACGGTCAGTACAGGCATCCCAAGCTCGGCGTGAGGATGTAACGGCTGTCGGTCTGCCCCAAAACTCATTAAGAAAGAAGCCGCGCGGGGTCGTGTGTTTGCGACCTCGCGCGGTTGTCGTTTAGAGTTTCCTCAGCACAATGGCGATGGTGTTTTGCACAGGCGAAAACGAGCGCCACGCAGATACGGATGGCGGTTGCGACATCGGAATCGGTTTGTTTGATGCCGCATTTGGCCAAGATGGATGTGATGCCGGCAAAGAGTGCTGACGCAAATGCTGCGACGACCCACGACACGGGCGAAATGCCTCCCCAAGAACGACCGCGCCAGATTTACGGCGTGCGTCCGATGATACCGTCCCGCCATGAAGCTTTGATATCGCTGTGGCGAGGCAGGGCCATATTTCGAGAAGGCATTTGGTTAAGACTCGAATCGAGATATGCTGTCGGCCTTTCTTTGGTTGCCAAGATCTAAACGGTGTACCGTGAAGGGTACTAGCGACGTTGTTGCTGCTTCGTCTTGTCTAGTAAATGGGGTGGGGTGCCGCCCAAGCCCTTTAGCTGTCGATTACAGGTCGCGCGCTCGATAGACCTTGGTGCTGACAGCGCAGCTGATTACACATAGCGCGAGCGCCAGTACGGCAATTCCTGCACACAGACAGCCAAGAACGGCGGGATCGGGATTCGCTCCGGCAATCGACATGAGCCAGTTGCTGATGGGGTTGGAGGAGCTCAGCGTGGCCATGGTGCCGCAGCCAAGCAGGGCAAACAGGCCAACGGATAGGCGCAGCGCCTCCATGTGTCCAAATCGAAAGAACAGCGGCTGTGCCAAGAACACCATCATGAGGGAGATAAGCATTGATGCTGCCGAGGCTATTGCGATCTCAAAGACGGTTTGTCCTGTCGGGGTCACGCCCACACTGTTGAAGAGCGGAAGGACGATGATGCTCAAAAGTACGGCGGCGCAGGTCATGATGGCCGAGAAGACAACGATGCACAGGTAGCGGGCACAAATAATGTCTTTGCGCGAGAAGGGCAGCGTTGCCCGATAACGCTCCCAACCGTTTTGATTGTCGAAACCGGCCAGTGAATTCATGAATATGATGGGTGACATGGCACTGGCCGCGCAGGCGCCGGCACTCGTGCCAGAGTCGCCGCCCGACGTGTTGGCGAGGGTCAGCACGACGAAGATGAACAGGCTGACGCCCGCGATGCTCGGGACGAGCGTGCGAGCGATAGCGAGCTCGGACATAAAGGCGCGTTTCATTTCGAAGCCCCTTTCAGCGTGAGGCGCAGGTAGTCATCAATGGTTGCCCGATCGCAGGGAATCTCGGGAAAGGCCTCGAGCGTTTCGCGACGGTTGGGCACGAGCACGTCCACGCTATAAGCGTGGCGGGCGGCACGGGCGCCTTCGACGCAAGCCATAAGCTCGGCAGCCTGCGCCTGGGTGCAGTGGGCGATGCCGGCGCGGTCGGTAATGTCCTCGCGCGGTAGGTCAAACGCAATCGAGCCGTTATCGATGCAGATGACGCGATCAGCGGTGCGATCGAGGTCGGACGTAATGTGGCTCGAGAGCAACACGCTGTGCTGGCCGTCGGAAACAAAGGCAAGCAGCTCATCGAGCAGTTCCTCGCGTGCCATGGGATCGAGGCCCGCGGTGGCTTCGTCCAAAACGAGCAGTTTGGCATTGTGGCTGAGTGCACAGGCAAGCTGCAGTTTCATGCCCATGCCGCGGGAGAGGTCCTTGACCTTTGTCTTGGGATCGAGACCAAATCGGTTGATGAATCCGGCGAACGTTTCGCGGTCCCACGTGGGGTACGCCGGGCCTACGAGTGACTCGATCTGGCCCATCTTGAGCGTGGAGGGGAAGGGGCATGTGTCCAGCACGAGGCCGACACGAGTGCGCAGACAACGCTGCGTCTCATCGGACGCGTCGGCGCCACAGCGCTGCCCAAACAGGTGCACCTCGCCGGCATCGAGTTTGATAAGCCCAAGCGCGGCGCGAATGGTCGTCGTCTTGCCGGCACCGTTTGCGCCCACAAAGCCAACGATCTGGCCGGGCTCTACGGCAAGCGTGACGTCGCGCAGCGAAAAGCGGTCGCTTACAGTGCGTGAGATGCCTTTGAGTTCAAGCAAGTTTTGCATGGTATAACCTTTCTTGCAGATGGCTACTGCATGGTTTCGGGGGCTACCAGGTCGAGCATCTCGTGCAGCTTGTCGCGCGTGACACCCAGGGTTTCGGCTTGGCTTGCCGCTTTCGCAAGCAGGTCTTCGATATGGCAGAGCTGGTTTTCGCGCAAAAGCTCCTGGTTGCCCTCGGCGACAAAGCAGCCCTTGCCCTGCGCGGTGCAGATAAACCCGAGCTGCTCCAGGTCGGCGTAGGCGCGCTTGGTGGTGATGACGCTCACGCCAAGATCGCTCGCGAGTGCACGGATGCTGGGGAGTTTGGCTCCCGCAGCGAGCGTGCCCGATAAGATCTGAGCCTTGACCTGCGAGGTTATCTGCTCGTAGATGGGCTTGTCGCTCGAATTGGATAGGATGATGTCCACAGCGGCTCCTTAGCTGTTGGGCTACACGTGTATATAACCGGTAAGCACAGTATATATACACTATGCACAGTTATGCAAGAGGCAAATAGGGATTGTCCGCCCGTTCATTCATCTCAATCTGTAACATCTGGAACCGATTTGGACGGCTACCTGTTACAGATTGAGATTTTGCTGGCGGGCCCCACCTGGTTGTCTCAATCTGTAACAACTGGAGAAGTTTTTGGCTGTTAGATGTTACAGATCGAGACATTGGCCACCCGTCTATCCTTATATCTCAATCTGTAACAGATAGACCCGTTTTGAATGGCTAGATGTTACAGATCGAGATCTTTCTGGGACGCCCACCTGTTTGTCTAAATCTGTAACAGGTAGAGGTTCAAAAACCGTCTAGATGTTACAGATCGAGACAAACTGCTGCGGAGTGCCGCCATCGACTGCTACCCTAGGCCCCAACTGATGAATTTGTCCTGATAGGTGCCCTATGGCGGAATTTCGCGGCTACAATAGTACGGTTACATCGACGTAATGCACTCAATGCAAGAAAGGATCCGCATGGCAAGCCTGTCGGATGAAATCTCGTCGCGCCGCACATTCGCGA
Source organism: uncultured Collinsella sp. (assembly GCA_900541205.1). GTDB lineage: Bacteria > Actinomycetota > Coriobacteriia > Coriobacteriales > Coriobacteriaceae > Collinsella. The sequence continues at coordinate 35,398 of UQIV01000023.1, read as the reverse complement.
TCATCAGCCACCCGGACGCCGGTAAGACCACACTGACTGAGAAGCTGCTGCTCTATACCGGCAGCATTCAGACCGCCGGCTCGGTCAAGGGCAAGAGCTCGGCCAAGCATGCCGTCTCGGACTGGATGGACATCGAGAAGGAGCGTGGTATCTCCGTTACCTCCTCGGTGCTGCAGTTCACCTACAACGGCGCCTGCGTCAACATCCTCGATACACCCGGTCACCAGGACTTCTCGGAGGATACCTACCGTACCCTTATGGCCGCCGACGCCGCTGTCATGGTCATCGACGGTGCCAAGGGCGTCGAGGCCCAGACCAAAAAGCTCTTTAAGGTCTGTACGCTGCGCCATATTCCCATCTTCACCTTTGTGAACAAGCTCGACCACGAGGCTCGCGATCCGTTTGAGCTCATGGAAGAGATCGAGAACGTCCTGGGTATCAATACGTATCCCATGAACTGGCCGATCGGCAGCGGCCGCAACTTCCGCGGCGTGTTCGACCGTCAGACCCGTCGCGTCATTGCCTTTGAGGGCGACGGCCACGCCAACGCCACCAAGAAGGTCGCCGAGGTCGAGGCCGAGCTGGGCGATCCTTCCATGGACGAGCTCATCGGCGAGGAAAACCATAAGAACCTGATGGACGACATCGAGCTGCTCGATGGTGCCGGCGACGAGCTCGACTTGGATGCTGTGGCCTGCGGCAAGTTGAGCCCGGCGTTCTTTGGCTCGGCGCTTACCAACTTTGGCGTGGAACCCTTCCTTAAGGAGTTTCTGCGTCTGGCCCCGACGCCGCGCGCCTATACCGATACGCTCACCAGCGAGCCGGTCGATCCCTGCCGCGACGACTTTAGCGGCTTTGTGTTTAAGATCCAAGCCAACATGGACAAGAACCACCGCGACCGCATCGCCTTTGTGCGCATTTGCTCGGGTAAGTTCGAGCGCGGCATGGATGCCTTCCACGTGCAGGGCAACCGCAAGCTTAAGCTTGCCACGGGCACGTCGATGATGGCCGACGACCGCGCGATTGTTGACGAGGCGTACGCGGGCGATATCGTGGGCCTGTTCGATCCGGGTATCTTTAGCATCGGCGACACCGTGTGCTCCGGCAAGCGCCACGTGCAGTATCCGCAGATCCCGACGTTTGCCCCCGAGATGTTCGCTCGCATTACACAGGTCGACACGCTCAAGCGCAAGCAGTTCGTCAAGGGCATGGAGGAGCTTGCCCAGGAGGGCGCCATCCAGATCTTCCGCGAGCTGGGTGCCGGCATGGAGAGCGTCATCGTGGGCGTGGTTGGCGTGCTGCAGTTTGAGGTACTCGAGCGCCGTCTCAAGGCCGAGTACCGTGTTGAGGTTCGTCGCCAGCCGCTGCCCTATACGGACATCCGCTGGATCCAGAACGACCCCGACACCATCGATATCCCGGGCCTTTCGCTCACGCGCGACACGCTGCGCGTCGAGGACATGCGCGGCGGCAAGCTGCTGCTGTTCACGAGCCCGTGGAACGTGGATTGGGCAACCGACCACAACCCCGACCTCATCCTGTCGGAGTTTGGCAACGTAGCCTTTTAACGCATCGCCGCGGTGGTCCTGCGGGGCTGCCGCGCCGTTTGCTTGCCTGATGCCGTGTGAGCGGCTATCATACCCACCGTCGTCTCAAGACCGGGGCGTCCGAGCAGTTCGGGTCCGATATCCTGCTCGTTAAACCTAAAACCAAAGGAGTACATAATGATCAAGAAGGTCATGGAGGACTACAAGGTCCTGTTGCGGAGCATTCCCGCGGCAACGGTTTCGCTGTTTTTCGTGAGCGTCATCATGATGAACCTGCTGGCCAACAAAGAGCTCATCAGCCTGCCGTATCTGGCACTCGATTGCGGCTTTGTGGTGAGCTGGGTTTCGTTTTTGTGCCAGGACATGATCTGCAAGCGCTTTGGCGCCAAGGCATCCATCAAAATCTCTATCCTCGCACTGGCGGTCAACCTTGCCGTGAGCCTGTGCTTTTGGGCGTGCTCGCTCACGCCCGGCATGTGGGGCGCGTACTACGATACGGGCATGATCGAGGTCAACAATGCCCTTAACGCCACCATCGGCGGCACCTGGTACGTGGTGCTGGGCTCTTCGCTGGCAATGCTCGTTTCTGCCGTGGTTAACTCCACGCTCAACCAGTCGCTCGGCCGTATGCTCAAAAAGAATAACTTTGCGAGCTTTGCCTTCCGCTCCTATGTGTCCACGGGCGTTGGCCAGTTTATCGACAACCTGGTCTTTGCCATTGTGGTAAGCCACACGTTCTTTGGTTGGACCTGGGTACAGGTCCTTATGTGCTCGCTGACGGGTGCCGTCGCCGAGCTGCTGTGCGAGGTCTTCCTGAGCCCCGTGGGCTACAAGGTCGTGCGCGGCTGGGAGCGCGAGAACGTGGGCGCCGAGTACCTCGAGCGCCACGCAACCGCCTAAGGAGCAAGTATGCGGGTTTTGATCACGGGCGCTTCGGGCGGTATCGGAGCCGCGTGCGTGCAGCGCTTTTTGGACGAGGGCCACGAGGTCGTGGGTTTTGATCTGCTGCCGGCGGCGATCGAACACGAGCGCTACCGCCATCTGATCGTTGATGTCCGCAAGCCGGACGCGTTTCCGGACGACCTTGAACCCCAGGTAATCGTGAACGTTGCCGGTGTGCAGGATTCGGCTGACGACATCGCCGCCAACCTGTGTGGCACCATCAACGTGACCGAGCGCTACGCCTTTGTGGGGGAGGGGCTTGCCGCCAAGCCGGCGCCGGCTATCGAATCCGTGGTCAATGTGGGGTCGGCGAGCGGACATACGGGATCGGAGTTTCCCGCCTATGCTGCCAGCAAGGGCGGCGTTATCGCCTACACCAAAAACCTTGCAAACCGCCTGGCGCCGCAGGCCATCGCCAACAGTGTGGACCCGGGTGGCGTTATCACGCCGCTCAACCGTTGCGTGATGGAAGACGAACACCTGTGGAACCAGATTATGGAGCTCACGCCGCTTAAGCGCTGGGCCACCGCCCAAGAAATCGCCGAGTGGATCTACTTTGTGGGCGTGACCAACCGGTTTATGACCGGACAGAGTCTGCTGATCGATGGTGGCGAGGCCGGCCGCACCCAGTTTATCTGGCCCGAGTAACAAAACGCGCCCGATGGCAAGATTGCCGTCGGGCGCGTTTTTGATGTATCGATTTTTAGCCGAGGCAAGTCCAGTTGACGGGGGTCGAGCCGTGCTGTTCGAGTAGCCGATTGGCTGCCGAGAAGGGACGCGACCCCATAAAGGCGGGGAGTTCTGCCGTGGCACGGTTGGCCGAAAGCGGCGAGGGGTGCGTGGAGGCCAGGCAGAACTTGCCGGTCGCCTTGCCCGCGCCGGTCGCGGCGAGCTTGCCCTCGACCATCTGCTGGGCAAAGCGGCCCCATGCCAAAAAGACTACCGGCTGGGGCAGCTGACAGCAGCGTTCGATAACGTAGTCGGTGAGCGTGCTCCAGCCCAGTTTGGCGTGCGAGTTCGCGGCATGCTCGCGCACGGTGAGCGTAGTGTTGAGGAGCAGGACGCCCTGCTGTGCCCATGGGGTTAGGTCTCCCGTGGCGGGAATGGGGCAACCCAGATCGGCTTTGAGTTCCTTATAGATGTTGCGCAGGCTCGGCGGCAACTTGGTTTGCGTCGCGGGGACCGAGAACGACAGTCCCATGGCCTGGTTGGGTCCGTGATAGGGGTCTTGACCCAAGATGACAACTTTGACCTGGTCGGCCGGGGTGTAGGCGAGGGCATTGAGGATGTCGTCTTGTGCCGGGTAGATAGTCTGCTCGGCACGCAGAAGGGCGATGCACTCGAGCAGCTGGTTCGTAGTGTCACGTACCGGCTGCGGCGCATTGCCCAACCAAGTTGCTATGTTGAGGTCGCGGGTTACGGTGTCCATGGGGCTCCTTTATGGCAGATGCTCTGTTGGCATCTATTGTAAAGGCGCACCGGTTGCCTTTATGCCGCGGCTGCATGAAGAGCGGGGCCTACGAGGCGCGCTCGGGCGCTCCTGCCATACGAGCGTGTTCATGTGCGCGGAGGCGCGGAAGCTCGACGGTTGCCGCCATGACGCCGGTGAGGATGAGAGCTGCACCCAGGAAGGCGATTGGGCTCAGGACCTCGCCGACTAGGAAGAACGAAAAGACGGCGGAGCAGACCGGCTCGAGCGAGAAGGCAAAGCCGGTGGTCTCGGCGGGCACGTGGGGCTGCACGAGCGTCTGGGTGATAAAGCCGTAGGCAGAGCAGATGAGTGCGAGCGCGACGACGACCACGATCTCGCTGGGCGTGCCGGGAAGCGTGAAACCGCCAAAGGTGAATGCGGCGATACCCGAGAATAAGCCGCCGAAGCCCAGCTGCCAAACGCCCAGAGCCAGCGGGTCGACTTCTTCGACAAAGCGCTTGGCCACGATAATGTGGCTGGCATAGATAAAGGCCGAGAGCAGCATGATGATCGCACCGGGATTCAGGCTGGTAAAGTCGGCGCCCGAGAGCAGCAACATACCACAGGTGACGATGGCGGTGCCGACGAGCACTTTGCGCTCGGGGGCACGGCGCAGCAGGGCGGCGTTGGCAAACGGCACGATCACGACCGTCAGGCTCTGCAAAAAGCCGGCAGTGGAGGCAGAGGTGAGGCTGGAGCCCAGGCACATGAAGGTGAGTTCGGTTGCCATAATGGCGCCGATGATGGCGGCGCGGATCATAAGGTCGCGGTTGATGCGGAACGCGCGCTTGTGGAAGAGCAGCAGGCAGGCCACAAAGGCGATGATGCAGCGCAGCGCGACGATACTCGTGGCGTTCATGCTGTCCATGCCGATCTTCATGAGGGGATACGAAAAGCCCCATGCGACGGGAACGGAAAATGAGAGCGCGATTGCTTTTTTGCGATCCATGGGACTCCTTTTGTTACAGAACGGTTTCGTAAAAAGGATTCTGCTCCCAGATGTGGATGTAGTAAAGCGAATGTATCTTCAGTATGATTAAGAAACGCTAAAGTTGGTGCGAAAAGCGCTGGCAAAACGTTTTACGGCTGCATTGATGTGGAGGCACGATGGCATCGCGGTATCAGATTGTTTGTATGGTGGTCGATCGCGGCAGTCTTAAGGCCGCGGCGGACGAGTTGGGCTATACGCAAAGTGCGGTGAGCCAGGCCGTCAAGGCGCTCGAGCGCGAGCTGGGCACCACACTTATCGAGCGCGGTAAGCAGGGCGTTTCGCTTACGCGCGACGGCAAACAATATCTGCCGTACCTGCGCCAGATTGTGACCGCCGAGGTCGAGCTCGAGGGCAAGCGCCAGGAGCTGCTGGGGCTTTCGTCGACCGATATTCGCATCGCGACGTTTACTAACGTGAGTCGTACCGTGCTGCCGCGTGTGATCCGCGACTTTGGCACGCTGCACCCGGGCGTACGCTTTACCCTCAAGCAGGGCGATTACACGCGCAACGCTCAATGGGTGCACGATGGCGTGGTTGATTTTTGTTTTACGGCCCGCGGATTTACCGCTGGGCTCGAGAAGCGCGTCGTCTATCACGACGAGTTGGTGGCACTGTTGCCGGCTGCGCATCCGCTGACAGCAAAGGAAAAGGTGACACTCGCCGACCTGGCGTCCGAGCCGTTTGTGCTGCTGGATGAGGGCGAACAGAGTCTGGTGCTCGATGCATTCGCAACGCATGGCCTGTCACCGCACGTGACGAGCGAGGTGACCGACGACTACACCATCATGGCGATGGTGGAGGAAGGCCTGGGCGTGAGTATGCTTTATCGCCGTACTGTTGAGGGCATGCGAGCCGATATTTGTGTGCGGCCCATCGTGCATGCCCCCTCGCGCGACGTGGTGGCCGCCTGGCGCAGCTGGGATACCATGCCCATCGCCACGAGGCGCTTTATCGACTATATGAGCTCGCATATTGTCAATTAATGACTGGCATGGCGTTGAGTGCGGTGTTTAGCGGGCTGTCGCTTTGGCTTGGGTGGCGCGATAGGTGCGTGCCGGGTGGCAAAGTAGCACCGCTACGACCATAAAGAACGCCGTGGTGCCCAGGCTGATGGGGTAGACCATCATGATGTTCGCAAAGGTGCGGAAGTGCGGGAACACGCAGAACACCCAATAGAAGCGGATGCCGCAGACGCAGATCATGGTGATGAGGGCGGGCGTGAGCGAGATACCAAAGCCGCGCAGGTAGCCTGACATGTTTTCGTAGAACATGCTAAAGGCGTACGCCGGGAAGATCGAGCACACGCGGATATAGCCAATCGAGACGATGTTGGGATCGCTGTTGAACAGCGATAGGATCTCGCGCCCCAGGCCGACAATAACGATAATCGTGGTGAGTGCAACGATACCGCCTTCGACCAGGCAGACCTTGAGCGTTTTGGTGCAGCGGTCGATCTTGCGGGCACCGTGGTTTTGTCCCACAAAGGTGGTGCAAGCCTGGCTAAAGCTGTTGAGCAGGTTGTAACACACGTACTCCAGGCTCATGGCGGCGCTCGATGCCGCCATGACCTCGGTGCCCAGGCTGTTGATGGCAGACTGGATGATGATGTTGGCGACAGCAAAGACGGCGCTTTGGATGCCGGCGGGCAGGCCGATCTTGACGATGCGCTTGAGGGCGACGGGGTCGATAGCCAGGTCGCGTGGGGTGACGCGGACGACGGAGTCGGTCTTGAGCAGGCGGATAAAGAGTGTAGCGGCGCTGACGGTGTAGGCGATGGCGGTGGCGATGGCGACGCCCGCGACGCCCCAGTGGAGTACGGGGACAAAGATGAGGTCCAGGCCAATGTTGAGGACGGTGGACACAGCAAGCGCCTGCAGCGGCATGCGGGTGATGCCGACGGAGCGGAAGATCGCGGCCTCAAAGTTGTAGAGCAAGATCGAGGGCATGCTGAGCAAAAAGACGCGCAGGTAGAGCGAAGCGAGCGGCATGGTTTCGGCGGGAACGTTGAGCGCGGCGAGCATGGGCTCGGCAAAGATCTCGCCCAGGGCGATGACGACAAAGCCCACGAGCGCCATTAAAATCGAGGTATGGACGGCGCGTTTGACCATATTCTGATCGTTGCGGCCGATAGCGTTGGCGATGACCACGTTGGAGCCAAGCGACATGCCAATAAACAGGTTGAGCATAAGGCTGGTAAGCGGAACATTGGAGCCGACCGCCGCCATGGCGAGGGTTCCCTGGTCGCCCGAGAAGTTACCGATGATGACCGTGGCGATGAGGTTCGACAGCTGCTCCAAGATGCTCGTGGCGGCCACGGGGAAGGCGAACAGGGGAACATTGCGCCACAGCGAGCCGGTGGTCATGTCAATGTGCTTAGATACGGTGTCAGCCATACGCTCTCAATCTCTAATATGCTCTTTCGTGCTTATTTGCGCAGACGATGATACTCCTAATCGCCTAGTCATTGGGGACGTTCTTAAACGACTAGTCCTTCGAGAACGTCCCCAATGACTAGGTGGGGAAGGCGTGCGACAATGGTGGGCGTTGTGTTGTTCGCGCTAAGGAGTTGCCATGTTGTTGTGTCCCGTTTGCCATGAGCCGTTGGTGGACAACGAGCGCGGTGCTGCATGCGCGGGCGGACACCGGTTTGACCGTGCTCGCGAGGGCTATCTATATCTACTGCGCTCGTCCAAGAGCGGCGACTCCATGGGCGATCCCAAGTCGCAGGCACGCAGCCGTCGTGATTTTCTGAACCGTGGTTACTATGCGCCGTTGCGCGATGCGATGGTCGAGCTGGTGCGCGAGCGGGCGTCTGGGCATGCCGCGTCTGCGAACGGTCCCATGACGCTGCTCGATATTTGCTGCGGAGAGGGCTACTACACCAGCGCCATGGGCGCAGTGCCGGGCGTGGATGCTTACGGGTTCGACCTGGGCAAAGAGATGGTGCGCCTTGCGGCCAAGCGCGGCGATGCGACCTATTTTGTGGCCAACATGAAGGATATCCCCGTGCCCGATGGCGCCTTCGATATGGTGACCGAGCTCTTCGCTCCCTTTAACGAGCGCGAGTTTGCCCGCGTGCTGGCGCCGGAGGGTTCGCTCTACACCGTGGTGCCGGGTGCTCGTCACCTCTTTGGGCTCAAGGAGGTACTCTACGACACGCCGTATCTTAACGATGAGAAGCTGCCGAAGACCACCGAGCTCGAGTTGGTCGGAACGCAGCGGGTGTCTGCGAATATTACGCTTCAGACCCAAGCGGACATCGAGGCGGTGTTCCAGATGACGCCGTACTACTACCGCACGCGCCCCGCCGACAAAGAGCGCCTGGCAAACCTCGATACCCTTCAGACTGACATCGACTTCATCATCGCCGAGTACCGCCACAGCTAACAACCTGCCAAAAAGGGACAGGTTTATTTTGGTAGGTTTTATCTGGGCAAACGTAAAGGGCCGACCGCGGAGATGCGCGATCGGCCCTTTTTAGTTACTTGGCTGCAGAGGTTATGAGAAGCGAGCGCTTATAGGCGGTCCTTGTTCTCGGCCTTAACGGCGTGTGCCTGCTGAACAAAGAACAGGTCGTACACCACGATGACAAAGGCGCCAAAGTTGATGGCGTCGCCGCCAAACGCGGGAAGCGTGAGCACCGCTTGGGCAAGCGTGGCGACCGCGGCAACAATACCGAGCTTAAACGCGCCGTCCACCTGCGAAGGCTTGTTGGCGCCCTTGATACCGGCGACGCCTGCGGCAAGGTCGACGAGACCCTTGGCGATAAGCACGACCGCTGCGAGCGTGGCGTACGAACCGTACGTGGAATCGAGACCGCCCGTGGCGATACCGACGCCGGCGGTGACGAGGCTGGCGATGCCCAAAACAAAGTAGATGAGAGCAAGGATTTTGAGAGTCTTGCGAGTGAAGCTCATGGCTGGTCCTTTCGATACGAGTACGCCAACTTGGCGCACCCAATGTACTGCACATATGGTGAAGCACATTGTAGTTCAACGCGGCGATGCATGCGCCTGAAAGCGCTTTGAGCCCGCGCAGCCAAACCCAACCTTTCAAAAAGGAAAGCTGGGCGTAAGTCAAATCGATGGCAGCGTATGCGCGGCGCTGCGATGATGGGTCCATGGTAAGAGCTGGTCTCAAGGAGGAGCCATGATGTACGGAGCAGGGCAAGTGCATGAGCCGCGGTCGTTGGGAAGGCGCATGGGTGATTCTGTGATCGCTGCCGTGTGCACGGGATTGATGGCGGTGCTTTGCATTGGGATGCTGTGGGCCATGTCGCATGTGGGACAATAGCGGACGGTTGGGTGCCGACATAAACGGCGCTCACGTATTCGTTTTGCTTGTTAAGGAGTACCCATGGGCGTCGTCGATCCCTTTTCTGTTGCTCGGTCCGCGGGGCTTGAGCTGATCGGGAAGTCCGAGGGCCTCACGCTCACCGACGGCACGATGGAGCTGCGTGCCGATTTTGGCCGCATGCTTCCACGGCTCAAGCAGGGCCGTCTGCAGCAAGAACTGCTGGTAAAGGCTGCGCGCGCAAAAGGCATCGAGAGCCCATGGGCGATTGACGCCACGGCAGGCTTTGGCGAGGATTCGCTGCTGCTGGCGGCCGCGGGCTTTACCGTCGATCTGTATGAGCAGGATTGCGTGATCGCGGCGCTCCTCAAGGATGCCTTGGATCGCGCGGCAGATGATCCGGCGCTTGCGACAGCCGCGGCGCGCATGCGCTTACATGCGGGCGAGGACAGCATTGCCGGCCTTCGCCATACAGCTGAGCTGATCGGGCAGGGCGAGCTCACCGCTCCTGACGTGGTGTATCTGGACCCCATGTTTCCCGGACGCACCAAGAGTGCGGCGGTTAAAAAGAAGTTCCAACTCTTGCATCATCTGGAACAGCCGTGCGCCGATGAGGAGACGTTGGTCGAAGCTGCGCTTGCGGTGCACCCGCGCAAGGTCGTTATCAAGCGACCGGTGAAGGGGCCACTGCTTGCCGGCGTTAAGCCGGGCTATCAACTTGCGGGCAAGGCCGTTCGTTACGATGTTTTGGTGCCGCCGCGCCCGTAGCTTGCGTGCGATGGCTGGCGCTCCGTCAATGCCGTGCCGATGCGGCGCCTATTTCCAAGGGTGCGACGTCAGGTGCCAGCCGCCGCAGTATTCGCATTTGTAGCAGGCCAGCCCGCGGCGTCCGCGGTTTTCGCAGTCGGCCATAACGGCCTCGGCCTCGGCGCGCGTGTCGTAACGGTTTTTGCGTTCGCACGACTTGTAGCGCCAGGCTTCATCGCGCTCGGCGTTCAGGGCGTCGCGGCGCTCGTCTTCGCGCGCAAACAGGTCGCTCATATCGCCGCCCGTGGCAGCGCCCAAAAACTCGCTTTTGGCTTTTGACCAAGCGGCTCGCTTTTTGCTCCCCATCTGCTTCGTGCCCCTCTCCAAACGCTGGTATTATTGCTCAATCAAAGTGATACCAATAAACGTGAGGTCGCCGCGTGATGATCAGAAAAACCCTCGATACCGACATTCCCGCTGTCATGGCTATCTATGACGCGGCCCGCGGCTTTATGCGCGCGCATGGCAACGCCACGCAGTGGCCCGAGGGCACGCCTTCTGCCGAGCAACTGGCTGCCGATATCGCCGCCGGTGGCAGCTATGTGTGCGAAGTCGATGGCCGCGTGGTGGCGACGTTTGCCTTTTTGCCGGGCCCGGACGAGTGCTATGACGTAATAGAGGACGGGCAATGGCGCAGCGACACTCCGTACGCCGTGCTGCACCGTGTGGCGTCCGACGGCACCGCGCACGGTATCGCGGCTGCGATGTTTGCCTTTGCCAAGGAGCGTGCCGATCACCTGCGCATCGACACGCATCAGGACAACCTGCCCATGCAGGGAGCCATCGCCAAGGCCGGGTTTAAGCGCGCCGGTATCGTATATGTGTCGGACGGTACGCCGCGCGTCGCGTTTGATTGGCTGCGCGAGGCATAAAGGCCGAGTCACATACCAGCGTTTCACCGAAATGAAAATGGCCCCGAGTGGGGCCATTTTTGGTAAAACGCGTTGTTGTGGGGCTCGCGTTGTTATCGCCCCAGATGAGCCCGGGCAGACAAAAAGGGGAGGTGCCGGCTTTCGCAAGGCGCGAACCTACGAAAATCGCCGCGCGGCAACGCGGGGCGATGAGCTCGGTCGGGGGATAGGGCCCGCTTCGCCCGCCGGCCCGTACATTGTATCATCCGGTGTGGAACGAGGGTGCCCGTTGCCGCGTGCGATGGGCTTGTAATAAGAGGAGAGCCATGTCGAAGCAAGCGGTCGTTGGAATCTTGGCGCATGTCGATGCCGGCAAGACCACGTTGGCCGAGGCCATGCTGTTCAACGCGGGTCGCATTCGCAAGCGCGGGCGCGTGGACGATGGCGATTCGCATCTGGACACTAACGCGATCGAGCGCGAGCGCGGCATTACGATCTTCTCGTCGCAGGCCGTGCTCGACCATGGCGATACCCACGTCATGCTCGTGGATGCGCCGGGGCATGTCGATTTTTCTGCCGAGGCGGAGCGCACGCTGCGCGCACTCGACTATGCGATTTTGGTTGTGGGCGCCAACGATGGCGTGCAAGGGCACACCGAAACCCTGTGGCGCCTGCTTGCGCGCTATGACATTCCGACGTTCATCTATATCAACAAAATCGATTTGGAGAATCTCGGCCGCGATGTTTTGCTGGCACAGCTTGGGCAGCGTCTTTCCGAAGGCTGCCTGGATGCCAACGAACTGCTGGCGGGCGGTGCCGTTCAGGAGGACGCTGCTACGTTGGACGAGGCGGCGCTCGAGGAGTTTCTTGAAGCGGGTGAGCTTTCCGTCGCAACGCTGTCGCGCATGGTTGCCGAGCGCAAGCTCTTTCCCTGCTTTGCCGGCTCGGCGCTCAAGGACCAAGGCGTGGACGAGCTGCTAGATGGCATGTGTACACTGATGCGTGAACAGGCATGGCTCCCGGAGTTTGCCGCGCGCGTCTACCGCGTGAGCCGCGGGGATCGCGGTGAGCGCTTGGCTTGGGTTAAAGTGACCGGCGGCACGCTGCATGCCAAGCAGATGATTAACGGACGTTCCGGTGCCGAGGCGTGGGAGCAGAAGGTCGACCAGGTACGCATCTATAACGGCGAGAAGTATGAGCTTGCCCAAGAAGTTGCTGCTGGCGGTATTTGTGCCGTGACGGGTCTTGCGCACGTTCGCCCAGGGGATGCCTTGGGCGCGGAGCCTGCGGGCGATGCGCCCGTCATTGCGCCAGTCCTCACCTATACGGTGTTTCCGGGCGAACATGACGTCCATACGGTGTTCAAAGCACTGACTGAGCTGGCGGACGAAGATCCCATGCTCGGCGTAAGCTGGAATACGCATCTTGAGCAGATTCATTTGCAGCTGATGGGCGCCGTGCAACTCGAGGTCGTGCAGCGGGTGTTGGCTGATCGCTTTGACCTTTCGGTTGCGTTTGAGTCTGGCGGCATTCTCTATAAGGAGACTATTTCGCAGCCGGTCGAGGGCGTGGGCCACTTTGAGCCACTGCGCCACTATGCCGAGGTGCATTTGCGCCTGGAGCCGTTGCCAGCGGGTTCGGGCGTGCGGTTTGGCACCGTGACCTCGACCGACGAGCTCGATATTAACTGGCAGCGTTTGGCACTCACCAACGCCATGGAGCGCGACCACCTGGGCGTGCTGACCGGCTCGCCCATCACCGATGTACGCATTACGCTTACGGGCGGCCGCGCGCATGCCAAACACACCGAGGGTGGTGATTTTCGCCAGGCCACGTACCGCGCGATTCGCCAGGGTTTGATGCAGGCGCGTGAGGCCGGCGCGGCGGTGCTGTTGGAGCCGTGGTACCGCTTTGAGCTCGAGGTGCCGGGGGAGTGCGTGGGCCGGGCGCTCTCGGATGCCACGCGCATGGGTGCCGAGTACGAGCCGCCGACGATGACGGGCGACCGAGCGAAGCTTGTGGGTCGCGTGCCGGCATCCGAGGTGCAGGATTACGCGCTGGAGGTGGCTGCCTACACGAGTGGTCGCGGGCATCTGTACCTGGAGTTTGCCGGCTATGCGCCTTGTCATGATGCCGAGCGCGTCATCGAGGCGGTGGCCTATGAGCCCGAGGCCGATCTGCCCAACACGCCCGACTCGGTCTTTTGCTCTCACGGCGCCGGTTACACGGTCAAATGGTACGACGTACCCGCCGCGGCGCACGTAAAGATCGATCCCGCCACCTTCCGCCCCTGGCGAGCAGCAGACGCCGAGTTTTTCGGCCACATGTGACAAAGGGACAGTTCCTTTGTCACATGCTATTGGTATAACTCGGTACAAGTTGGTATAACTATTACCAGGGTTTGCCAATCCGAGGAGGCCGACATGAATCCAAATCCCTTTAAGCCCACGGCTGGCAAGCGGCCTCCGATACTCATCGGCCGCGAGTCGGTCATCGAAGATTTCGAGGAAGGGCTCGATAACGGCGCCGGAGCGCCGGGTAGGCTCATGCTCATTACGGGAAACCGCGGCTGTGGCAAGACGGTTCTCCTGCGGGAGCTGGAACGTCTGGCCAGCGAGCACGAATGGGCGGTTGTCTCCGATTCCGCTTCGCTTGGCTTATGCGACCGCTTGGCCGACGCGCTTCGCTCGAATAAACCCGTTGTGACGTCAATGGAGTTTGGGCCGTCGTTTGGCCGGATGTCGGTCGAGGCGGCGCGAGCAAAGGGCGAAACGTTGCGAGGGCTGGTCAACGAGCGCCTCAAGAAGCTCGGTCCAGGCAAGGGCATACTGTTTGCGATTGACGAGGCCCAATCTGCGTCTATCGAGGAACTGGCGGCGCTGGCCGTTCTCTATCAGCAAGTGCTCGGAGATCAAGATGCCACGGGCTTGTCCGATAGCGACCAGCGCGGTCTTGCGCTGGTGTTCGCCGGCTTACCCAGTATGGTTGATGACTTGCTCGAAGAGCCGAGCGTGACGTTTTTGCGGCGTGCTCAGCAGCGTGCGCTGGGGGCGATTTCTTTGCCCAAAGTGCGCGATTCGTATATCCAGACGGTCAAAGACGCTGGTCTTTACGTTGATGCGGAGACGGCGGACCTTGCGGCGCGCAAGAGCATGGGGCATCCCTATATGGTTCAGCTGGTGGGCTATTACATGTGGCGCTCTGCTGTCCGGCGTGGCTCGCAGGCCATTGAAGAGCGCGATGTTGAGGCTGGCTACGCCGATGCCGTCTCCGAGTTCTATGAAGCGGTCGACGCTCCCTTGTATTACGGGTTGCGCAGTCCGCAGCGTCTCTTTATCGAGGCCATGGCGGCTGACGGGGGCAAACCGACGTGCATGGCGGATATCATTGAGCGTTGCGATCGCACCCAAAGCTGGGCGAGCAAATATCGCGCAAGCCTGATTCGCGAGCGCGTCATCGAGGCTGCCGGATACGGCCTCGTCCGGTTTACCGTGCCCATGCTGGGCGAGTACATCCGCGAACGCGTTTTATGGCATGAGTAGGGTGATAAAGGTGACGGAACAGAAGATGAGCCCGCAGGCTATCGAAGTGCGCGGAGCGCGTGTCCATAACCTTAAGGACATCGATATCGATATTCCGCTGGGAAAGCTTGTGGGTATTGCCGGCGTGTCGGGCTCGGGCAAGAGTTCATTGGCGTTGGGCGTCCTCTATGCCGAGGGCTCGCGCCGTTACCTGGAGGCACTCAGCACCTATACTCGACGTCGCCTAACGCAGGCCGAACACGCCCAGGTGGACGAGGTGCTGCACGTGCCGGCGGCGCTCGCGTTGCATCAGCGCCCCAGCGTGCCGGGCGTGCGTTCCACCTTTGGCACCATGACCGAGCTCAACAATAGCCTGCGTCTACTCTTTAGCCGCTGCGCCCATCACGTGTGCCCGCATTGCGGGGCGCGTGTGGAGCCGAGCCTTAACGTGGCTGCGGGCCTGTCGCTCACGTGCCCCGCATGCGGCCGCGAGTTCTACGCGCCGGGTGCCGAGGACCTTGCCTTTAACAGCGGCGGTGCGTGCTCTACCTGCGGCGGCACTGGTGTCATGCGCGAGGTGGACGAGGCGAGCTTGGTGCCCGACGAGTCAAAGACCATCAACGAAGGCGCGGTGCTTCCCTGGGGTACGCTCATGTGGGATCTGATGAAGCAGGTAGCCGGCGAGATGGGCGTGCGCACCGACGTGCCGTTTAACCAGCTCACGCCTCAAGAGCGCGACATCGTGTTCCATGGCCCGGCGGTTAAGAAGCACATTCTCTACGTTCCCAAAAACGGCGAGGGCGCTACGCCGCTCGACTTTACCTATTACAACGCCGTCTATACCGTCGAGAATGCGCTCGCCAAGGTTAAGGACGATAAGGGTTTAAAACGCGTTGCGCGCTTTTTGCGCGAGGGGCCATGCCGCGATTGCGGCGGCACGCGTCTCTCCGAGGCTGCGCGCCTGCCTCAGGTGCGCGGTATCAATTTGGCGCAGGCCGCGGCCATGACGCTAGGCGAGGCGATTGAGTGGGTGCGCGGGGTGCCCGCATCCTTGCCGCCCGAGATGCGGCCCATGGCGGCGGATATCTGCGATTCGTTTTTGAGCACGGCCCGTCGTCTGGTCGACCTGGGTCTCGATTACCTTTCACTCGACCGCGCCGGTGCCACGCTCTCCACGGGTGAGCGCCAGCGCGTGCAACTCGCCCGCGTGGTGCGTAACCGATCGACAGGCGTGCTTTATGTGCTGGACGAGCCTTCGATCGGCTTGCATCCTGCCAATGTCGACGGCTTGGTGGGCGTGATGCGCGATTTGGTGGGCGACGGCAACACCGTGGTTGTTGTCGACCACGATACGCGCGTACTGGCGGAAGCCGACTATCTGGTCGAGATGGGCCCCGTTGCCGGAGCAGGCGGCGGTAATGTGATTGCCACTGGTACGGTAGACGAGGTCGAGCAATCGCGGGGCAGCCGCATCGCGCCGTTTTTGCGCGCCGAGCCCAAGCGCTTGCGCCCGCAGGTGACTGACGAGGAAATGTTCGACCAGGGTCACATCCGCATGGCAACCGATGCCATCCATACCGTCAAGCCGCTCGAAGTCGATATCCCGCGCGGTCGCCTTGTCGCGGTGACGGGCGTTTCGGGTTCGGGCAAGACGACGTTGGTGCTCGAGACGCTCATCCCGGCACTCAAGGCGCAGGCAGCTGGCGAGCGCTTGCCGGGGCACGTGCGTTGGGTCGATGCCGAGGGCATTGGCCGCGCAAATCTGATTGACGCCACGCCCATCGGTGCCAACGTGCGCTCGACGGTAGCGACCTATGCCGACATCCATGATGAGCTGCGTCGCGCCTTCGCCCGTACGTCCGAGGCCAAGGTGGCGGGATACAAGGCGGGCGCCTTTAGCTACAACACCGGCGCCTTGCGCTGCCCTACGTGTGACGGCACGGGCTCGATATCGCTCGACGTGCAGTTTTTGCCCGACGTCGAGATCATCTGCCCGGCATGCCGTGGTTCGCGCTACGCCGAGGCCGCCTCGCATATCCATCGCGAGGGCAAGGACGGGAGCTTGCTTACGTTGCCGCAGCTCATGGACATGAGTGTGGACGAGGCCCTCGACGCCACGGTGGGACTCAAGAAAGTCCAGGCGCGCTTGCAGACCTTGCACGACCTGGGCTTGGGCTATCTCACGCTCGGTGAGCCCACACCGGCGCTTTCGGGCGGTGAGGCACAGCGCCTTAAACTCGCGAGCGAGATGGGCCGCGTGCAGGACGACGCCGTATTCGTATTCGACGAGCCCACGATCGGCCTTCATCCGCTCGATGTCCGGGTGTTGCTGAGCGTGTTCGACGGCCTTGTTGCCAAGGGCGCCACGGTTATCGTGATCGAACACGATCTTGACCTTATCCGTAACGCCGATTACGTGATCGACATGGGCCCGGGCGGTGGCGACGCCGGCGGGCAAATCGTCTGCACCGGCACGCCGGGCGACATCGTGGCCTGCTCCAAGAGCATTACCGGTCGCTACCTATAGGCAATGTGACAAAGGGGCTGCCTCTTTGTCACATTCCCGGAAAGCCTGTTTGGCGCAGGGCCTCGTAGAGGACGATGGCGGCGCTGTTGGAAAGGTTGAGGGCGCTGATGCGGTAGTCGTCCGGGTTGACGAAGTTGCCGCAGATATCCTGCCGAAGGATGGCCTCGTGGCTGTCCTCGGTATGTCCCAGCGATTCCTCGTGGGCTTCCCAGGCCTCGGCGTTATCGAGTGAGTCGCAATCGCGCAGCATCGGGATGCGCTCGCAACGCTCGGGCGCCGCGGCAAGCAGTGGCTCGGGAATGCCCGAGCTCTCGCTGCCAAAGACCAAGTAGTCGCCATCGCGGTAGGTGCTCTGCGCATAGGTGCGGCGCGCCTTTTTGGTCAGCAGATGCAGGCGACCATCGGCGGGGGAGAGGTCATTGCGCGCAAGGAAATCCTCCCAGCCGGCATAGGTGGTCACGTCCAAGTTTTGCCAGTAGCCCAGGCCGGCGCGACGTACCGTCTTGTCGTCGAGCGAAAAGCCCAGCGGCTCCACCAGATGTAGGTGGGCGCCGGTAACCACGCAGGTGCGGCCGATATTGCCCGTATTGGCCGGAATCTCGGGCGCATACAGCACAACGTTGAACATGAATCTCCTTGGCTCAGAACGAAAAACCACCACGAAGGGCACCTTCGTGGTGGTTTGGCGGTTGCGTAGGCGGAAAAATGCCCGCTTGGATAAACCTAGGCGCGGTGCCAGTCGGTCAGGCAGGCATCGAGGGAGGCGATGAGCGCATCCTTGTCCATGTGACGGCCGATGATGCACAGGCTCGTCATGCGGTCGCCCGTCTCGTCGTCCCAAATCTGCATGATCTCGGGGTTCTCGTCGATGATCTTCTGCTTCTCGCCCTCGGGCGCCGAGTCAACGAACAGGCCGTTCTCCATCAGGCGCATCTGGTGGCCGGCCTGCTCAAACATGTAGCACATGTCCGGATCGCCGGTCTGCCACAGCGGGCCCTTGACGCGAATGACCTCGTCGGGCCACTCCTGCTCAACAAAATCGGTGAACTTCTGCAGGTCAAACGGCTTGCGACGCGAGTACACAAAGGTCTCGATGTCGTACTCGAGCACCTCGGGGTCGTCGTGCTCCTCGGGATGCTCCATGGCCTCGATCCAGGCGGCGGAGTTGTAGGCGCGCATAAAGTCGAAGCGGTCGGTGTCGAGCAGCTCCTCCATGGGGACCTCGCCGTTTTGGGCCTCGACGATCACGGCGTCTTTCTGCAGGCTGCGCACGATGGCCTTAAGCTCGGCGATCTGCTCAGGGCTCACGGTATCGGTCTTGTTGA
The DNA here is from genome assembly GCA_900541205.1 of uncultured Collinsella sp. GTDB lineage: Bacteria > Actinomycetota > Coriobacteriia > Coriobacteriales > Coriobacteriaceae > Collinsella. The sequence continues at coordinate 17,123 of UQIV01000023.1, read as the reverse complement.
GGATCAGCGTGGAGCAGAACTCGATCTGCTGGATGAGCAGGCTCTCGATGTCGTCCTCGTCGATATCCTCGGCCAGCAGGTCGCGACCGCCGTTGAACTCGTCGTACATGCGGGCGCAATCGACCACGGCCACGATGTTGTCGAGCGCGAGCTTGGGCTCGCCGCCCACCTTGGCCTCGTCGCAGAAGCTCGAGATGGTGTAGGCGATGGGGATGGGCTCGCAAATGCCCGAGGCCTCGATGATGATGTAGTCGAAGTTGCCCGAATCGGCGATGCCCTGCAGCTGGTTGGCAAGGTCGTCCGAAAGCGTGCAGCAGATGCAGCCGTTGGTGAGCGGGATGAGGTCATCGGTTTCGGAAAGACCGCCGTCGGCGATAAGGCTGGCGTCGACGTTGATCTCGCCGATGTCGTTGACGATCACGGCGGCGCGGATGCCGCCGTCGTTAGCGAGGATGTGGTTGAGCAGCGTGGTCTTGCCGGCACCGAGGTATCCGGTAAGCATGATGATCTTCACGGGTTTGTTGGGCATGTGCCCTCCTTTGTTAGACATGGCTTACAGTTGAATCTTATGCCAAACGCCTGCTCTTATACCCACGCGCCGGCAAATAACACAAGCTACTCCCAGGCTCCCCATACATCGGGGCAATAACCGACGGTGGCCTTTTTGCCGTTGCGCACGATGGGCTCGGCCAAGACCTGCTGGTTCTCGAGCAGCTTGTCGAAGCGCTGACTGGGGGTGAGGTGCTGGATGAGCGCGAGCGTCTCCTCATCCTTGGCTTTGGGGTTGAGCAGCTTGTCGATGCCGCCGACCGCCTGCATCACGCTCGTGAGCTCGCCCTTGCTCATCTCCTTTTCCTTAAGGTCGATAAACTGCACCTTAATGCGGCGCTCCTTAAAAAAGCGCTGAGCCTTCTTGGTATCGAAGGACTTTTTGGTGCCAAAAATCTGGATATTCATGTCCCGCCGTTCTACCTGATGAAGTTGGTCGTTGCGCGATCGACCTCGGGTGCATCGATGCCGGCGGCCTGTCCTGCCTCGATACAGCGCAGGAGCCAAGCCATGTTTTTGCCGATGTTTCGCATGGTGGCCAGGCCCTCGGCATCCCCATCGGCGTCGCCGGGCACGCGGCCAAACACGTTGTTCCAGTAGGTGGAAGCAACTACGGGCATCTGCTTAATGGTGAAGTACTTGTTGAGCACATCGAAGGTGGTCGACGTGCCGCCGCGACGGGCGACGGCGACTGCGGCGCCGGGTTTGTGCTCAAAGGCTTTGCCTCCGGCATAGAAGGCGCGATCGAGGGCCGAAAGGATGCGGCCGCTGGGATGCGCATAGTAGACGGGCGAGCCAAAGACAAAGCCGTCTGCCTGCTCGGCGGCAGCGATGAGCTCGTTCACCACGTCATCGTCAAAGGTGCAGCGACCGCCAAGCTTGCCGCACTGGCCGCAACCGATGCAATCGCGAATGGGCTTGGCGCCCAGCTGAAACACCTCGGTATCAATGCCTTCGGCATTGAGCTGCTCGGCGACCTCGGCGAGTGCGCGGGCGGTGTTGCCGTTTGCCTTGGGACTGCCATTGACCAAAAGAACTTTCATCACAAACCCCCCTCTGCTGACGGTGACTTCTGCGGAGGATTATCGCACGAGAGGGCAGATGGCGTGGGGCGCGATGTGAAACGGCTTGTGTTTCACATCGCACCCCACGACGCTAATCCAGCTTGGTGCCCGGTACTTGCGGTGCCTCTTTAAGCAGCGCTTTGAGCTCGTTCAAAATGGAAACGGGCTGTCGATCGACGGTGTCCAGATGAAGTGTCGCCACACGAATGGGCGGCTGATACTCAAATGAGCCAAAGAGCACGGGCGACCCCAAGAATCGCTCGATTTCGTCTGCGACCGCGTCGGTCTCTTCGGGATCAAAGTCGTCGAAAAGCGCCACGAACATCGGTCCCGTCGAGCGGAACAGGCGACCCTTGCCGCGCGAGCATTCCATAAGGCAGGCGGCGCTTTCGGCGAGCACGCGGTCGCCTGCATCGAATCCAAAGCGGGCATTGACCTCGGCGATATCGTCGACCTTAATGGCAATAAAGCCTGCCTCGCGCGCCACGCGACGCATTTCGCCAATGGCGTTGACCAGGGCGTGAATATCGCCCAGGCCGGTCACGGAATCGGTCGTATCCGCTAGGCTTCGGTTGACAATAATGCCCACATACATGCTGGGCTCGGTATCGGTTCCATCCAAGCGGTAGCCCGTGCAGTCGCAAAGCGCGTATTTTCCAGTGGCATCCATTACGCGATACTGCATGTAGTGGAAGTGCCACGTGCCGTTTATCACCATGTCGAGCTCGGCACGTACGTTGTCGCGGTCCTCGGGATGAACGCGGGCGAGCCACATGTCGAGTGAGTTAAAAGGGTGCTGGGAGGGCAGGTCAAAATCGCGCACGGCGTTAACCGACCATTGCGATTCTCCAGTATCGAGGTTAAGGATGAACGGATAGCGCGTCTCGGAGCTCATGGAGATCGCTTGGAACACCCGGTCGTTGCAGGGAAGCTGATCGACGATTGGGCGTTGCGGCGCGTCATTGTCTTTCGGCTGCTGCACACGATGCATAAGCTTATAGCGATACATCTTGCGATCGGCATCCATCGTCATCTGGCGACGCGTGTCGCCGGCAAGCGGATCGACGCGCGAGCAGCCAAAGCTAAAGCTGCCGATCATGGGCGCCTTGCCACCTGAGCTCGCCTCGATCAGCCTGGTACGTACCTGCTCCAAGCGCTGCTCGAGTTCAATCTCGTTTGCGGAGAGCGAGATGAGCACAAACTCGTCTCCACCGATACGGAACAGCATCTCATCGTGCTCCATGGTTTCGGAGAGCGTGCGGCAGATGCCCAGAATATAGCGATTGCCTTCGGCGTGGCCAAACCTATCATTGCAATGTTTGAGATGGTCGATGTCAATATAGGCGCAGGTGAAGGGGTCGCCTTTGCGCCAGAGTTGCTCGACGTGACGGTCGAATCCGTTGCGGTTGCCCAAGTTGGTGAGCGGGTCGATATAGGCGTTACGCTCAAGTAGCTGGCGCTCTTGTTGCAGGATGGCATGCGTCTTTTGCAGTTGCTCACCAACGGCGCGTAGCTCAGCAGGCAGCGCGGCAACATCGAGTTCGGCGGTCGAGACGCCGTTCGCAAGTCGCTGAAGATAGGCAATAATCGATTGCTCGCCCAGGCGATATGACTCGTTCATGATGGATAACCTCCTTGGGCGGAACAACGGTTTGTATCATATCCCCAATTCGGTTTGAATTGGGGATATAAGTTAGCTAATGGAGACAAATGTCCCCTTCGACGGTGGCGTTTTGCGCGCGAGCGTATCAGTTGTTATTGCCACCATCGAGCAATGCCTCAAAATCCTTCGCCGGCATGGGGCGGTAGTAGAGGAAGCCCTGAGCGTAGCGGGCGCCCATTTGTCGTAGCATGTTCGCCTGCTCATTTATCTCGACGCCTTCGACCACGACGGGCAGATGGAGCGACTGCGCCATTTCGAGCATCGATGAAATGATTTGCGTGCTGCGGCCTTGATCGCGGTCGGTGGGCACAAAGGTGCGGTCGAGCTTGATGACGTCGACGTTGACGTTCTTGAGCATCGCGAGCGTGGACTGACCGGTGCCAAAATCGTCCATATAGGTCGAGAAGCCGCGGGTGTGCAGATCTGCGGTCAGCTTATCCACGGCCTCGGATTCTCCCGTATAAGCCGTCTCGGTGATCTCGATACGCATGAGCTCGGGCGGTAGGTTGTATTGGGCGGCGAGCGCTCCCATATGTTCGGCAACGTCGCAGGCAAGGATATCCACGCGCGACACATTAAGCGAGACCGGAACTACGTGAAGACGGCGATCGAGACGCTCGCGAAGCCATATGGCGACACCCTGCCAAATGTACTTGTCGAGCGTCACTACAAAGCCGCTTTCCTCGAGTGCGGGGATAAACGTTGCGGGCGAAATGAGAGAGCCGTCCTTGTCAATCTAGCGGGTGAGTGCTTCGGCGCCAATAATCTCGCCGGTTTCCATATCGACCTGGGGCTGAAGATAGTACGTGATGCGACCATTTGACAGCGCGTACTGGAATTCGGTCAGCGTGCGGTGGAACGCGACTTCGCGCTCGTACTCCGCGGGGCGGAAAATGGCAATGCGCTCCTTAAATTCGTTTTTTGTGCGTCGATTGGTAAACACGGCCTTTGCCTGCGCATCGATGGTGATTTCCTCATTGGAGTCGATGGGGTAAACGCCCATGGACGGCCAGAAACCTACGCCGTCGTTGTGCTTGGCTACAGCCTCGCGCACGCGCGCATAGACTCGGTGAACGAAATCGTGCTCAAAGGGGATGAGCAGACAAAAGTCGTCTTGCCCCCAGTATCCCGCGACACCCATGTCGGCGTTCTCGATATCCTTGAGCACCGTGCCCACATCGGCAAGCACACGGTCGCCTTCGGCCTGTCCATACCATTCGTTAAATAGGCGCATGTGGCCCATGTCGACGGTGGCGATACACCAAGCGCCGTCACGCCTTGCCTTGATGAAGGCATTGGCACGGCGCATAAACTCGCTGGGTCGGTAGAGACCGGTGAGCATATCGATGCGTTCGGCGATTGCGCTTTTGCGTTCGACCTCGGGTATCGGGAGGCTGTCGTTGGGGACAAGCCCGCCAGCTGTGCGAAGGCGACGGTCAAGTTCGCACAAAACAGCAGATGTTTGGTAATCCAGGCGCTCGTAAAAGACCGGGGCGACAATACAAACGGGAGTGATGGTGTCGCCCGCGATCTGAACGGGGGTAAAAATGGTCTCTTTTAGACGATGGGTCAGGAGTTCAAATGCCCCGTGGTCCAAATCGTTGCTGAGCACGACGAACTGGACACTTCGTGAACGGAAGACGCGACTCCTACCGCGGGTGATCGACAGCATACGGCCTGCGTATTCGGCAAGCATGCTGTCGACCGCCTCGGCTCCATAGAGCTCGTTGAGTTTCGTCGTGCCGCGAACGCGCACGGCGATGAGTCCTGTTTTGCAGTGGTCACGGCGACAGGCATCGATAGCGTTGACCAGCATGCGTTGCGTTCCAAGCCCCGTGGCGGCGTCGACAGTCTCGGCAAGGGAATGATTGACGAGCTCGCCGACATAGAGCGAGGGCTCGTTTTCGCCCCCATCGATGCGAAAACCGCGAGCACGGCAGAGCACGTAGTCGCCTGTGGCGTTGCGTACACGATACTGCATGACTCGATGGTGTTTGGAGCCGTTATAGACTTGGTCGATGTCGTCGGTAAAAGCCTCAAGGTCATCGGGATGGACGCGCGTTTTCCAGTAATCGCGGCAGTTGTCTATATGCTCCGAAGGAAGACCGAGGTCGCGCAAGGCACCTTGTGACCAAAGGGTGCGATGTTTGTCCAAGTTCTCGATAAAGAAATAACGACCTTCGTTGAGCATCGAAAAGGCGTCGAAAACGCGGTCGCTTATTTCGAAGTCGTCGGCGTGGACTTGCGTGATATTGCGTCGATCGAGGTGCACGGCATGACGTAGCTTGTAGTCGTACATGCGATGGTCGGCATCGAGCGTCACGCGATTGGGAGCTTCGCCCAGGGCGGGGTCGGCATGTGACACTCCGTAGCTAAACGAGTGGGGCATCTCGGAATCGTTGTTTTTGAGCAGGAGCGTTCGGCAGTGTTCCAGACGTTCGGCGAGGTCGTCCTCGGTTGCAATCGTAGACAGGATGGCAAACTCGTCGCCTCCCAGACGAAATGCCGCCTCGTCTACTTTCATATATAGCTTAAGATAGAGGCTTACCTGCAAGATATAGCGGTTGCCCTCGTCATGGCCAAAGACGTCGTTGCAGTGCTTGAGATTGTCGATATCGATGAACGCCATGGTAACGGGGATGTCCTGCTCCCAGAGCTCCTCGAGGGAACGGGCAAAGCCGCCGCGGTTGCCAAGTCCGGTAAGCTGGTCGGTAAAGGCGGTCCTAATCAGATCATCCTGACGCTCGAGAAGGTCACGGATGGTCTTTTCGAGCGTTTCGGTGTAATTGCTGACAGTATCCATGTCGTAAGCGGCTTTCTGAGGTCGGGCGAATTGCGTCGGGCGAGCTCGTTGTGCACACGCGTTGTTGTTCGGCGCTTTGCGTGTATCCAGGCCCCCGCCTTGCTGCGTTGTTGGGTTAATTTACCGGCTAATGTTCGCTGTTGATAACTGCTGAGTAGTATAAACAACAGTGCAGAATTATATATGGGTGTACATGCTGCGGGCGGCTATTATTCGACAGGCGGTAGCGCGACGATGTGATGTTCGATGAAAATGCGACTGAGACGATATATGTTGACGGGTATACTTGTTCCGGTTTTAAACGCAGGAACGGAGATGGTCGCATGGCACAGCCGGATACGACGCGCACGGTGGGGCTGGCACTCGAGGGAGGCGGCTACCGCGGTATGTATACGGCGGGCGTGCTCGACGTTTGGATGGAGCACGGCTTGACCTGCGACCATATGGTGGGCGTCTCGGCGGGCGCGGCGTTTGGCTACAACTTTAAATCGCGCCAGATCGGCCGCGCCATTCGCTACAACAAGGCCTATTGTGCCGACAAGCGCTATGCGGGTGTAGCAAGCTGGCTGCGGACCGGCGATATGTTCAATGCCGATTTTGCCTATCACGAGGTGCCTATCGAGCGCGATCCCATTGACTTGGAGGCGTATCGCGCCTGCCCCATGCGATTTACGTGCGTGTGTACCGATATCGAGACGGGCAAGGCCGTCTACCACGACCTGCCCTATGGCGACGAGCGGGATATCGAGTGGATTCGGGCTTCATCGGCGATTCCCGTGGCGACGCGTCCCGTTGCTATTGACGGGCATAAGTATCTGGATGGTGGCGTGGCTGATTCTATTCCCAGCGCATGGCTGTTTACGCAGGGATATGACCGCAATATCGTGGTGCTCACACAGCCGGCGGGCTTTGTGAAGCAGCCCAACAGCGTGATGCCCATGCTGCGTCGCGTGTTTCGTCACTACCCGGAGTTTGTCGCAGCGCTTGAGCATCGGCATGAGGTTTACAATGCCACGCTCGATGACCTGGCACGTCGCGAGGCCGCCGGCGAAATCTTTGTGGTGCGTCCGAGCGAATCGGTGAAGGTGCCGTCGCTGTGTCGCGAGCCCGATGAACTTGAGCGCATCTACCAGATTGGTCGCCGCGATGCGGAGGCGACCTTGCCGGCACTGGAGGCATATCTGGCAGGGTAGAGGCTGCTGCCGCCATCTCGGCGGAAAGCGCATCCCGGAATGGAGACCCAAACTGGGATGCGCTTTCCATTGCTGAAGTTATGGGGCTGCGGAGCAACTGCTCGGCCTCGACTTATGCCTGCTGCCAGGTATCGACAAGTTCCTTGGCGGCGACGTAGGGGTCGTCGGCACTGCAGACGGCGCTCACCACAAAGAAGCCGTCGACGCCGGTGGCCTTGAGCTGCGGCAGGTCGGCCGTCTTGACGCCGCCGCCCACCACGATGGGCACGGGGCTTGCCGCGTGGAGGGCGGCCAGGTCCTCAAAGCTCTTGGTGATGATAGAGCCGTCGGCCGCGCGTCCGCAATCGCGTTTGGTCTCGGTCTCGTGGAGTGGGCCGATGCCCAGGTAGTCGACTAGGCTCATGTCGGCGGTCTTGACGTACTTGAGCATCTCCTCACAGCGGGCCGAAAGTCCCACGATGGCATCGGGGCCCAGAAGCTTGCGACAGACCTCGACGGGAATATCGCTCTGACCCACGTGCACGCCGTCGACAGCGATGCCCTGCTCGCGCGCGGCGAGTACGCAGTCCAGGCGGTCGTCGATCACCAGGGCGACCTGACCGGTCTTGCCGGCCTGTGCGATTGCCTGCGCGGCGTCGCCCGTCAGCGCGATGATCTCGCGGGCGCTTGCCACCTTGGAGCGCACCTGGATGCAGGTAAAGCCGGCGTCGAGTGCCTGGGCCACCACATCGCCCACGGGGCCCCCGAGCGTGTTTTCGGGGCCGAGCACCAGATAGGCCGAGATATCAAGGTTGTCGCGGATACTCATCGTGTTTCCTCCTGCTTTTTGATCTGAGCTTCCATGCGCTCGAGCTTGCCGGTCATGGTGTCGGTAAATCCGGGTCGAATATCGGCTTTGAGCACGACTTCGGTGCGGATGCCCTTGCTCGCCAACACAAAGGTTGCGTCGCGCACGACCTGCATGACCTCGTCCCAGTCGCCCTCGATCTCGGTGAACATCGAGGTGGTGCGGTTGGGAAGGCCGCTCTCGCGAATGACGCGCACGACCTCGGCGACCTCGGCGGACAGCTCATCGCCGGTGCCGCACGGGGCGATGGCCACGGCGACGAGCGTATTCATGCCGGCATTGGTTGCGGGCTCGGACATGGCCTATGCCTCCTCGAGGTCGAGCTGGTTGTTGGCGATGTCCTGGGCGGTTGCGCGGTAGAGCTCGTCGATAAAGGCGACCTTAAAGCTTGCCGGGGCGTTGGCGACAGCGGCGGCACGCGAGCCGGCAACGTTGTAGACGGCGGTGCCGCAGACGGCGGCCGTAAACGGGTCGGCAGCGCAGGCGTACACAGCCAGCACGCCGCCTTGCGAGCAGCCGCAACCGGTGATCTTGGACATGAGCGGGCTGCCGCCGTGGGACTTGGCCACGGTCATGCCGTCGGTGATCAGGTCGACTTCGCCCGAGACCACAGCGGCGCCGCCGGTGTAGCGGGCGAGCGCCACGGCGGCATCGCGGGCGGCGTCTACCGTGTCGGTGGTATCGACACCGCGCACGCGGCTCAGATCGGCCGCCTCGCCCTCAAGACCCCACAGGCCGGCGAGCGCGATGATCTCGGAGGCGTTGCCGCGCACGATGGCGGGCTTGTACTGCTTAAGCTCGTTTACCAACTGGGTGCGCAGACTGCCGATGCCCAGGCCCACCGGATCGAGCACCCAGGGCTTGCCGGCGTCGTGTGCCGCCTTGGCCGCGCGGGGAATCGTCTGCTCGTAGATGGGGAAGAGCGTGCCCATATTGAGATAGATGGCGCCGCCGCCGGCAACGAGCGCCTCGCCCTCGTCGGGAAGATAGACCATGGCGGCCGATCCACCCACAGCGAGCTGCGCGTTGGCGACAAAGTCGATCGTCACCGTGTTGGTGATGGAGCCGGCCATCGGATTGGTGGCACGAATCTCCTCCACGGCTTTGACCACATTTTGCTTAAGCTGTTCCGAATCAATCACTGCACATGCCTCCTTGGCATAGAAAAGGGGCGCTGTGCATAGACAGCGCCCCTGTAAAGGCGGCATGCTCCCTACGCCAGCATTAACTGACAGGTTCAAAGGATTGGGCCCATTGCCCTCTCAGCCTTGTGGTTTGCACCGCCGGCACTCCCGCATCGAATCTGTTGTTCCCTATACTAGCGCACCTGCCAAAAAGGGACAGGTTTATTTTGGCAGGTAACAACTGGGACTTTGCGTTTTCCCAGATGAAACCTGCCGAAATAAACCTGTCCCTTTTTGGCAGGTCGGTACAATAGATGGGATTAAGAATGACCGAGGGGACCTTATGATCAAACTTGTGCTGACCGATATGGACGATACACTGATTCCAGCCGGGCATGACGGCGCCAGCGACTACGCCATTGAGGGTATTCATGCCATGCAGGCGGCGGGTCTGCACTTTGGCCCGGTTTCAGGTCGTCAGCCGTCCGCGATGGGCTGGATGTTCAAAAACCGTTCCGAGTGTTTTTCGACTGGCGCGTTCTGTAACGGTCAGGTGATGTTTGTCGACGGCGAAGTAGTCGCCTCGCGCGCAATCGACAACGATGCTCTGATGCGCTTGGCCGACTATCTGGAGCAAGAGACCGACGATACATTTCTAAAAGTCTACAGCCTGGGCGATGACTTTTGGGGCAACGATGCCTATTGCGTGACGAGTGACCCCGAGCGCGTTCGTCGCGCCATGGGGTCGGGCGGCAACGCGTGGCTCAAAGGCGAAGAGGCCCCATGTCGTCCCGTCGTCGATGACGCGCCGATGTTTAAGGCGAATATCTGGAGTGCCCGTTCGCGCGAGGGGCTCGCGGAGCTACGCGAGCGCGTTGCCGCTGAGGTGCCGGAACTCTCGCTTGTGTTTCCCAACAACCGCGTGCGCCTGTTCGACGTTCTTCCGACCGGCTGGGACAAGGGCTGCGCCGCGCTGGAGCTGGCGCGTGCTTTGGGCCTGACGCCCGACGAGGTGGCCGTATTCGGCGATTCCGATAACGATTTGCCCATGATCGATGCCGTTCCCAACTCCGTTGCAGTCGCCAATGCCAACGAGGCCGTCACGGCTGCCGCACGCTGGCATATCGGCGCTGCGGCAGATGATGCGGTTGCCGGGGCTCTGCATCAGATTGCCGCCTGCGCCGCGACGGGGGAGATGCCGTCGTTTATGAGCCAAATGGACACGGCGGGTTTCGACGTCACAAACGTCTAGGGAGAAAGCCATGAAGCTCCAGCAACTCAGATATGTCGTCAAAGTTGCCGAATGCGGCAGCATCACCGAGGCCTCGCGCCGGCTCTTTGTGTCGCAGCCTTCGATTACCGCGTCGATCCGCGATCTCGAAAACGAGATGGGTGTGCATATCTTTGAGCGCACCAACAAGGGTGTCATTGTGTCCGAGGAAGGCGAGACCTTCTTGGGGTACGCGCGCCAGGTGCTCGACCAGGCCGACCTGCTCGAGGGCAAGTACAAAGGTACGTCCGAGCAGGTGCCGCACTTTAGTGTGAGCTGCCAGCATTATTCCTTTGCCGTTAATGCGTTTGTCGATGTAATCCGCGAGTTCGATGCCGCGCGCTACGACTTTACCCTGCGCGAGGAGCAGACCCACGAAATTATCGAGGATGTCGCGCATATGAAAAGCGAACTCGGCATCCTGTATCTGTCGGAGCACAATCGCGAGGTCATCGAGCGCATGCTTGCCGCCAACGAGCTCGTGTTCGAAGGGCTCTTCTGCGCCACGCCGCATGTCTTCGTCTGCGCCGACCATCCGCTGGCGGGCCGCTCCAGCGTGACGCTCGAGGATCTGGAAGACTACCCGTTCCTGTCCTACGAGCAGGGCAGCTACAACTCGTTTTACTATTCCGAGGAGCTGACCTCGACGTTCGAGCGTCGCAAAAATATCCGCGTGCGCGACCGTGCGACGTTGTTCAATTTGGCCATGGGCCTCAACGGCTACACGGTATGCTCGGGCGTGATCAGCCATGAGCTCAACGGCCCCGGCATTATCTCGATTCCGCTCGACGTGGACGAGTACATGGAGATTGGCATCATCACGCGCAAGAACACGACGCTCACGCGCTACGGTCGGGCCTATATCGACGCGATTCGTCAGCATATCTAGGCTGCTGTGCTCCGCACGGTTCAAGTCTCTTTATGACAGTCCAGACTGATATAGGAAGCATCTATATCAAACTGTTATAAACGTATATTTTACGATGACCATATGAGCGCTCATACTCTGTCCCAGTAAAGCAACCAATGCAAAGGGAGATATCTATGAGCACTTCGATTCAACCGAACGCGCCGTTTCGTGCCGATATCGTCGGCAGTTTTCTTCGTCCGCAGGCTGTAAAGGATGCCCGTGCCGCCTATGTCGCGGGTAAACTCGACGCTTCCGGCCTTAAGGCCGTCGAGGACGAGGCCATCCGCGACTTAGTGGCCAAGCAGAAGGCCGCCGGCCTGCAGGTGATCACCGATGGCGAGTTCCGCCGCAGCTACTGGCACCTCGATTTTATGTGGGGCCTTAACGGCATTGAGCGCCGCACCTCACGCACGGGTTATATGTTCCATGACGAGGAGACGACGGCCGACACCGCCGTGGTTACCGGTCCCATTAGCGGCGAGAACCACCCGTTCGTCGAGCATTTTAAGTTTGTCAAGGCGCTTGAGGGGGAGGGCCAGGTCGCGCGTCAAACCATTCCGGCGCCGATCCAGACGTTCTCGGAGGTTACGCTCGACCGCTGCGATGGACAGCAGGAGAGTCTGCGCGCCGTCTACAAGACCGATGAGGAACTTGCCGACGCCATTGCAGCCGCTTATCGCACGGTGATCGCCGACCTGTATGCCGCGGGCTGCCGCAACATCCAATTTGATGATTGCACCTGGGGTATCTATTGCGATACCGACTTTGTGTCCAAGACTGGCATGAGCCCGGTTGACCTGCAAAAGGTGAGCGAGCTGGGCGTGGCGCTCAACAATGCTGCCATCGCGGGCAAGCCCGACGATCTGGTTATCAACACGCATGTGTGCCGCGGCAACTATCACTCCACGTATGCCTTCGAGGGTGGTTACGATCCCATTGCGCCGTACCTGTTCGCACATGAGAACGTCGACGCGTTCTACCTTGAGTTCGATACGCCACGCGCCGGTGGCTTTGAGCCGCTTAAGTACGTTGCTCCCGGCAAGAAGGTCGTGCTGGGCCTGGTGACCACCAAGGCGGCTGAGCTTGAGGACGAGGACGTTATCGTCGAACGTATCCAAGAGGCCGCAAAGTATGTGCCGCTCGAGAACCTGTACCTGTCGCCCCAGTGCGGCTTTGCCAGCTGCGAGATTGGCAACAAACTGACCGAGGACGAGCAATGGGCAAAGATCGCGCTGGTCAAGCGCGTTGCCGAGCGCGTTTGGAAATAGCGGTAACGTTCGCAGGTGACGGCGCGTGCGAGACATGGCGTATCGCGTACAATGGTTCGGATTGTATCGTTCGGGCAGGTTATCCGATATGCCCGATTGCCCTTCCATTCGAAAGGACATCCATGTCCCAGTCTTCGACGCCCGCCGTCACCGATGCCATCTACGACGCATCGTCGCTCGGCCGCCCGCGCATGTTTGTGTTGGGTTTGCAACACATGTTTGCGATGTTCGGAGCCACGGTGCTCGTGCCCGTGCTCACCGGTCTCTCGGTTTCGGCAACGCTTTTGTTTGCCGGCTTGGGCACGCTGCTGTTCCACTTCCTGTCGCGCGGTAAGGTACCGGCATTCTTAGGCTCATCGTTTGCCTTTATTGCCGGTTATGCCTCCATCGCGCCCAACGGCGAGTCCGAGCTTTTGCCTTACGCCTGCCTGGGCGTTGCCTGCGCCGGTCTACTCTATCCGGTACTTGCGGCACTCTTCCGCGCCTTTGGCGCCAAGCGCGTCATGCGCTTCTTCCCGCCGGTAGTGACGGGCCCTATCGTCATTTCCATCGGTCTGATCCTGGCAAGCTCCGCCATTGCCAACTGCCAGACCAACTGGTTTGTTGCCGTTGTCGCCGTGGCCGTGATCATCATCTGCAACATCTGGGGCCGCGGCATGGTCAAGATCGTGCCGATTCTGCTGGGCGTTGTGGTGAGCTATGCCGTTGCGGCTGCGCTGGGCGAGGTCGACTTTTCTGGCGTCGCAGCCGCTCCTTGGGTTGGTTTGCCCATCGTGTGGGATAACACCGTGTTTGCGCTCTTTGGGCCGCAGTTCGATAGCGGTCTTGCCACAACGGCCATCATCACCATCATGCCGCTGGCCTTTGTGACCATGATCGAGCATATTGGCGATATCTCCGCCATTGGCTCTACCTGCGAACGCAATTACATTGCCGATCCCGGTCTGCACCGTACCCTGCTCGGCGATGGCCTGGCGACCATCTTGGCATCGCTCTTTGGCGCTCCTGCCAATACGACGTATGGCGAGAACACCGGCGTGCTTGCCCTGACGCGCGTGTTCGACCCGCGCGTGATTCGCATTGCCGCGTGCTGTGCCATCGTGCTTTCGTTCTGCCCCAAGTTCGCTGCCGTGATCGCCGCCATGCCGGCGTGTGTAATCGGCGGCGTGTCGCTCGTGCTCTATGGCATGATCAGTGCCGTGGGCGTTCGCAACCTTATCGAAAACCAGGTCGATTTCCAGAACAACCACAACGTGCTGGTGGCCGCTCTGGTACTCGTGCTTTCGCTCGGCATTGCGTACAGCACCGCCGGTGCCATCGTGCTGGAGCTGGGCAGCGTGACGATTTCGCTTTCCGGCCTTGCCGTTGGCTCGCTGGTGGGTATCGTGCTCAACGCGATTCTGCCGGGTAACGACTTTGAGTTTGATGTCTCCGAGCTTGAGGAGGCTGCTGAGTAGCAGCTGCGTTCAGCTAAAACAAGATATGGTGCCCATGCGTATATGCGCGTGGGCACCATTTTTAATGCGTCAGTATCCAGTGGATGCCGCGGGCCATGCGCAAGTCAGTTTGGGCAAAGTGATTGCCGGGGTTGAGCTCCATCGTTGTTGGAATGCCGCGCTCGATGAGCAACGCTTCCATCGCGCGTGTGTCGTCGAGTACGTGCCTCATCATGCGGTTGGGCGTCTTGGTTTCCTTTTTGCCGAGTGACAGATAGACGGCTTGCGGGCTGCCGGCAAAAGGGGTCGTGCTGGCACGGTCGACAAAGTCGGGAAACCACAGCGACCCCGATGCGCTCGCCGCGCGGCCAAAGACATCGGTTTGCCAGAGAGCCCAAAGCGAAAAGAGGCCTGCCAGCGAGTAGCCGGCAATGCCGCGCCAGGTGGGCGGCTGAGGAAGCGACGACTCGACCTGGGGGATTATCTGATTCAGCAGCTCATCAAGAAAACCGGCAGCTTGGCCGCCGAAAGGCTCGGCATCGCGTACGGTTCCGTCGCATGCCCAGGGGCTCAGCTCGCGATTCCAATCGAGCCCGCTAATGGTGACGAGGGCGAATGGCGGACAGTCGAGCTCTCGACAACACTTATAAACCTCGCTGCCGTCGCCCACGACCACAGGAAGGTAGATGACAGGCGCGCTTTCCGTATGATTCGAATAAACGGTTATCTGCTTTTGATGCGCTTCCATGACGGGCTTCTCTCAGTGTTGTGATATCGGCAGCCCCAATTGTCGCACGCCAGCGTATGCCGGTTGGGCTAGACCAAAGACAATCTCGTGCATCCCCTGCGGACGCATATGGAAAACGCCACCGCCGGAGGGGAGCTCGGCGGTGGCGTTGTTAAACGGTGCTGGGGCTCGGGGCCTTCGCGGGAGCTGCCATGTGCGCAGAGGCGTCTAAGAACGCTTACGGCTCGCCATGGTGCCTGCGGCGATAGCGGCTGTTCCTGCAAGGACGGTTGCCACGATGGCCGCACCCGAGGCGTCGCCGGTTGCCGCGAGCTTGCCGGTAGTCTTGGATTTCGTGGTTGAAGCCGCAACGGCCTTGGTCGGCTTTGAGCCCTCAGGCTTGGGGCTCTGCTTGGACTCCGCGGGCTTGCTTTCTGCGGGCTTGGTCTCGTCGGGCTTGGGGTCTTCCGGCTTGGCTACCTCGGGAGGTGCGATGGTCGTACTTTTGGCGACTGCTTTGATATAGAGGGAGTCGACCGTGGCGTCGCCCGTGCCGATGGCTTGGCCTGCCTCGTAGATGCCGTCACGGAGCTTGCGATAGTCAATGACCTTGCCGCCTTCGGGCGTCTGGATGGCGGCGTTCTCAATCTTGATGGTGCCGATTGTCTTGCCGTCAGCGCTCATGGCACGGGCAAAGATTGCCGCTGTATCTCCTTCGGCCGTTACCTTGCTGCGGATGATCGAGATGACTGCGGGTGTGACGCCCTCGCTGGTCTGGGCGATGATGCCGATGTTCTCGCCTTGGGGTTCGCGCCTCGTCTCGCCATCTTGGTTTTCGCTGTAGGGGATGGGGCCGTCGCCGTTCTCGACATAGCGGGCTATGGCCTTGACAACGGAGTCGCTGATGTAGATGTGGCCGCCCTTCTCGTTGGGTCGATCGTTTCTGGTGGAGAATGCAGCCGAAACCTCGCCTTCCGCAAACGCGTCCACGGTGGAGCCGTTCTTGACGACGATGTCGTCCTGGTAGGTGAAGAGGGCGTTGGCGCCACCGTATCTGCCTTTACTTGCACGGACCGTCACGTTTGCATGATCGAGGGTGATGCCCTTGTGGGCATAGACGCCATATTCAACACCGTTTACGTTGAGGGAGGCGTTTGTGGCTGCGAGGCTGCCCTTGGCCTCGACGGCAGCGTCTTTCTCGGAGCTTGCCTTGACCTGGCTGCCGTCCGAGATGTTGATATTGCCGCCGCTCCAAAGGGCCTCACCATCGGCTGAGCTTGCCTCGACCGCCCCGCCACCCTTGATGGTGAGGTTCTTGTCGGCTCCAATACCCTTGTCCTTGGTAGCCCTGGCGGTGACGGCTCCGCTGTCGTCAATCGTGATATTGCCGTTTGCCCTGATGCCATCCGATGCACCCGTGGCGTTGACGTTGCCCGAACCTTTGATAGCGAGATCACCTCCGGCATTGATGGCATCAAACCCAGTGCTCGTGGCGTTGACGGATCCGGCTCCGTCGATGTTGATATTACCCGTGGAGAGGATAGCGTCCTCAGTAGATGTCACGCTAAGCGTGCCGCCCTCGTCGCCTTGGATATTGAGCTCGGCATTCTCGTTAGTGCCATGAGAAACGTTGATGCTTTCGATCCATTCGGCAGTGACGATGTTGGTTCCCGAGTAATTCACGTTGAGCTTGCCTGCGGCCTGGATCTCGCCGCCGTTATAGTTGTTGAGCTTCAAGTCGTCGGCGCCGTCCCACGACCAGGTACCGGCCTCGTCGCTCGCCGCGGTGTTGTACTTGTTGCCGCCGACCTTGACCCATTCCGCTGCGAGCGAGACGCTCGGCATGAGCAGCGAGCTCACCGTGAGCGCGCACACGGCGCCCGCGACGATGCGGCGCGTCACGCGGCGCCAGCTGCCGTGCGCGAGTCCTATGCGACGGCGAACGTCGGGTTCGGCAACATGGGTTCCGGCGGTAGTGTCATTGCGTTTGGGGGTCGTGAACAAGGCTGCCATGGTTGCTCCCGTTCTCATAGGGCCTATACGACTAGATTCAGCGTATCTGCTGGATGTTGCCGGCGGTAGTGCCGTTTGGAGGGCAAAATGGCCAAAATGGGGGAGAAATAGGCCGCACGCCGGCGCAGGGACCGGCGCTAAAAGAAAAGCGCGGGGCCGCATGGCGACTCCGCGCTTTATTGTATTCAAGACTTTAGTCTGCTGGCCGCGCAGCGGCCAGCTTTAAACCACCCGCTACGCGGGTGGAGACAAACGG
>UQIV01000022.1 GCA_900541205.1 uncultured Collinsella sp. | reverse complement strand
ACTGCAGACGATCGAACTGGCGCATCTCAAGCACCATCTGAAGCGGCATCCGATAGCGGCGACGATGGGGAGGCCGCTGCGGGCGACGATGGCGTGATCGCCGACATGGATGCGTTCATTGCAAACGCCAAGCGCGAGTTGATTGTGCCAGATGACGCCTCTATTACGTACAAGGTCGCTGATAGGCCAAGCTATTGGGAGGGGGCGGCAACGTACGTTTGGTACGTCGAGTTTTATAAAGACGGAAAGGTCGTAGCGTCTGCGGAATGCGGCTCTGAAGGGTATCCGTGCCGGTCGATTATGGCCTATCACGAGAGCGAGTAACTTTAGCCGAGGCATTTTGGCATTACGGCGTGCGCGGCTCCTATACCTTTCCCCTTGTTCCATCCGACGAGTTTAGTTACAGCTAAAACGGCCGTTACGAAGAGCTGACCGAGAGTCCGAAGACACTCGCCCGCTAAGCGGGTATGCCCCAAAAAGGGTATCTGGGGTTCGAACCCTCCCGGTTCTTCGTCAGTTGACCAAAGGTGCGACATTATTACCGCTCGCCGGCGGGTGACTAAATGCGATGACTTGAGGGCTATAATTAACCGAGCTAAGTTGGGTGTTCCTATAGTTTTGTCAACCGTCGGGGCTACTCCCGGTAGGGCACCCGGTCGCGCATCACGGCGTATATCGCCCTGAGCCGCTTCCTCGCGACGGCCTTGAGCGCCCGCCCGTGCCCCATGCCCCGCGCCCTGCAGGCCCGGTAGTACTCGCCGTAGCGCCCCGAGGACCTCACCAGGCTGTTGCACGAGAAGATCAGCAGGGACTTGAGCCTCGCGTCGCCGCGCCTGGACGCCCTGACCGACCTCACCGACGTTCCGGAGCTCCTCACCCTCGGGGCTATGCCGCAGTACGAGGCCAGGTGGTCGTGGTCCGGGAACCTCCCGATGTCGACCGACACCGCGAGCTGCGCCGCGGTCCTCGGGCCGATGCCGGGCACGGTGAGCAGGCACGCGTAGGTCTCGTCGCCCTCGAGCAGCGCCGCCGTCTCGGCCTCGAGGGCCCCGGCCTCGTCGAGGGCCTCCGATATCCGGGCGGCCAGGAACCTGACCTGCCTGTTCTCGGCCTCGATGAGCGCCGGCGGGGGCGCAGTCGAGGCGGCCGCGGCCTCCCCGGCGGCCTCGGCCTGCGGCCCCTCGGCCCCCGAGCGGGCGATCCCCCACGCCCCGCCGAACCCGGCGAGCAGCTCCAGCCACCGGCGGTCCGACAGGTCGACGGCGGCCTCGAGGGCCGGGCAGGACTCGAGCAGCACGGCGCGCAGGCGGTTCTTGTCCCTGGTCGCGCAGGCGACGACGTGGTCGCGCTGCGACGAGAGGGCGCGCGCGGCCTCGAGGGCCTCGCCGCGGCCCGGGACCCCCGACAGGGAGTCCGGCACACCCAGGGCGGTCCGCGCGATCACCGCGGCGTCGCGCTCGTCGGTCTTGGCCTCGCCGGCGAACAGCCCGGCGGCGCGGCTGGCGGCGAGGCCGGGCAGGTGGGCGACCCCCAGACCCGCGGCGCGGGCGCGCCTCACGGCGAGGGACCCTATGTTGCGGAACTGGTCGACCACGACGAGCGTGCCGGCGGGCACGGAGGCGAACAGCGCGTCGAGCTCGGCCTCCCTGTTGCGGACGGGGGCGCTGGACAGCACCTCCCCGTCGCGGTCGATCAGGCAGGCCCAGTGGGAGGACTTGCCGACGTCTAGGCCGAGCACGGCCGCGGGCCTGGTCGATGGCGCTTTCACGGTGGTATCCTTCCGGTAGTCGTTCGACCGGATGGCCTCCCCCTCGGCACTCACATTACCAGCCGCGGCGCCTGCCCGGCACTTTCCTATCAGCCGTCGGGGGCGGCGCGTCCCGCGCCGGCAGCACCCAACAGGCCCTCTCGGGGGCAGGGACATTCGGCCGTGCGCGGGCGCCCGGTCGGCGGCCCGTTCTGGGCGCGCCTCAATCGTAGCCCGAGACGGGCCCGGGCTGACAATTTCGACTGTAATGGACATTCCTTGTGCTAGCGTTGCATCGAGTGCTTGGGAAACCGCGACCCGGTTTTTGGCCGAATAGCGGGTCGCATTTTCCGGATGGGGTGGGTTACGGAAAGTGCGACCCGGAATATTGCTCTGAAACGGGATGCGGTTTCCCTGATGCGCCTCAAACGGAAAGCGCATCCCATTCCGGAGCTCCAAAACGGGACGCGCTTTCCGCGCGGAAGAATTGTCGCAGCTGCGTTAAGCAGTGTCGCTCGTTACTCGCCCAGCACCAGCGCTGCGAGCTCGTCCTGGGTGTCCACCACGTAGTCGGCGCCGGCGGCCTCCAACTCTGCGCGGCCGCGGAAGCCCCAGCTGACGCCCGCGCTCTTAAGGCCGGCGTTGTGGCCGGTCAGGATATCGACATTGGAATCGCCCACATAGAGCGTGGTTGCCGGATTGGCGCCCAGCTCTTCCATCACATGCAGCGTGACGGGTGCTTCGGGCTTAGGCGGAAACGCATCGACACGGCCCTGTACCAGCGCAAAGCGCTCGGAACCAAAATACTTTTCGATAAGCGGAGCCGCCGAGACGTGGTCCTTGTTGGTGAGCACGGCAAGCTGCACGCCCGCGGCACGCAGGCGGTCGAGCATCTCGATCGTGCCGGCATAGGGGGCGGTGTGGTCCTCCTTGTGCTCGCCGTAATAAGCCCTAAACTCGGCAAGCGTCTGCTCAAACATACGGCCGTCGCCCGCGTACTCGGCGGGCATAAAGCGCTCAACCAGCTTGAGCATGCCGTTTCCCACCTTGTAGCGGTACTCGTCAACGGCAAACGTGGGCCAGCCGTGCGCCTCGCAGGTATGGTTGCCGGCGGCCGCCAGGTCCTCGAGCGTGTTGAGGATGGTGCCGTCCAGATCAAAGATCACATGGGAAAAAGCTGCTGCCATGAAAGCTCCCGTCATTGGATTTAAAACGCACCTCATAATACTGGGCTTCCGCGTTGGGCGTGCTTGGAATCTGAACATCTTCAGGGATATCGGGTCACATCGCGCCGACCGTGCGGTTCCACCCTAGCAAATTCTCGGCAGCTGCTCTCCCACGAGCATGTCGAGAATGCGGGTCGAGCCCCAGCCGGTGCGCACGCGCACGGCGGGACGGGCGCCCTCGGTAAGTGGCAACACGCGACCGATGATGGCGGCATTCTCGCCGTAGCGCGCGGCGCGCATGGCGGTTAGCGCGGCATCGGCTTGCTCGGCCGGCACCACGGCAACCATCTTGCCCTCGTTTGCTACCTGCAGCACATCGTAGCCGAGCATCTCGCAGGCGGCCTGCACGTCGGGACGCACGGGCACGGCATCCTCGTCAACCTCCATGGCAACACCGCTGGCCTGGGCAAACTCGTTGAGTGTGGACGCCAGGCCACCGCGCGTGGGGTCGCGAAAGCAGCGCGTGTCGGGCGCTGCGGCCAAAACGTCGGCAATCAGGTGGTTGAGCGGCGCAGCGTCGCTTTCGATTGTGCTCGAAAACGCCAGGCCCTCGCGTTGGCTCATGATGGCGATACCGTGGTCGCCCAGCGTACCCGATACCAGAATGACATCGCCGGGCTGGCAGTTGGCACCGCTGAGCGCCACGCCCGTGAGAACCTCGCCCACGCCGGCGGTATTGATGTAGACGCCGTCGGCCCCGCCGCGCTCGACCACCTTGGTGTCGCCCGTGATTATGGACACGCCTGCCTCACGCGCCGTTTCGGCCATCGTCTGCACAATCTGGCGGAGCTTATCCATGGGATAGCCCTCTTCGAGGATAAAGCCGCACGACAGGTAGCGCACGTTGGCGCCCGAGGTCGCGACGTCGTTGACGGTTCCGCACACGGCGAGGCGGCCGATGTTGCCGCCGGGGAAGAACTGCGGCGAGACTACAAAGCTGTCGGTCGACATGGCGATGCGCCCGCTCGCGGGCAGCGTGGCGACGCCGGCGTCGTTGCCCTCGAGCAGCTCGGGCGACCCAAAGGCATCCAGAAAGACCTCATCGATGATGCGTTTCATCATCTGACCGCCAGAGCCGTGGCCCAACAGGACGGTGCTATCGGTGATGCTATGGGACATATCCAAAACTCCAATCGTGGGTGGTGCTAGTGTGCGGGTGCGTCCAGGCTAGTTACGGTAGCGGTAGTACGCCGCGCAGCTGCCCTCGGAGCTCACCATGCACGGTCCGACGGGGTGCTCGGGCGTGCAGGTGCGGCCAAAGAGCGGGCAGCTGTTCGGCGTAATGGCCCCGCGCAGCACGTCGCCGCAGCGGCATCCACGCGGCTCGACCGTCGCCTCAACGGGCACGTCAAAGCGAGCGCGGGCATCAAAGCGCGAGAACTCGGGGCGGATAGAAAGGCCCGAGTTGGCAATCGGCCCCAGCCCGCGCCACGTGGTGCCGCATGGCTCAAACACCTGCTCGACCAGCTGGCGCGCCACGGGGTTGCCGTCTGCGTTGACGCCACGGCGGTAGGCGTTGTCGATCGCGGGCCTGCCCTCGACAACCATCTGGACCAGCATGCAGATGCCCTGCAGGATATCGACCGGTTCAAATCCCGTGACCACGCCCGGGGTATTGAACTCGTCGACCAAAAAGCTAAAGGGCGCCAAGCCCGTGATGGTGGCGACGTGGCCCGGCAGGATAAAGCCGTCGATGGCGGTCTCGGGGTCGTTGGCGATGGCGCGCAACGCCGGCGGCGTGGTCTTGTGGGCGCAATAGACCGAAAAGTTCAAAAGCCCGCGTGCCTCGGCCTCCAAGATGGCGGCGGCGATGGTGGGCGTCGTAGTCTCAAAGCCCACGCCCATAAAAATGACCGGACGATCGGGGCTTTGCTCGGCGATGTCGAGCGCGTCGAGCGGGGAATAGACGATGCGGATGTCGCGCCCTGCCGCCTTTTGCGCAGCGAGCGAGGTGGACGATCCGGGCACGCGCATCATGTCGCCAAAGGTGGTGATGATGGCGCCGTCTATGTTGGCGAGCGCGATCGCGTGGTCGATGTCGCGGTTGGCGGTTACGCAGACGGGGCACCCCGGGCCACTCAGCAGCTTGAGCCCGGCCGGCACAATGGAGCGAAAGCCATAGCGGCCGATGCTCACGGTGTGCGTGCCGCAGACTTCCATAAGGTTGATGGTGCGGTCGCCGACGAGTTCATGGATGCGTTCGATGAGCTCGCGGGCCAGCTTGGAATCGCGAAATGCCGAAAAGTCGATACCGGAGCGCGCCGGCTGTCCGGCCGCCACTAGTATGCCTCGGCCGGGTTGCTGACCAGTTGGTCTTCTTCGACCAGCTCGGTCATGGCATTAACGAGCTCGAGCGTCTCCTGCGCTTCCTGCTCGTCGACAATCTGGATGCCAAAGCCGGCGTGTACGAGAATATAGTCGCCAACCTGCGCCGTCGGCACGAGTCGTAGCGACACGGGGCGCTCGATGCCCATCATGTCGACGGTGGCCTTGAGGTCGTCGTCGCGTTTGACTACTTTACCGGGAACGGCAAGGCACATATTGTTCCCCTTTTAGACGCTTTGCGCTGGATAGGCGCTCAATAATCCATCAGTTGATGGTAGCGCTCGCGGGGTTTGCGGGCAAACGCGTTACGCCTGTGAGACGGCTGGGCACAGCGGCGTGTGAGGGCGAGCTACTGCGATGCAATCTGCGCAAGACGAGCGCTTGCGACCGCCGCCTGACCGTAGGCGATGCAGCCGTCATTGACGGGTACGGTATGGGGGACCAAGACAGTAAGGCCCGCACTTTTGAGCTCGTGGGTGAGGAGCTGGAGCAGAAGTCGGTTCATGAACACGCCGCCCGAGAGCGCGACGGTGCCAATGCCCTCGCGCGCGCAGATTTCGGTGGCGATGCGCGCCGAGGAGCGCGCGACGGCGACATGGAAGTCGAGTGCGAGCCTGTCGGCGGGCGCTCCGGCTTCAATTCCCTCCAAAAGTGCCTCAAAGAGTGCTTTCTGGTCCAGCACATCGGGGCCGTCCAACCATGATGGGCCAGATGTGGAATAGCCGACGTTGTCGTCGGGAAAACGGGCGATTTTGCCGTCCAGTGCACGCCAAGCGGCGGCTTCGAGCTCGATGGCGGGTTCGCCCTCGTAGGTTGCCTGGCCGCAAATGCCCAAAATCGCGGCTGCGGCATCAAACAAGCGACCCATACTGCTGGTGCGCGGACTGTTGATGCCGCGCTCGATCATCGTTGCCGTTATGCTGCGCGTTTGCTCGTCAAGGCTGTTCAAGAGCCCCACGGCTCCCGGGTGCTCGAGCAGGTCGAGCTCGCTGAGCAGGGCAAAGGCGTTGCGGCGGGCATCGTGTACGGATGCGGCGCCACCGGGAAGCGCCCAGGTGCGCAGATGCGCGACGCGCTCAAAATCGGCGAGATGGGCGACAAGAAACTCACCGCCCCATATGGTGCCGTCGGTGCCGGCACCCGTGCCGTCGAAGGCGATGCCGAGGACGCGTGCATCGGGCGCAAGCCGGCCTGCGGCAATCGCCTCTGCCATGACGCTCGCGATGTGCGCATGATGGTGCTGGACTTCGATAAGCGGCAGATTGTGCTCCCGTGCCTGCTCGCGCGCCCATTGGCTCGACAGATAACTGGGATGCATGTCGCATGCCAAGGCGGCAGGCGCCAGGTCAAAGAGGCTTTCCAGACGCGTGCGTGCGGCGCTCCAAGCATCGATAGTCGCGCCGTTTTCGACATCGCCTATATGCTGCGACACAAAACAGGCCGCATGGCCGTCGGCGTCCTCGCGCGTGAGTGCGATCGTGGCTTTTTGCTGCGGCCCGCAGGCGAGCACACAGGGCGTGGCGTCGTCGAGCGCCGGCAACGACAGCGGCTGCGGCGCATATCCGCGTGCGCGGCGCACGGGCATGACGACCCCGTCGACTACGCGTACCACGGAGTCGTCGTAGCGCGACAGAATCGCGCGGTCGTTACCGAGCAGCGCATCGGCGATGCCGGCGGCAACAAGGTGCTCCCATGCAAGGGCATCGTCGGTCTCGATGGGCTCTTCGCTCAGGTTTCCGCTGGTCATGACGAGTGCGCTCATGCCGTGCGCCGCGGCTGCGGCGAGCAGCAAATGTTGAAGCGGGGTGTAGGGGAGCATGACGCCAAGCTCGGGCAAGTCGTGCGCGACGGATGGCGCGAGTTCGAGGGCGTTGGGGGAGCCGTAGGCGCCGTTGCCGGCTGCGCGGCGACGCAGCAGCACGATGGGACGAACACTGCCGGCCAGCAGGTTGCGCTCAATGCCATCGATATGACACAGGCGCTCGGCGTCGGCAAGGCCGCACACCATAACGGCGAGCGGCTTATTGCTGCGACGCTTGCGACGGCGCAACTCGCACACTGCCTGTTCGTTGGCGGCGTCGCAGGCTAGGTGGAACCCACCGAGACCCTTGATGGCGACGATGCCACCGCCTGCCAGCAGCTCGACGCAGCGTTCGATGATGGCATCGCTGGCCTCGCGCGTGGAGCCGACGGCTGGTGTCGCGTCGACCGCCATCGGCTCCACGCCGCGATCGGCCTCGTGCCACGTAATATGTGGCCCGCAGTCAAAGCAGGCATCGGGCTGCGCATGAAAGCGCCGGTCAAGCGGGTCGCCATACTCTGCGGCGCACTCGGGGCACATGGGAAAGCGATCCATCGAGGTAGCCGCTCGGTCATAGGGCAGCGAGCGAATGATGGTAAAGCGCGGTCCACAGTTGGTGCAGTTGATAAAGGGGTAGTGAAAGCGTCGGTCGGCGGGGTCGAATAGCTCGCGCAGGCAGTCGTCGCACGTGGCGATGTCGGGCGAGATGAGCGTCGTGTGGGCGGTTTGATCCTGCGACGCCACAATGCGAAAGCCCCGCTCGTTAGCGGCGTCCCAGTTGCCGGGTGCTAGGTCCACAACCTCGACATGCTCCATGCGAGACGCCGCAGGCGCATGCTCGGAAAGCGCGTCGACAAATTCGTCGAGTGCTTCGCCAGGAGCGTGCGCCTCGATATGCACGCCATCGCCCGCGTTAAGTACCCAGCCGCAAATGCCGTGCGCCATGGCCTCGCGATACACAAACGGTCGCATGCCGACACCCTGCACAATGCCCGTTACATGGATATGCGCATGTCGCATGCGACCCTCCTTCGTTGAAATGTGTGCTGTTACAGCCCCAGGCTCTGCTCGGTGGCGGCGCAGGTGAGCTCGCCGTGTTTAACGCCGCGCAGGCCCAGCAGACGGTCAGCCAGCTCGTAGACACGCTCGCCGCGACCCTTAAGTGCCAGAATCTCCAAACAGTTGTGGTGATCCAGATGCACGTGCATGGTCGATACGATCTCGTCGGTGTAGTCGTGCTGCACCTCGTCCAGGCGACGTGTCAGGTCGCCGGTGTGATGGTCGTAAATCATGGTGAGCGACCCGATGACCTGCTCGTCGGGCGTTCGCATCTGCTCCTTGGCAATCGAGGCGCGAATCAGGTCGCGTACAGCTTCGGAGCGGTTGGCCACGTCGCCGCGGCGCGCGATCTGCTCGTCAAAGCGGCGCAGCAGGTCGTCGGGCGCGGTGACCGAAAAACGGACCAGCTCTGAGGCGGAGCCGCTGCAACGGCAGCCCGCGTCGCCGGTCGGCCCGTGCGAATGCTCGTGCCCGCAGGTGTGCTCGTGCTCGGCCACGCTACACCAGCTTTACGGAGCCAACGGAGTTGTGGTCGGCCTCGATGGCCTCCTCATAGCCCTCGAGTGCGTCGTGCGCCTCGTGGAGCGCCGCCATGGCGGCCTCGAGCTTGGCACCAATGCGCTCCATATCAAAGTTCTCGGTTGCATGCAGCAGCTGATGGCTCCACTCGTGGGCGAGCTCGATCGTGTCGTCGACCTGCTTGACGCTCATGGCAAGCTGGCTCATGTTCATTCCGACGTCATGCATGGGAAATCTCCTTTTGTACGGGCCTATTCAGTGGTTCAGATTCTACTACGCCCGCTTTGCGCATCGCCGCATAAGAAAACGGGTGCGAGTCCGTCTGACCCGCACCCGTTCACTGGGGGCTGTTTGTGATTACCATACTATCCGTGGTCGCGGGCGCAGCACCCGGCTCTCCGGTGAGCGGCGCAAAACCGCTCATGGACGGCAGCACATGACCGGCGTATTACAGGTGCTTCTCAAGCAGCGCCTGCAGCCTGGCCTTGGGCAGCGCGCCAACGGAGCGGTCGATTTCCTCGCCGTTCTTAAAGACAACCAGCGTGGGGATGCTCATAACGCCAAACTTCATGGCCAGGTCCTGATTGTCGTCGACGTTGCATTTGGCGACGGCGAGTTTGCCGGCCAGCTCGTCGGCCACTTCGTCAACAATGGGCGAGAGCGAGCGGCAGGGACCGCACCACGGTGCCCAAAAATCAACCAGCACGGGAAGGCTGCCGTTAACGACGGAATCGAAGTTCTCGGGGGTAATCTGCTTAATGTCAGCCATGGTGACCTCCATAGTGCGACGCGGCTCGGCCGCGTAAAACTCAGTACGACCGTGCTTATACCCAACGGCCCGTAATGCAACCACTCGCAGGCGGCTCTTTTATATAATGGTGGGCACGCAAACGATTGGAGAGCGCATGCCCACGTCACAAAGCCAGAAAAAAGAAGCCATCGCCCAGGCGACCGAGCAGGAGCTCGCATCGCTCGCGGGCCGCGGCGTGCGTATCGCAGGAAATGCGTGCTCGCCGATTGTGCTGGTAAAAGGTGATTTAGACGATGCCGAGCGTGCGGGCGGCGAGCTGGCTGCCGGTCCGGACGGTGCTGCGCTGCGCAAAGCGCTCGGCGCCATCGGCTACGCGCCAGAGGATTTTTGCGTGCTGGCAAGTGTTGCCGGCGCGGGCGATGGGGCGGTTGCGACAGGCGAGGGCCTGCCGTGCGAGCTGTTCCGCGAGGCGCTCGAGGCCTTGGACCCCGAGGCGGTCCTGCTGTTAGACGATCGCGCGGCCGATACCATGCGCGAGACCTATGCCGACATGCTCGTGGCAATCGACGACTTCGATACCGCCATGCTCAAGCCTGGCTTGGTCGCCCATGTGCAGGGTCGTCGCGTGCTCGCGCTCGACGGTTTTGAGGCGGCGCTCACTGACAAAGCCGCCAAACAGCGCATGTGGGCATACATCAAGCAGCTGACCCCGGCAGCCGCGCCGCTGTAGCGGACCGGAGCCGGTAAGGCGGCCCTGACGGGTCGAGCGCGGCGCCGACTTGTCGCGCCCTTACATCACGGCGCGAAGCTCAAACCGGTCGCCGTTGATGCGAAACTGGCAGTTGCCGTTCATGCGTTCGACGGCAAGCTTAATGCTCTTGGTTCCAAAGCCGTGTCCGGTGTGCCCGGCTACGGGCATGCCGTCGACCATGCGCGGCGGGCGCCCAAACGTGTTGGAGACCAAAAGGAGCAGTTGCCCGTCCTCGCAACGCAGGTCCAGATCGACAAATCGCTTGCCCTGGGGAGCGGCGCTTGCGGCGACGATGGCGTTGTCCAGGGCGTTTGAGAGCACGCTAAACAGATCGACGTCGGCTACATGGACGCTCTCGGGCACGGCAGCGCGCAAATCGGCGGTGATGCCGTTTCGGTTGATATCGGAGCTAAATGACGAAAGCACGATATTGACCGTGTCGTTGGCGCAGTAGCGGCGCACGGCGGTGCGGTCGTTCGTCTCGCAGAGCTCGTCGATGCGCTCGAGTGCCTCGTCGATGCGGCCCTCCTCGATCAAAGCCGCAAGGCCGCGCAGGAAGTGCCGCATGTCATGGCGGAGGACCGAAAGCTCACGTCCAGATTGGCGCCAGGCCTCGAGTTCCTTGATGGCCGCGCTGTCGCGGGTGGCAAGCATCCAGCGCTCGCGCTCGGCGGTTTCCTTTGCCTCGTATTCGCGCAGATACACAGCAAGAAACATGAGGTAGAACGCGCAAAGCGCAAACGCCAAAAACTCAACCGTCACCACGGAGCCCGAGTGGAAGAGCGTGGTGTAGACGTTGGTGGCGTAGTCAAAGATGTAATAGACAAGCGGCAGGATGAGCAGAATCTCGAGCTCGGTAGGGCTTTTGACCGCCAAGCGCGGACCGATGTCGCTTGCCCAATGCAGTAGGATCGCAAAGACGACGGCCGTGGTGATAATGCGTGCCACGTAGTACGCGATTTGCGAGTCGGTGGCGGTGAGCGCGGCGATGCCCATCCAGTTGCTGAACTGGCAGCTCAGATAAGCACTGGTGACGCCCAGCATAACGAGCAGCGGGCTCAGGCGATAGCGTGCGCACAGATAGATGACGA
Organism: uncultured Collinsella sp.; assembly: GCA_900541205.1. Lineage (GTDB taxonomy): Bacteria > Actinomycetota > Coriobacteriia > Coriobacteriales > Coriobacteriaceae > Collinsella. Next base: position 33,352 of record UQIV01000022.1, on the reverse strand, counting down.
GCGGCAGATGCACGACGAGTGGATATACCTGACGGGCGAAAAGCTCGCCGCCGACGGCATTGGCGAGGCCGAATGCGCATCCGGTTACGGCGCCGACCATCACCAGCTCAAGCACGTGACGCCGGTTGATCTCGATACCGCAGAGCGCCGCCGAGGCAAAAACGCCAAAAAGCAGGGTTGTTGCGTGGTGAATTGCCCAAAGCATCATCTCGACCGTGGGGAGCATTAGCGCCTCCCGCCCTCGAACCGTGCTGCAAAGTAAGCATCCTGGAAACCCTGCTTGCAGCTGCGCGCCAGCGGGATGCAAGCGCCCGAGCGCATGACGATATCCGTACGGTTGAAGTGGTCGATATTGCGCAGGTTGACCTGGTAGCTACGGTGACATTTAAAGAAGCTTGCGTTTTTGGCCAGCTGGTCCTCGATGTTGCGGAACGGCTCGAGCGCCTCGATGTCGCGCCCGTCGCGCAGGTGGAATACCACGTGCTTGTTGCGGGCCTCGGCATATTCGATATCGGACAGGCGCAGGGCATGGTAGCCAAAGGACGTTTTGGTTACGAGCTCGTCGGTCACGGCGGGTCGCATGCTCGAAAGCTCGTCGAGCAGCTGCGCCAGGCGTTCGTACGTTACGGGCTTGAGCAGGTAGTCGAAGGCGCGGACCTCATAGGACTCCAGCGCGAACTCGGGCGATGAGGTGAGGAACACCAGACGCACAGCGGTATCGGATTGGCGCAGCTCCCGCGCGGTGTCCATGCCGTTGACGAGCGGCATGATCATGTCGAGCAGAATGATGTCGGCGCGCGATGCGGCATGGCGGGCCAGCAGGTCCTCGCCGCGCGTGACGAGCGCAACGTCGACTGCCGTGCCCGTCTCGGTCGACCAGCGGTCGATCATCCGGTGCAGTCTATCTAGAAAAGCGACGTCGTCGTCGCAGGCGATAATCTTGAGCATTCGAGCCCCCTTAGTAGTTCGATTTTGCCACATTGGGTGCGCGCCGCCCGCGGAGGCGTGTCCCATTTGCGCCCCAAGGCGTGCAACTCGCGCCAAGCGGCAGGGCGTCAGTTTTGACGACCGCACAATACTCCATGGATACACACGTCAATCGATGCCGGCGGTCGGACGGGGAATCATGCCGGCCGCCGGCGCCAGGCGATAACGAACATTGCGAAAGCATAGGGGTAAGGGGAGCTGTGATGAGGGAGAAAAAGATGGGGATGCGCAGACTTGCTGCTTGCGTGCTGGCTGCAGCGCTGGCGCTTGGGGGCGCGGCGACGACGTTCGCCATGCCTACGGTAGCGGAGGCGTATCCGTCCGCCGCGATCAAACCGACGCACCTGAAAAGCGAGCTTTCGTATGGCGAAAGTGATGTAATCCAACTTTCCGGCGGCAAAGACTATCGGTTTGCCGGCACGGTTGATATCGACCACTATGAGGTCGAGGGCGGCACCAAGGAGAATCCGACCCGCCTATATTTCACCGACAGCTCGTCTCTGGGCGGTCCGCTGACCGTCAAGCGTGACCTTACATATTCGCAGCACCCCCTCTTTGTGCTTAAGGGCGGTTATGTCGAGTTCATCGGTGATTCGGGTGCCTCAACCGAGGTCCGCTGCGATGGAAAGACGTTTTTGAGCGATAGCAACGATTACGAAGCGCGTGGAGGTGTCGATAAGCCGAATACGGGCAAGAGCCTCAACCTTTCCGTGAAAAACCTCAAGCTTGTTTCAAGGACCGATAACAAAGATACCGTTCGGGCAATCACGCTCTATGGAACCATGGGTGCGGGGGAGACGGCCAGCTTCACGAACGTGAATGTCAGCGGTTGGAAATGCTGCAAGAACAACGCATTCAAGGTTGACCAGGGTAATGAAATTTACGAAGCCTCGCCGGCGCCTGTGACTATCAGAGGCAGCCAGGTCGCGGTGGATGCAACGTTTGTCAACTGCACGTTTAAAAATAATAGTGATGACTGCGTCGGCGCCTTGAGCGTGGTCGGGCGGTCGAAGACTCCAAAAGTTACGTTGAACGGCTGTACGTTCGAAAACAACAGTCAGGGAATGATTGCATGCGACGAGATGAAGGTTGAGAGCGGTCATGTGCATGCGGGCAATATTGGCGTCAAAAATGCCATAGTTGCTCTGAATAACTGCAGCATTTGTTCAACAAATAACGCGTCATGGAATGGACCCTGCTCTTATATGTTCAAGGTGTGGGATATTCAGTATCAGATGCACATGACGAGTGCCATTGCGGTGGCAAAGGATGCGTCGTGCACCATAAACGGTACGGTTATCGACGATTCGTTCGTGTTCCCCTCTGATTATTTCAACGGTCGCGACATAAGCGGTCAGGACGAGAAGCGCTGTGCAATCTACGTTCGTGGCTCTGTGACGCTCGCTGGCAACACCAAGGTCACTACGGCCAAGGCGAAGGGTGTCGATGCGTCCGATGTCGGCAGCTACGGTAAGGTTCATGTCGATAAGTCTTTTACGGGCGAAGCTGCCCTGTCTGTCGACGATTCCAAGTTCGATTCCGAATCCAATAAGCAGCACTACTACTATGAATATGTGAACCTCGGTACGAGCGATCTCTCTCAGGAAGATCTCGCGAGCAGGCTCAAGCTTGCCAACGCTGACCTTGCATACGACGTTACCGATGGCAAGGTCAAGGTTATCCATCGCAAGCACGAACACGAGTGGACCTATTCCGCCAACAAGGATGGGTACAGCATCGCGGCTACGTGCAACGGACAGTATGAGGCCTCACACTGTGTCTACTCCAGGGACGGCGAGACGATCTCGCTGATGTCGTCCAAGAGCGGCGCCCTGAGCTTTACCTACAACGGCAAACAGCGCGACACCGTGCTTGCTACGACTAAGCCGTCTCAAAAGGACAACGCTGTAGCCCAAGGCAAGGCTAAGATTGTGAGCGCACGCTTTTACCGTTGCGCTGATGAGAACGACACCGTGGGCATCGAGATGGAAGGGTCGCAGCCGTGCGATGCGGGTACCCATCGCGTGGTGGCGACGGTCGCCATCGAGGGGCAGAACGATGTCACGCTCGAGCGCGTGTTCAAGATCAACCCCGCCTCGCTTGCGGAGAAGGACTTCAACCGTAAGGATCTTTGCAAGATCGAAGTCATCGGCTACGACAAGCTGAAGGATAATGTCAGGTTCAGCAACGGTGACGTGCTCAGCGACGTTCCGTCTTATAAGTGGACGGGCGAGGAGATAACGCCTCACATTAAGGTGACGTATAAGCTTGGCGACGAATGGATTGAGCTTAAAGAGGGCGTCGATTTCGAACGCCTCGCTTGGGGCGAATCGGTTTCGGAGAAAGATCCAGGTGCGTACCGGAGCCAGCTCTGGGGCCTGGGAAACTTCGCATCCTACGAGTCAATTTACTCCTGCAAGTTTTTCTACTGGAGCATCTACGGCACGCAGTTCGAGAATGTTCAGGCCAAGGGCTTTGACGGCACCTATGATGGCAAGGCTCACTCGCCATCGGTGACGGTCGACAACGCCCCCGAGGGCATGCAGATCGAATATAGCGTCGATGGTGGCTTGCTGTACGAAGACCGAATCCCCTCCTATACCAATGTCACGCGCGATGTCTACGACAACGTGTGTGCCGAGACAATTAAGTACCGCATTACCGCACCCGACTACGTGCCGGTGGAGGGCGAGCTTAAGATTAAGATTGCCCCCGCCGATCAGGCCGCTCCCAAGGACGTCAAGACGACGGCCGCGACCGGGCATGCCTTGGCGGATGGCAGCATCGACGGGATTGATAACACCTACGAATGGAAAGCCGAGGCCGCCAGCGACTATCAGTGGATTGCCGAAGGCGAGACGTCGGTTAAGAGCCTCGTCGCTGGCAAATACAGCGTTCGCCTTAAGGCCGACCGTAACCATAACGCCTCCGAGGCCCTGACGGTTGAGGTCAAGGACGGCCCTAAGAAGGCCGACGGTAGCGGTTGGAAGCACGACGACGCCGAACACTGGAACACCTGCACCTGTGGCAAGGAGGACGTTGACCGCGCAAAGCATGACTTTGAGTGGGTCGTCGACCAGGTCGCTACGGCTGATAAGCCCGGTTCCAAGCATGAGCGCTGCAAGACGTGCGGCTACGAGCGCGAGTCTGTCGAGATCCCCGCCTTCGGCATCAAGGGCTACTCGGGCACCTACGATGGCGAGTGGCACAGCGTGACGGTTGATACCGAGACTGTTGCATCTATTAAGTATCGCGAGAGGGGCGAGAAGAAGTGGAGTGACGAGTCTCCGCTCATCTGCGATGCCGGTACCAAGACCGTCGAGTTTGAGGCGACCCTTACGTCTGGGGACATCTGCAAGGGCGAGGTCGAGCTTAAGGTCGATCCCCGTCCGGTGACGGTGAAGCCCAAGGACGCTTCGAAGACGTACGGCGAGGCCGATCCGAACTTTGAACTCGAAGCCGTCAAGGGCTCGATTGTTCAGGGCCACCCGCTCTCCTGGTTCAAGATTCACCGTGAGGCCGGCGAGAACGTGGGCACCTATACGCTGACGATCGAGGAGAGCAAGGTCGGCGACAAATGGGACAAGATCCAGCGGGCGAACTATGCTCCGACGCTCCAGACCGGCACGTTCGAGATCGCCAAGCGCCAGATTGGTGTTGGCTGGACGGTCGGAACGTATACCTATAACGGTGAGCCTCAGGGCCCCAAGGTCGAGCCCACCAATGTCGTCAAGCGTGACGAGGGTAAGGTTTCCTATGAGGTCGAGAACGCGACGGGCATCGATGCCGGTAGCTATCCGGCAAAGGTGACGGGCCTCGCCGGTGACCCCGAGGTCATCAAGAATTACGCCCTTCCTACCGAAAACCTTGAATATACCTACACGATTTATAAGGCCGAGCAGGAGAAACCCCAGGGCCTGAAGGCTACCGCCGAGACCATCCGTGGCAAGTGCGACGGCAAGATTGAGGGCGCGCACGGCGGCGTCGCCTATCGCCTGTTCCGCACCGAAGCCGGGGACGCCGATGGCGAGACCATGGTTTCCGAAGACGGTAAGATTGAGAATCTTGCCGCTGGCGACTACCAGGTCTGGTATGCCGAGACCGATAATTACATGCCGTCCACGCCTGTGGAAGTGCATATCGGCAAGGGCAAGTACCTGAACGTCACCCTGTCCGAGAAAAATGACGCGTACTCGATAGTGTGGCATAGCCCGAACAGACTGCAGTGGCACGAAAGCGTGGAGTTCTCGGTAAAGATCTCCGATGGCTACTACGCGGGCGACGACTTTGCTGTCAAGGCAAACGGTGTGGTTCTCGAGAAGAACGAGGGCGGAAGGTTCGTCCTGAGCGATGTCGAGGAGAATACCGCCATCACGGTCGAGGGCGTGCACAAGCACGAGGCCGTGAACGATAAGTGGCTCTCCAACGATAATACGCACTGGCACGAGTGCACCTGCGGCGAGAAAATCGACGAGGCCACGCACACCTTTGAGTGGGTTGTCGACAAGACGCCCACGGCAACCGAGGCCGGCTCCAAGCATCAGCAGTGCACGGTCTGTGGGCATGCGTTGCCTGCAGTCGAGATTCCGGTTGCCGCTATCGTTGGCTACTCCGGCGAGTACGACGGTGCGTATCACACGGTCGATGCGACGAGACTGCCCGAGGGCGCGACGGCCCAGTACAGCGCCGATGGCAAGAACTGGTCTCCCGAGGCCCCCAAGATCAAGGACGTCGGCACACTGACTGTTTCCTATAAGGTGATGATCGACGGTGTGAAGGCCGAGGGTGAGGTTACGCTCGAGGTCAAGCCGCGCGCGATTACGGTCACCGCCCAGGACGATTCTAAGACCTACGGCGAGGCTGACCCCGTGTTTACGTGGGATGTCACTTCTGGCAAACTCGTCGCGGGCGAAACGCTTCAGGGCCTCGAGATCGAGCGCGAAGATGACGACAACGTGCGCGAGGGCGGCTATGCTCTGCAGCTGACGCAGCCCGAGGGTGCAAACCCCAACTACAGCATCACGTTCGTCGACGGCATGTTCACCATCAACCAGCGTCTGCTCACTGTGACGTGGGGCACCACCGAGTTCACCTATGACGGCAAGGAGCACTGCCCTGTGGCCACGCTCGGCAATGTTATCGGCAATGATGACCTCGGCGCGACCGTCGAGGGCTCCCAGACCGAGGCCGGCACTTCTTACACGGCGACCCTCGGTGCGCTGACGGGCAAGGCCGCTGGCAACTACGCGCTGCCGACTGAGGGCCTGACGTGCGAGTTCTCCATCAAGAACGCCGCTCAGGACGCGCCGAAGGTCCAGGCCACCGCCGAGACCGTGAGTGGCAAGCGCGACGGCAAGATCACGGGCGTCGACGCCACCATGGAGTGGCGCGCCAAGGGCGCTGCCGAGTACCAGGCCGTGGGCGAGGGCGTGACCGAGCTCAAGGATCTCGCCGCCGGCGTGTACGAGGTGCGCTATCAGGCCAAGGCCAACTACGACGCGTCTTCCGTCACCGAGGTCACCGTGGCTACCGGTCGCAAGCTCGTCGTGACGCTGCCGAGCAGCCAGGTTGGCTACACGCTCACCTCGACGGCAACCGAGCTCGACTGGCACGGCTCCGCAAAGCTCGCCATGAGCATCGACAGTGCGTACTTTGCGGGCAAGGACTACGCCGTAAAGGTTGACGGTAAGGCCGTTAAGCTCTCCGACGCCGGCACCTTTGAGCTTAAGGACGTCGAGCACGACGTGAATGTGACGGTCGAGGTCGTGCTTAAGCACGAGCCCGACGGCTCCGGCTGGGCACACGACGCCAAGAACCACTGGCATGTCTGCCGCTGCGGCGAAGTCCTCGACAAGGCCGAGCATACCTTTGAGTGGGTCGTCGATACGCCGGCGACCACCGAGACCAAGGGCAAGAAGCACCAGGAGTGCACCGTCTGCCGTGAGAAGGGCAAGTCCGAGGAGATCGCGATTCTGACACCCGAGATCATCGACGGCAAGGGCCAGACGATGGTGGTCGACGCCGCCAAGGACCTGAGCTTCCGCTCGAGCGCGCCGATTGAGTTCTTCCAGAAGGTGCTGGTCGACGATAGGGAGGTCGCCGCCGAGAACTACGTGCTCACCGAGGGCTCTACGATCGTGACGCTCAAGGCGAGCTTCCTCAATACGCTCGGCGTGGGCGAACACAAGCTGAGCGTGGTTTCGGCTACGGGCACTGCCGAGACGACCTTCACCGTTGCCGAGGCTGCCAAGCCCGCTCCTGGCCAGACCACCACGACTACGACCACCACGACTACGACTTCCAAGCCTAAGAAGAAGGCTGGCAAGGAGGCGTTGCCTGAGTCCGGCGACAGCGCGTACGTCATGGCTGGTGCCGTGCTCGCTGCCGGTGTGGCAGTCCTGCTGCTGGCGTGGGCCATGAAGCGCAGCGCGTAGTCGCGCGCCAGCTCCCAGCGGGTCCGGATCGAGCGATCCGGACCCGCTTTTGGGGTCTGCCGGAAACCCGGTGGTCAAAAAAGGCCAAATATGAGTACTGCTACCAGTTTGGTGGCAGCCAAATGGCCTCAAAAATCGGTGCCAGCGGCCAAAAGTACATCGATTTTCGTCCTTCAGAGTCGCGATCGGGCTCCAAACAAGGCGATTTTGCTGCTCTGGACTGGAAAATCGCTGCTACTAATTTGGTGACAGTACTCATATTTGGCCTTTTTGACCACTGCCCCTTGGTCCAAGGCAAAACGGCCGCTCGAATCATGCGGCAGGTCCATTTTCGACTATCCTCAGCTTGCCAGTTCGAAAATGGACCTGCCGCATGATTGAATCTTTATTTCAACTTTACACCTAGGTTTACAGCTGTCTTGTCAGCTGTAAACCTAGGTGTCATACTAAAGCCCCAAGATTCGCCAAAAGAGAGGGGCCTTGATGGCACAGAGCGCGAACATGGATGCGTCGGAGCTTGCACGCGATATCGCGGCCGGCCTAGCATCGGCAACGACGGCAACGGAGCGCGCGGCACTGGTGCCCGCAGAGCTCGTCGAGGCCATTCAGCAACTAAAAACCCAACGTGACGCGGTGATCTTGGCACACTATTACGTGGCGCCCGAGGTCCAGGCTTTGGCCGATTACGTCGGCGATAGCTTCTACCTGGCAAAGCTCGCCAAGAGCCTGCCGCAGCGGACCATCGTGCTGTGCGGCGTGGAGTTTATGGGCGAGAGCGCCAAGCTGCTCAACCCCACCAAGACCGTGCTGCTGCCCGAGCCGGGTGCGGACTGCCCCATGGCGCACATGGTCAAGCGCGAGACGGTCGACGCGGCGCGCGCCGAGTACGGCGACGACCTTGCCGTGGTCTGCTACGTCAACTCGACGGTCGAGATCAAGAGCTGGAGCGACGTGTGCGTCACCAGTTCCAACGCCGTCAAGATCGTGTCCGAGCTGCCGCAGCAGCACGTCCTGTTCATCCCCGATCAAAACCTGGGCCGCTTTGTTGCCGAGCAGGTGCCGCAAAAGCACGTCATCCTCAACAATGGCTACTGCCCGCGCCACCATATCATCACCGTCGAGCAGATCGTTGACGCGCAGGAAGCGCATCCCGACGCGCTCGTGCTGGCGCACCCCGAGTGCAAGGCCGACGTCCTTGCCGAGGCCGACTACATCGGCTCCACCGCCGGCATCATCAAGTACGCCGAGGAGTCGGACGCGAGTGAGTTCATCATCGTGACGGTTCGCGGTGTGCTCTACGAGCTCGAGCGCCGCTGCGAGGGCACCGGCAAAAAGTTCTATTTTCCCGCGGTGCAGCCCACCTGCGTCAACATGGATCTCATCACGCTCGAAAAGCTCGTGCGATGCCTGGAGACGGGCGAGGGCGAGGTGCAGATCGGCGTGTCGGACGAGGCTGCCGACCAAGCCAAACTCACGCTCGACCGCATGCTCGAGTACGCGGCGCGCTAGAACGATGTGATATGAGGGACAGTCCCTTATGCCACATTACAAGGGAGAGGATTCCTGTGGAAACCAAACAATACTCCGACATGGAGTGCGACGTTGTCATTGCCGGTTGCGGCGTGGCGGGCCTGTACGCGGCCCTCAATCTGCCGACGAGCACGCGCGTGATCATGCTCTCCAAGGGCGCCGTCGATGAGTGTGATTCGATGCTCGCGCAGGGCGGCATTTGTGTGCTGCCCGAAGGCTCGGACTACGATGCCTTCTTTGAGGACACCATGCACGCCGGCCATTACGAGAACCGCCGCGAGAGCGTCGACATCATGATTCGCTCGAGCCGTTCGGTCATCAACGACCTGCTGGCCATGGGCGTGGACTTTGAGCGTAAGGCCGACGGCAGCCTCGACTTTACCCGCGAGGGCGCGCACAGCCGCCCGCGCATCGCCTTTCATGCCGATATTACGGGCAAGGAGATTACGACCAAGCTGCTCCAGGCTGTCCGCAAGCTGGACAACGTGCAGATTCTCGAGCACGTTGCCATGACCGACATCCTGACGGGCGAGCGTGACGACGCCACGGTGTGCACCGGCGCCGTCGCCGTTCCCGTGGACGAGGACAACTCGGTTCGTCCCGCCGACGAGCTGGTAAATGCCGTCGAGGGCGCGCATGCCGGCGAGCCGTTTAAGATCCATGCCCGCCACACGCTGTGGGCAACGGGCGGCATCGGCGGCGTATACGACCATTCGACCAACTACCCGCAGCTCACGGGCGATGCCTGCTACATCGCTCAGGAGCATGGCATTAAGATGGAGCATCTGGACTACGTGCAGATCCACCCCACGGGACTGTTCTCGCCGCAGCCGGGCCGCACCTTCTTGATCAGCGAGAGCTGCCGCGGCGAGGGCGCGATTTTGCTCAATGCCGCCGGCGAGCGCTTTACCGATGAGCTCCAGCCGCGTGACGTGGTCGCCGCCGCTATTCGCGAGCAGATGAAGCAGGACGGCACCGAGCACGAGTGGCTGAGCTTTGCACCCGTCGAGCGCGACGTGGTGACCGGGCACTTTGCCAATATCCGCGCGCGCTGCCTGGAGGACGGCCGCGACATTCTGGACGAACCCATCCCCGTCACGCCCACGCAGCACTACTTTATGGGCGGCGTGTGGGTCGACAAGGACGGCCGCACCTCGATGTCCGAGCTCTACGCCGCGGGCGAGACGGCCTGCAATGGCGTGCACGGCAAGAATCGCCTGGCTTCTAACAGCCTGCTCGAGGCGCTGGTCTGGGGTCGTCGTGCCGCGTGGTATATGCGTACCGGCGAGTCGCTGGCCGTGGAGCAGGCCGGTGAGCCCGCGCTTGACGGGCGTCACCGCGCCCTGAGCGCCGATGCCCTTGCAATCGATGATTTGGCCCGTGCCGCCGGCACGCAGGCCGTGGAGGAGTAGACCATGAATCCCATTACCATGAAGCTCGTCGTCGATGATCTGATTTTGCAGGCCCTGCGCGAGGACATTACGTTTGAGGACGTGAGCACGGCGAGCGTGTGCCCCACGGCGCGTCCCGCCACGGTGGAGCTCATCGCCAAGGCCGATGGCATCATCGCCGGCCTGGACGTGTTCGCTCGCACCTTTGAGCTGCTGGATCCGCAGAGCTCTGTGCTGTTTGATGTCGTCGATGGCGATGAGGTGCACGCCGGCGACCACGTGGGCCAAGTGCGCGGCGACGCGCGCGTGCTGCTTTCGGGCGAGCGCGTGGCGCTCAACTATCTACAGCGTATGAGCGGTATCGCCACCTACACGCACAACATGGCAGCGGCGCTCGAGGGTACCAAGACCGTGCTCGTCGATACGCGCAAGACCACGCCGGGCATGCGCGTCTTCGAGAAGGCCGCGGTCGAGATCGGCGGCGGCAGCAATCACCGTTACAACCTGTCGACGGCCGTCATGCTCAAGGACAACCACATCGATGCCGCCGGCGGCGTGACGCGTGCGATCGAGATGGCGCGCACCCATGCATCGTTTACCACGACGGTCGAGATTGAGTGCGAGAACCTGGATATGGTGCGCGAGGCAGTTGAGGCCGGCGCCGATATCATCATGTTCGACAACATGACCCACGACGACATGGCTGCTGCGATTGAGCTTATCGCCGGTCGCGCCAAGACCGAGTGCTCGGGCAACGTGGACGCCAACAATATCCGCGCGCTCGCCGACCTGGGCGTTGACTTTATTAGCTCGGGGGCGTTGACACACTCTGCGCCGATTCTCGACCTCTCGCTTAAGCACCTGCGTCTGCTGGACGGTAAATAATGGACGCCCGCGAGCGTCGCCGTGCCATCATGGGCGTGCTCGAGGGAGCCAAAGACCCTGTCTCGGGCAGTGCGCTTGCTCGTGAGGTGGGTGTGAGCCGCCAGATTGTCGTGCAAGACATCGCCCTGCTGCGCGCCGATGGGCACGATATCGTGGCGACCAATCGCGGCTACGTGCTGCAGGAGGCCCCCAGCAGCCCCGCCGTGCCCACGCGCCTGGTCAAGGTGCACCATGGCGTGGAGCAGGCAGGTGACGAGCTCACGAGCATCGTCGACGCGGGTGGTGCCGTGCTCAATGTAATCGTCAACCATCGCGTGTATGGCAAGATCACAGCCGATCTGGACATTCGCAACCGTCGCGATATCGAGCGCTATCTTGAGGGTATTGCCAGCGGCAAGAGCTTCCCGCTGCTGACGGTGACGAGCGGCTATCACTTCCATCGCATCGCGGCAGAGGATGAGCAGACCCTCGACGAGATCGAGACCATACTCAAGGAGAAAGGCTACCTAGCAGACCTGATGCCCTACGAAGACGATTTGTCCTAGTCGACGCCGCATCTATAAGTTGCGGTGAAATAGTTCCTAAAATCGGCATCCAAGCCATAAAACAGGAACTATTCCACCGCAACTGCCAAGGGTCCCGCTCCAAATTAGCTGCCCACACATGCAAAAGGAGGCCTCCGCGGCGATGCGGAGGCCTCCTTTTTGTGCACGGTGTACTTTTGAGTGTGCAAGTGGGGAGTTGTTACTCCTCGACGATCTCGGTGATCGCGCCAGCGGGGCAAGCGTCCTGGCAAGCGCCACAGGCGACGCAGGAGTCCTCGTCAGCGACGGTAGCGACGTCCTGGAGCTCCAGAACGCCAGCGGGGCAGGTGTCGACGCAAACGCCACAAGCGATGCACTCGTCGGCATCAATTACGGGATGAGCCATGGTAGTTTCCTCTCTGTTGACCGACGCTACAGACGATGCGCGCCGGTTTGATTCGGGCAAAAACATACCACGGGAGCGACCGTTTGCAATACCCTCTGGCCGGCATCTTCATACCGTTCGCCGAGTATGCCAAGGTTTACTAAAAAACGTGCAGGTGGGGCCGTTGAGCTGCGCAAATGTTAGCTAAAGGTGACTTGAAATATTGAGCTATTGAGCGTGCTTGCGGAAACCGCATCCCGTAATCCACGTCCAAAACGGGACACAGTTTCAGGCTCACACCTCAGTCAACTCTACATAGATCTCAATAGATTTGCCGAGAACTCAATCAGCGCATCTACCTGCGCATTTAAGAACCTAAACTCTCAGAGATAAGAAATCTTATATGAATTGACTTAGATTTTGTATATTCCGGCCCATAAGGGGATACACTACATCCTGAAAGACAAGCCGAAGCGCCGCGCGAAAGACCGTCGAGGCGGCGCGAACGCACAAGAGAGAGGGAATTTCTAATGGGCAAGATTCTTGGTATCGACCTTGGTACTACCAACTCCGCTATGGCCGTCCTCGAGGGCGGTTCTCCGACCATTATCGTGAACGCCGAGGGCGACCGCACCACCCCGTCCGTTGTCGGTTTCCGTGCTGACGGCGACCGCGTCGTGGGTAAGGCCGCTAAGAACCAGGCTGTCACCAACCCCAAGAACACCGTGTTCTCCATCAAGCGCTTCATGGGCCGCAAGTACTCCGAGTGCACCTCCGAGATCAAGACCGTGCCGTATGAGGTCAAGGAGGGCCAGGGTGGCCGTGCCGTCGTCGATATCGAGGGCAAGGATTACACCGCCGAGCAGGTGAGCGCCATGACGCTCGCAAAGATGAAGGCCGACGCCGAGAAGTATCTGGGCGAGACCGTCACTGACGCCGTCATCACCGTCCCGGCCTACTTCAACGACGCCCAGCGTCAGGCCACCAAGGACGCCGGTAAGATCGCCGGCCTCAACGTCAAGCGTATCGTGAACGAGCCGACCGCTGCTGCTTTGGCCTATGGCCTGGACAAGCAGGGCACCGACCAGCGCATCCTGGTCTTCGACCTGGGCGGCGGCACCTTCGACGTCTCCATCCTCGACCTCGCCGACGGCGTTTTTGAGGTTCTGTCCACCTCGGGCGACAACCACCTGGGCGGCGACGACTGGGATCAGCGCGTCATCGACTGGATGGCCGATAAGTTCCAGCAGGAGAACGGTGTCGACCTGCGTCAGGACCCCATGGCCCTGCAGCGTCTGAAGGAGGCCGCCGAGAACGCCAAGAAGGAGCTCTCCGCCGCCCAGCAGACCACCATCAACCTGCCGTTCATTACCATGAACCAGTCCGGCCCGCTGCACCTCAACTACACGCTGACCCGCGCCGAGTTCGAGAAGATCACCCGCGACCTGCTCGAGCGCTGCAAGCAGCCTGTCACCAACGCCCTGCGCGACGCCAAGCTTAAGCTCTCCGATCTGACCGAGGTCATCCTCGTCGGCGGCTCCACCCGTATGCCCGCCGTCCAGGAGCTCGTCAAGACTATGACCGGCAAGCAGCCCAACATGTCCGTGAACCCCGACGAGGTCGTTGCCGACGGCGCCGCCGTCCAGGGCGGCGTGCTCACCGGCGACGTCGAGGGCATCCTGCTGCTCGACGTTACCCCGCTGTCGCTGGGTGTCGAGACCATGGGCGGCATCATGACCAAGATGATCGACCGCAACACCACGATCCCGACCTCCAAGACCGAGGTCTACTCCACCGCTGCCGACAACCAGACCAGCGTCGAGATCAACGTGCTCCAGGGCGAGCGCGAGCTTGCCCGCGACAACAAGTCGCTCGGTAAGTTCCAGCTGACCGGTATCCCGGCTGCCCGCCGCGGCGTGCCGCAGATCGAGGTCACCTTCGACATCGACGCCAACGGCATCGTCAAGGTCTCTGCTAAGGACAAGGGCACCGGCAAGGAGCAGCAGATCACCATTTCCGGTTCCACCGCGCTTTCCGACGACGAAGTCGATCGTATGGTCAAGGACGCCGAGGCTCATGCCGAGGAGGACAAGAAGCAGAAGGAAGAGGTCGAGGTCCGCAACCAGACCGACAGCCTGTGCTACTCCACCGAGCAGACCCTCAACGAGCTGGGCGACAAGGTTTCCGCCGACGTGAAGTCCAAGGCCGAGGCCGCTATCGCCGACGCCAAGAAGGCGCTCGAGGGCTCTGACGTCGAGGCCATCAAGGCCGCCGGCGAGTCCCTGCAGTCCGTGGCCTACGAGCTGGCCCAGGTTGTCTACGCCGACGCTCAGCAGCAGACCGACGGTGCCGCCGGCGCCCAGCCTGCCGACGATGACGTCGTCGACGCCGATTACGAGGTTGTGGACGACGAGGACAAGTAATCATGTCCGCCCGTAAAGCTCGCACGGAGGCGGCTGCCGCTGGCGCCGCCCCCGTTGACTCTGAGGAGAAGGACGTGAAGATTCCCGTAGAGGCCGTCGACGATACCGAGGCCAACGAGGCCCCGGCCGCCGAGGCTGCCGAGAACCAGGTAGAGGATTCCAACAAGGAGGCGACGATGACCGAGGACGAGATGGTGGAAGCCGCTATCCGCGCCGGTGAGGAAGCCGCCGATAACGACTTTAAGCTCAAGTTCGAGCAGGCCCAAAAGGAGCTCGCCGACGTGCGCAGCGAGCTCGATGCTGCGGCAGAGGCCCAGAAGGCCGCGGAGGACAAGGCAAAGGACGCCACCGAGCGTACCGCCCGTCTGCAGGCCGACTGGGAGAACTTCCGTCGCCGCACCGCCAATGAGCGTATCGCCGAGCGCGAGCGCGCGACCGAGAAGCTCGTCACTGCGCTGCTGCCGGTGGTCGACGATATCGAGCGTGCGATCGACCATGCCCGCAGCCAGGAGCTTGCCGACGACTTTAAGCAGTTTGTCGACGGCGTCGACGCGGTGCATGCCAAGCTGCTTGATGTGTTTGCGCACGAGGGCGTTGAGCCCATCGACCCCAAGGGCGAGGCGTTCGATCCGCTCGAGCACCAGGCCGTGGGTCGTGTCGAGGACGCGTCGCAGTACGATGAGACCGTCAACGACGTGTACCAGAAGGGCTACCGCATGGCGGACCGCATTCTGCGTTCCGCGATGGTGACGGTGACCTACGGTGGCGAGAAGCGCCCCGCACCGGAGCCCGAAGCGGCGCCCGAGGATGCTGCGGCCGATACGGCCGAGAGCACCGAGGAGTAATTGAGAAGGGCCCCGGGGCAACACCCGGGGCCCTTTCTGGCCTAGTGCCATATGAAAGCATGAGCCGCCACCCGCTGGGCGGCGGATGAAACAGGAGAGGAGCTACGATGGCTGCAGGCAAAACCTTCTATGACATCCTGGGCGTATCCAAGAGCGCCTCCGACAAAGAGATCAAGAGTGCGTTTCGCAAGCTCGCGCAAAAATATCACCCCGATGCCGGCGGCGACGAGGCCAAGTTTAAGGAGATCAGCGAGGCCTACGAGACGCTTTCGGACGAGAAGAAGCGCAAAGAGTACGACCAGATGCTCATGTTTGGCGGCATGCCGGGCGCGGGCGGCGCGTATGGCGGCGGCTACGGTGCCGGCGCGGGTGCCAGCGGCTGGGGCGATATCTTCGACAGCATCTTTAGCGGCAACGGCGCCTGGGGCAGCGATTGGGGCTCGGGCTTTGCCGGGGCTGCGGGCGCTGCCGGTGCGGGCGCGGGCCGCAACCGCGCGCGCAAGGGCGGCGACCTGTCGCTGACCGTCGATGTGACGGCTGAGGACGCGTTCCGCGGCGTGACGCACAAGGTCACCTACCGCATTCCCTCGACGGGCGAGCAGCAGACCATCACGGTCTCGGTGCCCGCGGGCGCGGTCGACGGCGGCAAATTGCGTTACAAGCGCCGTGGCGAGTACGGCGTTGCCGGAGGCGAGCGTGGCGACCTGGTCGTGACCACGCATGTGGAGGAGCATCCGCTGTTTAAGCGCAAGGGTGCCGACGTGACCATGGAGGTGCCGATCTCGGTCTACGAGGCGGCGCTCGGCTGCACGGTGGATGTGCCGACGCCCGGCGGTGCGACGGTTCGTCTGAAGGTGCCCGCGGGTACCCAGACGGGCAAGAAGTTCCGCTTTAAAGAGATGGGCGCGCCCGACGTTAAGCACCGTGGCCGTACGGGCGCGCTGCTCGTCGAGATCAAGGTGCAAGTCCCCACGAACCTGTCTAATGACGAGCGCGATGCCATGACCAAGCTGCGCGAGGCCGACACGCGTGACTATCGCGAGAAGGTCAACCGTTACAAGGCGACGTACTAGGGCGGTCGTGGCGCACGCCCGCGCCTGCGGGCTTATGATGGACGATAACGAGACGGAAAGGGGTCAGGTAGCATGGCCGAGGACAATAGGAACAAACCGCTGTACATGATCAGCGTGGCAGCCGAGCTGACCGGCATGCATCCGCAGACTCTGCGCGTCTACGAGTCCAAAGGCTTGGTGAATCCCCAACGCTCGGGTGGCAACACGCGCCTGTATTCGCGTGCCGATATCGAGCGCCTGGAGCTCATCAACCAGCTGACTGACGAGGGCATCAACCTTGCCGGCGTGGTGCGCATCCTCGATATGAAGGAGCGTGCCGAGGAGCGCGAGCGCGAGAATGAAAAGCTCCGTGCCCGCGTGCGCCAGCTCGAGGACGAGCTGCACGAGTACAAGATGCAGAAGAAGATCACCGCCCTGGCCCCGCGTGACGGCTCGGTTAATCCCGAACAGGTCATGCGCAAGCTACTGGGCGCCGGCGGGGATCTCTAGGTTCCGCCGTTCTAACGAACGGCGGACCGGTCGACGCTGCGCGCCGCCCAGAGCGACAATTTGTCATTCAAAAGGCAAGGCATGACCAGAAGGTCTATGCCTTGCCTTTTTCATGCCAACTTGTTCGCTCTGGACGTCGCTCGCTGTCCGTCCTCTACCTGCGGCGTTGCCTTGCTCCGGATGCGGTAGTCGTTGGGGACGTTCTTAGGTAGTCATTGGGGACGTTCTTAGGTAGTCATTGGGGACGTTCTTAAATGACTAGTCGAAAGGGACGCTCTTGCGCCAAATCTGCCGGCCCCACACTGGGCTCGTCCTTTGCTTTACTGAGATAAAGTGAACGCGCAGATTCGTAACCCACTCGCAACCGTTCTATGGCACGATATTGAACGAATGTATGCTATGCGCCCGAGCCTTTCGGGCAGAGTGGGAGACAGTATGGTTAAGCTGTACGAGGACGGCATCTACCTGCGCGGCGGCAGCGAAGTTGTGCCTGCGGCCGAGGCCGCCGAGCGCGGTATTACGCAGACGCCCGAGGATGCCAAGCGTGGCACCATCGCGTATTCGATCCTCCAGGCACACAATACGTCCGGAGATCCCGAGGCGCTCAAGATTCGCTTCGATGCCATGGCGAGCCACGACATCACCTTTGTCGGCATCATCCAGACGGCGCGTGCCTCGGGCATGGAGCAGTTCCCGTTGCCTTACGTGCTTACCAACTGCCATAACTCGCTGTGCGCCGTGGGCGGCACCATCAACGAGGATGACCACGTCTTTGGCCTTTCCGCGGCCAAGAAGTACGGCGGCATCTTCGTCCCGCCGCATATCGCCGTTATCCACTCCTTTATGCGTGAGAACTTTGCCGGTTGCGGCAAGATGATTCTGGGCTCCGACTCGCACACCCGCTACGGCGCCCTGGGTACCATGGCCGTGGGCGAGGGCGGCGGCGAGCTGGCCAAGCAGCTGCTGCGCGACACCTACGACGTTGCCTATCCCGGCGTCGTCGCCATCTACCTCACGGGCGCCCCGCGCCCCGGCGTCGGCCCGCACGATGTGGCGCTCGCCATCATCCGCGCCGTCTTTGCCAAGGGCTACGTCAAGAACAAGGTAATGGAGTTCGTGGGTCCCGGCATCGCGAGCATGACGACCGACTACCGCAACGGCGTCGACGTCATGACCACCGAGACCACCTGCCTGTCGAGCATCTGGGCCACCGACGAGGACACGCACGCGTTTTTGACCATGCACGGCCGCGGCGACGACTACCGCGAGCTCAAGCCCGCCGATGTCGCCTACTACGACGGCTGCGTCGAGGTCGACCTGCCGAGCATCAAGCCCATGATCGCGCTGCCGTTCCATCCTTCCAACGGCTTTGAGATTGACGAGCTCAACGAGAACCTCGAGGACATCCTGCATGAGGTGGAGCTCGAGGCCGCCAAGATCGGCGAGGGCAAGACGCACTTTAGCCTGCTCGACAAGATCGTCGACGGCAAACTGCGCGTGCAGCAGGGCGTTATCGCCGGCTGCTCGGGCGGCAATTACGACTCCGTGGTCCAGGCTGCCCGTGTGCTCAAGGGCGCCAACACCGGCTGCGGCGAGTTTTCGCTGTCGGTCTATCCCACAAGCCAGCCCGTGGCGCTCGAGCTTACGCGCCGTGGCTACATCTACGACCTTATGGAGGCCGGCGCGATCGTGCGCACGGCGTTCTGCGGCCCGTGCTTTGGTGCCGGCGACACGCCTGCCAACAACGGCCTGTCCATCCGCCACACTACGCGCAACTTCCCCAACCGCGAGGGTTCCAAGCCGGGCAATGGCCAGCTGAGCGCCGTGGCCCTGATGGACGCCCGCTCCATTGCGGCGACGGCTGCCAGCGGCGGCGTTCTGACGCCGGCGACCGACCTGCCCGAGGACACCTGGGACGAGGCCTGCGAGTACACCTTTGACGACGCGCCGTACAAGAAGCGCGTGTACTGGGGTTTTGGCAAGGCGGAGCCTGCCGACGAGCTGGTCGAGGGTCCCAACATCAAGCCGTGGCCCGCGATGGAGCCCCTCGGCGACGACATCCTGCTCAGGGTGTGCTCCAAGATCATGGACCCGGTCACCACGACCGACGAGCTCATTCCTTCGGGCGAGACGAGTTCCTTCCGCTCAAACCCGCTAGGCTTGGCTGAGTTTACGCTCAGCCGCCGTGACCCGGCCTACGTGGGTCGTTCCAAGGAAGTCGACGCCGTGGAGAAGCGCCGCGTGGCCGGCGAGGCCGCAGGCGACTTGGCTGCGCTCGATGCCGAGCTTGCCGGTGTGTTTGAGGCGTTGACCGGTGCGGGCGTCGCGGCAGATGCCAAGGCGACTGAGTACGGCTCCATGCTCTATGCCAAGAAGCCCGGTGACGGTTCTGCCCGCGAGCAGGCCGCGAGCTGCCAGCGCGTAATTGGCGGTCTGGCCAACATCGTCCACGAGTACGCCACCAAGCGTTATCGCTCCAACGTGATGAACTGGGGTATGGTGCCCTTCCAGATGGAGGCGGAGCCCAACTTTGAGGTGGGCGACTACGTCTTTGTGCCGGGTATCCGTGCCGCGCTCGATGGCGACCTGAAGGGTATCGCCGCCTACGTGGTGCGCGCCGACGGTGCGGTCGAGCAGATTGAGCTCTACATTGCCGATATGACGGCAGAGGAGCGTGCCATCGTCAAGGCCGGCTGCCTGATCAACTATAACAAGTTCAAGGCCGCTGCCGAGTAACTCTGCTGTACGCCCCGGCCACACCTTTCCCTCGTGCTCACGCGCTTCGCGAGGGTCGCCCGAGGGAAAGGTGTGGCCGGGGCTACCGCGACGTTCTCGTTGGGTCTTGAGGGGTGCTAATAATTGACTGGGACCACCACAAAGTTGCCTGCCCGGTGGGTCCTTATTTCGATGGGGTCCAGGTTATTTCATCGTCAAATAGCCAAGTGCGTGCCGAGCCACTGTTGCGCGCTGTCTGCGGATCGGGCTCGCAAGTTTGTTCGTAGGCATCCTCGGTACACCGATCCATAAAATCGACGACTGCCGTCTGGTCGCCCTCCATGACGTAGATTACGTTGCCATCCGAGATATAGACCCCCGGTCCTTCATTGTCCACGTAGCCGGGGTCGTATGAGACGTTGCACAATCTGCTCCCGTTTGCCGCATCGAGCTCAAGGGTCGAATAATACCCGCCAACCATTTGGCCATTCTTGGCTCGATATATTGCGGCGCCGTACCACCGCTTAAACGTCTTGCCTTTGAGTAAACTGGTTGCCTTGCCGATAAGCTGCTCATCTTTGGTGTAGCGCCTGGCCCCAAGTTCGATACGGGGATAGTTGCTGACCCCAAGCGCTGCGGGCGTACCGTCAAAATCGACGGTGATCGAATCGGGCTTGACGATATCGGTGAGGACCTCGATGGGATAGCTTACGGTCTCAACCGCCGCCTGTGTCGCAGAGGCGGGGAGAAATGCGAGATAGATAATTCCTACGCCGACTGCGGTAATCGCAAACGCTAAGACGAGCAGGCCGATATAGGTGGAGCGTTTCACGGCGGGTACCTCGCAAACAGTATGCATTCATTAAGATAAGTGATACCAGCTTATGACAATATTCAAAAGAAAGCGATCGATCGAAATGACGGGGCGAAAAGGCCCTATTGGGCTTCGATTTGACCTCTAATAGGAATATTCGCCCCACTCATTCTGGGCGAGAGGTCAATAATCGAGTCCACGAGTTTTGAGCGATACTCTTCTCACTAAACTCACTATTTTCACTATAAGCACTATAAATACGATAGGGAGGACGACGAGAACAATGTGGCGTGCGATAGCTAAGCCGTTTAAGCCGGACTCTGACCTTGAATCTCTGCCTCTATCTGTGCGAACGGGCTATTGTCGGTTCTCGATTCCATCACTGCGTTCTCGTTGGGTCTGGGGATCGCCAAACGTAGACTGGGCTTGATACCGCCTCTTTTAATCGGGGCTGATTCTTCTCTGGACCACCACAAAGGGGACAGGCACCTTTGTGGTGGTTCTCGGTTTGTCTCGACTTGTAACATCTTGGCCGCTAAAAGTGGGCCTGGTGTTACAGATTTAGATTTTCGATTCGGGTGTCTTCTGTTCGTCTCGATTTGTAACAGATAGGGCTCCATTTGCCGATTAGATGTTACAGATTGAGACAAACGGGCGCCGTTGATCATTTCATCTTGATTTGTAACATCTGGAGCCATAAACAGTCGCTAGATGTTACAGATTGAGATAGTAAGGGGATGAGGCCGCAGCGGGTGAGCGCGCCTGTCCCCTTTGTGGTGATTTTCCATGTCATGAGAGCACTCAGAAAATCTTATATATAGAGACTTAGATTTGTGTATAAGATCGCGCAAAGCTGGCAACAATACTTCTCGAACAACGTGAAGCCGCCCCGTAGGGCGGCCGCCCCAAGAGAGGTGATTCCATGAGAATCGATAAGCTAGCAATGACGTCGCGCGAGGCGCTGCAGACCGCCATGAGCACGGCTGCCGACGCGCAGGCCGGCGCGGTAGAGCCGATTCACCTGCTGTCCGCCCTGCTCGGTGCCGGCGAGCGCAATATCTCCGTGATCATCGAGCGCATCGGCGCTGACCCGGCCCAGCTCGCACGCTCCACACAAGATGCCATCGACCACGCGCCCAAGGTTTCGGGCGAGGGCCAGCAGATGGGCCTGTCCAACGAGCTCGTCCGCGTCATCGAGAAGGCCGAGAAGAAGGCCACCAAGATGGGCGACAGCTTTGTGGTGACTGAGCATCTGCTGATGGCGCTCGCCGAGGACAAGGGCGAGGCGGGCCGCGTGCTGCGCGACGCCGGCGTCACCAAGGAGCGCATCGAGCAAGTCTACGAGGAGCTGCGTGGCGATGACCGCGTGACGTCTGCCGAGGACAAGACCCAGTTTGAGGCGCTGGAGCAGTACGGTCGCAACATCTGCGACCTCGCCCGCGCCGGCAAGCTCGACCCGGTCATCGGCCGTACTGACGAGATCCGCCGCACCATCCAGGTCCTGTCCCGTCGCACCAAGAACAACCCCGTGCTCATCGGCGAGCCGGGCGTCGGCAAGACGGCCATCGTCGAGGGCATCGCCCAACGTATCGTGGCCGGCGACGTACCGAGCACCCTGCGCGACCGCGACCTCATCGAGCTCGACATGAGCGCGCTGGTCGCCGGCGCCAAGTACCGCGGCGAGTTCGAGGATCGCTTGAAGGCCGTGCTCAAGGAAGTGCAAAAATCCGAGGGCAAGGTCATCCTGTTCATCGATGAGCTCCACACCATCGTGGGTGCGGGTGCCACCGAGGGCTCTATGGACGCCGGCAATATCCTCAAGCCGGCGCTCGCCCGTGGCGACCTGCATGCGATCGGCGCGACCACACTTGACGAATACCGCAAGTACATCGAGAAGGACGCGGCGCTCGCCCGTCGTTTCCAGACCGTTATGGTGAGCGAGCCTACCGTCGAGGACACCATCTCGATCCTGCGTGGCCTTAAGGAGAAGTACGAGATCTTCCACGGCGTGCACATCACCGATAGTGCGCTCGTGGCCGCCGCCGACCTCTCCGATCGCTACATCGCCGACCGTTTCCTGCCCGACAAGGCCATCGACTTGGTCGATGAGGCGGCAAGCCGCCTGCGCATGGAGCTCGACAGCATGCCGGTCGAGATCGACGCCACCACACGTCAACTCACCCAGCTGCAGATCGAGGAACAGGCGCTCATGAAGGAGACCGACGACGCCTCCAAGGAGCGTCTGGAGGCCCTGCGCCAAGAGATTGCCGAGGTCCAGGAAAAACTCAACGTGCAAAAGGCCGGCTGGCTCAACCAGAAGAACGCCATCGACCACGTGCAAGAGCTCAAGGGGCAGCTCGACGAGGCAAAGAGCGAGGAGGAGCGTGCGACGCGCAACGGCGATTTGGGTCGTGCGTCCGAGCTGCGCTACTCCGTGATTCCGGGTCTGCAGCAGCAGATTCAGGATTCCGAGGCCGCGCTCGAGGCGCAAAAGCAGCAGGACGGCGAGGGCCTCAATGAGCAGGTGACCTCCGATGAGATCGCTGAGGTCGTGAGCGCTTGGACCGGCGTGCCCGTGTCCAAGATGATGCAGGGCGAGCTCGACAAGCTGAAGGGCCTGGAGGGCGAGCTGCATAAGCGCGTCATCGGTCAGGATGAGGCCGTGTCCGCCGTGGCCGCTGCCGTACGTCGCAGCCGTGCGGGCCTCTCCGACCCGGACAAGCCCATCGGCAGCTTCTTCTTCCTGGGCCCCACCGGCGTGGGCAAGACCGAGCTCGCCAAGGCGCTTGCCGAGTGCCTGTTCGACGACGAGCGCGCGCTTGTGCGTATCGACATGTCCGAGTACATGGAGAAGTTCAGCGTCCAGCGTCTGATCGGTGCGCCCCCGGGATACGTGGGCTACGACGAGGGTGGCCAGCTCACCGAGGCCGTGCGCCGTCGTCCGTACTCCGTAATCTTGCTCGACGAGATGGAGAAGGCCCATCCGGATGTCTTTAACGTGCTGCTGCAGGTGCTCGACGACGGTCGTCTGACCGATGGCCAGGGTCGCCAGGTGTCCTTCAAGAACACGATTATCATCATGACGAGCAACGTGGGCTCCAAGGCCATCGCCGATCTGTCCGGCAAGGACGAGGAGGAGATGCGCCATCAGGTCGACGCGGCCATGGCCCAGACCTTCCGCCCCGAGTTCCTCAACCGTATCGACGATATCGTGGTGTTCCATCCGCTCGGTATGGCGCAGATCGAAAAGATCGTCGACATCCAGCTTGCCGACGTCCGCGCGCGTCTGGCCAAGGAGCGCATGACGCTTGCCGTCACCCCGGCGGCCAAGCAGATGCTCGCCGTGGGCGGTTTGGACCCGGTCTTTGGTGCCCGTCCGCTCAAGCGCCTGGTCCAGCGCGAGGTCGTGGACGCCATCGCGGCGGCCATCATCGACGGCACAGTGCGCGAGGGCGATCAGGTGACAGTCGATGTCGACAAGGACGGCGGCTTTACCGTCGTGTGCGACAACACGCCGGCGGCTACCTACGAGGTCCCCGACGCCGAGTAGATTTTTGGGACATGCCTTAAAATCTACCAGCCGTCTCTAAATGCCAAGGGCGGCGGATCCAATTGGGTCCGCCGCCCTTTTTCGTGCGACAATCGATGATGTTGAACGGATACGATGCAAGGAGCTATGCAGATGAAAGATGAGAACAAGACGAACGCACCGGCACCCAAGCCCACGTCCAAACCGGCGCCCAAGCCGCGCGACCCCTACATCCGTGCCGAGAACGAGGACGATGACGGCTACGATCCCTACAGCGATCGCCGCCCCGAGCGCGAGCCGCTGTTCGAAGCCGACCCGTGGCGCTGAGTGCCACCCAAAAGGCCATCAATAAGTTGCGGTGAAATAGGGACTGTTTTGCGGTTTGACCAGCAAAAACAGTCCCTATTTCACCGCAACTGCGTTAGGGATTTTTCTGCAGGGGGAGGGTAGTCAAAAAAGCCCCGTCCCAAATCGATAATATCCCCGTCCCAAATCGACTGCTCGGGGAGTCGCATTCGAACTTGGTAGTCCTCTCAGCCACTCGACATCCTTTGGAGCAGTAATAGTGAAAAAACTTGCGTAAGTGTTAATCAAGTCAGACAAAATCTTGCTCTCTAATTAATCAAGAATCGGTATAATTTTGATTAGCTAGAGAGCAAGATTGGAGAATCATGGCATTCAACGACTTGATCGCCCAGAAAATAAAGGACTTTGAACAGCAGGGGGTTCCGCAGGTCTTTGAGCGAGACCTTGATCTAGGAAACCCACCGGAGCCAAAGCGCGACAACATCGTAAATGTGATTGTGGGGGCCCGCCGTTGTGGAAAGACGTATCGCCTGTATCAGGAGATGCGGCGGCTTCAGAGCCGGGGCGTCGAGCTTGACCGGATGCTTTACTTCAATTATGAGGATGAGCGCTTGCGCCCGTATGAGCCATCGCTGCTGGCGGACGTGATCGACACGTTCTATGCGCTGTATCCTGCGGCTCGAACCGAGGGCGCTTACATTTTCTTTGACGAGATCCAGGAAATTCCCGAATGGGGTGCGTTTCTGCGGCGTGTGGTCGATACGGAAAAAGCGACCGTCTATGTGACGGGGTCTTCTTCTAAGATGCTGTCCTCAGAACTTAAGAGCGAGTTCAGGGGTCGTTCTCTTGTGCGAGAGCTTTTTCCGTTGAGTTTTTCGGAATACGTTCGATATAAGACGGGGAGCGTTCCCGAGCCAGATGCGACCTTTTCCCCGAGCGATGCAGCGCTGCTTCGACATCATCTGATCGGATATCTTGAACGAGGGGGATTCATCGCGACACTTGAGCAGACGCCTGCAGACGCGATTCAGCTGCTACAGGAATATGCTTCGCGAACGGTCGCCATGGACGTCGTTGAACGTTACGACGTCAAGAACCCTCGCCTGGCATCGCTGTTCTTGACGCGGTGTATGGCATCTTCGGGACGAGAGCTGTCAGTGAACAAAGTGTACAACGAGTTCAAGAGCAGACAGATACCCGTCAGTCGTAATTCGCTCAGCGATTTACTTGAGTATTATGAGGACGCCTACCTGTTATTTTCTGTGCCGGAGTTCACGCGTTCACTGGCAAATAACATGCGGTCTGCGTCTAAGGTCTACGCTGTCGACCCTGCGATGTTTGGAGCATTCTCTCCGGCATCGGCATTGGACCAGGGCCAGAGGCTCGAGACCGCAGTGTTCAATGCGCTAAGAAGAAAGACTCCCGCGGTGAGGACCGGCTCGGTCTGCCGCCTGCTGATCAAAGAGAAGAGCAAAAGCCATGAGGTGGACTTTGTGGCTGGGGACGCGCTTCTCATGCGGGCTTATAGCCTGATTCAGGTGAGTGCGGATATGGCACGTGAGAAAACACGCGAGCGCGAAATTGCCGCGCTTGATGCCTCGATGGCCCATTTCGATCTTAGCGAGTCGACAATCGTTACCATGGATGAACAGACCGATATTCCATGCGAGCACGGTGTGGTACACGTTATGCCCGCATGGAAGTGGCTCCTTGCCTAATCATCTATGGACCTGTGGGGTCAGGACCTCCTGGCTCCTTCATCACGGTTGGGGAGCACCTTGCTGTGCCCGGCTAGTCCTGGGCTTTGATGCTCGGCATCAGAATCTGGGCGAGGTAGTCGGTCTCGAGTTTGGTGGCGGCGTCGGCCTTGCCGTCTTTGCCGACCAGCACGTTCTTGATCTGGCTATAGGTATAGCGGTTGCCGGTCGTAAGCTCGACAAGCTCAATGGCCGTGTCCATGGGATAGGTCGACACGGGGTTCTGCGTGCGCCCGTTGATAGTCTGGGGCACCACGTACGGATAGACGGGGCCGCTGGCATAGACGGTATAACCGTTGCCCAGATTGGCCGCACCCAAAACCGTATCGCCCTCATCGGGCGTAAAGCTCTCGCCCTCGCGCACCGCGACGAGCGTCACGATCGGCGTATCGCTGTCGCCGGCAAGATAGATGCATAGTGTGCTGCCATTCTGCCAAGTCTCGACCTTGCCGTACCACTCGACGGGGATATCGAGCTGGTAAAGGTCGGTTGCCTTGTGACGGGCGTCGGCATCACGGGATGCCTGTGCTTTTTGCGCGCTCACGGCATTGACGGCGGCGTCGCGCCACGCGGTTGCCGCCTGCTGAAGTATCTTGGCGGCCGCGGCGGAGCTCGCACCGCCTTCCTCGGCATACTTGGCGGCGGCATCGATCTGGTCGTCAGTCACCGTGTCGGCCGAAGGCACCTTGAGCTTAAAGGCGGCCTGGGCACTTAAATCCTGTCCATCGCTCTTAACGGTGACCTGCGTCTTGGTGGTCGGGACGGTATAGACGGTGCCGTCGGCCGCGATGGGGGAGGCGGCGATGGAGAGCGTGTAATCGCCGGGCAGCAGTTTGATGCCGCGGCCGTGCTCGTCAACATAGAGTGTTTCGCTCACGGAGGAGCCATCAGCGTCCTGACCGCTCACCTGTACGGGAATCTTGGAGCCGGTGGAACAGTCGAGGCCCGCGGCATGCACGCCAATCTGCACTGACATCATCGTGTGGGCATTGGCGGCGGCAGCGGCAGCCTGCTCTTGCTGATATCCGTTCCAGGCAGCATAGCCTGCACCGCCGGCGACGAGCGCGACGGCTACGACACCGGCGACCATCAGATTGCGGCGCTTGGGCGACATCTTGCGATGGCGAACCTCGGCCTCGCGTGCCGAGGGAACGGACGGCAGGGGAATATCGCCCATGGCGATGGTCTCGTCCACGGCTGGTGCGGAACCCAGGCCAGGAAGCTCGCGGGTCAGCGAATCCTCGGCCGGCAAGCTGTCGAGCAAGACGGTTTCCTCACCCGTGTCGGATTCGGGCTGATTGCCGGCCTCGCTTTCGTCCTCTTCGGCTTCGTCAGGAGCGTCTTTGGCGTCGCTGCCTTCGTCCTCAGTGTCTTCGTGCACCTCGTCCTGCGCGTCGACGGCCGAATCGCTAAACGAGAGCTCGTCTAGCGCGATCCGGTCAAGGCTCTCCAGGGCTTCGGCACATGCTTCCGCATCCTGGGCCGCATCCTCGCGGCCATACGTCTCATCGCTCATATATCCCCCAATGCAATATCGGCTCAACACTGTACCCAAAAATGGAGCCATATAAAGCGCATACGAAATATAAGATCCGATTTAACCTGAGCGCAGCGCACGGCCGCATCCTCGCAACAGCAAAAAGCCCCCGGAAAGCGGACGAATCGCTTTCCGGGGGCATGCGATACGTTGCATTGCGCGGAGTCGGCCAGGCGGCTTCACATTCAAGCGCCGTTTGTGCCAGGCACGTTACTCGGCGTGAGCGTAATCAACCTTGGCGCGGCGAGCGGTAGCCTTCTCCCAATCGCTGGTGCCCTCAAAGACGTCCTGCTTGTAGGGATTGCGGCCGAGCTTCTTGGCGCGGTAGGCGATGTAGATGATCGCGGCGACGTTGGCGACCAGTGCGGCGATCGAGACCGCGGTGGCGGCGCCGGGGTCGAGCGTGGAGTGGGTCACAAAGATGGACTCCTCCTGGAAGTACGGGAACACCTGGGCAAACATGCACCAAATAGCCAGCGTAAAGGCGCGGTTCTGGATCCAGCCGCCCTTGTTCCAGATAAAGGCGGCGACGGTGGGCGCCAGAAGCAGCGCAAAGCCGCAGAACCAGGAGTGGGTGGGCAGGCAGTTGTAGGTGTAGCAGAAGTTCCAGATATCGTAGGCGATGATGTAGACCCAGGTCATGTCGGGCCACAGCATGTCGGTCTGATCCTCGGAGGCGTAGACGCTCCACCAACCGGTCATGCAGAAGATGTTGATGATACCGGCGATGCCGTTGAACACGTTGTTCCAGCCGGCCAGCTGCGTAGCACCTTCGGAGGTGACCCAGGTGGACTCGCCCAGGACAAAGAAGTGATAGGCGCTCTCGAAGTCGGACACGACGGCGATCATGATGTTGATGGCGACGATCACAAACGGCCACGCGCGGAACCAATGCGCCTTGCCAATCTTGCCCCACTGGTACTTAATGGCAATGAAGCCCCAGCAACCGGCCAACGCCGCGTATACCTTGGCGTAGTGGAACCAGCTGTTCTGGTACACATGGGTGGGGTTGGTGAGCGCCCACTCAGCACCCTGCGAGACGCCGATGGCGATGGCGACGCAGTAGATGGTCATGGCCAGCGGTGCCACGCCAAAGATGATTGCCGCGCCGAGCTTGGTGCGGCGGCCGACCTCGTTGAGCACGATCAGGCCAATAAAGACCATGGCCCAGCCGGCCCAGTGGATAAGGGTATCGCTACCCCAAACATCGAACAGCATGCTGCTCTCCTTTCACACGCCCGCGGCCCCTCTTCTGATCGCGGGCAGTTTGGCCAAATGTCGTCAGTTCTGGGGCTTGCGCTCCGGATACTTGGCGGTATAGCCCTCGATATGGAGTGTCGAGGCGATAACTTCCTTGACCGTCTCGTCGGGCACATCGGGGTGCGTGCGGATATACATCAACAACCCCATAATGAGGGTGTAGAACGTCTCGTAGACATGGTCGATGCGTAGCTCATGATGGGCGGCAAAATCCACCACGGTGGTGTCGCAGATATACTGCGCCACGCGCTGGACCACGTTGTGCAAAAAGCCGCCGTAGAGCGCGCCGCTGCTTGAGGTGAGCGTGCTCGGCAGCTCGTGGCCGCTGGCGACCAGGCGCTTAAAGAGCGGGGCGACGGTGTCGAGCGCGCCCTCGATATCGCCGACGGTGCGGTCGGCGTTCCACTGCTCGAGTTCGGAGATAAAGCCGTCGATTGCCTCGTCCATGACGGCGGTGACGGCGGCGTCCATGTCGGCGAAGTAGTGGTAGAACAATGAACGCGTGCAGCCGGCTCGCTTGGTCACGGCCGATACCGATAGGTGGGACACGCCCAGCTCGGAGCTTACGGTGCGCACGGCATCGAGGATCTCGCGACGGCGTTCGTCGCCCGTCAGGCGCTTTGCCGCGCTATCGGATGCGGGAACGGCATCGACCACAGAGGTATCTGCTGTGTTGTTGCCCATGTTTTGCCGCCTTTCATCCTCTTTTGCCTGACCGTTCGCCTAACAGTCTTGAATATTGTTGACGGTTCGTCAATACTATTTTTGACACAATGTCAACTAATGGCGGGTGAACGGCATGGGGGCATGCCCGGCCTGCAAAAAAGAGGGGTGCCGCGGTCTCGCCGGGCTGTGGCAAGAGAAGGGACAACCATGATTCTCAACGGACCGGGGATTAGCTACACCGAGCCCGACATCGGTTCGGAGTTCGTGCCGCCGCTGCCGGAGCATCCGCGCGAGGCCATCGTCAAGCTGTGCGAGCACTGCACCAACCGTCTGCTGCATCGCGATGAGCTGCTGGGCTACGAGTACTGGTCGTTTGCCGAGGCCGCGACTGACGAGCAGGCCGAAGTGCTCTGCAAGATGAAGATGCGCCGTCCCTATACGCTGCCCGAGATGGTCAAGCTCACCGGCATGCCCGAAGCCGATATCGAGAAGATGCTCGACGACATGAGCTACACGGGTCTGCTCGAGTACAACTGGGAAAACCCCGAGCGCGCCAAGCAGTGGGTGCTGCCCATGCTGGTGCCGGGTTCCGCCGAGTTCCTCAACATGCGCGTGAGCCAGCTCGAGGAGCACCCGGTCTATGCCAAGTTCTTTGAGCAGGCGTCCAAGGGGCCGCTGTCCAAGGCTACGCCGATGGTGCCGCCCGGTGGCGCCGGCATCGGCATGCACGTCATCCCGGTCGAGAAGGCTATCGATGCCGCGAGCACGTCGGTGCCGATCGAGCATATCGAGCATTGGCTCGACAAATACGATGGTAAGTATGCCGCCAGCACCTGCAGCTGCCGCGCGAGCCGTCGCGTGATGGGCGAGGGCTGCGCCGATGACCCCGCCGACTGGTGCATTGCCGTGGGCGATATGGCCGACTATGTGGTTGAGACCGACCGCGGTCATTATGTGACGCGCGAGGAGGTCTACGACATCTTGCGCCAGGCCGAGGACAACGGCTTTGTGCACCAGATCACCAATATCGACGGCGAGAACAAGATCTTCGCCATCTGCAACTGCAACGTTAACGTGTGCTACGCCCTGCGCACCTCGCAGCTGTTCAACACGCCCAACCTGTCGCGCTCGGCCTATGTCGCCAAGGTCGAGAAGGACAAGTGCGTGGCCTGCGGTCGCTGCGTTGAGGTGTGTCCGGCCGGCGCCGCCAAACTGGGCCAGAAGCTCTGCAGCAAAAAGGCCGGCGGACAGGTGCCCGAGTATCCGCGCCAGGAGCTGCCCGATGCCACCAAGTGGGACCACACCAAGTGGTCGCCCAACTACCGCAACGACAACCGCATCGAGACGCATGAGTCCGGCACCGCTCCCTGCAAGACGGCCTGCCCCGCGCACGTTGCCGTTCAGGGCTATTTGAAGCTCGCGGCTCAGGGTCGCTATGACGAGGCCCTGGCACTCATTAAGCGCGAGAACCCGCTGCCCGCTATCTGCGGCCGTGTGTGCAACCGCCGCTGTGAGGATGCCTGCACCCGCGGCCGTGTGGACACCGCCGTGGCTATCGACGAGGTCAAGAAGTTCATCGCCCAGCGCGATCTGGACGCCGCGACCCGCTATGTTCCACCTGTGGTGACCCCGACGCGTGCCGGCGGCTTCGATCAGAAGATTGCCATCATCGGTGCCGGTCCGGCCGGCCTGTCCTGCGCTTTTTATCTGGCCGAGAAGGGCTACAAGCCCGTCGTGTTCGAGAAAAACGAGCGCCCGGGCGGCATGCTCACCTACGGCATTCCCAGCTTTAAGCTGCAGAAGGACGTCATTGAGGCCGAGGTCGAGGTCATTCGCCTGATGGGTGCCGAGTTCCGCTATGGCGTGGAAGTCGGTCGCGACGTGACGCTCGACGAGCTGCGCGCGCAGGGCTTCAAGGCCTTCTACGTTGCCATTGGCTGCCAGGGCGGCCGCCTTGCCGGCATTCCGGGTGAGGATGCCGAGGACGTGACCGTGGCCGTCGACTTCCTTCGCGAGGTCAACAGCGGCAAGATTGATACCCTGTCCGGTCGCACCATTGTGGTGGGCGGCGGCAACGTGGCCATCGACGTTGCCCGCAACGCCTGCCGTCTGGGTTCCGAGCACGTTGAGATGTTCTGCCTGGAGAGCGAGGCTCAGATGCCCGCCAGCGAGGAGGAGCGTCGCGAGGCCGTTGAGGACGGCGCGCACATCAGTTGCGGTTGGGGCCCCAAGGAGGTTCACCTGGACGAGGCCGGCCGTGTGTGCGGCATCACCTTCAAGCGCTGTACGCGTGTCTTTGACGACGAGGGCCGTTTTGCGCCCGAGTACGACGAGAACGATCTGCGCCGCGTCGATGCCGATTGTGTCGTCATGTCGATCGGGCAGTCCATTGTGTGGGGCGACCTGCTGGCTGGCTCCAAGGTGGAGCTCGGCCGCGGCCAGGGTGCCCTTGCCGATCCCCAGACCTATCAGACCGCCGAGTCCGACATCTTTGTGGGCGGCGACGTCTATACCGGTCCGAGCTTTGCCATCGATGCCATCGCCGCCGGTCACGAGGCCGCCGTGTCCATCCATCGCTTTGTGCAGCCGGGCTCCACGCTCACCATCGGCCGCAACCAGCGCCGCTACACCGCGCTCGACCGCAACGACGTTGTGCTCGAGAGCTACGACAACGCGAGCCGCGAGGTTGCGCATGTGGACCGCGAACGCGAGAAGGCTGCGCCGTTTAGCGAGTATGTTGAGACCTTTACCGAGGAGCAGGTGCGCGCCGAGACTGCCCGCTGCCTGGGTTGCGGTGCCTCAATCGTCGACCCCAACAAGTGCATCGGCTGCGGCCTGTGCACCACCAAGTGCGCGTTCGACGCCATCCATCTGGATCGCGACCGTCCCGAGTGCTCCACGATGGTCAAATACGAGCAAAAGCTCCCAAGCCTCGGCAAGTACGCTTTGAAGCGCGCCATCAAGATTAAATTTGGTAGGAAATAAGTAGCCATAACGGGAACGGCGGAAGGAATTAAAAGTGCACGAGCTCGGAATCGTCTATCACATTATTCGCGATGTCGAGAATGTGGCGCGCGCTCATGGCGTGCGCCGCGTTTCGAGCGTGACGTTGCTACTGGGCGAGGTCTCGGGCGTCGTTCCCGACTTGCTGCTCGACGCTTGGCGCTGGGCAGCAGATAAAAAGCCTATCACTGAGGGCGCGGAGCTTATCGCGGAGCCCGTCGAGGCCGTGACACATTGCGAGGCGTGCGGCTGCGACTACGCGACGGTCGAGCACGGCAAGACCTGTCCCCAGTGCGGTAGCGGCGAGACCTATTTGCTGCAGGGCCAAGAGGTAATGATCAAACAGATCGAGACCCCCGACGAGGACCCGGCAGGCGCTGCTCCTGACGGCCTCTCCGACGCCCCCGATGCCGTCGACGCCGCCAACCCTCTCCACATCGCCTAGCCCCCAGTCATTGGGGGCGTTCTTGTTTGACTGGTCGTTTAAGAGCGTCCCCAACGACTACTTGCGGCAAGCATAAGTTACGCTAACAGTCAAGTCATGTCTGTTTAAACAAAATGGCGGCACGCAGGCGCATTGGGATCCACCTAAAAGAGGTCTTAACGAACAGTGCACCTTTATATGTCTTTGAAAACAATCAGCAAATCACGTTTTAGCAGGCAATAAGCTGTAAACCGGCAACGTAATCAATTTGTAACAAACTTAGACGTTTAAACAAATAAGGTTGATTTTCAATCTCAACGCAACAGCCTGAACGGACCCCGCGTTTCCGCAGCTAGCGCAACGCGGAACTAGCTC
>UQIV01000021.1 GCA_900541205.1 uncultured Collinsella sp. | reverse complement strand
GGAGCTAGTTCCGCGTTGCGCTAGCTGCGGAAACGCGGGGTCCGTTCAGGCTGTTGCGTTGAGATTGAAAATCAACCAGACAAAACCCGCACATGATAACCGCCCGCCTCACGAATGAGACGGGCGGCATGAAGGGGGCTACGCTAGGCGCCTAAGTCCAAAACGTTAAGAGGAACGCTTGGCCTCGAGCTTGGCCTGAGCGGCGGCCAGGCGCGCGAGGGGCACGCGATAGGGCGAGCAGGACACGTAGTCCACGTCGGCCACGTTAAACAGGCCCTTGATGGACTTGGGGTCGCCGCCGTGCTCGCCGCACACGCCAAAGTGCATGTCGGGGTTGGTGGCACGACCCTTCTCGACGGCCATGCGCACCAGCTCGAGCACCGCCGTATCGATGGTCTCGAAGGGGTTGTCCTTCAGAATTTTCTTATGCATGTACAGCGGGATGAACTTGGCCTCGGCATCGTCGCGGGAGAAGCCGAAGGTGGTCTGGGTGAGGTCGTTGGTGCCAAAGCAGAAGAAGTCTGCGTGATGGGCGATCTCGTCAGCGACCATGCAGGCGCGCGGCAGCTCGAGCATCGTGCCCACGGGAATATTGAGCTCGACGCCTTCTTCGGCGGAAACCTCGGCGATCACGCGCTCGATAACCTCGCGGGTCTGGACATGCTCGGCCGTGATGGAAACGAGCGGAACCATGATCTCGGGGCGAGGGTCGACACCATCCTTGATAAGGCGAGCGGCAGCCGTGGCGACGGCGCGAACCTGCATGAGCGGCAGATCGCTAAAGACGACGGACAGGCGCACACCGCGCAGGCCGAGCATCGGGTTGGATTCGACCATACCGTCGATACGACGCAGGCGGGCGCGCAGGACGGCAAGTTCTTCATCGCTAGCGCCGGCGGCTTCCTTCTTGGTGATGGCGACCTCGAGCTCACGGGGATCGTCCAGGAACTCGTGTAGCGGCGGATCGAGCAGGCGGACGACCACATCGCGACCGGACATGGTCTTGAACATCGCCAGGAAGTCCTCGGTCTGAACCTTGAGCAGGTCGGCCAGAGCCTGCTGCTTTACAGCTTCGTCGTCGGACAGAATGAAGCTCTGGATGATGTTCTTGCGATCGCCCAGGAACATATGCTCGGTGCGGCACAGGCCGATGGCCTCGGCGCCAAACTCAAGAGCGAGCTCGGCATCCTCGGGGTTGTCGGCGTTGACGCGCACGTGGTTGGCGTGACCGTCGGTCTCGTCCAGACGAATCTCGTCGGCCCAGGACAGGATGGTGTCCAGGTCGCCAGTGAGTTCGGCCGAAACCAGGTCAACGGCGCCGTCGACGACGATACCCTGGGTGCCGTCGATGGAGATAACATCGCCCTCGTGCAGCACGCGGTCGCTGCCCTCGATGCGCACGACCTTCTCGGCGGCATCGATATGGAAGCGCTCGACGCCGCAGACGCAGGGCGTACCCATGCCGCGGGCGATAACGGCGGCATGGCTCGTCTTGCCACCATGGCTGGTCAGGATGCCCTCAGCGGCAACCATGCCCTTCAGGTCGTCGGGGTTGGTCTCCCAACGAACCAGAATGACCTTGCGGCCCTCGTTGGCGCGCGCGACGGCGTCATCGCTCGAAAACACGACCTCGCCCACGGCGGCACCGGGGCTGGCGTTAAGACCGCTGGCCAGCGCCTCGTACTTCTTGGAGGCGTCAAACTGCGGGTGCAGGAGCTGGTCGAGTTGCGCGGGATCGATGCGGCTCACGGCCTCCTCGCGGTTGATCAGGCCCTCCTCGACCATTTCGATGGCGATGCGCAGGGCGGCGGTAGCAGTGCGCTTGCCCACGCGGGTCTGGAGCATCCAGAGCTTGCCCTGCTCGATGGTGAACTCGATATCGCACATATCGCGGTAATGATCCTCGAGCGTCAGGAACACGCGCTCGAGCTCCTCACCCGCAGACTCGAGGCCCGGGGTGGCCTTGAGGTCGGCGATGGGCTCGGTGTTGCGGATGCCGGCGACAACGTCCTCGCCCTGGGCGTTAACCAAAAAGTCACCGTAGAACTCCTTGGTGCCGTCGGCCGGGTTGCGCGTAAAGGCGACGCCGGTCGCGGAGGTCTCACCCTTGTTGCCAAAGGCCATGGCTTGGACGTTGACGGCAGTACCGAGCTCGTCGGAGATGCCGTGCTGTTTGCGGTAGATGCAGGCGCGCTCGTTCATCCAGCTGCCAAAGACGGCCTGGATGGCAAGACGCAGCTGAAGCTCCGGATCGTGCGGGAAAACGGGCTTGCCATCGACAACCTCGAGCTCGGGGTACAGGGCGGCCTCGACGTTCTCGGAGAAGATCCCCTTGAAGGCCTCGACGAGCTCCTGCAGATCCTCGGCCGAAAGCTCGGAATCGACGCGAACACCGGCGACCAGGCGGGCCTGGGTCAGGGCGTTCTCGAACAGGTCGGCGTCAACACCCATGACGACGTTGGAGAACATCTGGATAAAGCGGCGGTAGCTATCCCAGGCAAAACGCGAATTTTGCGTCTGGGCGATGAGACCCTGAACGGAGTCGTCGTTGAGGCCCAAGTTGAGGACCGTGTCCATCATGCCGGGCATGGAAAACGGAGCGCCCGAGCGAACCGACACGAGCAGCGGATCGGAGGCGTCACCGAGCTTCTTGCCGCAGCGGGCCTCGAGGTCCGCCTCGGCGGCAACGATCTCATCGAGTGCGCCTTCGGGCCAGACGTTGCCGGCACCGGAGTACTCGACACAAGTCTGGCAGGTAATGGTAAACCCACCGGGAACCGGCAGGCCGATGCGGCTCATCTCGGCAAGGTTTGCGCCCTTGCCGCCAAGCACGAAGTTCATGGACTTGTCGCCCTCGGTGACACAGGTGCCCTGGGCGTCGGTTCCAAAACGGTAAACCCTCTTGCAATCGCTCACGATACTTCCCCTTCCATGCGCTCTCGCGCACGACCGTGGTGACGAATCGACCCGCCGGATGCGGGCCGTGAGGGTACTATACGGCGGGCATTGAGCGGGCTTGCGTAGAGGGCGCGGGGTTTGGTAAACGTGGTAAATGTGGCGGTAAACGGTAGGTAAAGGTGGTTACCTTATGAAGATACCAATGCAAGAAAAATGCAGGTCAGATGCAAGTTTCTTGCTAAATCGCTTTACCATAAGTAGCTAATTTGGGACGGGGCTTTTTTAGCTGCCCCCGCAGGCAATCGACCAAAAAGATCGCGACCTCAGCCGGGGTAGCTAAAAAAGCCCCGTCCCAAATTAGCTACTTTTGTTGGGCTCGGCGGGCGGCACGGCGGGCACGGGCTTCCCGGATTTCCTCCAAGTGACTAATGATCTCGGCAGCGCTTTCCTCGATGGCCTTGTCGTCGGTACGCACCACAAAGCAGCCTAGGCGCTTCATGAGGGCACGAGCTTCCTCAAGCTCGCTGCGCACACTCTCGGGCTCGGCATAGGAGCCGGCGACGGCACGAGCGTAGTCATCGCCCAACCGGCTATCGCGAATTTCGGAAATCACATCGACGGTCGAAATCAGGCCAAACAACCGCATCGGGTCGACCTCGTAAATCGACTTCGGCGGCTCCATGCCATGGGCCAAAGGAACATTGGCAACCTTGTAACCCTGATAGGCCAAATACATCGACAGCGGCGTCTTGGAGGTGCGCGATACGCCCAGCAGCACGATATCGGCACCCGACAGATCGTCACAACCGCGCCCGTCATCGTGCTCAACGAAATACTCCATGGCCTCGATACGATGGAAATAACGGTCATCGGTCTTGTGAATCACGCCCGCGATGCCCTTGGGCGTCGCACCGATGAGCGACGACAGCACGGCGAGCGTCGGACCGATCAGGTCGACCGAGCGAATGTGCAGCATGCCCAAGTAGTCGAGCACACGAGCACGAAGGGCCGGGTCGACAATGGTGTGGAACACGGCGATATCACGATGGTCGTCATCGACGCGCGGCCCCACAAATGACTTGACCTGCTCCACGGAGGCCACCTTGGGCAGGCGCAAAACGCGAAAAGCCCCTTCATCAAATTGCCCGGACGCCGCAAGCACCACCTCACAAGCGGTATCACCGAGCGAGTCGGAGATAACGATAACGGTGGGACGAGCGGTGACCGGGCAATCCATGCGGGGCTCCTTTTGCGCTTATGCGCAGGCTGGCTTACTTTTTGCGGGCAAGCTCACCGATGTTGGCGATGCCGGAGAAAACGGCCTCGAAGCGGTTGAGCAGCTTAAGGCGATTATCGCGGAGCTGCTCGTCCTTGTCCATGACCATGACCTCATCGAAGAAGCGATCGATGGGCGCGCGCAGGGCGGCGAGGGCGGCAAATGCGGCCGGGTAGTCCTCGGCAGCAAGGGCAGCATCGACAGCGGTCTGAGCGGCCTCGGAGGCATCGGCAAGCGCGAGTTCGGCCTCGCCCATCAGGCTGCGGTCGTACTCCGCACCCAGCTCGGGCTTGGAGATGTGCGAGGCGCGGGCATAGGCGGTCGCCAGGTTGTCGAAGGTCTCGGCGTCATTCTTGCGGGCCTCATCGAGCGCGGCGCAGCGGGCGAAGAAGACGGACGGGGCGATGATGTGCACCGCGGAGACGGCGGCGACGGTATCGGCCGGAATCTTCTCGTCGCGGGCCATGCTCACCAGACGGCCGTGGAAGAAGTCACGGACCTGCTGGGCGACCTCGGCGGCGTCGAACTCAATGCCCTGCTCGCTATAGAGCTCGAGAGCGAAGTCGATGAGCGACGTGGGGTCAATCGGCAGACGATCGCGCAGGATGTTGATGATGCCGATAGCGGCACGACGCAGCGCGTAGGGGTCGGAGGAGCCGGTCGGGGGCTCGCCGATGGCAAAGATACCGGCGATGGTATCGAGCTTGTCGGCGCAGGCCACGATGCAGCCAGCGGTGCCCTCGGGTAGCTCGTCACCGGCAAAGCGGGGACGATAGTGATCGCGAATAGCATGAGCGACCTCGTCGTTCTCCCCCATCGCGGTGGCGTAGTAACCGCCCATCACGCCCTGCTGGCTCGTGAACTCGACGACGGCGTTAGACACCAGGTCGGCCTTGCACAGGTGCGCGGCGCGAGCAGCGTCGGCGGCAAGATGGGCGCCCAGGTGAGCCTCGCGGGCGATAGCGAGCGCGAGCTGCTCGATGCGCTCGGACTTGGCGAGCACGCTACCGAGCTTCTCCTGGAAGGCAACCTTGGCCAGACGCTCACGGAACTCATCGAGGGAGATCTTCAGGTCCTCCTCGTAGAAGAACTTTGCGTCGTCCAGACGGGCGCGCACGACGCGCTCGTTGCCGTCGATCACGCGCTCGGCGTTCTCGGGCTTGCTGTTGGAGACGACCACGAACTCACGCGTGAGCTTGCCCTCGCCGTCATAGATCGGGAAGTAGCGCTGGTTGGTGAGCATGGACTCGCAGATGATCTCGTGCGGGACCTTGAGGAACTCCTCATCGAAAGTACCGACGAGCACCGTCGGCCACTCGCAGAGGTTGATAACCTCCTCGAAGACCTTCTTGGGCGTATCGACATGGCAGCCGGGACGGGCAGCCTCGACCTCAGCGATACCGGCGAGGATGGCCTCGCGACGACGCTCGGCAGAAAGCACGCCGGCGTCCTCGAGCACCTGCTCGTAGACGGCGGGGCTGGCAACCACATGGTCACCAGGGCCAAGTACGCGATGACCGCGCGTGATGTTGCCGCTCGTCACATCGGCAAACGACACGGGCACAACATCCTCGCCCAAAAGGCAGCAGATCCAGCGGACCGGACGAACAAAGGTCGCATGCTCGTGACCCCAGCGCTGGCTGCGGTAGTTGGGCCACTGCAGGCCGGCGATGGTCTTCTCGCACAGAGCGGTCAGAATCGGCGTAGCCGGTGCGGAGGGAATGTTCTTCTCGGCGAACACATACTCGCGACCGTCAGTGTCCTCGCGACGGACCAGGTCCTCGGCAGCCACACCGCACTTGCGGGCAAAGCCCTGGGCGGCCTTGGTGGCGTTGCCGTCAGCGTCGAAGGCAATGTTGGCCGCGGGGCCACGCTTGACCTCGTGAACCTCATCGGTCGCGGTGGCGACGTCGGCAACGAGTGCAGCCAGACGACGCGGGCTTGAGATCACGCGGACCTCGCCGTGGGCAAGACCGGCCTCGTCGAGACCCTTGGCGATCATGGTGCCAAGCTGCTTGACAGCATTGTTCAGCGGTGCGGAGGGCATTTCCTCCGTACCAATCTCAAACAGGAAATCCTTAGCGTCTGCCATGGCTTACGCCACCTCGCCTTCCTGGTCGGCATTCTCGTTGACTCCGGCGACCTCGGCCATGTAGGCCTCGCAGCACGCCTTGGCGACGGCGCGGACGCGCAGGATGTAGTTGGCACGCTCGACCGCGGATAGGGCACCGCGGGCATCGAGCAGGTTGAAGGCGTGGCTGCACTTCATGACACAGTCGTACGCCGGCAGCGGCAGCTTTCGCTCCAGGCAGGAATGGCACTCGGCCTCGTAGTCGTCAAACTTCTGACGCATCATCTCGACGTTGGCGACCTCAAAGTTATAGGCACTGAACTCGCGCTCGTTCTCGAGGAACACGTCGCCATAGGTCATGGGCGTGCCGTCGGGCAGGTAGCTCCACACCAGGTCGTAGACGGAGTTGACGCCCTGCGCATACATGGCTATACGCTCCAGGCCATAGGTGATCTCGACAGGCACGGGGTCGACCTCGATGCCGCCCACCTGCTGGAAGTACGTAAACTGCGTGACCTCCATGCCGTTGAGCCAGACCTCCCAGCCAAGGCCCCAGGCGCCGAGCGTCGGACTCTCCCAGTCGTCCTCGACAAAGCGGACGTCATGGTCGTTGGGGTCCAGGCCAATAGCGGCAAGAGACCCCAGGTAAAGCTCCTGGGCGTTGACCGGCGAGGGCTTGATGAGCACCTGGAACTGATAGTAGTGCTGCATGCGGTTGGGGTTCTCGCCGTAGCGGCCGTCGGCGGGACGGCGGCAGGGCTGCGCATAGCAGGTGCGCCACTCGGCGGGACCGAGCGAGCGCAGCGTGGTCGCGGTGTGGAAGGTGCCGGCACCGACCTCGGAGTCATAGGGCTGCATAATGACGAAGCCCTGCTCGCCCCAGTACTGCTGGAGGCGCAGGATGATGTCTTGGAAGGAAAGCGATGAAGCGTTCATGCCTCTAATATCCCCTCGTCGAAACGATTACACGGTTAGGTACTGTACTATAGCGGTTTTTAGTCGATAGCGCCGATGCGGTTGAGCGGCCAGTAGCGAACGAGTGCCACGGCCATTAAATCGGAGCGGTCGACCGGCCCAAAATAGCGGGAGTCGGCTGAGTTCTCTCGGTTGTCGCCCATCACCCACACACACCCGTCGGGGACGGTGTAGGGATAGCTCACCTGGGCGCCGGGCGCTTGGACCGAAAGCGGCCAGCTCATGCCCGCCGTATAGTCCTCGTCGAGCGCTTGGCCGTCAACGACCACCTTGCCGTCCTGCAGGTCGACCGTCTGGCCGGCCGTGGCAATAACGCGCTTGACAAGAACATCATGCTCGGAGGTGCCATCGGGGTTGTGAAACACCACGATATCGCCCTGCTTGACGGGCTGACCGAGCTCGAGGCTCACCTTTTGCGCCAGGATCTGGTCACCAATCTCGATTGTGTCCTCCATAGAGCCGGTGGGCACCACAAAGGGCTCGACCACAAAGGTGCGGATCAGGAAGGTGGCCACAAGCGCGATCGCGATGACCGCGATCCACTCAAAAGCGCCCCTCAACGCGGAATGTTGCGTAGGAACCATACTCACTCCTCGCTCTGCGAATACGAAGCGTCAAGGATCTCCTGCGCGTAAGCGCGCTCCTCGGGCGTGAGCCGCGCAGTCTCGATCAGGTCGGGACGCCAGCGGCAGGTGCGCTCGATGGCGTTCTTGCGGCGCCAAGCGTCAACTTTTGCGTGATCGCCACTCACGAGCACAGGAGGCACGCCCTCGCCGTTGAACTCGGCGGGACGGGTGTACTGCGCGTACTCGAGCAGGCCTCCGTCCTCGGCGGTCGAGAACGACTCGTCCACGT
The DNA here is from genome assembly GCA_900541205.1 of uncultured Collinsella sp. Classification (GTDB taxonomy): domain Bacteria; phylum Actinomycetota; class Coriobacteriia; order Coriobacteriales; family Coriobacteriaceae; genus Collinsella. The sequence continues at coordinate 37,315 of UQIV01000021.1, read as the reverse complement.
TGCTCATCTCGTCGCCCAGGGCGCCGGGGATGAGGCGTACGACGGCATCGGCAACGACCATGGCGGGTAGCTCGCCACCCGTAAGCACATAGTCACCAATCGACAGACGCTCGTCGGCATACGCATACGCGCGCTCGTCGACGCCCTCGTAACGGCTGCATACAAACAGCAGGCGCTCACTTTTGAGCAGGCGCTCGGCCACATGCTGCGTAAAAGGCTCGCCACAGGGGGTAAAGAACACCACAGTGGGCTTGGGACCCTCGGAGCTAATGTCCTCGATGGCCTCGGCGATGGGCTCGACCTTCATGAGCATGCCCTGCCCGCCGCCGTACGGCTCGTCATCGACGGTGCGATGGCGGTCGTGCGTCCAGTCGCGCAGGTTATACGCCTTAAAATCAAAAAGGCCGGCCTTGCGGGCGCGGCCCAAAATCGACGTGGACATGACGGGCTCAAACATCTCGGGAAAGACCGAAAGGGTCTCAATCAGCATGTTGTCCTCCCTACTTGTCCACATCGATCAGGCCGTCCATCACGTGGACGGAAATTGTTCCTGCATCGGGAAGATCGAGCACAACCTGCTCGATCACGGGAATCAGTACCTCGCCGTACCGATCGCCCTCGACAACCCAAACATCGTTAGCGGGCGTCGACATAATCTCGACGATCGTGCCGAGCGAACCGAAGCGCTCGTCGACCACCTCGCGACCCATCAGGTCGGTATAGGCAGCGTCGAGCGAATCGAGCTCGAAGTCGTCACGATTTGCCAGCACGTAGCATCCCGTGATGCCCTCGGCGGCTGTCAAGTCGTCAATGCCCTCAAACGAGACCAGATCGCCATCGCCCGTATCGGTGACGGACACGACCGTGCAAAAGCGGTCGCGCTTGAGCGCCGGCGGCGTCAGGGCGACGCGCATACCCGGCTCTAATACAGAAGGAAGCCCCCGCAGCGGCTGCGCGAGGACCTCCCCCTTCCTTCCGTGCGGCTTGACCACACGGGCGATGTTTTTGTACTGGGACCTCAAGGTCCTAGCCCAGAACCTCTACCTCGACAGCAGTGTCGAGGCGAGCGGCCAGTGCACGGGCGAGCGTGCGAATGGCCTTGATGGTACGGCCACGACGGCCGATGACCTTAGCGACGTCATCCTCAGCGACCGAAACCTCAATCGTGGAGGCGTCGTCACCATCGATGACCTCAAGGCTCACGGAATCCGGGTCGTCGACGATCTGAACAACGAGATATTCGACGAGATCGGCGATGCGATCTGAGAGCATTGCCTCACCCTCGAGCTGTGCAGCGTCAACCTCAGGCACGATTTACTCCTCGGCGCCCTCAGCGGCCTCAGCGGCAGCCTTAGCGGCCTCGGCCTCTTTGGCGAGCTGCTTCTTGGACTTCTTGACGACGGTCTCGGTCTTCTCGCCCTCGTTGGCGGCCTTGACCAGAGCGGCGACAGCGTCGGTGAGCTGAGCGCCCTTGGACTGCCAGTCGGCGATCTTCTCGAGGTCGAGGTTGATGGTCTTGGGGGCGGTCATCGGGTTGTAGCGGCCAACCTCCTCGATGATACGACCGTCACGCGGGGCGCGGGAATCGGCGACGACGACACGGTAGTACGGACGCTTCTTAGCGCCGTGACGAGCAAGGCGAATCTTGACTGCCAAAGGAAACTCCTCCAACCAAGCAGCTTTAGGCTGCAACTACAAACAAACAGTTGAACATAATACGCCATCGACGCGGGCAGGTGAAGTCCGTGAGACCAACTTCTTCGGTGTAGTCGAGGGCAAATCCATATCTTAGACAAGAATTCGGGATTTGCAAGCACATACACGCACCCCACATGAGCTGCGCGGTATACTCATGACATGGAAAGACGCGAACATACATACGGTTATGAGGATGCCATGGGCGTCACACCGCCTCCCTGGACGGGCCCGGCGGTGGGTCTGATGGACCTCGATGCGTTTTTTGCGAGCATGGAGATGCTCGATCATCCCGAGTGGCGCGGCAAGCCGCTCATCGTGGGCGGAGACGCCGATTCGCGTGGCGTCGTGTCCACGTGTTCGTATGAGGCGCGTCGCTTTGGCGTGCACTCTGCCATGCCCTCGGCCGAGGCACGGCGCCTGTGCCCGCAGGCCATTTGGACGCATGGGCATTTTGATCGCTATCGTGAGGTCAGCGCGCAGGTCATGGCGATTCTTGCAGAGGAGACGCCGCGCGTGGAGCGCGTATCCATCGACGAAGCCTTTATCGATATCACACCGGGCCGCTTTGCGCCCGAAGACCCGCTGCTAGTTGCGCGGCGTATAAGCGACCGCGTGGCAGCGCTGGGAGTAACGTGCTCCATCGGCGTGGGCTGCAACAAGACGGTCGCAAAGATCGCAAGCGAGCGGGATAAGCCGTTTGGGCTGACCATCGTGCGCCCCGGAACCGAGCAGCGCTTTTTGGCCGCGCTGCCGGTATCTGCCATGAGCGGCATCGGTCGCTCGGCCGAGGAGCGACTGCGCCGCATGCGCATCTACACCCTCGGAGAGCTATCACGTGCACCGGAATCCACCTTGGCCTCTATTTTTGGCGTCAACGGCGAACGTATGCGCCAGCGTGCGCTAGGACTCGAAATCTCCGAAGTCACGAGTCTCGATGAAGAGCGCGAGGTCAAGTCGGTCAGCAATGAACGCACCTTTGCGAAAGATTTGACTGAGCGTGGGGATATTAAGGCGGCGATTGCGCTGTTGGGCGAGTCAGTAGGACGCCGCCTGCGCCGTCAAGGTCTGACGGGTGCCACGGTAACGCTCAAGCTTAAGTATTCGTATGGCAGCGGGCGTACGGCACAGCGCCGGCTGCCTCATCCGACCGACGATGAGAACATCTTCGTGGCGGTTGCACTCGAACTGCTCGACAACATCTGGCAGGAAGGAATGCACGTGCGCTTAGCAGGCATCGGCATGAGCGACTTCGACCATCAGGGCGGCATCCAGACTGACCTGTTCTGCGAAGTCGACGACCGCGGAGCCCAATCGAGCGACCGTCGCGACCTCTCGGTAGCTATCGACGCCGTCCGAGACAAGTTCGGCGACACCGCCCTATCCTTCGGCCGCCAATCCCGCTTCAATAACTAGTCTTTTTTGGACGGGGGGTTGCTGCCTTCCGTCCGACACGGCATTGGTAGTCAATTTGGGACGGGGCTATTTTAGCTACCCCTATATATCGGTTGAGATTCATTCGACCTAATTCATTCACCGTCAGCCAAAGGGTAGCTAAAATAGCCCCGTCCCAAATTGACTACCCCGGATGTCCGGTTTGGCGGCCGCAGCAAAATTATCCCGCCTAAAATGAGCTACTTTTCAACTTTAACTTTTTGAATCGTGCAATGGCCGATACCCGTGAGGCGCACGATCTGCTTGATCGAAAAGCCCTCGCTTTTGAGCTTACGGATACAGTCATCACGCACGCCCTTGGGCAGAGCGTTGAGATGGTGAGGCTCGTATGGTTTGAGCAACGCCTGCGCAAACTCAAGCGCGTCAGTATCACTCACATGAGCGCCATAACGGAAGCAATAGCCATTGGGCTCGCCCGAGGTGCTAAATGCAAAAAATCTCTGGGAATTCCCGAGCAACCCGAGCACGCAATCAGTCTTACAAATTCCCGGATAGCCCATATACTCGCTAAAGCTGCTCCAGCGATAGAGCGAAGCAGTGCCAATTCTGACTTTCGCAGGGTTATCGTGAATGTAACGAACGCAGTTGAGCAGCTGATCATCATCGAGAATCGGCACACTCTTAAATCGATCCTGGAAAACAGGACCTCTCCTGCCTGTCTTAGAATTGAAATACATGGCATACGCCGTCGTAATCGAATGCATGCAATCGCTCAGGTGAGCATGCCCGTCATCTAGCAACAAGTGAATGTGATTATCCATAAGGCACCATGCGATGACATTCACTTTGAACTTCTGGCATTTCGAAGCTATCAGTCGAATCAGATAGAGTCGATCGTCAGCATCCTCAAATATCAGCTGACCACCACAGCCCTTTTGAACGACATGGTAATAGCCGTAAACAGAGATTTCCCGCGCGGTCCGAGTCATACGCATCTCCTCCTCTACAGATAACAAATACGTTACCCGAGTCGGAAAGCTAAATTTCACGCAATGAACCGCAACTCGCTTCTATCGGCGAACGGTAGGTAGTAGCTAAAAAAGCCCCGTCCCAAATTAGCTACTTTGGGCATAAAGAAAGCCGGACAGGTGCGGAAAACCGCAACTGCCCGGCGATATGCGTGAGGGTAGCTAAACCCCGTCTCAAATGAGCTACTAGAGGAGGTCGAGGGGAAGCTGGGGGGCGTCTCCCCAGAGTTTCTCGAGGCGGTAGAAGTCGCGGGCTTCGGGAGTGAAGACATGGACGACAACCGAACCGTAGTCCATGAGCATCCAGGTCTTCTGCTCGCGGCCCTCGATGGAAAACGGATGCTCGCCGCAAGCCTCGGCGACCTTCTCCTCGATCTCGTCGACAATTGAATCGACCTGGCGGTTGTTGGCACCGGTGGCAAGCACAAAGTAGTCGCACACATCGGAAAGCTCGGTCAGGTCGAGCACCTGAACGTCCTCGCCCTTCTTGTCGTAGGCGGCCTGCGCGGCGGCGCGGGCGACATCCTCGGCGGCGACACCGCTCGCGGACAGCGAGGCGGCAGTGCGGTCGGACGTGGCGGCGAAGCTCTTGTGCTCCACGCGTTCAAGAATCTGCTCGTCGGTCATGGTCTCGTCGGCCATGGAATACCTCTTTCTAGACAGCCCGAGCTAGCGCAGCTGGGCGTAATGGTTGTAAATCGTAATAGCCGTGGGATAAAGATAGCGCCCGGACTGGATCACATAGACCAGACCCTGCGCAAAACAGGAGAAGAACAACTCGTCGAGCGTCGACTCCCCCACCATCTCGCGCAGGGCATGGGCATAGTCGCCGTGGCGGTTGGGCTCGATGGCATCGGCCACAAAGACCACCATATCGAGCGGCGTCATGTCGCAGGCACCCACGGTGTGACGGTCGACAGCCTGGAAAACGGCCGGCGACAGCTCGGGAAAAAGCTGCGGAAGCTCATAGGCGGCAACTGGGCCGTGTAAAAGCGGCGTCGCGGCAGACGGAGAGCCGGCAATCTTAATGCCGTAATGCAGAGCGCGCGTGACCAGCTCGTCGTCGGAGAGCACTTTGTCCCAGTCATGGATCAGGCCAGCGGCAGCGGCATCAAAGCGGTCGACACCGTATACCTCGGCTAGGTGCAGCGCAGTCTCGGCAACACCCAGCGAATGCACATAGCGCTTGCGCTTATCCTTCATGCGAACATCGAGCAGCTCTTGAATGCGCTTGAGCAGCGCGCGCTCATCGCCCTCAAACTGATCCTCTACCGACAACGTTCTCCCCCATCAATCAAAATCGTCTTGCCCAAGATCGGCATACAGGCCGCGTTTACGGATATAGCCGAGCACGGACTCGCTCGTAAGATAGCGCACGCTCATGCCGCGGGCAACCAGCTTGCGAATGTTGGTCGAGCTAATCGCCAGCGCCGGAATCTGAATATAGCGCACGTCGAATGGCAACCCCGATTCCTTAATCCGCGCCCGGGCCGTATCGATGTCAAAACCGGGACGTGTAGCAGCAATAAAGGTTGCCAGTTCGGCAATCTCATCAGCATTGTGCCAGGTCACAATATCGATAATCGCATCGGCGCCCGTAATAAAGTAGAGCTTTACCTGCGACGGGTAAAAGTCGCGAAGGGCATGAAGCGTATCGGCCGTATAGGTTACGCCCGGACGGTCGATCTCGAACCGACTCGCCAAAAAGGCCGGGTTCGCGGCAGTGGCGAGGACCGTCATGGCGTAACGGTCCTCGGCAGGCGTCACCGGCTTGTCAAGCTTAAAGGCGGGAGAACCCGCCGGCATAAAGAGCACAGCGTCCAAGTCGAGCGACTCGCGCGCCTGCTCGGCAGTCACCAGGTGACCGTAATGAATCGGGTCGAATGTGCCGCCCATAATGCCAAGCCGAAACTCTTTGCCCTCTTTTATGGGCAGCTCAGGCAAACCGATTCCACCGCGCAGCGACATGGCTTACTCGCCCTCCGAGGTCTCGGCATCGTCCGCGGCATCCGCCGCATCGACAACCTCGACGCCCTCATCCGCAGCATCGGCCACGTCAATGGCTTCAACGGCAACGTCCTCGCCAGCATCCTCGAGCTCCTCGTACTCCGAGAAGTCCTCGGCGCCCTCAAAGTCAAAGGCGCGCTGGCAAATGCGGACCTCGTCGCCCGCACGGCAACCGGCCTTCTCGAGCGCATCGTCAACACCCATACGCGCAAACTTATGCTGCAGGTAAATGACGGCTTCCTCATTTTCCCAGTCGGTCTGAATGACCATGCGCTCAATCGCGCGACCGACCACGCGGAAGGCACCGGGCTCTTCCTGGACAATGCGGAAACGCTTCTCTCGCTGCAGGCGACGGCGCTCCCATTCATCGTCACGCAGGTCGACCGGCTCATCGGAGACCGCCAGCTCGGCGCGGAGCTTGGCCACCTGCTCACCTACGGCAAGCATCAACGTATTGAGACCGGCGCCCGTCACGGCAGACACGGCAAAGAACATATGGCCATCGTCGAGCGCCGCACGCTTAAGGTCGGCAATCTTGTCGGCCGTACCCGGCGCGTCGCACTTGTTGGCAACGACGATCTGCGGACGCTCCGAAAGCTCGGCGCCATACTGCTCGAGCTCGCGGTTGATGATGCGATAGTCCTCAACCGGATCGCGATCCTCAAAACCGCCCGTCATGTCGACGACATGCATGATCAGGGCCGTACGCTCAATGTGGCGCAGGAACTGGTGACCCAGGCCACGGCCCTCGCTCGCGCCCTCGATGAGACCGGGGACGTCGGCAACGACGTAAGAATATTCGCCGGCACGCACCATGCCGAGGTTCGGCACGAGCGTGGTAAACGGGTAGTCGGCAATCTTGGGACGGGCGGCACTCATGCGCGCGATGAGTGAGGACTTGCCCACCGAGGGGAAGCCCACGAGCGCGGCATCGGCCATAAGCTTCATCTCGAGCTCAATCCAGTGCTCCTCGGCCGGTTCGCCCAGCTGAGCAAACGCGGGCGCGCGGCGCACCGACGTCACAAAGTGCGTGTTGCCCAGGCCACCGGCACCGCCAGGCGCCACGACAACGCGCTCGCCATCGTGCACGAGGTCGGCAATCTCGAACATCGGGGTCTGCGTCTCGGGGTCGAGCTCGCGTACCACGGTACCCATGGGAACCTTCAGGATCAGGTCCTCGCCGCTTTTACCGTTACGACGGGCACCCTGCCCGTGCGTGCCGCGCTCGGCGCGGAAGTGATGCTTAAAGCGGTAATCGATCAGCGAAGACAGCTGAGCATCGGCCTGGATGACGACATTGCCGCCACGACCGCCGTCGCCGCCATCGGGGCCGCCCTTGGGGACAAATGCCTCGCGCCTAAACGACATGCATCCGGCTCCGCCGTCGCCGCCGCACACGTTAATGCGGCTGATATCGGTGAACTGTGACAACAGAATCGCCTCCTACAAAAAGAGGGAGACCCTTGAATCCTAAAACTCAAGTGCCTCCCACATATGTGCTCTATGAAGGGTGAATTACGCGTTCGCGAGCGGGCGTACGCTGACCCTGTGCTTGATACCCTTGTGGAACTCAACGGTACCGTCGACCAGCGCGAACAGCGTATCGTCCTTACCACGGCCAACGTTCTCACCCGGGTGGATGTGCGTGCCGTGCTGACGGACGAGAATCGTGCCCGTGGTTACCGTCTGGCCGGCATAGCGCTTCGTGCCAAGGCGCTGACCGCGGGAGTCACGGCCATTACGGGAGGAACCGAGTCCTTTTTTGTGTGCCATTGTGTATACCTACTCTTTCGTTACGAGTGTAATCTACTCGGCGACGGGAGCCTCGGCAACAGCCTCAGCCTCTGCCTTGACAGCCTTCTTGGCGCGGGAGGTAGCCTGAACCTTCACGATCTTCAGCTTGGTGAGCTGCTGACGGTGACCCTTCAGACGACGATAGCGCTTGCGCTTGTGGAACTTGAAGACCAGCTGCTTCTCGCCCTTGAACTGCTCAACGATCTGAGCGGTAACCTTGGCCTTGGCCAGCTTGTCGGGATCGGTGACGATCTTCTTACCATCGTTGAGGAAGATAACCGGCAGGGTGACCTTGTCGCCCTCATTGCCCTCGATCTTCTCGACGGTGATGACATCGTCGGTGGCGACCTTGTACTGCTTGCCGCCCGTGTTAACGATTGCGTACATGTTTACTTGCCCTTCATGCATCAGTTAGTGCAACAGCCGAATATAGTAGCAGGCGAAAATACCCCCGTCAACGAGTATGTGGAGCAAATCCACAAGTTCGCACAGGTATGGGGCTGACGAGTCGGCCCTCGTCGTCCTCGCATGCTTGATTCTGACGCTCGACATCGTAGGAGCAGATGGTCACGAGGTCTTGCATACCGGTGGAAACAATAGGTGCATCCACGCCCGGGGTCAAGCCCTGCAACAAAACATCAGCAGCGGAAAGCAAAATTTCCGGACGCATGGAGCCCTCGTTGTCGGCATGGGTGTCGAGCATGAGCACCAAATGGTCCGGGCGCTCCCCCGCCGTGAGCTCATAGCCAACGAGCGTGTGATCCAAATCCAAGCGCTTGCTCTTTTTTCCGCGCGCGTAGTCGATGCCATGGTCCGCGCGCAGCGTGTCGATCGCACGACGCACCTCGTCGGCGCTTACGGGCGCCTCGGGGTCCAGATGCAGGTCGATGCGATACGACAGGCGCGTGAGCTGCGCCGTCAACGCCGGCGTGCGCACGTCGATGTACGCCGCCTCGATGGGCGCCAGATCGGCCGGAGACGCCGCAGCCAGGCGCCCAAACGCCTCGTCGAGCGCCACGAACTCGGTCATAAACAGGTCATACCACTCGCAGGTCGACGACGTACCCACCGGTAGCGCCGAAGAGAAGCCCACGCGCATGTGCGGAGAAAAGCCCTGCGTGACGGCATAGGGAAGCCCCGCACGGCGCACGATGCGCTCAATGGTATGGATTACTTCGAGATGGCCGAGGTACTTAAGGCGATCGCGCTTGCCATAGCGAACACGAAGCCTAAAGAGCGAGGGGTTGTCGGTCAGGCGCTCACTCATGCGCGATCACCCATCAATACATTCTTGGCGTGGAGCGTGGGGCAGATCCCGCAGCCGGTGCACGACGTGCGGGTGCAGTCGGGAGTCGTGACGCCCTCGAGCGAGCGACGGTACTCGCGCTCGAGGAAGCCGCGCGTGCAGCCGGGGCTCACGTGCTCCCACGGCAGGCGCCAGTCCAACTCGTAGGGCAGGTGCACGAGCTCATTAAGATCGATGCCGTTTTTGGCAGCAGCTTCCTTCCAGTTATCGAGCGAGAAATGCTCTACCCAGGCGTCAAAGCGAGAGCCAGAGCGCCAAGCATCGATGATGACGGGCGTCATGTCACGACCGGCGCGGGACAGCGCGGCCTCGATGAGCGAGGTCTCGGCATCGTGGTAATGCACGCGGACGGCACGGTTGCGAACGCTCGTGATAAGCAGCTTCTGGCGACGCTTGACGTCGTCGTAGTCGAGCTGCGGGCACCACTGGAACGGCGTGGCAGCCTTGGGGATAAAGACCGAAACCGAGATGGACACCGAGATCGAGCCGCGACGAGCCTTGGGCACCACGGAACGACCGAGCTCCAGTACGTGATCGGCCAGATTGGCGATGGCCACGATATCCTCGTCGCGCTCGCCGGGAAGGCCCATCATAAAGTAGAGCTTCATGCGGTTCCAGCCGGCCTCGAAGGCCGCCTTGGCCGCACGGTCCAGATCCTCCTCGGTCACGTTCTTGTTAATGATGTCGCGCATGCGCTGGCTGCCGGCCTCGGGCGCGAACGTCAGGCCGCCCTTCTTTTCGCCGGCGACCGACTCGGCCATATCCACGCCAAACGAATCCAAGCGCTGCGACGGAATAGACACGCGAATACCCGTATCCTCCAGGCGACGGTTGAGCCTGCCGAGCACGTCGCGAATGCAGGAGTGGTCGGTCGTGGAGAGCGAGGTCAGAGACACCTCGTCATAGCCGGTCTTTTCCAGACCCTGAATCACCGACGAGACGATCTGGTCGGCCGAGCGCTCGCGCACCGGGCGATACGTCATGCCGGCCTGGCAAAAACGACAGCCGCGGGCGCAGCCGCGCAGGATCTCGATAGACAGGCGGTCGTGAACCAGCTGCGCATAGGGCACGCACGACTGCGACAGCGGATTCGTGGCGCCGAAATCCTCGACGACGCGCTTGTAGACCACGGTCGGCGCATCCTTGCCCTCACGCGGCACGGTGTAGCCATGCGGCGAGCAGGGCTCGTCGTGACGAACCTCATAGAGCGACGGCACGTAGTTGCCGGCAATGGACGCAAGCTGCTCGACAATCTGCGCGCGCGGGACTCCTTCGTCACGCAGGCGGCGATGCAGCTGGCAGGTCTCGAGCAGCGATTCCTCGCCCTCGCCGATGAGGATGGCATCGAAGAAGGCCGCGTACGGCTCGGGGTTGTATACCGAGGGGCCGCCGGCGATGATGATGGGGTCGTCTTCGCCTCGGTCGGCCGCTAACAGCGGAATGCCAGCGAGGTCGAGTGCCTCGAGGAAGTTCGTCACCGCCATCTCGTGCGGCACATGCAGGCCGACGATATCAAACGAAGCGACCGGCGCTGCACCCTCGAGCGACAGCAGCGGAATGCCCGCCTCGCGCATGGCGTCACCCATATCGGGCCACGGCACATAGCCACGCTCGCAGGAGATGCCCTCGGCCTGGTTAAGGATGTTGTAGAGGATGGCGATGCCCTGGTTGGGCAGACCGACCTCGTACACATCCGGGTAGATCAGGCAGCAACGGTAGTCGGCATCGGCCTTGGAAAGCGTGCCCCATTCGTGATCGATATAGCGACTCGGCTTCTCGACCTTGGCGAGCAACGGCTCAATTAAATGAAAACAGTCTTGGTATGCAACGCGCAACGGAAAACCCCTAAGCAGCGAGATCTGATGCGTCCTGATAGGACGCCATGGGACGGGTAGCGCCCGCGACCGTGGTCACCAGATCGCGAACGCGGGAGAACGTGGCAGTGACCACCTCGTTGGCACGGCTGTAGTCGACATCGTGCTCGTAGAGCGAAACGAGCGCACGGCCCATGCCGTAGGTGCCCGCGGCAGCAGTGAGCGCCTTGACGGCAAACCCAATATGCGGCGTCTGCTTGACGAGCGCGCGGGTGACCGCGCGGATCACAAGACCGCCGGCAAGCACGCCCGCGACCTCGTAGCCGCGCTCAGGCTTAATGCCGCGTCCAAAGACGGCAGCGAGCTCAAAGAGCATGCCCACCTGCGCCAGCGCCATAACGGGATAATCAGCGCCCGGCAAAAACACCAGCGCACCGGTCGCCATATTGGTGAGTGCGCACGAGGTGATGATACGATTGGCCGCTGCGATGCGCATGAAGGCAAAGTTCGCCGCAAAAGCCGTTTCCTTGTCGGTGCGATCGAGAATCCAGCGGGCAAGCGTCTCGAGCAGATACGTCTTATCGGTTGCCGCTACCACGCCGAGCATGGGCGTGGACTCCTCGATAAACGGCACCTCCACAGCAGACTCGGCGAGCACGCACACGGGCGCGCCGGCGATCACGAGCTCCTGCACGGCACTCTCCAAGCGGTCGGAACCACACGAGAGCACCAACACCACATCGGTATCGGTCTTTGGAGCAATTCGCTCCTCCCCCAGACGCTCGACGCGCACAATGCCCGAGGTCGTCTGCGGCACAAAGGCATCACGCACCGTCTCGGCCAGAAAGCGCGAGGCGGACGAATCCAGATAGACCGAGACGCGCACCGGCGTATCGGATTCCTTCTTAACGGACGCACCCATCTTAAAAACGCGGGTCAGCTTATCTACGGGAATTTTCATGGCAAACCCCTCCAGCGGTTACGCGGCGCCCGAACGATGCCGCCATATGGATTGTACGATACCCACCGTCAGCAGCTGAATCATCATCGAAGACGAACCGAAGCTAATAAATGGGAGCGGAATACCGGTAATCGGCATCATGCCGATGCACATGCCGATATTTTCGAAGGTCTGGAACGCCCACATGCCAACGATGCCCACACACGAAAGACGCAAAAACAGTGACTCACACTTAAAGGCCACGCGAATCGTCGAAAAGATCAGCAGCACGTAGAGGCACAGGAGCAAAAAGGAACCGCAAAAGCCAAAGGTCTCGGACAGGAAGGCGAAGACGAAGTCGGTGTGGAACTCAGGCAGAAAGCCGCCGGCCGACTGCGTCGCATGGCCCAAGCCCTTACCAAAGAAGCCGCCCGAGCCAACGGCGATAAGCGACTGCTGCAGGTTGTAGGCATCGTCCGAATCGGCATTATCGGGGTCGATAAAGACCGTCAGACGGTTCATCTGATACTGCTTGATGAGCACATCGTGGCCGAGCAACGAATCAAAGACCGAATCGAGCGCCAGGACGAGAGCCACCAGGCCCACGAGCAGGGCCAGGGTCGACAGCACCCATTCGCGGCGTGCACCGCTCATACAAATGACGATGGCGCCCGAAACCAGCACGACTAGGCCCGAGCCCAGGTCGCCCATGGCAACGACGGCCAAAAACGGAATGGACAGCATGCCGCAGAGCTTGACGTAGTCGCGAACGGTATCGATGCGGCCGTTATACTGCGAGCCAAGCGTAGCAATAAAGAAGATGGTGATGAGCTTGGCAAGCTCAACCGGCTGGAATGTCAAGCCGATACCGGGAATCTTGATCCAGCCCGTCATGCCCAGACCGCCCGTATAGGACAGGCCCGGAATCTTGGGCGAGAAGATCACGATCAGGTCGATGACGAGCAACGCCGTCGAGAAATTGGAAATACCGCGCAAGTCGGTACGCCAGACCAACACCGCCAGCACCGCCCCGATGCCGATTCCCAGCAGATGGCGTGAGAACGAGGCATCGGCCTTAAACTGAGAAGCCGACCAGATGATGATGGCACCGTAAGCGACGAGCGCCACAGTGGCCACGAGCACACCGATATGCACCTTTTGGCGAAACGTGCCGCGCGAGGCCGAAAGTTGCTTGTTGACGCGGTCCAGGCTGCTGCGAGAGCCAGTCTTGGTTGAACGGAACAGATCCGCCGGAGAAAAATCCATCGCAACCTCCTATCGAACCGAAGAATCGCCCGAGGCCGAAGAGGTATCGGGCTCGTCATAAATCACGCCGAGCACGTCGCGCACGACATGCATCGCGGTATCTGAGCCGCCGCCGCCCTGCTCCAGGACAGTAGCGATGACATACTTGGGGTCATCGGCCGGTGCATAGGCGCAGAACCAAGCGTATTCGTCCTCGCCGCTCTTCTCGCCCGTGCCCGACTTGCCGTATACCTGCGGCGTCAGGGTGCCAAAGTGCGCCGCCAGGGACGTCGATGCCGTGTAAATCACGTCGTGCATGCCGTTGCGAACAAGAGCCAAATCCGAATCGCTGTTGATCTTGGCCTCCAGGCGCTTCTTCTTGCCCTTGCCGTTGTACTTATAGGCATCGCCGTCGCCATCGCGCGACACGGCGGACAAAAACACGTGAGGCACGTACTGTTTGCCGCCGTTGGCAAGACCCATATAGGCGCACGCCATCTGCAGGGGCGTCACCAGGATGTCGCCCTGGCCGATAGCAATGTTAGTCATATCACCGGCATTCCACTTGCGGTCCTCGGCAGAGGCGTCGGTGAAGTACGACTCTTTCCACTCGGCATCGGGAATACGGCCCGCGCCCTCACTCGGCAGATCGATACCGCAGGTCTTGCCTAGGCCCCAGCGACGAAAGACCTCCTGCAGGCCCTCGGGATGTTGCTCGTCATAAAAGAACGCCTTGCCCATGTCGTAGAAGACGGGGTCGCACGAGTTGGCGATACCCGACTGCAACGTCATGGTGCCGTGGCCGGAATGCAGCCAGCAGTACTTGCCCCACGACTTGCCCAGACCCGTCCAATAGCCCGTGCAGTTGGTCGTCTGCCCCGACGTGTAGGTTCCAAACTCAAGACCGGCCAGTGCCGAGAGCGGCTTGATGGTCGAAGCCGACATGTACTGTCCGCTGATGGCGCGGTTGAGCAGCGGGTGCGAACCCTTGTCATCATTGAGCTCGGTCCACACGTCATTTGAGACGCCGCCGATAAAGACAGACGGATCGAACTTGGGCTGGCTCGCCATGCCCAGAATCTCGCCATTGTTGGGATCGAGGCACACCACAGCGCCGTTGCCGGCATTGCTGTAGCCAGTGGTCTTGGCAAGCTCGATAGCGCTCGCCAGCGCCGTCTCACAGGCCTGTTGGATCTTAAGGTCGAGCGTGAGCTTAATGTCGGAGCCGGCCTTCGCGGGCACGGCGCCGGCCTGACCGGTCACATTGCCCGAGGCATCGACCTTGACGGTCTGCTCGCCACGAATACCCTGCAGCAGGTTTTCGTAGTAGCTCTCAACGCCCGCCTGGCCCACGATATCGCCCGACTGGTACGTAATCTTTCCAGCAGAAGCATCATCATCGCCAGAGGTTTTCTTATTCTGGGCCTCGAGCTGCTCGGAGGTAATGGTGCCGGTATAGCCCAAGATATGGCATGCCGTCTCGCCATATGGATACTGGCGCTCAGTACGCTCGGCAATCTTGACGCCCGGGAACTCGCCGGCATGTTCCTGAATATAGGCAACCGTGGAGCGACGGACGTCCGTCGCGATGGTATGCAGGCTCTGGGCGCCCTCTGTATTGTCCTGAATATTGCGAAGGACCGCCACGTAAGGCATTCCAAGCACGTTGGCAAGATGGCGAACCAGAACCTCATCCTCGGCAAGGTCGCGGTAGGCGACGACGGCAAGTGAAGGACGGTTCTGGACAAGCGCCACGCCATTGCGGTCGAGGATGCGGCCGCGCACAGCGGGTGTGGTAACGGTGCGAGTCTGATTACTATTGGCCTGCTTCTCGTAATAGTCCGACGAGACCATCTGCATGCCCCACAGCTTGACGGCGAGCGCCGCAAACATCGCGCCCACACCCGTGGTGAGGATGGAAAAGCGGCCCTTAAAGGCGGTCGCCGCGGTATTGCCCTCACCCTCGGTGGCGCGCGGGGCCGTTCCGTGCTGCGTATCGTAGGTAAAACGGGAATCGCCGCGACGCATGATGACCAGCGCGACCACGATGGCCACAACCAGCACGATACCGGCGATAATAACCGTCAACTGGGAAGACATCTACGGGCCTCCCCTATTTGAGCTTGCGGGTCTTGGGCTTAAAGCGCATACCCGTCTGGCGTCCGCCACGTGCGGAGAATCCATAGCCGGACTGCGGCACGACGCCGGACATCAAAAACGGAATGGCAACCAGACCCGTCAGGATCGAGGACGGCAGCGCATGGCCGAAGATCGCCACGACAAAGCTCGTCTCCAAACCCATAAACAGCAAGATGATGCTGTAGATAACATTAATGACGAGCGCGAAGGCGCCCACAGTGACGCCGCGCGCACTCGGGGTACCGCCCGTCTGACCGACGGCGCTGTGCACCAGGACAAAAGAACCCACGGTCAGCAGGAGCGACATAACGCCCACCGGCACGGCAGCGGACAGGTCATAGAACAAGCCACTGCAAAAACCGCACACGACGGCACGGGTCGGGTCGCCCGAGAACACGCTTAGGCACACCAGGATAATCATGAAGTTGACGCGACCGCCCGCAATGGAGATCTGCGGTGCCAGGCCTGCCTGCAGCAGCACGCACACGATGGCGGCGATTACAAACGTGCGGGAGCTCATCCCCTGCTCGTGTAGATCCATGGACATGCCCCCTATTCGCTCGAGCCGGAATCGGTTGTCTCGGACGTGTCGGAACTGTCATCCGAACTCTCGTCCTTCGTCTTGGTCGCAGCATCGCGCGACGTTCCCTGCGGCGTGCTATTTGCCGTGCTCACGTCCTCATCCGAGGCCGACTGTTCGTCGGTCAGCGAGGTAATGACCAGCACTTCCTCGTTGTTCTCGGCCGTTGTCTGGGCGCGCACCACAATGGTGTAGTACACGTCGTTTGCCGATTTCTCAACCGACGAGACGGTGCCGAGCGGTAAACCCTTGGGGAACACGCCACCGATGCCCGAGGTCACGATGATGTCTCCAACCTTAACATCGGAGTCGACGCTCACGTACTCAAGACGCAGCGTGCCGTCAGCCTGACCCTGCAACATGCCCTGGGCGCGCGTGTCCTGTACCATGGCGGACACACCCGAGTTCTCGTCGCCAATCAGGCGCACGGTAGAGGTCTTGGCCGATACCTCGATAATCTGGCCGATAACACCGGCAGAGCTCGTCACGGGCATGTTGATGGTAAGGCCGTCGGCAGAGCCCTTGTCGATCGTGACGGTCGAGGTCCAGGCATCGCCGGAGGCACCGACAATACGAGCAGCGGTCGATTTGAGGTTATAGGTAGACTGCAGGCCGACCAGCCCCTCCAGACGCTCGGCGGTCTTTTGAGCCTCGGAGAGCTCGGCAACCTTAGAGGTCAGTTCCTCGTTTTGCTTCTTGAGCTCGTCGAGCGTGTCCTGCGACGCCGTAAGGTTAGAGAACACGTTGCCGATGGCATTGAAAGGAGCCGCCACAGCCGAGCCCACAAAGCGCACCGGCGAGGTAATCGTCGTTACGCCCGAACGCACGGCATGAATCGGTCCTGCCTCGCCCTCGCGGATGTAAAACGTGAGCAGCAACACCGAAATCAGGCTGAAAACAATCAACGGGCGCATACCCGTTGATTGTCGCTTGGTATTCAGATTTGTGGAGAAACCCGAAGATCGTGCCAAATGGAATCCACCTTTTGGAAATTAAGCATTGGTCTGGACGAAGCCGCCATCAAACGCATTGGCCTCGAGCACGCGGGCACAGCCGTTAACAACGTTATCGAGCGCCGTGGGGCTGACGTTGACCGAAACGCCGGTCTCATCGCGCAGGCGCACGTCGAGACCGCGCAGCAGCGCGCCGCCACCGGTCAGCAAAATGCCGTAGTACATAAGGTCCGAGGCGAGATCGGGAGGCGTAGCGTCGAGTGCGTCCTTGACGGCCTTGGCCATCTCGTCGAGCGGCTTGTTGAGCGCGCGACGAATCTCCTCGCTCTCGATGCGCACGGTCTTGGGCAGACCGGTAATCACGTCGCGGCCGTTGACCTCGACGTCGAGCTCGTCCTTGAGCGGCACGGCGGAGCCGACCTTGATCTTGATGTCCTCTGCCGTACGCTCGCCGATGGCCAGGTTGTAGGCATCACGAACGTGCGTGAGGATAGCCTGATCGAACTCGTCACCGGCAATACGGATGGACTGCGAGACGACGATACCGCCCATGGCGATAACAGCGACCTCGGTGGTACCGCCGCCGATGTCGATGACCATGGAGCCGGTGGGTTCCTCGACGGGCAGATCGGCGCCGATAGCGGCAGCCATGGGCTCCTCGATCAGGTAGGCCTGGCGAGCGCCAGCCTGGATCGTGGCCTCAAAGACAGCACGCTTCTCGACCGACGTGACGCCGGAGGGAACGCAGACGACAACGCGCGGACGCGGGGTCCACGGATAGCGCTTCTCGGACGCCTTGTCGATAAAGTAGCGGAGCATGGCCTCGGTAACATCGAAGTCGGCGATGACGCCGTCCTTCAGGGGACGAACGGCCACGATGTTGCCGGGCGTACGGCCGAGCATGCGCTTTGCCTCGATACCGACCGCCAGGATGCGCTCGTCGTTCTTGTCGATGGCGACAACAGAGGGCTCGCGAATAACGATGCCCTTGCCGCGCACGGAGACAAGCGTATTTGCGGTGCCGAGGTCGATGGCAAGATCGCCCGCATAGCTACCGAAGAACATATCCATCAAAGAAAACAACGCAACTCCTGATGTGTTGGATGATTGCTGGAAAACTACTAGCTCATCATACTAGCGCAAGCCCGGCACCTCACTTGCGGTGAAGCGCCGGGCAAAGCTAAATCCCATAAGGTCACTACTGGTTGTCAGCAGCCGAGAAATCCATATCGAGCGAGGAAACGGCCCAGCCGACATGGTTGTCGGAGCGCACGAATTTGACGGTGTACTCCTGCTCGCCGCCCTTGGACAGCGATGCCTTCACCTTAGCGGTCGTCTCGGTCATGGACTGATCCATGCCCTCGACGGACACGGTGGCACCCTGCGGAATCGAGGAGATGATCATAGACTTGGCGTCCTCGGACAGGCTCGATGCCAGGCAAGACTCGGCCTTTGCGGTGTCACCGTCGCCGGCAGCCTGGAACAGATCGGTGATAACCGACTCCTGCGAGGGGAAGCCAAAGCCGCGCGTGTAGGCAAAGCCCAGACCGCCCGCAGCAATCAAAATGAGCAGAAGCAGCACGATGAAGACTTTGAGACCCGTGTGGCGATGGCGACGACGGACCTTGGCCTGCTTACGATCCTGACGGTCCTGCTGGACCATCTCGGACTCGGACAGCGTAAAGAAGCCGGTGTCCGAGGGATCCGGCATAAACTGACCGGTCGCGCCCGTAGGATCGAGCGGATCGACGGCAGAGGCGTCCATCGCGGGCGCCGGTGCCGTGGCCATAGCCGTCTGGGCAGACAGCGCGGCAAGCGAATCGTGCACGCGGGCAAGCTCATCGGCCTGCTCGGAGGTGAGCTGGTAGATGCCATCGGCAGTAGCGGCGTTAAAGGCGTCGAGTGCGTCGGAGGGGCGGCCGGCGGCAGAAAGTGCCTGACCCATGCCGGCGTTGAGCGCACGCGTGTCGTCGCGGGGGCCGGCAAAGTCGATAGCCGTGCGGTAGGTCTCCACGGCATCCGCCGGACGGCCGAGCTTAATGAAGCAACGACCAAGCTCGCCGAGTGCGGCGGCAGGAGCCGGATTGGCGCCGTCGATGGCAGCCTGACGGAAGGCAGTACCCGCGTTGGCATAGTCGCCCGACTGGAACAGCGCGTTACCCAGGCCCAGATAGGCCTTGAACGGCGTGGCATAGGAAGCATCCTGCGTAGCAGCAGAGAACGCCTGAGCGGCCGTCGTGTAGTCGCCCACGGCGGCGAGTGCCTTGCCGCGGTTGGTAAGCAGCGCGCCGCGCTTGCCGTAGGTGCCGTCATTGAGGGCAGCGGCGTATGCCTCGGCGGCCTCGGCATACATGCCCAGGTGCATCAAGGCGTTGCCACGAAGGTGATCGGCCTCGCCCATAATCTCATCGGGAGTTTTTGCCGCCCCAAGCATCTGGGCTGCAGCGGAAAAATCACCCGCGCGGTAAGCGGCGCGGCCCTGTTGGATCAGCTGGCTATTCAAGGAAGTCCCCTTTACTCGTGAACGATCTCGACATGGACGATCTCGTCGCCGGCACGCAGCTGTGAAATCACATCGAGACCCTCGACCGTGGTACCAAAGACGGTGTAACCGGAATCGAGGTTATGCTGGGCACCCAGGCAGAAGTAGAACTGCGAACCCGCGGAATCGGGGTCCATGGAGCGCGCCATGGCAAGGGCACCATCGACATGGCTGTTGCGCGGATTGGTGGCAAACTCGCCCTTGATGCAGTAGCCGGGACCACCGGTACCGGGCATGCCGTCAGGGCCCTCAAGACCGGCAGCGACGTCGGCGCCGGACATATCGCGGGTATTGGGGTCGCCGCCCTGAATGACAAAGCCGGGCACATAGCGATGGAACTTAAGGCCATCATAGAAACCCATCGTGGAAAGCTCGCAGAAGTTCGCGACATGAATGGGAGCGCCCTCACCGTCAAACTTGACCTTGATGGTACCCTTCGACGTCTCGATAACGGCGCACTCGTCGCCGGCAAGCTGATACTCGGGCGTGTAGAGCTCTTTCTTAAAACCAAACATGTGGTTCCTTCCTCGTGCGTTTAAAGCATATTTGTACGAATTGTAGCAATAAGCATGCGCTTACATCAATTGCGCACGTAGGTTATGCCGACTATGGCGAACTAATTTTAGGAACGCTGCTGCGGCTTCCAGGAGCCCACATTGGCGTCGTACTGGTTCAGCGCGCTGTTGCCGCCCTGCGCGATGGGCGCCAGGATCTCGCTTTGGTGGGAACTCATCGACTCGCCATCAGGAATGGCCAGCGAGATATCCCAGCTCTGGCAGATCACGTCGACACGCTCGTACATCCACTCGGCAAGCTGCTTTAAGTGGGCGATGTCGTCCGCATAGACCGTATCGTCCTGATACTTAAGGTTGTTGAGCTCATCTTGCGTCTTTTTGATCTGGTCGCGCAGGGCGTAGGCACTCTGCGACAGCTCCTGACGGGTGGACAGCGGCGTTCGGAGATAACCGTTGTTAAAGGAATCGATGACCTCGCCAATCTGGTCCTCGTCACCGTAGGACACGATGGTCTGATACAGACCGTCGAGCCTGGTATAGAGCTGATCATCGGTCAGCACGGTTTCTTCCTGGACTACCTCGGCAGAATCGTCCTGCTTGGTATCGTCCTCGGTCGCCTCGCCCTTTTGGCGCGTGGGGAAGGTCGTCTGCGCAGCCTGGCCAAACTGGTCGTAGAAGCCAGGCATAACGCCCATGGGATCGGTCGTCACGAACCAATAGGCACCGCCGCAAACGACGGCGAGGACCGCAATGATAATGAGAGGCTTGGGGATATGGCGCTTGTGCTTGTGATAGGCATCCTCGTCGGGATGCACCTTGCGCTTGGGTTTTTGAGCATCGTCATGCAGAGAAACGGGCGTGGGAATATCGACCTTGGGGATACCGAAATCCTTATCGAAAGCCGGCAGCACACAGGTCTCATTGGGGTCGGCGGCGTCCGAAAGCACCGCAGCGGCAGAGGCCGGCGCATGCGGCACCTCGGTATCGATCTGCTCTTGCGTTAGGCGCGGAAAGCCTGCCGTGCGGCCCGCTGCCAGGTCGGATGCGGCCGCGTCCTCGGAGAGGATACCCGGAGCGGGGCGTCCGCATTTGGGGCACGTACGATCATGCGGAGAAAGACGGGCACCGCAGCCCTCGCAGAACACGAACTCGGTGTGCTCGGGACCATCGCCCGGACCCACATAGGCGTTGCAGTAGGGGCAGAACGAGGCGCCGTCCTCGATAGTCTTAAGGCAATGCGGGCAAATCACGGCATCCTCTTTTCGAAGCAATTCAAACAATCGAGGTTAGAGCATAACATCGCCACGGCCCCACAGGAGCAAGGCACCAATTCAACATCGCCAGGGCGCGTAGCTACTTCTTCTTTTTGCTTGGCATCGAGACTTTGATGCCTTGGGCGGACTTGGTCACGCGAGAGCGCTTGGCTCCGGCACTACTCTTTTTCTTGGGCTGGGCCTGGGCCACGCCCTCGAGCGCGCGGGCCTCGGCCTCGCGAACGGTGCGATCTTCGAGGCGCTGCGCCATGTCGGCGGCGAAGCGCTTAGCAAAACGCTCGGCCGTCGAACCCGTCGAGCTCACCTTGCCGCCACCGCGACCCAGGCGGACGCGCACCCCGCGGCCAAAACCAGTTGCGGCATGACGACGACGCGGCTTGAGCGAATCCATCATCGTGGCGAGCTTAAAGAACACCGAGCAGGTAAAGACCACGATGACAGCCAAGATAACCATCTGGCCCATCGACAGGTTGGCAATAGACAGCAGCTCCGGAAATCCGATAACGCCCACCAAGATGCCGGCGACTACAAACACAAAGAGCACCACACGTAAGGGCGTGAGAGGCTGCGAGATGCGCCAGATCAGGCTGACGCTCGCCGCGCACGACGTAAGCAGGCACATCGTAGAGAGCGTGAGCTGGCTAAAGCCAAACACGCGCGCCACAAAGATATCGAGCGCCGCAGCCAAAATGACCGCAATCGACGCCGGCAGCGCACGCTTGAGTACGTTGGTCAAAAACGCACCCTTCACGCGAGCATTGTTGGGCTCCAGGCCCAACACAAAGCCCGGCGCGCCGATGCAGAAAAAGTTAATGAGCGTCATCTGGATGGGCTCGAAGGGGTACGGCGGCAGCGCGATGCACAGCGCCGCCAGGCCCATCGAGAACAGCGTCTTGGTTAGGAACAGCGAGGCCGAACGCTGCAGGTTGTTAATGGAGCGACGGCCCTCGGCCACCACGGCGGGCATCGAGGCAAAGTCGTTGTCGACGAGTACGATCTCGGCCACGTTGCGCGCGGCATCGGAGCCGGCCGCCATGGCGACGGAGCAGTCGGCCTCCTTGAGCGCCAGCACGTCGTTGACGCCGTCGCCCGTCATGGCCACGGTGTGCTCGCGGCGCTTGAGCGCCTGCACGAGCTCACGCTTCTGCTGCGGGGTCACACGGCCAAAGACGTGGTAGCGATCCACTGCGGCATCGAGCTTGGCCGGCGTATCGAGCGTCGTGGCGTCCACATAAGCGTCCGCCCCCGGCACGCCCACCACGCGCGCGATCGACGACACCGTACGCGGGTCGTCGCCACTGATCACGTTGAGGGTCACGCCCTGCTCGTTAAAGTAGCCGATGGTCTCGGCCGCTGAGGTACGAATCTCGTCACGGATGGTCACAAAGCCCACGGGCTCGGCCTCGCCCACCATATCGCCATCGGGCGTAAAGCCGTCCACGTGCGCCACCACGAGCACGCGGCAGGTATCGGCAAGCTCGGCGACACGGTTCTCGACCTGGGCAAACACACGATCAGGGAGCACAAACTGCGCCGCACCCATCACATAGGAGCCCTGCGCAAACGACGCGCCACTCCACTTTTTGGAGGACGAGAACGGAATGACCGACAGCGGCTCGGACACCTCGACCGGGCGATCGGCGTAATAGTTGAGCAGCGCCTGGCAGGTCTCGTTGGCATCGGCCGAAGTCGCACGCGCGACGTTAGCCAGCGCAAAATCGAGCACTGTGGTATGGACGGGAACAGCCGCCTCGTCCGGGCCGGCGCCTAGGCTCACGTCCTCAACCGGCAGCGGATACGTGCCCTCGACCTCCATGCGGCCCGACGTGATGGTGCCCGTCTTGTCCAGGCACAGCACGTCGACGCGAGCGAGCGTCTCGATGCAGTAGAGCTGCTGTGCCAGCACCTTGCGGCGGGCCAGGCGAACCGTGGCGATGGCGAGCACCGACGAGGTCAGCAGCACCAAGCCTTGCGGAATCATGCCCAGCAGGGCGCCCACCGTGGACAGCAGCGCCGACGAAGGCACATGACCAGCCAACAGCTCGGAGAAGCACCACGAAAGCGCGCTATCGCCCGGGGTTCCCGCGGCATCCCACAGCTCGCTCACACTCGAGGCAAACAACGCCAAACCGAGCGGGATCATGATGATGCTCGCAAAGCGCACGATGGCGTTGAGCGCGTTCATGATCTCGGAATTGACCTTTTTGACGTACTTGGCCTCGTTATTAATTTTGGCCACGTAGTTGTCGGCGCCGACATGGATCACGCGGGCGCGCAGCAGGCCCGAGTCGATAAAGCTGCCGCTCATGAGCTCGGAACCTGGCTGTTTCTTGATAAGGTCGCTCTCGCCCGTCAGCAAGCTCTCGTTCACGAGCGCCTCGCCCGAAACCACCACGGCGTCGGCGGGAATCTGGTCGCCGCGCCCCAGGCGAATGATATCGTCGAGCACGATCTGGTCCAAGTCGAGCTCCACCTCGGCGCCGTCGCGCACCGCGATGGCCTTCTTGGAGGTCAGCAGCGTGAGCTTATCGACCATCTTCTTGGAACGCATGGACTGGATGACGCCAATAGCGGTATTGAGAAACACCACGAACAGGAACGTCAGATTCTTAAACGAACCGGTCAAAATGACCAGGAACGCCAAGATCACGTTGATCAAATTGAACAGCGTGCAGAGGTTCTCGATGATGAGCTCTTTGACCGACTTGGTCTTGAGCTCCATGTTGCGGTTGATCTTACCGGCGGCGATGCGCTCCTCGACCTCGGCGGTTGAGAGTCCGCGCTCGATATCCGTTGCTGCCATACCACGTCCCATCACGTCGCGTCGGTATAAGAAAAACCGCCCGGACCATGCGAGGTTCGGACGGTCTTACGTTCGATGGTGCCCCATGTTGGATTCGAACCAACGGCCTTCTGCTCCGGAGGCAGACGCTCTAATCCCCTGAGCTAATAGGGCCAACGTTTGGCATTATACCCAAGTGCACCACGGGCTATCAAAATAAAAGAAAAAGCTTTGCAATTACGTGGGAGACGCGGCGCAACGGCCCACTTTAGAAGGCAAAAGCGAGTCAGATAGTATAAACTCTCATGCACCATATATACACGGCTCGCGATGCGGGCCGTTTTTGCAAGGGTTATCCATCGAGGTGAGAGGCACACCATGATTGCTATTTTAAAGCAGAGCGCCAGCGACGAGGCCGTCAGCCATATCGTCAGCTGGATTGAGAAAAAGGGCCTGAAGACCGACGTCTCGCGCGGCGAGAATGAGACGATCATCGGCCTGGTGGGCGATACGACCAAGATCGACCCGTTCCTGCTCGAGTCCATGGATGTCGTCGAGCGCGTGCAGCGCGTCTCCGAGCCGTTCAAGCGCGCCAACCGCAAGTTCCACCCCGAGGACTCCGTCATCGACTGCGGCCACGGCGTCAAGATTGGCGGCGATCAGTTCCAGGTCATCGCCGGCCCGTGCTCCGTCGAGGGCGAGAACCTCATCCGCATCGCCCGCCGCGTGAAGGCCGCCGGTGCCACGATGCTGCGCGGCGGTGCCTACAAGCCCCGCACCTCCCCCTACGCCTACCAGGGCATGGGTCCCGCCGGCCTCGACCTGTTGTGCGAGGCGTCTGCCGAACTCGACATGCCGATCGTCACCGAGATCATGGACCCACGCGACGTGCAGGTCTTCTTGGACAAGAAGATTGACGTCATGCAGATCGGCGCCCGCAACGCCCAGAACTTCCCCCTGCTCAAGGAGGTCGGCAAGACCCAGACCCCGATTCTGCTCAAGCGCGGCATGTCCGGCACGATCGACGAGCTGCTCATGGCCGCCGAGTACATTATGAGCGAGGGCAACGACAACGTCATCCTGTGCGAGCGCGGTATCCGCACCTTCGAGACCCGCACCCGCAACACCTTCGACCTCAACGCCGTGCCGGTGCTGCACCACCTGTCGCACCTGCCCGTCGTCGCCGACCCCAGCCACGCCACCGGCTACACCCGCTACGTTGAGCCTATGGCGCTCGCCGCGACCGCCTGCGGTGCCAACGGCCTGGAGATCGAGGTCCACGACGAGCCGAGCCGCGCCTGGTCCGACGGCGCCCAGGCCCTCACCCCCGATCAGTTCGACGACACCATGCGCCGCATCCGAGCCATCCGCGAGGTCGTCTGTCAAGAGACCATGGAGTAGCCCATGGGTACGGTGAGAAACGCGCGCGTTAACCAGGGCGGCCCCAAGTGCGCCGGCATCGTGGGCCTGGGCCTCATCGGCGGCAGCTTTGCCCGCGGCTATGCGCAGGCGGGCGTCCGCGTGCTGGCCTGGGATCCCGATGACGATGTCATGACGGCCGCCAGCATGGGCACTGTCGCCGGAGAGCTCAACGGCAAGACACTCGGCGAATGCGACATCATCGTCCTTGCCTGCTATCCCGAGGCATGCATCGAGTGGCTCGAGGCGCACGGCCAGGCGCTCGCCGACGCCACCGACACCGACGCCATCATGGGTCCCGTGGTGATCGACACCGTGGGCGTCAAGGGCATCGTGTGCGAGCGCGCCTTTGAGCTTGCCCACGAGCACGGCTTTTACTTTGTGGGCGCGCACCCCATGGCGGGCACGCAGTACTCGGGCTATGCGCACTCCCGCGCCGACCTGTTCCAGGGCGCCCCGCTGGTGCTCGTACCGCCCACGGTGGACGATGCGCTCAAGCTGGAGCTTTTGGGCCAGGTGCGCGAGATGGTGCGCCCCTTGGGCTTTGGCAAGTTCAGCGTGACCAGCGCCGCCGAGCACGACCGCGTCATCGCCTTCACGAGCCAGCTTGCGCATGTGGTGTCCAACGCCTACGTAAAGAGTCCGACCGCCCAGGTCCACCACGGCTTTTCGGCCGGTAGCTACCGCGATCTCACCCGCGTGGCGCACCTCAACCCGCAAATGTGGTCCGAGCTCATGATCGACGACGCCGATGCGCTCGCCTTCGAGATCGACCATCTGATCGAGTCGCTTGGCGCCTACAGCCGTGCGCTCAAGGACCGCGACCAGCGCTATCTGGAGAACCTCCTTGCCGAGGGAGACCGCATCAAGCGCGCGCTCGACGACGAGGCCTCCCACTAGACCACCCATCACGCCAGGTCGAAAGGACCGAAGCTTATGGCGATTACCATCGATATCGACACTGCACGCCCCTACCAGGTGCATGTTGGCACGTTTTTGCTGGAGCAGGCGGGACCGCTCGTGCGCGCCACTGCCGGCGGCACCAAGGCCGTCATCGTGACGGACACCAACGTGGGCCCGCTCTACCAGATGCCCGTTAAGCAGAGCCTGGAGGCGTCAGGCTACGAGGTGAGCATCTGCACCTTCGAGGCCGGCGAGGCCCATAAGCGCGCCGAAACCTATGTTGCCATTTTGGAGTTTGTGGCCGAGCACGAGCTTTCGCGCTCCGACGTGATCGTGGCACTCGGCGGCGGCGTCGTGGGCGACGTGGCGGGCTTTGTGGCCGCCACCTACATGCGCGGTTGCAAGTTTGTGCAGATCCCGACGAGCCTGCTCGCCATGGTGGATTCGTCGGTGGGCGGCAAGACCGCCATCGACCTGGCCGCCGGCAAGAACTTGGCCGGCGCCTTTTGGCAGCCGAGCGTGGTTATCGCCGACGTAGGGTGCCTGGCCACCCTCACGCCCGAGCAGTTCGCCGACGGCTGCGGCGAGGTCGTCAAGCACGCCGTGATCGCCGACCCGGAGCTCTTCGCCGAGCTGGAGAAGACCCCGCTCACGCTGGAGCTCCTCAACCAGGACGTGGCCCGTGTGGCGCTCATCATCGCCCGCAACATCGACATTAAGCGCGCCGTGGTCGTTGCCGACGAGCGCGAGACCAACCAGCGCAAGCTCCTCAACTTTGGACACAGCGCCGGACACGCTGTCGAGGCCTGCGAGCACTTTGAGCTGGGACATGGCAACTGCGTGTCGATCGGCATGGGCATCATCACGCGCGCCGCAGCCCTACACGGCGTTTGCGACGCCGAGCTGCCTGGCCGCATCGAGGAGCTCTGTGCGCGCCACAGTCTCAAGACCCGCTGCGAGCTTTCGGCCGACGCCGTCTTTGCCGAGGCACTGCACGACAAAAAACGCGCGGGCGACAGCATCGACCTGGTGATTCCGCACGGCATTGGCCGCTGCAGCATCGACCGCACGCCGCTTTCCACTTTCCATGATTTAATTGCCGAGGGCCTCGGCCAGAAGGGAGACGCATCCGCATGCTAGCCCGCATCACCCCGTCCCCGCTTAAGGGCACCGTTCCCGCCATCGCGTCCAAGTCGATGGCGCACCGCCTGATCATCTGCGCTGCGCTTGCCAACGGCGAGACGCACGTCACCTGCAACACCACCTGCGCCGACATCGAGGCCACGGTGCGTTGCCTTACGGCCCTGGGCGCTCGCATCGAGACCGTCGAGGACGGCTTCCAGGTCCACCCCACCATGAAGAGTGTTGAGTTTGGCCTGCTCAAGGCCCTTGCCGGTGGCACGCTTGACTGCGGCGAAAGCGGCTCCACGCTCCGCTTTATGCTGCCCGTCGCCTGCGCGCTGGGGGCCGAGGCCACGTTTGTGGGCCAGGGCCGTCTGGGCGCCCGCCCGCTGTCCCCGCTCTCGGACGAGATCATCGCCGCCGGCTGCGACCTACAGGGTCTGGGCGGTTTTCCGCTCAAGACGAGCGGACGCATGCGCCCGGGCACCTTTGTGCTGCCGGGTAACGTAAGCTCGCAGTACATCTCGGGTCTGCTGCTGGCAGCCCCGTTGCTCGCCCAGCCCTCCTGCGTGCAGGTGACCGGCCTCATTGAGAGCCGCCCCTACATCAACCTGACGATCCAGGCCATGAAGGCCTTCGGCGTCGAGGTCAACGTCGAGCGTATTCCCGCCAGGGACGGCCAGCCCGAGGTCACAAACTTCCGCGTGAGCAGTGGCTCGTATCGCACGCCCGGCAACGTTGCCGTCGAGGGCGACTGGTCCAACGCTGCCTTTTGGCTGTGCGCCGGCGCCATCGGCTCCGACCCCATCACCGTGGAGGGTGTGTCGCTGAGCTCCGCACAGGGCGACCGCAACGTGCTTGCTGCGCTTTCGCGCTTTGGCGCCCGCATCGTGCGCTCCACCAACGCCGCCACCGTGCAGTCCGACAAGCTCGCCGGCTTTGAGATGAGTGCCCACGACATTCCCGACCTGGTACCCGTTATCTCGGCCGTGGCCTCGCTGGCACAGGGCCGCACCTTTATCCGCGATTGCGCCCGTCTGCGCATCAAGGAATCCGACCGCCTGGCCACAACCACCCGCGAGCTCACCGCGCTGGGCGCGCAGGTGCGTATTGCCGGCGACGACCTCATCATCAAGGGCGTCGATGCCTTCACCGGCGGTGAGGTCGATTCGCACAACGACCACCGCATCGCCATGATGGCCGCCATCGCCGCAAGCCGCGCCACCGGCGAGGTCGTGATCCACGGCGCCGAGGCCGTCAACAAGTCCTATCCCGATTTCTTCGACCACTACCGCCTGCTGGGCGGCAAGGTCACGCTCGAGGAGGAGTAGCATGTCCTCGACCTTTGGCAACGTTTTGCACTTAAGCATCTTCGGCCAGTCGCACTCACCCGCCATCGGCTGTTCGCTCGACGGCATCCCGGCTGGCATCGCCGTCGACCAAGAAGCGCTGCAGGCCTTTTTGGACCGTCGCGCCCCCGGCCGTGACGAGACCGCAACCAAGCGCCGCGAGGCCGACGCCGCGCACATCATCGCCGGTGTGGTCGATGGACACACCACGGGCGCACCCATCGCAGCAATTATCGAGAACACCAACACGCGCTCCAAGGACTATTCCGAGCTGCGCCGCAAGCCCCGCCCGGGGCACGCAGACTTTCCTGCCCGCGTGAAGTACCACAACATGCACGACGTCGCCGGCGGCGGGCATTTCTCCGGCCGCCTAACGGCCCCCTTATGCATCGCCGGTGGCATCGCGCTGCAGGCACTCGAGGCCCGTGGCATCAAGGTCATGGCGCACGTCGCGCAGATCGGCGGCATCTCCGACCTGCCCATGGACGACATGGTCTATCGCGAGGCCGACCGCAAGGCGATCCTTTCGAACGACCTGCCCTGCATTGACGCCGCCGCTGCCGGTCGCATGCGCGAGGAGATTCTGGCCGCGCGCGACGAGCTCGACAGCATCGGTGGCATCGTGGAGTGCGGCATCTACGGCCTGCCCGCGGGCATCGGCGACCCCATGTTCGACGGCATCGAGAACCGCATTGCGCACATCGCCTTTGGTATTCCCGCCGTAAAGGGCGTGGAGTTTGGCATGGGCTTTGCCGTGGCCGCCATGCGCGGAAGCGAGAATAACGATCCATACCGCGTAGATGCCGAGAATGGCAAGATCGAAGTCGAGTCCAATAACGCCGGCGGCATCCTGGGCGGCATCTCCACCGGCGCGCCCGTCATGTGGCGCATGGCCGTGAAGCCGACGCCTTCCATCGGCCGCAAGCAGCAGACTGTGGACATGGACGCCATGGAAAATGCCGAGCTCTCGGTCCACGGCCGCCACGACCCCTGCATCGTCCCACGAGCCGTCCCCGTAGCCGAAGCAGCCGCGGCGCTCGCCATCTGGGACGCCCTCCTCGAGGACGCCGCCCAGCGCTAACTACCCACCCCTCAACATCCACCGACACGTGAAAGGGGTCCCAATGGACCTTGCCGATATTCGCCAGGCCATCGACGGCATCGATACCACGCTCCTCAATAGCTTTGTCGAGCGCATGGATATTGCCACCGAAGTCGCCAAGTCAAAGATTGAGATGGGCAAGGCCGTCTTCGATCCCGCCCGCGAGCGCTCCAAGCTCAACAACCTCGCCAGCCGCGCGCCCGAGCGCTACGAGGCCCAGACCATCGCCCTGTTTCGTCTCCTCATGAGCATGAGTAAGGCCGAGCAGCAGCGCTACATCAACGAGCTCAAGGGCATCACGGTGTCGCAAAAGGCCCATGCCACGGCCGTAGGCTTCGATACGCCCTTCCCCCAGACGGCCAGCGTTGCCTGCCAGGGCGTTGAGGGCGCCTACAGTCAAATCGCCGCGTGCAGGCTCTTCGACGTACCCGACATCGCGTTCTTCGAGACCTTTGAGGGCGTTATGCGCGCCGTGCGTGACGGCTTCTGCGAGTTTGGCGTGCTACCCATCGAGAACTCCACCGCCGGCTCGGTCAACGCCGTCTACGATCTGCTCGCACAGTTCGATTTCCATATCGTGCGCTCACTGCGCCTCAAGATCGATCACAACCTGCTCGTCAAGCCCGGCACCAAGCTCGCAGACGTGCGTGAGGTCTACAGCCATGGCCAGGCCATCGCCCAGTGCGCCGGCTTTATCGAGGCCCACGGCCTGCACGCCACCAAGTACCCCAACACCGCCATGTCGGCCGAGATGGTCGCCAACTCCGAACGCGCCGACGTCGCCGCCATCGCCTCGCGCAGCTGTGCGGCGCTCTACGGCCTGGAGGTGCTGGAGCCCAATATCCAGGACTCGGACAACAACTACACGCGCTTTGTCGTCATCAGCCGCGAGCCGCGCGTCTACCCCGGCGCCAACCGCACCTCGCTCATGATCACCACGGCCAACGAACCGGGCGCCCTCTATCGCGTGCTCGAGCGCTTCTATGCGCTCAACATCAACCTTATCAAGCTCGAGAGCCGCCCCATCCCCGGGCGCGACTTTGAGTTTATGTTCTACTTCGATCTGGACTGTCCCTTTGGCAGCAAGGCCCTCGACAACTTGCTCGATTCCATCGATGACGTGTGCGAGAGCTTCACCTACTTTGGCAGCTACACGGAGGTGCTATAGATGACTGACGTCGCCACAACCCGCCCCTACGGCGTGCTGGGCCGCGTGCTGGGCCACAGCTATACCCCGACCATCTACAAGGAGCTCGCGGGTCTCGAGTACGTGCGCTTTGAGCGCGAGCCCGAGGACCTCCAGGCCTTTATGACGGGCGACGAATGGGAGGGCACCAACGTAACCATCCCCTACAAGCGCGCCGTCATGGAGTACCTGGACGAGCTGAGCCCGCTCGCCGAGCGTATGGGCAACGTCAACACCATCACACGCCTGCCTGACGGCCGTCTGCGCGGCGACAACACCGACTACTTTGGTTTTCAGTGCCTGGTCGAGGAGCTAGGGGTTGAGGTTGCCTGCAAGAAGGTCCTCGTACTTGGAGCCACCGGTGGTGCCGGCACCACGGCAAGCATGGTGCTCGGCGACCTGGGCGCCATCGTCGTACCCGTGGGTCGCACGAGCGAGGTCAACTACGGCAACATCGCGCAGCAGTCCGACGCTGCCCTGCTCGTCAACTGCACGCCCGCCGGCATGTTCCCCCATTGCCCCGACGCGCCTTGCACGCTCGAAGGGCTCGATGCGCTCGAGGGCGTTATCGACATTGTCTACAACCCCGCCCGCACGGGACTCATGCTCGAGGCCGAGCGCCGCGGCATCCCCTGCATCGGCGGTCTGCTGATGCTCGTGGCACAGGCGGCACAGGCCGTCGAGCGCTATACCGGCCAGGTCACCCCGCGCGAGCACATCCTGGACGTAACGGAGCGCTTGTCACGTCGCGAACAGAACATCGCGCTGATCGGCATGCCGGGTTCGGGCAAAACCCGCGTGGGCGAGCAGATCGCCCTGCTCACGGGTCGCGAGCACATCGACCTGGACCGCGCCCTCGAGG
The DNA here is from genome assembly GCA_900541205.1 of uncultured Collinsella sp. Lineage (GTDB taxonomy): Bacteria > Actinomycetota > Coriobacteriia > Coriobacteriales > Coriobacteriaceae > Collinsella. Next base: position 5,363 of record UQIV01000021.1, on the reverse strand, counting down.
AGCGCCTGGGCATGCCCTGTGCCGGCTATATCGTCGAGCGCGGCGAGGCGGCCTTCCGCGAGCAAGAGACGGCGGCGCTGGCTGACATCTCCAAGCGCAGCGGCCTGGTGCTTTCCACAGGCGGCGGCGTGGTCACGCGCGACGAGAACTACCCGCTGCTGCACCAGAACAGCCAGATCGTGATGCTCAACCGCAAGCTCGACGAACTCGCCTACAAGGGACGCCCCATCACCGCCCGCGACGGTATCGACAAGCTGGCCGAGCAGCGCATGCCACACTACCGCGCCTGGGCCGACTACATCATCGACTCACGCGACTGCGCCGCCAACACCGCGGCCGCCGTCCTCGACGCCCTTCCACCAGCCCTCTAGCAAAAACCACCACAAAGGGGACAGGTACCTTTGTGGTGGTTTTCCGTTCCGCCTCTCCGCCCGCCCAACCGCAAAGGAAGCAACCATGAAAGTACTCGTCATCAACGGCCCCAACCTCAACATGCTCGGCATTCGCGAGCCGGGCATCTATGGTAGCAACAACTACGACCGCTTAGTGCAGATCTGCCAGGAAGCGGGAACCGCACAGGGCTTCAGCGAGGTCGAGGTCTTCCAGTCCAACCACGAGGGCAGCATCGTCGACAAGATCCAGGAGGCCTACGGCAAGGTCGACGGCATCGTCATCAACCCGGCAGCCTACACGCACACCAGCGTGGCAATCCTTGACGCCCTCAAGGCCGTCGCCATCCCTGCCGTCGAGGTGCACATCAGCGCCGTAGAGACGCGCGAGGACTTCCGCCAGGTGAGCTATGCACGCCTAGCCTGCTTCGCCACCATCACCGGCGAAGGCCTCCAGGGCTACGCCCACGCGCTGGAGCTGCTGAGGGATCGTCTCGAAAAGTAAAATGCCAACCCCAACAAACAGCAGCGGCTTGCTCGCGCTCGGCTCCAGCAGCACACAAGACGAAAAAAGCCCAGACCACAAGCGGTCCGGGCTTAATAAACGATGGTGCTCCATGGCGGATTCGAACCGTCGACCTTGGGATTAGAAGTCCCCTGCTCTATCCAACTGAGCTAATGGAGCAAATAACCGCACGCCCAAGCAAGCGCAAGCCTGTCAGGCGCAAATAATTATAACCTAGTTGAACTGCTCGCGGTACGCCTTGCAGACCTCATCGACCGGGCCGTCCATGCGAAGGTCACCCTTCTCAATCCAAACGGCACGCTGGCAGATGCGCTCAACCTGCTCCATGGAGTGCGAAACGAACAGAACCGTCACGTCGCCGCTCTGGATAAAGTGCTGGATGCGGTCCTCGCACTTCTGCTGGAAGAACACATCACCGACGGACAGTGTCTCGTCAACGATCAGAATATCGGGCTCGGTAATCGTCGCGATTGCAAAGGCGATACGCGCCACCATGCCCGAGGAGAAGTTCTTAAGCGGCATGTCGACAAAGTTCTGAAGCTCAGCGAACTCGATAATGCCGTCAAAGTTGGCGTCGATGAACTCCTTGGTATAGCCGAGCAGGGCGCCGTTCAGATAGATGTTCTCGCGGGCGGTCAGCTCGGGGTCAAAGCCGGCACCAAGCTCAATCAGCGGCGCGATGTTACCGTGCACCTTAACGCTGCCCTCACTGGGCTCAAGCACGCCAGCAATGATCTTGAGCATCGTAGACTTGCCGGAGCCATTGGTGCCAACCAAACCGACAACTTCGCCGCGATGAATATCGAACGAGATGTGCTTAAGCGCTCTAAACTCCTCAAAGAACAGCTCGTGCTTGGCAAGCTTGATGAAGTATTCCTTGAGGTTGGTCAGCGACTCGGACGCCATGTTAAAGATCATGGTGACGTCGTCGACCTCGACAGCCAGAGGCTGCTCGCTGTAATCAACAACAGATTCAGTCATCACAGCACTCCTTAGATGTAGAGGATGAACTTGCGCTCGGACTTATGGAACACGGTGTAGCCAATAACAAGCGCAAGAACCGCCCAAGCGACGCACATGCCAAACGTCAAAAGCGAGGGCGTGGTCTGGAACAGAAAGATATCGCGCATAAACTGCAGGTAGTTATACATGGGGTTCGCATAGACCAAAATGCGCACGAGATGCGGCATTTGCGCAACGAAGTCGGTTGTCCAGAAAATAGGCGTGATGTAAGTCCACGCCGTAATGACGACGCTCCAAAGATGCATGACATCGCGGAAGAAGACCGTAAGGGCAGAGAGCATCATGCCCAGGCCCATGCAGAAGCACATAAGCAGCAACAGGCAAACCGGCAGCAGAATCAGGTGCCAAGAAGGCATGACGCGGAACCACAGCATAACGATGGCGACGGCGACAAGCGAGAAGGCAAAGTTGACCAGCGAGAAGAGCACCTTCTGCACCGGGAAGACCCAGCGGTGCACCTTAACCTTCTTGAGCAGCGGGGCAGCACCCACGATCGACGTCAGGGCCTGGTTCGTAGACTCGGACATGACGGCAAAGGTGACGTTACCCACGATCAAATACAGCGGGTACATCTCGGGCGTAATCGAGCCATTGCGGCCCTGGGCAAAAATCGTCGAGAACACGATGGCCATGACGATCATCATCAGAAGCGGGTTGAGCACCGACCATGCGACGCCCAGAACGCTACGGCGATACTTGATCTTAAAATCCTTGGTAACCAGCTGACGAAGGATAAACGCGTCCTTCTCAAATTCGTTCTTAGCAAACGTCGCAGGCAGACTGCGAGTTTCTTGTTGCTTTGTCTGATCCGACACGGATGCAACTCCTTTACTCGTAATCGTTGACAAACGAACAGTATAGACCCGACGGCCCCGCAAACGATTCGCGCAGCAAAACTGGAGAACTATCCCACATCTTAGGATGTCAGGCGCAAACGGCTATACTTTCAAGGATTGAATGTATAAGGAGCATTGAGTGAATTCTGAATCCATCGCCGTCATCATCCCCTGCTACAACGAAGCGCTCACGATTGGTAAGGTCATCGACGACTTTCACCGCGAGCTTCCGCAGGCGACGGTCTATGTCTATGACAATAACTCGTCGGACGATACCTCACGCATCGCCACTGAGCACGGCGCCACGGTGCGTTTTGAGCCGCGTCAGGGAAAGGGCAACGTGTGCCGTCAGATGTTTCGCGACATCGATGCCGATTGTTACCTGATGGTCGACGGCGATGACACCTACCCCGCCGAGGCGGCCAAAGCCCTCTGCGAGCCCATCCTCAACGGCACGGCCGACATGACCGTGGGCGACCGTCTTTCCAACGGCACCTATGCCGAGGAGAACAAACGTGCCTTCCACGGCTTTGGCAACAACCTGGTACGTGCCATGATCAAGTGGATCTATGGCTACAGCTTCGATGACGTCATGACCGGCTACCGCGCCATGAGTCGCCCGTTCGTTAAAACCTTCCCTGTGCTTTCCGAGGGCTTTCAGATCGAAACCGAGCTCTCGATTCACGCTGTCGACCACCGCTGGCGCATCAAAGATGTGCCCATCGAGTACCGCGACCGTCCGGAAGGCTCCGAGTCCAAGCTCAATACCGTGAGCGACGGCATTAAAGTCGTCGCGATGATCGGCACGCTGTTCAAGGACTACCGCCCGCTGAAGTTCTTCAGCCTGGTTGCGCTTCTGTTTGCGGTGATCGGCCTCGCCCTGGGCACGCCCATCGTTGTCGAGTATTTCCAGACCGGCCTCGTTCCGCGCTTCCCCACCGCCATGCTCGCCGCGTCGTTTATGTTCCTGTGCGGCCTGAGCCTTGCAACCGGATTCATCCTGGATTCTGTGGCAAAGGTCGAAAAAAAGCAATGGGAGGTCAACGTGTACAGCAAATACGCCTACGACGACCAGCCTGACAGGTCCGCCACCACGCCAAGCGAGAGGTAGATCTTCCGCAAAATACTATTGGCACCACTGCGTAGATAGCCACCAACAAGAAAAGCCGCCGTTAACGAACGGCGGCTTTTACTCTCGCAAATTCTATAAACACTAGAGCGTCTTAAGGTACTCCCCCAGCTCTTCCTCCCAGTCGGGCATGTGGAAGCCGACCGACTCGAGCCTGGACAGGTCGAGTGCGGAGTGGACCGGGCGCGGGGCGATGGGGCCCTCGGCGTTCGCGTAGTAGTCGGCGGTGCTGACCGGCACGACCTTGTCCCCGTTGCCGTTGGCGGCGTCGAAGACGGCGCGGGCGATGTCGGCCCAGGACTTCACGGCGCCGGAGCCGGTGCAGCCGTAGGTGCCGTAGGGGGCCTTCGCGTCCAGCACGTGGAAGATGGCCGCGGCCATGTCGCGCGTGAAGGTCAGGCGGCCCAGCCGGTCGTCCACGACCGTAACCTGGGCGAGCTTGTCCTCCGGGTCGGCGACGCGGTCGGACAGGCCCTTCATCGTCTTGACGAAGTTATGCCCCTCGCCGATGACCCAGGAGCTGCGCATGATGTAGTGGCGCGGGCAGCCGGCCACGGCGATGTCTCCTGCGGCCTTGGTCTGGCCGTAGACGGACAGCGGGGAGAAAGGCTCATCCTCGTCGTGGACCTCGGCCGTGCCGTCGAAGACATAGTCGGAGGACACGTGCACCATCGTGATCCCGTGCTCGGCGCAGGTGCGGGCGAGCAGGGCCGGGCCGGTGGCGTTGGCCTTCCATGCGGCCACGCGGCCCTCGGGGGTCTCGGCCCTGTCGACCGCGGTGTAGGCCCCGCAGTTGATCACGGTGCCGTAGAGCGACCAGTCGTATTGCGTGTAGGCCGCCGGGTCGGACATGTCGAAGGTGTCGATGTCGCAGAAGTCGAAGTCCTTGGCGGCGCCGCGCTCCTCCGCCAGCTTTCGGACCGCGCGGCCCAGCTGGCCGTTGCAGCCGGTGACGAGGGTGCGCCTGGGCGCCATCGGGACGACGTCCTTCAGCATCGGGTGGTTGAGGTCCGCCTCGGAGACGACAGCTTGGTCGAGAGGGATCGGCCACTGGATATCGAGCTCGGGGTCGGCGAGGTTCACGAAGGTGTAGGTCTTCTTCAATTCAAGGGACCAGTGGGCGTCCACCAGGTAGGTGTAGGCGGTGCCGTCCTCCAGCGCCTGGAAGCTGTTGCCCACGCCGCGCGGGACGTAGATGGCCTTGGAGGGGTCCAGCACGGTCGTGTAGACCTTACCGAAGGTGGCGCTGCCCTCGCGCAGGTCCACCCAGGCGCCGAAGACCGAGCCGCGGGCCACCGAGATGAACTTGTCCCAGGGCTCGGCGTGGATGCCGCGGGTGACGCCGCGGCTGTCGTTGTAGGAGACGTTGTTCTGGACGACGCGGAGGTCGGGGATGCCCAGGGCGGTCATCTTGGCGCGCTGCCAGTTCTCCTTGAACCAGCCGCGCGAGTCGCCGTGGA
>UQIV01000020.1 GCA_900541205.1 uncultured Collinsella sp. | reverse complement strand
GGGCCTCGGGGGCGTTCGGCTAACTGCGGGAGCGTGCCGTCAGCTCAATATGTTCGGCTGAGATCGGAAATCAACCATACCGTCCATAGAGTTGGCGACATTCTCGACCAGCCCGGCGCGCACGGCTTCGGCCGCCGCGAGCGTACCGTTTTTGACAGCCTCGACCGAGGTGGCGCCATGGCCGATCAGGACCACGCCGCGCAGGCCCAAAAGAATCGCGCCACCCTTGGCGTCGCCCGAAAGCTTGGCCTTTATCTCGCGCATCTGCTTTTTGATGAGCAGCGCGGCGATCTTGGTGCCGAGCGAAGACATAAAGGCACCCTTGAGTTCCTGCAGCAAAAACTTGGCAGCGCCCTCGGTGGCCTTGAGCGCAATATTGCCCGACATGCCATCGGCAACGACGACATCGAAGTTACCTGAGGTGATGTCCGTTCCCTCACAGTTACCAACAAAGCCGGGAACGGCGGCTTTCATGGCCGGGAAGCAGGCCTTGGTAAAGTTGGAGCCCTTCTCGTCCTCGGTGCCGTTGGCAAGCAGGCCCACGCGGGGATGCTCGATTCCCAGGACGACGCGGGCATAGGCGCTACCCATCTGGGCAAAACGCACCATGTCATCGACCTCGACATCGGGGTTGGCGCCCATATCGCACAGCACCGTCAGACCGCCGGCGCGATTGGGCAGTGCATTGGTGAGGCACGGACGCACCGGCTGCTTCTTGCCCTCGGCCTGATACCTAAATGGCGTCACGTAGGCGGTGGCCGCGGCGGTCATAGCACCAGTAGAACCAGCAGAGAAGAACGCGTCCGCGTTGCCCTTCTTAATGGCGCGGCACGACAGCACGATCGAAGACTTGCGTTTGGTCATCACGGCGCGAATGGGATCGTCATCCATGGCGATAACGTCGGGTGCCTCCAGGGCCTCGACGCGCGCATGGGAAGCGGCAAAGGGATTGACGATTTCGGCGGGGCCAGCTGCCAAGACCTCGATATCGGGATTGGCGGCAAGTGCGGCCTCGATACCATCGAGAACGACCTGAGGTTTCTCATCTCCGCCCACAACGTCTACACAAACGCGAACGCTACTCATATACATGCTCCTTATACAAAAATGGCCGACTCATTGAGCCGGCCATTGTGGTTCCATTTGGAACGGCATCGCATCCAGAGTATACCGTTACTCGGTAACGATAACCTCGCGGTCCTTATAGAAACCGCAGCTGGGGCACACGTGGTGCGGAAGCTTGACAGCGCCGCAACGGGGGCACGTGGACTGAGCCGCAGCCGAGATCTTCATGTTGGCGGAACGACGGGTGTGAGTGCGGATACGACCCTGCTTTTGTTTAGGTACGGGCATAGTGACCTTCCTTATGAACTATCCAGTGTGGCGATTACGCGCAAGTAGCGATACTACCACAGTTTTACTCATCAAGCTTGAGATTCTTCAATGCTGCAAATGGATTTTCCGTGGCAGCGGCCCATTCTGCCTCTGCCTGGGCGGCGCAATCGCATTGCTCGACGTTGAGATTGCAACCGCAAGTGGGGCACAGACCGCGGCAATCGGGCTTGCAGAGCACCACAAACGGCGTGTCCATAACGACTGCGTCATTGATGGACTCACCCAGATCGACGATGCGGTCCTCACCCAGAAGCTCGTAGCCGTCCTCGTAGGCCTCGGGATCCTCGGGCACCTCAAAGAGGTAGAACTCCTCGATCTCGCCGGCAATATCAAACGAGGCGGGCTCCAGGCAACGGTCGCACTCGCCGGTGGCGTGCGCGCGGACCATGCCCGTGAGCAAGACACCGGTACCGGCATTGGTAAAGACAACGTCGTAGTCGATGCCGTCCTGAAGCTGGTACTCCTTCTCGCCCACCGTGTAGGTGGCGACATCGACCTTACCGGTCAGCGGATACGAATCTCCAGGAAACTCGAGCTGCTCGGAAAGATCGACGGTAACGCTCGGGAACTCAGCCATTACCACTGACCATTCTGTTGGGCGGCACCCTCGTTGAGCTGCTGACGGCAACGGGTAACGGTGCCGGTCAGGCTCTTGAGGTTCTCCTCCAGGTGCGTAAAGACCTGCTCTGCGTAGTCCTCGGCAGCATAACGCGTCTCGCGCTCGTACTGCTGGGCACAATCGCGGATGTCGTCGGCCTGCTGCTGCGCAAGGCGGACGATCTCCTGCTCACCGGCAATAGTGAGGGCCTGCTGCTGAGCGTCAGCGATGATGGAATCAGCCTGAGCGGCGGCGGAAGCCATAAGCTCCTCGCGCTCCTTAAGGATACGGCGGGACTTCTGCCACTCCTCGGGATAGCTCATGCGGATCTCGTCGAGGATGTTGAAGAACACGTCGGCGTCGATGACCTTGAACTGAGCGTTCTTGCCGAAAGGCGGCTTGGCTTCCTCGATCAGCCCTTCGAGCTCATCGACCAAGCTGACGATCCTATCGCCAGGAAAATTCTCGCCCGGCATCCGGTCTCCTTTCATAGGTAACATATCATCGTGCTAGTTTACCACATGCCACCAGGCAATAAGAAACGTCACGAAAAGCGATGTTTGAGCGCTTCGACCACGTTGGACGGGACAAACGTCGATACGTCACTGCCGAGCGAGGCGATCTGGCGAACGACCGAGCTTGAGATATAGCCGTACTGCGGCGCACTCATGACAAAGATGGACTCCAGCTCGCTATCCAGGCGATAGTTAAGGTCGGCCTGCTGCAGCTCATACTCAAAGTCGGTCATGGCGCGCAGACCCTTGACCACGGCCCCCGCCCCCTGCTCACGAGCGAAGTCGACCAAGAGGCCGGTAAAGGGCAGGACCTCAACGCCGTCGATATCACCGAGCGCCTCGCGGGCCAGCGCCACGCGCTCATCGAGCGTAAACGTGGTGCCCACACCGTTTTTACCCTGCGACTCGGCAACAGCGACGATCACGCTGGGAAAGATGCGGCGGGCGCGGCGGATCACATCGATATGGCCAAACGTGATGGGATCGAAGGTGCCCGGGACGATCACGCGATTGATGGTGTCACTCATGAGCATCCTCCTGAAACGTCGTGGCATCGTTGTTGTCGGCATCGGTGCCGGCGCTATCGCCCTCACCATCGTCATCGCCGACCCAACGAAGCAGGTCGACCGAGGTAATGCCGTAGCGCTTCTCACGTACAGTCTCAAAGCCTGCCGGATGCGCGCCCGCATCGGCGGCGGCATGCTCAAACAAGGCGTAAGCGCCAGACGCAAGCAGACCTTGCTGAGCCAGGTTCTGCAGCAGTTCCTCGACCGGCTCGGCACCAAAAGCATAGGGCGGGTCGAGTAGGACCAGATCAAAGGGGCCGCCCGGTACACGACCGCGCGAGGCACTCGCCAGCATGTCGCCCGTGACCACGCGCCAACGCGTACGGTCACGGCAGAGCGACTCGATATTCTTGGTAATGAGCCGCGCGGCGTTGCGATCGATCTCAAACGTCGTGAGCGAGCGGGCCCCACGAGAGAGCATCTCTAACCCTAACGCACCGGAGCCGCCAAAGGCGTCCAGCACACGAACCTCGTCCAAATCGAAATCGAATGCCGACATGACCATAGATGCGCACGCCTCGCGCACGCGATCAGTCGTGGGGCGGGTGACATCGCGACCACGGGGCTCCTCGATCTTACGACCGCGCCATTCGCCGCCGATGATTCTCATCCTCCGCTGACCTCCTTAAAGATATGTCGATAACGCATGGCGACCGCGTCGCGCAAGGGACGCGTCGCCACAGAGTCAAGGTTGCAAGCATACCGCAAGAGCTCGACCGCGTCCAAATGGGCCCACTCGATCAGCTCCTCGTCGGCGTCCAGGTCGACAAAGCGCAGGGTCACACCACCATGCTGGCGATAACCCAGGATCTCGCCTTCATGGCGCAGGCGCAGGTCCATCTGGGCGAGCGTAAAGCCGTCCGAGGTCTTTTCGAGCGACTGGAGACGGTCTTGTGCCGCCGATGCGCCGCCGTTGCCCTTGGAGTGCGTCATGACCAGGCACGTGCCCGACACACTGCCACGGCCCACGCGGCCGCGCAGCTGGTGCAGGGCAGCCAATCCAAAGCGCTCGCCGTTCTCGATGACCATGACGGTGGCGTTAGGCACGTCGACGCCCACCTCGACCACCGTAGTCGAGACGAGCACGTCAATCTCGCCACGCTTGAAGGCATCGATAACCTGGTCCTTCTCCCCCGCCGGCATGCGGCCGTGAAGGCGCTCGACGGTAAGCCCCGGCAACGCAAGACGCAGTCGGTCGAGCTCGGTTGCCGTATCGTGCAGCGGCACGGGGACGGTTACGCGGCCCTCGTCGTCGCGAGCAATACCGGGCACGTCTTCCAGCTCATCGGCCGAGTCACTCGGCTCCACGAGCGGACAAATCACGTAGGCCTGCTGACCCTTTTCATGCGCCTCGCGGATGGCGCCATAGGCGAGGTCACGGCTCGACTCGGTGAGCACGCGTGTCGTCACGCCAGCACCAGGGACGGGCCGATGGCGAATGATGCTCGTGTCCAGATCGCCGTAGACCGAAAGCGCCAGCGTACGCGGGATGGGCGTCGCCGTCATAACGAGCAGATCGGCACCCGGCCCCTTCGCGCGCAGGGCGTTGCGTTGGCCCACACCAAACCGGTGCTGTTCATCGATGACCACGAGCGACAGATGCTTGAACGCAACGTTATCCGAAAGAACCGCGTGGGTGCCAAAGAGCACGTCAAGCTCGCCCGATTCCAGCTGTGCATGGATGCGCTCGCGCTCTGCGGCCGGCGTGGCACCCGTCAGAAGTGCCCAGGACATGCCGGCCTGCGAGAGCAGAGGGCCGGTCTTATCGGCATATTGGCGCGCCAGCACGCCCGTGGGCGCCATAACGCAGGCCTGCGTGCCGCTATCGGCAGCCACAGCCAGCGCGCAGGCGGCAACGGCGGTCTTACCGGTACCGACATCGCCCAGCAGCAGACGGTTCATCACGCGCCCGCCATCGCACATGTCATGCAGGATGTCTTGGAATGCGGCCTCCTGCTCGTCGCTCAGCGAAAACGGAAGGGCCTGTTTAAGCGCGTCCAGATGCTCGCCCGCAGTGTGGGCATAGGGCACCACATCGACCAGGCCGCCGTCGTTGCGCAGACGCAGCGCCAGCTGCAGGTAGAGGCACTCCTCGTAGGCAAGACGCCGGCGTGCGATGTCGCGCTCAGCCATGCTCGAGGGAAAGTGGATCGAACGCAACGCGCGGGCATTGCTCATGAGCTTCCGCTTTGCGCGCAGCGGCGCGGGAATCGGATCGAACGGATTGCCGACGACCTCGAGCGCGCCGCTTACGATGCGGCGCATCCACGCCTGGCTCACGCCATCACTCACGTAATGGACCGGCAGGATGGTGCCTGCGGCACGCCCGTCCTCGAGCTTTTCAAAGTGCGGCGAGGCCATCTGCTTAAAGCCGTAGGCAAACTCGACCTTGCCCATCACGGCCAGGCGGTCGCCCTGCTTAAGCTGCTGGGCAATCCAGGGCTGGCGGAAAAAGGCGACCTGCAGCACGCCCGTCTCGTCAACAAGCGAGACCTCGGTCACCTGCATGCGCGGACGCGGCTGCTTTTGGACGATACGGTCGACCGTGGCGATGATGGTGCACACGGTACCGATGGGCGCCATCTCGATAGACCAAGAACGGGTAAAGTCGAGGTATCGATGAGGGATATGGAGAAGGAGGTCCACCACCGTCCGAATTCCCAGACGGCGAAGGGCCTCCTCACGTTTACCCGAAACATATTTGAGTCGCGCGATATCCTCGTCGAGCGCATTGCTCTGGGCAAAGCGCTCCGAGACGCGCGGCACGGAGCACAGCTCGGACATGGGCAGTTGCCTACTCGATCGAGAAGATCACGGGATAGAGCGGCTGCTCGCCACGATGGGCGTCAATCTCCAGATCGGGCTGAGCCTCCTCGATAGCGTCGACGATCTCCTGGAAGGCCTCATCGGACAGCTCCTCGCCGGCCAGAATCGTCAGCGCGTCGCCCTCCTCTTCCTCCTGCATGCGGTTGATGCAGTCGAGCGTGACCTGCTTCACGTCGGAACCGACCACGTCGATGGAGCCGGCGATGATACCCATGACGTCACCGGAGTGAATCGGAGAACCGTCAGAGGCACTGGAGTCGCGCACGGCGCGGGTGACCTCGCCATCGCGAACCTCGCTGATGGCGTCGACCATAGCGGCGACGGCATCCTCGAGCTCGGAATCGGGCAGGACCGCAAACAGCGCGGAGAACGCCTGCGGGACGGTCTTGGTGGGAACGACGGCAACCTTCTTATCAGTGCAGGCAGAAGCGGCAGCCTCGGCAGCCATGCGGATGTTGCCGTTATTGGGCAGGATGATGACCGAGGTCGCGTTGACCTGGTCCACCGCGCCCAGCAGGTCGGCGGTCGAGGGATTCATAGTCTGGCCACCGGACACGATCACGTCGACGCCGAGGGACTTGAGGATATCGGCCTCGCCGGAACCGGCGGCAACGGCGACAAAGCCCAGCGCCTTGGCGGGTTCGGCGGCCTTTTCCTGATCCTCGTGGATCTTGGCGGTACGGTCGTGGGCCTCCATCTCCATGTTGTGGATAAAGACCTCATAGATCTGACCGAGCTGAAGCATGTGCTCGAGCACCAGGTTGGGGGTGTTGGAGTGTACATGGATCTTGTAATCGGGATAGGCGCCCACGAGCAGCTCACAGTCGCCCATGGAACCCAGGAACTTAAGGCACTCGTCCTCGTCAAACGGGGCGTCGGCCTTAAACAGGAACTCGTTGCAGTAGCGGAACTCCGAGCCCTCCCAATCGTCGTTGGCCTCGATCTCAACGCGACCAAGGGCCGCGTCGCGGGCAGAGCCAGCGGAATCAAACGTGGCGGAGAAATCCTCGACAACGGTGCTGCGGCCAAGCGCGGCGGCAACAAAGTTCTCAAGGAAAATAGCAAAGCCAAAGGCGCCGGAGTCAACCACGCCGTTCTCCTTCAGAACGGGCAGCAGGTCGGGCGTGCGAGCGACGGACTGATATGCCTCGACGACGATGGCGTCGAGCGCGTCCTCGGCCGAGAACTTCTTCTTCTCGCACTCGTCGGCCTTGGTCGAGACATCGCGCAGCACCGTGAGGATCGTGCCCTCGATGGGCTTGCGAACAGCCTGGAAGGCAACCTTGACGGCACGACGGAAGGCGAAGGCAATATTGGCGGACGTAATAGGCTCGTCGGCAGAGACAAGGCCCTCGGCCACGCCGCGTAGGATCTGCGACGTGATGACGCCGGAATTACCGCGGGCACCCATGAGGGAGCCGTGCGTGATGGCGCCGGCGATGGCTTCCATGTCGGCGTCGGCAGGAAGAGCAGAAAGCTCCTTGGTCACCGAGGCAAGCGTGAGCGACATGTTGGTGCCGGTATCGCCATCGGGTACGGGGAAGACGTTGAGCTTATTGATCTCCTCGGCCTTGTCGGAAACGGCAGCCGCAGCGATCGGAAAACAGGTGCGAATGGTCTTTGCAATCATGGGTATTTGAATCTCCGTTTTCGGATGCTAGTTCAGACGGCTCTTGAGCGCGTCGATGTGAATGCCGATCTTAAGGCTGGCGGGATCGATCTGGGCGATCTCCTGCAGGGTGAAGGCAACGGAGCTCGAAAGATTGTGGCAGACGGACTTCATGTTGACGCCGTTCTCGAGCACGACGTGAAGGTCGACCGTAAGGCCGTCCTCGTCGGCGGAGACAAGCACACCCTTGCGGAGGCGCTGACCGGCAAGCAGGCGCACGCTCTCGGCGCCCTGGAGCTGCTCAGCCATACCGACGACGCCATAGCACGTCATCGCGGCATAACCGGCAATATCGGCAATAACGTCATTCGAGACGCTCAGGCTGCCGTTAATGGTCTCAGACACAAGAATCTCCTTATCTGGTGCTCGCGGCACCATATCGTGGGAGCAATCATTGCAATATTCTACAACGACCGCGCCATGTTGAGGTGGTGGGTCGCGGGATTACATCCTCGACACGAAATGTTGATACGGTAACGATCGCGAACGGCGATCGCGGCATGAAAAAACCCGCCGCATAAGCGACGGGTTTTACGACCTGGCTCCCCGGGTAGGACTCGAACCTACAACAGCGCGGTTAACAGCCGCGTGCTCTACCATTGAGCTACCGAGGAATAGGTGCGTGCTCTCAAGCAACGAAGTTTATTATACGGACGAATCAGCTCAGAGCAAGAACTTTTTTAAGAAATTTTCCGACCCAGTCATTGGGGACGTTCTTGAACGACTAGTCATTCAAGAACGTCCCCAACGACTACATGAAAGCGCCCCTAAGCAGATGTGCTTGAGGGCGCTTCTTGCTTGACTAGCTTTCGATGTAGTCCTTCAGCTTGCTGCTGCGGCTGGGATGACGGAGCTTGGCCAGGGTCTTGGACTCGATCTGGCGGATGCGCTCACGCGTGACGCCAAACTCGCGGCCGACTTCCTCGAGCGTACGGGGATGTCCGTCGACAAGGCCAAAGCGCAGCTCGATAACCTTGCGCTCACGATCGGCAAGCGAATCGAGCACCTGGGTGAGCTGCTCCTGCAGCATGGAGAAGCTGGCGGCATCGGGCGGAACGATGGCCTGGGAGTCCTCGATAAAGTCGCCCAGCTGGGAATCCTCTTCCTCGCCGATGGGGGTCTCGAGTGACACGGGCTCCTGCGAGATCTTCTGGATCTCGCGGACGCGGTCGGCACTCATATCCATCTCGGCACCGATCTCCTCGGGGGTCGGGTCGCGACCCAGGTCCTGGAGAAGCTGGCGCTGCACGCGGACGAGCTTGTTGATGGTCTCGACCATGTGCACGGGAATACGGATGGTACGGGCCTGGTCGGCGATAGCGCGCGTAATGGCCTGACGGATCCACCACGTGGCGTACGTGGAGAACTTAAAGCCCTTCTGGTAGTCGAACTTCTCGACGGCGCGGATCAGACCGAGGTTGCCCTCCTGGATCAGGTCCAGGAACAGCATGCCGCGGCCAACATAGCGCTTGGCGATGGAGACGACCAGACGCAGATTTGCGCTGATGAGTGCCTGCTTGGCTTCGAGGCCCACGTTCTCAATGCGCGTAAGACGACGCATCTCGGCACGCGTGAGCTCGAGCTCGCCTGCCTCAGCAGCCTCGAGCTTCTCGGTGGCCTCAAGACCGGCCTCGATCTTCATAGCCAGATCGACCTCTTCGGAAGCGGTCAGCAGGTCGACCTTGCCGATCTCCTTGAGGTACATACGGACCGGGTCGCCGGTCAGCATCACCGTGGAGGCATCGATGCCACGCACGCGCGAGCGTGAACGAGACGTGCGCACGGTGCGCTTCTTCTTGCTCTTGGAAGAACCCATCTCGGCGTCGGCCTGACGGGCCATCTTGAGCTCGTGATCGTCGAGCGAGCCGGAATCGTGCTCGTCGTCGTCATCGAAATCGTCGGTATCGGTATCGGTATCGTCATCGTCGACGTCCATGGGGGCGTCGTCGTTACCGCTCGCGGAGATAATCTGGATGCCGCTGTTGCGCAGCGCGGAATACACCGCGGTGAGCTGCTCGTCAGAAACATCGATATCCTTCAGGGCGACCTGAATCTCGTCCTCGGTTACCGAAGTCCTGTTTGAGCCGTTGCCCATGAGCTTTGCAACGTAGGATTCCAGCCCAGTACCCGTGCTCTCAGTCTTTTTTGGCACAGATTCTCCCTTCATAGTCCACAGGTCTCAATACTTTAGCACACACATTGACGTCTATACCCAAAAAGAGGACTGGATATAGGCGAGAATACGCTGGTTGACCACAGCATCTAGGCTTGTTCGGTACCTGCGGCCTCCAGGCCGATCAAACGGAAGGGGTCCGCCACGCCGCCGATCGACTTTTGCAGTTCGCGTTGACGCTGCGAATCCTGCGCGGCCTGCACGGTCAGCGCGCGACGGGCCCCATCATCGAGCGAACGGTCCTGGCGCAGCTTGGCCTGTGCAGCACGCATGCGGCGCTTGATGGTGTAGAGCTCGAGCGTATCGAGCATAAACACGATGTTCGTCTCGGTGGGGTGCTTGCTCGTCGCCGAGATGCGCCCGGCACTCACAAGCGTTGCTGCATCGGGACACACTGAGCGCGCCGCATCCATGCAGGCTGCAGGATCGGTTCCCGGCGGCGTTGCCAGAACGGCCCATGCGATGGACTCGTGACGTGGGTCAACCCACTCGATGGAGCAGATGCGGTCGGCATACGTGCGGAACAGGTCGGGGTAGCTCGTGAGCATGGTCAGCAGCTCGCGCTCCCCTGCCAAGGACTTGCGCTCAAGATCGGTAAGAACCATCGGCGCAGCCGTAGCCGGTGCGCCCGAACCGTCAGCCGCAGGCACAGCGCCCATACCATCAGGGACATCGATTGGCGGCAGATCGTCGACGACCTCAACGGGCGCGGCACCGTAGGCATCGAGCGGGACGTAGTCGTACGGCTCTTCCTCGACCGGCGCCGCTACTGCCGGCGTGGCGCCCGATGCCCAAGCACCACGAGATGTCCCCTGCGAACCAGACGACCGACCGCCCGCGCTACCAGATCGCTCAGCCTGCGCCCGCTGGCGTTCATAGTTCTGTTCGCGGCGGCGCTCCGCATCCTCGCGCTTGGCGACGTCGCGAAACACGCGGCCCGAGCTCGCGCGCACGGTCTCCAGATCCAAACCCAACAGATCGGCAATCTGAATAAAGTACGTATCGATCATGTAGCTATCGCGCAGCGGATAGATGAGCGTGAGAGCGTCCTCCAGCGCCTTGGCGCGACCGCCCGGCGTGGTGATGTCGCTCGACTCCTGCAGCGAACGGTAGACAAAGTCCATAAGCGGCTCGGCAGCGTCGATGCGCGCCTGCAGCTCCTGTCCACCATGTGCCGTAATAAACTCCATAGGATCGTTGCCGTCGGGCAGCACCACGCAGCGCAGGTCCATCGAATCCTGCTCGATAAACTGAATCGCACGGCGAGCGGCCTTCTGGCCCGCGGCGTCTCCGTCAAACATATAGACGATGCGCTTGGCAAAGCGGGTGAGCGTCTTGACGTGATGCTCCGTGAGCGCAGTGCCCAAAGTGGCGACAACGTTTTTGATCCCCGCCTCCCAACAGGCGATGCAGTCGGTATAGCCCTCCACCACAATGGCGGTATCCTGCGCGACGATAAACTCTTTGGCCCAATTAAAGCCGTAGAGGTTTCGCTTTTTATGAAACACGCTCGTCTCGGCGGTATTGAGGTACTTGGGTTGGCCGTCACCCATGATGCGACCACCAAAGGCGATGTTATGACCCTGCTCATCAAAAATGGGAAACATCACGCGGTCGTAAAAACGATCGGCAAGCTGCCCGCGCCCACGGCTCACGGCAACGTTGGCGTCGATCATCTCCTGCGGGGTAAAACCCGCCTGGGACAGGTGCGATACCAGCGCGTTGCGACCCGGCGCAAAGCCCAGGCAGTAGCGGCGGCAGACGTCGCCACCCATGCCGCGGCTGGCAAAGTACTCGCGCGGACGGCCGTCCTTACCGCGCATAAGCATGGTGTGGTAGAACTGAGCAGTCTCGGCGCACAGATCGTAGATTCTCGCACGCTTAGTACCGCGCTCGCGGCGATCTCCGGTGTCATGCAGCTCAATACCCGCGCGGTCGGCCAAATAACGGATTGACTCGGGAAAGCTCAGGTTCTCGCGCTTCATGATATAGGTGAAGACGTCGCCACCCTCGCCACAGCCAAAGCAATGCCACACCTGCGTGGCGGGAATAATGTGGAAGGACGGCGTCTTTTCGCCATGAAAGGGGCAGCAGCCCCAAAACTCATGGCCGCGGGGCTTGAGCTCAACCGTTTCCTGCACGATGGCAACTAGGTCGGACGCAGCGCGTACCTGGTCTTTTTCTTCATCGCTAATCACGGATGCTCACCCCCTGCTCACCCAAGTTGTGACGAATATCTTCGATATTACCCTCGACGGTCGCGATCAACTCATCCAGCGAATCGAACACGCGCGACGGGCGCAGCCAGCGCGTAAACGCCAGCGAAACGGAAGCGCCGTACAGGTCGCCCGTATAACCAATTAAATTAGCCTCGAGATGCGCAGATGCCGCATCGTCGGCATACGTCGGCGGCAGGCCGACGTTCACGGCAGCGGGCCACACGGTGTCATCGACGAGCACCAAGCCCTCATACACGCCGTCCGCAGGCACCTGAATACCATCGGGAACTTGTAGGTTTGCCGTGGGAAAGCCCATGCCAGAACCCTCGTGACGGCCGCGAATAACACCGCCACGCACCATATACGGACGGCCGAGTAACTCAGCAGCAAGCTCCACATGGCCCTGTCCCAACTCATGACGAATGCGCGTGGCGCAAATGGCCTCACCGCCCTCGCAAAGCAGGTCGTGACCATACACGTCAACGCCGTGCTCGGAACCCCAGGCGCGCATCTCGGCAACACCAGAAGCACCGCCACGACCCAGCCTAAAGTCACTGCCAACGCGAATCGATCGAATGTCGACCAGACGCGACACCAGCGAGAGAAAATCAACATGGTCAAGCGCCGCAACCTCAGGCGTAAAGGGAACGGCCACCACCGCATCGACCCCGGTTTGAGCCAGGGCATGCAGACGGTCGGCCGTCGTCATCAATTTTTGAGCGGGCGAAGGGCTCACCACAACGTCCGGGTCGGGATCGAAGGTAACCACGACCGCCTTACAACCATGGGCACGGGCATCACGGACAAGCGCTTCGATGAGTTCCTGGTGTCCACGGTGAACGCCGTCGAACACGCCGATGGCAATCGATGCGGCACCCAAGTGCTCACACTCATCAAACGTATCGGCAGTAACGATGCGAGCCTCGTCCGACTCGCCCGCGAAAAAGATACGCGCGAGCTCGCGAGCGGACAACATCATCGAACACCGCCGATTGCCTGCGGAAACACGTGCTCCATGACAAAGCGGCCACTCTCAATGCGGGCGAGCGCCTTGAGTCCCCCATCGAGCACCAGCGCAAACGGCGCCTTCGAGGCATCGAAATCGACAAGCGCACGCTCAACGGGAATGCGTCGGCCGCAGAGCAGGTCGTCGGCAAGATTGCCCGGCAAGTCAACACGCGTGGCGCCCAAGGCCGCAATGGGATCCAGGGCAAAGCCAGCCGCGGACTCGGGAGAAAGCTCCTCCACCGCATGACAAGCGCCAATGGAAACAACACCGGAGGCCGTGCGGCGCAGCGCGGAAATATGCGCGGCGCTATCGCAAGCACGGCCCAGGTCGCGAGCAAGCGCACGGATATAGGTGCCCTTGCTCACTGAGAACGCCACGGTCCACACACACGAATCACCCTCGCCGCCCACGGCGATCAGGTCGGCGGCATAGACCTCGACGGGGCGCGGAGGTAGGTCCACCGCATTGCCCTCGCGAGCAGACTTGTAGGCGCGAACGCCATTGACCGAGATAGCCGAAAACGCCGGCGGCACCTGCATCTGCGGACCCAACATGGCGGCCAAGTGCTCACGGGCATAGGCAGAATCGCGGAGCTCGTTGGCAACAGCCACCGTGCGGACCGCCTCGCCCTCCGCATCATCGGTATTGGTCTCGGCACCAAACGAGATGTCGGCGACGTAGCTTTTGGTATCGAGGGTTAGCATGCCCAGCAGACGAGTAGCCTGGCCCACGCCCACCACCATGACGCCGGATGCCATGGGGTCGAGCGTGCCGGCATGGCCGACGCGCCGCTCATGGAGGGCGCGTCGGCATTGCGAGACCACATCGTGGGACGTGCAGCCCACCGGCTTATCGACGGCGAGCAGCATATTCAATTGAGAAGGCGTTCGACGAGCCATGTACCATCCAATAAGTTAGAGCTCGACGGTCACCGAAGCGGGATCCTCCCCCACCAGCTCGGCCAGCATGGGAAGTGCCACGGCGAGCGTCTCGCGAATTGTTCCGTTGTTGGAAAAGCCGGCGGCGGCATGATGCCCGCCACCGCCAAAGTTGGCAGCAATCTCGGACACATCGAGGTCGCCCTTGGAGCGCAGGTTGCCACGCACCTTGGTATCGCCCTCAATGCCCTTTAAGAACATGCAAACCTCGACGCCCATCACCGAACGCACCACATCGACCAGGCCGTCGCACTCGTCCGAGGTGACACCGCAGGCCTCAAGGTCGCTCTGGTAGGCATAGCTATATGCCACGCGCCCATGCGCGACCGTCTTAATGCGACCCATGACAATGGACTTGAGGTGCAAAAACTCAACGCGCATGCTCTGGTAGACCTCGAGCGCAACGCGCGCCGGATCGGCACCGTGCGCCACCAGGCGCGAGGCCGCATGGAACGCGGCGGCATCGGCGTTTTGGTACTGAAAACGGCCGGTATCGGTAACCAAGCCACACAGCAGGCAGGTCGCAACGCCATCACGTGCCACAATGCCGCAATTGTCCAAGAAGCGGTCGATGATCATAGCGCAGGCTGCAGCTTCGACGCGCCTCAGACTGAGCTCGGCAAACTCCTCGCGCGCCGGATGGTGGTCGAAACACACCACATGCTTGGAGCGACGAAGCACCTCGGCGGAATTATTGAGACGCTCGACGACCGGTACGTCCACCGAAATGAACAGGTCCGGATTGCCAGTGTACGTAGATGCCGGCACTAGGCGATCGGAGCCTTCCATAAAGCGGTAGATGCGCGGAACCGGGTCATCGTCTGCCAGCAGCAGCGCAATGTCCTTGTTGGGGAAAAACTTCATGAGCGAAAGGCCCAGACCCAATACGGAGCCCAAGGCATCGCCATCGGGAGAAGTATGTCCCGAAATCGCAATGGAGGACGCACCCTCGATGAGCTCGAGGATGCGTCGCTGAATATCTGCAGACTCGCACGGGGCGAGGCCGGCGGAATTAGTCATCTAAAGCTGCCTCCTGGGCGGCATCCGCTATCGGATAGCCGTCCTCGTCCTTTTCGATCGCAAGCGTGGCGGGAACGTTTTCCAGCGCACGCGTGATGCGCTCGGCCTCATCGGTCGAGCGATCGATGCGAAAATCGAGCTCGGGCGTGACACGCCAATCGAGAGAGCGAGCCAACAGGCTGCGAATACGGCCCTTGGCGCTTGAGAGCGCCTCCATGACCTCGTCGTAGCGGCTCGCATCGCACGACACGTACACACGCGCGAACGAACGGTCCACCGCGACCTCGACCGCGGTCAAAGTAACCAGGTCGAGACGCGGATCGGAAACCTCAAAGAGCAGGATATAACCGAGCTTCTCGCGAAGCTGCTCGCCCAGACGGCGGGTTGCCTGCGTTTGCTTCATAGCGCTACCCCTTACTCGGTACGGGCAACCTGGTCGATGCGGTAACCCTCGATCTGGTCGCCGGGCTTGATGTCCTGGAAGTTCTCCAGGCCAATGCCGCCCTCGGAACCGCTCTTGAGGCTCTTGGCCTCGTCCTTGTAGTGACGCATCGAGGCGATCTTGCCGTTGAAGACCACGATGCCGTCGCGCACCAGACGCACGGAATCGGTCGCGGCGATCTCGCCCTCTTCGACGCGGACACCGGCGGCGATACCGACTTTGGGCACCTTGAAGGTGTCCAGGACGGTCGCGGTACCCGTGGCGACCTCGACCTCGGTGGGCTTGAGCATGCCGATACGGGCCGCGTCGAGCTCCTCGAGGCACTTGTAGATGACGTCGTAGCAACGGATCTCGACGCCCTCGCGCTCGGCAGCGGAGCGGGCCTTACCGTCGGGACGGACGCCAAAGCCGATGATAATGGCGTTGGAGGCGTCGGCCAGGACGACGTCGGTCTCGTTGATGGCACCGACGGCGGAGTGGATCGTGTTGATGCGAACCTCGGACTGATCCATCTTGTCGAGCGAGTCCTGAAGAGCCTCGATGGAGCCCTGGACGTCGGCCTTGATGATCAGGTTGAGCTCCTTGACCTCGGCGTCGGCAATGGTCTCGAAGAGGTTCTCGAGCGTGACGTGCTTCACGCGGCTCTGCTCCTCGATACGGGCCTTGAGCGAACGCTCGTCGGCCAGGGCGCGAGCCTCGCGCTCGTCCTCGAACACGCGGAACTCGTCGCCGGCGTTGGGCACGGACTGCAGGCCCAAAATCTCGACGGCGTCGGAGGGACCGGCCTCGGTGACGGCGCGACCCTTGGGGTCGAGCATGGCGCGGACGCGGCCGTAGGTAAGGCCGGCGACCAGCGTATCGCCCACGTGCAGGGTACCGCGGGTCACGAGCACGGTAGCGACCGAGCCGCGGCCCTTGTCGAGCTTGGCCTCGAGGACGTTGCCGGAGGCAAAGGTGTCCGGGTTGGCCTTGAGCTCGAGCACATCTGCCTGGAGCAGCACGGTCTCCAGAAGGTCGTCGATACCGATCTTCTGCTTGGCCGAGATGTTGACGAACATGTTCTGTCCGCCCCACTCCTCGGGGATGACGCCGTACTCGGTGAGTTCCTGACGCACACGGTCGGGGTTGGCGCCGGGCTTATCGATCTTGTTGACGGCGACGACGATGGGTACGCCGGCGGCCTTGGCGTGGTTGATTGACTCGACCGTCTGGGGCATGACGCCGTCGTCGGCGGCGACGATCAGGATGACGATGTCGGTCACCTTGGCGCCACGGGCGCGCATGGCCGTAAAGGTAGCGTGACCCGGGGTATCGATAAAGGTGATCTTGCGGTCGTTGATCATGACCTGCGAAGCGCCGATGGCCTGCGTAATGCCGCCCGCCTCGCCGGCAGCAACGCCGGTGTGACGGATGGCGTCGAGCAGCGACGTCTTGCCGTGGTCGACGTGGCCCATGACGGTGACGACCGGGGCGCGCGGCTTAAGGTCGGCGGGATCGTCGTAGAACGAGAAGGTGTTCTCCTCCTCGGGGGTGATGATCTTGATCTGACGGCCCAGGTCGTCGGCAACGAGCTCGACGAGGTCGTCGGACATGGACTGCGTCATGGTGAGCGGCGTACCCAGCAGGAACAGGCGCTTGATGATGTCGTTGGCCGGAACGTCGAGCGCCTCGGCAAGCTCCTGGACGGTAACGCCCTGGGAGACCTTGATGGCGTCGAGGTCCTCGGGGTTCACGCCCTGGGCCAGCGCCTCCTCTATCTTGCGCTCCTCCTGCGCCTTGGCTGCCTCGCGCTCGCGCTTCTCCTTGCGCTTCTTGCGGCGACCGGTGGACTCGCGAGAGGCCTCCTCGACGGCGGCACGAGCCTCCTCGAGCACCTTCTCGCGGCTGTACTCCTCGGCCTCGCGAGCCATGCGGCTGTAGTGGTCCTCTTCGTTGTTGTGACCGCCCTTGCGCTTCTTGCCCTTGCCCTGCTTATCGGGGTTGGGGAAGTCCATGCCGGCAGCGACGTTGTTGCTGGCGTTGGTGCGATGGCTGTGCGGACGGCTCTCGGAGGCGTTGCGCTCGGAGTTGTTGTCGGAAGCGTTACGACGGCCACCGCGGCGGTCGTTGTTGCCGCCACGACGGTTACCGCGCTCTGCGGCGCGCTCGGCCTTGGCCTTGTCCTCGGCGTCCTTCTTCTCCTTGAGCACGGTCTCCTGAGCGGCGATCTGGTCGAGCAGCGAACGGAAGCGCGAACCGGAGTCGGAAGCGGGAACGGCGCGGCGCTGGGCCTCGCGGGCAGCCTCCTCCTTCTCGCGGGCAAGGCGCTCCTGCTCGGCCTTCTTCTTGGCCTCGGCCTCGGCGCGGGCAGCCTCCTCGGCAGCCTGGGCTGCGGCAAACTGGCGGCGCTCCTCCTCACGTGCCTTCTCGGCGGCGATGCGCTCGCGCTCGGCCTCGGCGGCGCGTGCGGCCTCCTCGGCGGCAGCCGCCTGCTCCTCGGCCTGCTTGGCGGCCTCGACTTCCTGAGCGCGGGCCTCGATCACCGAGGCGAGCTGCTTGCGGACCATGGCGACATAAGCGTCCTCCAAGGTGGAGGAAGCGGACTTAGCGGGAATCTTCATTTCGGCGAGATGACCCATCAGTTCCTTGGAGGTCATGCCGAACTCTTTGGCCAGGGTGGACACACGGACTTTTGCCATATGACTTCACCTACCCTTTCTGGCACCTTGGGTGCCTAGAGACTGAACGAGCGTGGGAGACGCGCCGGGACCTGCCCGACGCGACCGCGCGCTAGATCAGGTCCTCCGCATCATCGAAGGCGTCGGTGTCGTGGACACCGCAGAAACGGGAGCCGGGACGAGCCTGGTTGCGGCACTGGATGCCGTCCTCGGACACGTACTCGCAGCGGCGGACATCCTCGTCCTCCTCGTCACCGATCAGGTCGGCGGCGGGCTCCTCGTGAACGGGAACGTTCTTGAGGATGTCGGCGGCAAGGGTCTCGGACTTGATGTCGATGTGCCAGCCGGTCAGGCGCGCGGCGAGGCGGGCGTTCTGACCCTCCTTGCCGATGGCGAGGGACAGCTGGTCGTCGGGTACGATGACGCCGGCGTAAGCCTTCTCCTCGTCGATGAGGACGCGGGTGACCTTGGCGGGCGACAGGGCGTTGGCGACGTAGACGGCAGGATCGGCATCCCACAGGATGACGTCGACGCGCTCGCCACGGAGCTCGCCCACGACAGCGCGAACACGGCTGCCCTTGGGGCCGACGCAGGCACCCACGGGATCCAGACGGTCGTCGAGCGAGTGAACGGCAACCTTGGAGCGCTGGCCGGGCTCGCGGGCGATCGACTTGATCTGGACGGTGCCCTCATAGATCTCGGGCACCTCCTGCTCAAACAGACGACGCATGAGCTCGGGGTGGGTACGGGAGATAACAATCGGCGGACGGCTGTGCTCGCCACGAACCGGCTGCAGGTTGGAGTTGGGGTCGCGAACGTCGATGATCACGGCCTTGATGTGCTGGTTGTGCAGGTAGCGCTCGCCCATCGGACGCTCGTTGCGCTCGTTCTCGTAACGACGCTGATCGAAGTGCGGCAGCTCGGCCTCGACGCCCTCGCGAATCTTGACGATCGTGAAGTCGGGCGTGGACTGCAGCACGGTGCCGCTGATGAGGTCACCGATGCGACCGGAGAACTCCTCGTAGATCTGCTCGCGGGCGGAGTTGCGCACGATGGCGTTGATCTCGGCCTTGGCGTGCTGGGCGGCGATGCGGCTCGTGTTCTTGGGGGTGACGTCGATCTCCTCGAACTCGGTGAAGTTGCCCTCCTCGTCCATGGAATCGTCGATCGGCTCCAGGCGGTAGACGTAGATCTTGCCGGTGGTGCGGTCGATGGTCACCTTGGCGCCCCACTCAAGATGCAGGATCTCGGCATAGCTCTTGGCGAGCGACTGCTCCAGGCGGTCGATCAGGTAGAGCTGGTCGATGTGCTTCTCCTGGCAAAGCTCCATCAGGGCGGACATCATGTCGGATGCTGCCATCTTACTTTCCTTCCTTCGCGGGCTTGAAGTCGTAGGTGGGCTTCAACTTGCACTTTTTAACATCAGAGAAATCGAGGGTAACGGACTCGCCGTCCTCGAGCTCGAGGGTCACGTTCGTCTCGGTAGCGGCGGCAATCTTGCCGGCGTACTTGCGACGGCCCTCGGTGGCGGTGGAGGTGAGCTCGCAGTTCTCGCCCACAAAGCGGGCAAAGTCACTCGGGCGGCGCAGCGGGCGCGCCATACCCGGGCTCGACACCTCGAGCGTATAGCTCGAAGAGATGGGGTCGAGCTCCTCAATCACATCGCCGACCCACTTGGTGTTGGCCGTGACGTCGTTGAGCGACAGGCTCTGACCCTCGGCACCCTCGATACGCACGCGCACGCAGGGGGCCTTGGTGGCACCCACGAGCTCGACGTCGACGATGTCGACATCGTGCTGGGGAGCGACGGCCTCGAGCGCGTCGATGATCGCCTGCTCGGTCTTGGTCTTGACCATTGCGGCACCTCCATCCATACAAAAAAGAAGCGGGGCCGAAACCCCACTTCTTTCAATTACAACTTCATTTGCAAGCAAACTATACCAATAGCTGCGGAAACGTGCAAGCACAGTACGAATCTGCAGGTCAGCGTGCGCACAGCTTCTCCACAAGAATAGGACAATTGACCGAAGACACCAAGGCAGGTACATGCAAAACGAGGGACGGCCCAAACGGACCGTCCCTCGTTTATTGCATGCCAGCTTTGCGCGCAATGCTTACTTGACCACCAGGTTGACCAGCTTGCCGGGAACGCAGATGGCCTTGACGACCGTCTTGCCCTCGAGCCACTTGGCGACGGCGGCCTCGGCGGCAGCCTGCATATCCTCATTGGAGGCATCGCGGGCAACGTCGACGCGGCCGCGAACCTTGCCGAGCACCTGGACCACGATCTGCACCGTGTCCTCAACGGACTCGGCCAGGTCGAACTCGGGCCAGGCGGCGGTGTAGGCGTTGCCCTCGCAGCCGAGTGCCTCATGCCACAGCTCGTCGGCCCAGAACGGGCAGATAGGGGCAAGGACGCTCACGATATCCTTAGCCACGCCGTAGCACAGCGCCTTGTCGCGGGCGGTATCCTCGGTGGCATTGAGGTAGGCGCTCGCCGCGTTGACGAGCTCCATGACGGCCGAGATGGCGGTGTTGAACTGGCCGCGGTCGAAGTCCTCGGTGCACTTGGCGATGGTGCGGTGACGCTCGCGATAGAGCTTCATAGCAACCTCATCGAGCGCAGACTTGTCGAAGGCCACGTTGGCGTCGCCGGACTGGACGAGCTGCCAAACGATACGCCAGGCGCGCTTGATGAAGCGGTTGGCGCCCTCAACGGCCTTGGGATCCCAGTCGAAGTCCTTCTCGGGCGGGGCGATAAACAGGATCGCCAGACGCATGGTGTCGGCGCCGTAGGGCTCGATGACCGAGCTCGGGGGCACGACATTGCCCTTGGACTTGGACATGGTGTCGCCGTTCTCGTCCTTGACCATGCCCTGGCACAGCAGGTTGGTAAAGGGCTCGTCAACGCTCAGCAGGCCCAGGTCGCGCAGCGCCTTGGTAAAGAAGCGGCTGTAGAGCAGATGCAGAATGGCGTGCTCGATGCCGCCGATGTAGTTATCGACGGGCATCCAACGGTCGGCAGCCTCGCGGGAGAAGGGCAGCTCGGTGTTGTGCGGGTCGGTATAGCGAAGGTAATACCAGCTGGAGCAGGTGAAGGTGTCCATGGTATCGGTCTCACGCTTGGCCGGGCAACCGCAGACCGGGCAGGTGGTCTCGTAGAACTCCTTGCACTCGGCGAGGGTCTCGCCGGCACCCAGGTCAAGGTTCTCGGGCAGCGTCACTGGCAGCTGGTCCTCGGGCACGGGCACGATGCCGCAGTGCTCGCAGTGAATGGCCGGGATGGGGTTGCCCCAGTAGCGCTGACGGCTGATGAGCCAGTCGCGCAGACGGAACTCGACCTTACGGCGGCCGCAGCCCATGGCCTCGAGGTCGGCCACGATCGCAGCCTCGCCCTCGGAGTGCTTGCCGCCGCGCATACCGGTGTACTTGCCGGACTGGACGAGCGTGCCCTCGGCAGCGTGGGCGCAATCCCAGTCGACGGTCTCGGCATGGAAGGTATCGATGGTCTCGCCGCTGGCCTCGACGGCAGCACGGTCATCGTCATCCAGGATGATCGGCACGATGGGCAGATCATACTTGCGGGCGAACTCAAAATCGCGCTGGTCGCCGCAGGGAACGGCCATGACGGCGCCGGTGCCGTAGTCGGCAACGACATAATCGGCAACCCACACGGGGACCTTCTCGCCGTTGACGGGGTTTACCACATAGCGGCCCGTAAAGGCACCGTGCTTCTCGAGGGTGCCCTGGGCACGCTCGACGGCAGAGATATGCTTGGAGTCCTCGACGATCTTGGTGACGGCCTCCTCGTACTCCGTGCCCTCGACGAGCTCATGCAGGCCGGCGTACTCGGGAGCCAGGACAAAGAAGGAAACACCGAAGAGCGTATCGGCACGCGTGGTGAAGACGGTGATCTTGCCCTCATCGCCCTCGATGGGCTCGCCATCCTGGTCGCACAGGGTAAAGTCGACCTCGGCGCCCTCGGAGCGACCGATCCAGTTGGCCTGCATCTGCTTGACGCGCTCGGGCCAGCCGGGGAGCTTCTCCAGATCGTCAAGCAGCTCCTGGGAGTACTCGGTGATCTTGAAGTACCATTGCTCAAGGTCGCGCTTCTCGGGCTCGGTGCCGCAGCGCCAGCACTTACCCTCGGTGACCTGCTCGTTGGCCAGAACGGTCTTGCAGTTAGGGCACCAGTTGACCGGGTTCTTCTTGCGGTAGACCAGACCCTTTTCCCACAGCTTCTCAAAGATCCACTGACCCCAGCGGTAGTAGTCGGGGCTGCAGGTCTTGACCATGCGATCCAAATCGTAGGAGAAGCCCATGCGCTTCATCGTGGCGAGCGCCTGGTCCATGTTCTTATACGTCCAGGCGGCAGCCTGCGTATTGTGCTTGATGGCGGCGTTCTCGGCGGGCAGGCCAAAGGCGTCAAAGCCGATGGGGTGCAGCACGTCAAAGCCGCGCATGCGAGCCTGACGGGCCATGGCATCGCCGATGGTGTAGTTGCGCGCGTGGCCCATGTGCAGGTCGCCCGACGGATACGGGAACATCTCGAGCACGTACTTCTTGGGCTTGCTCTCGTCGGTGTCGACGGCAAAGAGGTTGGAGTCCTCCCAGGCCTTCATCCACTTGGACTCAATGGCCTGCGCGTCGTAGGCAGGGATCTCGTCCTTATGATCTGTGCAATCGCACATATCAGCTCCTTTGTTATCTCGGTTGGGGCGGGGCGTTCTCACCTTTACTCGCTGCTGCGGACAGTCCTGCTCGCACGGAGAGCACATTAAGTGCTCTTCGGCTCGTGCGGAACTTGCAGCGAGCAAAGGTAAGAACGCCCCGCCACATCGTTAACTCGCATGATGATAGCAAATACGACAAGCGAGATGCCTGCGACTTGCGGGCATCTCGCTTTATCTAAATAACGTGGTTGATACTCAACCTTTATGTTCAGCTCTTATCCTATCGATAAGACACAGACTGCTGCGAATCCTTGACCACAACATCGTGGGCGCCGCCTTCGACGATGGAGGTGGAGCTGACCAGCGTTAGGCGTGCCTTTTCCTGGAGCTCGGGGATCGAGAGAGCGCCGCAGTTGCACATCGTGGACTTGACCTTGTAGAGCGTGCCGCCCACACCGTCCTTGAGGGAGCCGGCGTAGGGAACATAGGAGTCGACGCCCTCGACGAAGCTGAGCTTCGCGGCGCCGCCCAGGTCGTAGCGCTGCCAGTTGCGGGCACGCGCAGAACCCTCGCCCCAGTACTCCTTCATGTACTGACCGTTCACGTTAACGCGCTCGGTCGGGCTCTCGTCAAAGCGGGCGAAGTAACGACCCAGCATCATAAAGTCTGCACCCATGGCAAGGGCGAGCGTCATGTGGTAGTCATAGACGATACCGCCGTCGGAGCACACGGGCACGTAGACACCGGTCTCCTCGTAGTACTCGTCACGGGCGCGGCAGACGTCGATCAGCGCGGTGGCCTGGCCACGGCCGATACCCTTGGTCTCACGGGTAATGCAGATGGAACCGCCGCCGATACCGACCTTGATGAAGTCGGCACCGCAGTCGGCCAGGAAGCGGAAGCCCTCGGCGTCGACGACGTTACCGGCACCGACCTTGACGTCCTCGCCGTAGTTGGCGCGAATCCACTCGATGGTGCGCTTCTGCCACTCGCTGAAGCCCTCGGAGGAGTCGATGCACAGGACGTCGGCACCGGCCTCGATGAGCAGCGGCACGCGCTCGGCATAGTCGCGGGTGTTGATACCGGCGCCGACCATGTAGCGCTTGTCGTTATCGAGCAGCTCGTTGGGGTTGGTCTTGTGGCTGTCGTAGTCCTTGCGGAAGACGATGCCCATGAGGTGATCGTTGTCGTCGACGATGGGCAGGGCGTTAAGCTTGTTGTCCCAGATGACGTCGTTGGCAACCTTGAGGCTGATGTTCTTATCGCCCACGATGAGCTGCTCACGCGGGGTCATGAACTCGGAGACCTTCGTCTGGTGGTCATCGCGACTGGGGCGATAGTCACGGCTGGTGACGATGCCCAAGAGCTTGCCCTTGGGAGTGCCGTCGTCGGTGACCGGCATGGTGGAGTGACCGGTCTTCTCCTTGAGCTCGATGACCTGCTCCATGGTCATGTCGGGGGTCAGCGTGGAATCGGACTGAACGAAGCCGGCCTTGTGATCCTTGACGGCCTTGACCATAGCGGCCTCGGACTCGGCGCTCTGGGAACCGTAAATGAAGGACAGGCCGCCCTCGGTAGCGAGCGCGACACCCATGTCAACGCCCGAGACGGACTGCATGATGGCGGAAACCATGGGGATGTTCAGGGTGATTGCCGGCTTCTCACCGCGCTTAAAGCGGGTCAGCGGCGTCTTAAGAGAGACGTTGTTGGGGATGCACTGCGAGGACGAGTAACCAGGGACCAGCAGATACTCCGAAAACGTGTGGGACTCACCGGGAAAGAACGTAGCCATGTTTCTCCTTTTTCCATGCGACCGGTCGGCTGCAGGCCTCGTAGGACCCAGCCCAACCTTGGGCGCCCAATACTGGGGAAGTATCTTAACGCACTTTGACTGCTACAATGCATGATTTAAGAAGAGCACACGAGGGTTTGACGCAGGCTTTGCGTTTGCCCAGCAAACACTTTAGCGGGGAGACGTGGAGCGTATGGAGTACAAGACGACGGCAAAGTTGGTCATTCAAGCGTGCAACAAGGATCTGCCGGGCGTGTTTGGACACGGCTGCGTCTTGCTGCTGCAGGGGATTGCCCGCGAGCACTCGCTCAACCGCGCCGCCAAGAGCATGGGCATGGCGTATTCCAAGGCCTGGCGCATCGTGAACGAGGCCGAAGGTCAGCTGGGCTGCAAACTCATCGAGCGCGACGGAGCCCGCGGATCCACCCTCACCCCCGCCGGCGAGCGAGCCATAGCGGTCTACGAGGAGCTGCAGGCCGACATCAACAACGTCATTGCCACCAAAGCCAACGCCCTCATCGCCAGCATCAAAGAGTAGCTAATTTACGGAGGGCGCTGTCTAGGGTGGCGGCCACGATCAAGGGGTCATCGGTGCCGGCGAAGAGACGGATGGTGCTCCCCTGCTTGCCGCGTGGGGCCGAAAGACGCGTCGTTGCGCCGCCGGCAGGCGATGTGCGAAACTCCCCCGGCAAAGCATCGAACAGCTCTCCCGCGCTAAGCTCGATAAGGTCAAATTCAACTGCCGGGCCAAAGCCATGCGCCAGGATGCCGGTTGCAACCGCATGGTCGGGATGCGAGCTCAGCCCAGGATAGCGCACGTTGCGCACCATCTCGTTCGCAGCCAGGTACTCGGCCAGCGCACGGGCGCGGTCGAAATGCGCCTGCATGCGGGCTTCGAGCGAGTCCAGTCCGCGCTCCAATACACCGGCCTCGTCAGCAGGCAAATCAAGCTTGGCCAAGCCACGGCCCTCAAGCAGGGCGTGCGCGCACTCAGCCGCAGCATCCACGCGATGGCGCTTGAGCTGCGAGCGCGCGACCGATACGGCAACCAACTTGCGCGGAGCATCACCGGCGCACACGCGGTCAAGCGCTTCGAACGACAGCACAGCACCCAGCCGCAGCGGATCGCAGCCAAAAGCCGACGCCACGGTGTTGTCTACAACCAGCAGCGCATGGGCCTCACGCGCCGCCCGACCCAGAGCGCGCAGATCGGGCACACGCAGACCAAACCCGCCGATGGAGTTGACGAACCACCACAGGTGCGGACCCTCGGCATCAAACAAAGCATCAATGCCCTCGGACGCAGCGGCAAACGCCTCGGCGGACGCCGAGCCCACCAGCGCGACATCGCAGCAATCAAAGCCGCTCGCAAACGCATCGGCAAAGTCGTCCGCAAAGGCCACCAGGCGGTCACCGGGACGCACAATCCCCAACAGAGACAGCGCCGCCGGAACATGCGAGGCCGCAAGCAACCGCGCCTCACGCGCGCCGGCCCTTGCAGCCCAGGCCTCTTCTAACTGCTGTACGCCCATACGGCACCTTCCCTCCAAAACAAAAACCCACGATGCGGATGTTCCCCGCATCGTGGGCAACGGCTGCAGTATAGCGCCGATATGCAACGAATCGCCTAGATGTTGAGCGTGTGACAGGTCACGCTCGCACCCGGGGCGTCAACGGTCACGCCATAGGCCTCAGGATAGATGCGCGTCGAGAACACGAGCGAGCCATCATTCACAAACACCTCGACCGACGAGGCATCGCCAACAATGCGCACGTTACGAACCTCGTCGACGGGCTCCCAGCGCACGGTACGACCGCAGCCGGCAGAAGCGCGACCCTCATCGGTAAATCGCATCTCAAAGCGCGGAGGCAGTTCGCCCTCGGCGGGCATTAACGCCAGCTTCAGCTCGCCATCAACGGTCGCGGTAAACGCGTCGTCGACGCCGTCGACAACAACGTCAAAGCAGGTATCGCCGGCAACCTCCAACGACCCCTCCCCCACACGCACCGAGGCATAATGGTGCTCGATCTCGCGCACCGGCTGCTGCAGCACCACGCCGCCAGCACCAGCTGTAAGCTCACGCGGCACCGTCATGCAGTGCTGCCAGCCGCACGCCACGGTGGGCGCGTTGCCATAGGTCGGCTCATCGGGCATGCCCATCCAGCCGATCAGAATGTGGCGACCATCCTCGGACGTAAACTCCTGCGGCGCGTAGAAATCAAAGCCGGCATCCCACAGGCGGAACTCGCCCAGCTCATAAGCGTCATTGCCACCCGTAATGTCGCCCGTTACAGGCATGTAGCCCGCTGCATACACATTGCCGCGGTCCCAACGACCGCCCTCAAGACCCTGGGGAGAGAAGGACAGCCACTTCGCCGGTACACCGCCATCCGGCTCAAGCTCAAGGTATCCCGGGCACTCCCACATAAAGCCAAAGCGCTCGGGCGTAGACACACGACTCTCGAGCTCCCAACTCAGCATATCGGCCGAGCCATACACCAGGATCTCGCCCACATCGCGCCCGGCACCCTCGCCGTGCATGGCGCAAAATCGACTATCGACATGCGGCCCATCCACGCGACGACGCGCGCCCAGCACCATGTGGTAACGCCCGTCATCATCGCGCCACACCTTGGGGTCACGCACGTGGCAGGTCAAATCCTCGGGATAATTATCGGACGCCAGCACCACGCGCTTTTGGCTGAACTCCCGACCGGCAAGGCCATCAACGCTCTCGACATAAACAGTATCGGCGCGACGGCCGGTATTGACGTAGTCGTACGTGCCGTCCGCATCGGAAAGCTTAACGTTGCCCGTATAGAGCACGCGAATGCGGCCGTCCTCGGCAAGCGCGGAGCCTGAATACACGCCATGGCAATCGAACGGCTCGTCGGGCAGCAGCGGGGCACCAACATATTCCCAGTTCATAAGGTCGCGGCTTGTGGCATGGCCCCACATCTTTACGCCGCCGTTCGCATCAAACGGGGCATACTGGAAGTACGCGTGAAACACGCCGCCCGCTTGGCAAAGACCGTTGGGGTCGTTGAGCCAGCCCGCCGGCGGCATAATATGGAAGCGCTGGCCATACGCGCCATGACCGCACTCAGAGGCGGCGGCGTCAACAGCGGCGACCAGCTTTGCAAGGTCGCGACCAAGTGCATTAGACATATCAAAGTCCTAACGGATCGAAAGTTACAAGACACCAGAGATCGGCACCAGATACGGGAAACGCCCGCGAGCATACGACCCGCGGGCATCCCCTCAATCAAAAGCTCTTAGGCCTGCTCGGAAGCCTTGGGCTCGTCCTTGTACAGGACAAACGAGACGCCAAA
This sequence comes from uncultured Collinsella sp., assembly GCA_900541205.1. Taxonomy (GTDB): domain Bacteria; phylum Actinomycetota; class Coriobacteriia; order Coriobacteriales; family Coriobacteriaceae; genus Collinsella. Next base: position 19,446 of record UQIV01000020.1, on the reverse strand, counting down.
GGAAACCAGCGCGGCGACCGCAAACATGATCGCGTACTGCACGGGCTGGGCCAGGCACAGCAGGATACCGAAGATACCGGTAACGCCGGTGCCGGAAGCAGCAAGCGAGGTGAGCGCGCAGACCAGGGCACCGCAGCCGCCGCCGATGCAGCCGGCGATGAAGGGCTTAAAGAAGCGCAGGTTCACACCAAAGATGGCAGGCTCGGTAATGCCCATGAAGGCGGACAGGGCCGAAGGGAGCGCCAGGCCCTTGATCTTGGCATCGCGGGTCTTAAAGGCAACGGCGAGCGCGGCGCCACCCTGGGCGATATTGGCAGCGCTGGCGATGGGCAGCCAATAGGTCACGCCGTACTGGGCGAGCTGGCCCAGGTCGATGGCGGTGTACATCTGGTGGATACCGGTAACGACCGTGGGGGCATAGAACAGGCCAACGATAAAGGAACCGATGCCGAAGGGCAGGGTCAGCAGGGCCTGGATCAGACCGAGGATGGCGTTCTCGGCCCAGACAAAGATGGGGCCGACGGCAACGAGCGTCACGAGCACGGTCACGAACACCGAGACGAGCGGGGTCACAAAGAGATCGAACATCTCGGGAACGATCTTGTGCAGGCGCTTCTCGAGGAAGGCGAGAATGGCACAGGCGATGACGATGGGGATCACATGACCCTGATAGCCGACCCACTCAAAGCTGTACACGCCGGGGATGACGTTGACCATGGTCTGCACGCCCTCGGAGGCAACCGTATAGGCGCTCTGCAGCGAGGAGTTGATGAATGCACCACCGACGACGGCGCCCAGGTACGGGTTGGCGCCAAAGGCCTTAGCCGCGGAGTAACCGATCAGGATCTGCAGAATGCCAAAGGACGTGCCCGAGACCAGGTCGGCAATCTTATAAATAAAGTTATTGGTGTCGAGCGCGATAAAGCCGTTGGAGGCCATAAAGTTGAGGGCGCTCATAATGCCCAGCAGCAGGCCCGAAGCCACGATGGCGGGGATGATGGGGACAAAGACGTCGCCGAGCACCTTAATGGCACGCATAAAGATGTTCTGCTGCTGCGCCGCTGCCTCCTTGACCTCGGCCTTGGTGGCAGCCTCGACGCCGCTGAGCGCAATGAACTCATCGTAGACCTTGTTGACGGTGCCAGTGCCAAAAATAATCTGGAGCTGGCCCTGGGCCTCAAAGACGCCCTTGGCGCCGTCGATATTCTCGAGGGCCTCCTTGTTAACGTTGGAATTATCGGCAATCACCAGGCGTAGACGCGTGGCGCAGTGTGCGGCCGAAACAACGTTGTCGGCGCCACCGACGTTGTCGAGCACCTCTTGGGCTGATTTGCGGTAGTCCATAACTTCCCTTTCCTCCAACGGGCGCATGTGCACCCGGCCATCTTTCACACTTACACTGTAATCGTTTTCAGTTTCATATGTCTGTAATCGTTTTCATAGTAGGGTGAACGGTAGGAAAAAGCCGGCGAATGGTAGTTTTACGGCAAAAAAAGGCGGCTCAGAGGCAGGCAGACACGCCCAAAGCCTAGACATTCATCAGTTGATGGCCGAGCTTGAGCGTCTTTAGACCGCGCTCCCCCTCCACGCCATCGAGCGTGTCGAGCAGCATACTGGTGGCCTCGACGCCACTGGTCAGATACCCATAATGCACGGTGGGAATGCCGCCCGTCAGCGCGCGCAAAAACGCGTTGTCGCCAAAACCGCTCACGCGGTGTATACCCTCGCCCATGCCGCGAACCTCATCGATGGCACGCAGCGCGCCCGCCGCCATGGTGTCGGTCGCACAGGCGATAAACGAAACATCGGGAGCGACGGAAAGCAGCTCATGCGCCGCACAATAGCCCGAGTCGAGCGTAAACGAGCCCCGACGAATCAAGGCGGCATCGAGCGGGTTACCCGCTGCGCGCAAGCCGGCCTCAAAACCGCGACGGCGGTCATAACCGGCAGCGCGGTCCTCCTCGGAAACTCCAATGTAGGCGATCTTACCGTCCACGCGACCCGCAAGCGCATGACCCAGCTCAAAGGCGGCCTCGTAATCGTCATGATAGACGCACGCCGCGCCCTCAACATTCTGGCCGATCAGCACGATGGGCACGCGGCACGACTCAATCGCCCGGCGATGCTCGTCGGTGATCATGGTTGCCACCAGCACAATGCCATCAACTGGGTGATTTTGGAATAAATCGAGGTATTCGAGCTCGCGATCGGGGACGTTGTCGGTATTGGCAAGCAGCATCTGGTAGCCACGGCGACCGAGCACCTGGCCAATGCCAGCGGTAATGCGGCTCACGGATTCCGAGTTGATCTTGGGCACGATGACGCCGATGAGCTTGGTGGAGCCGGTGCGCAGCGCACGAGCCTGACTGGACCGCACGTATCCGGTCAGCTCGATTGCCTGCTTAATGCGCTCGGCCTTGTCCGCCGAGATATACCCACCGTTGAGGTAGCGCGAGACGGCGGCGCTCGAAACGCCCGCCAGCTCGGCCACATCCTTCATCTTTACCACGAGCACCCCTGTCATTGAAATCGCTTTCACCATGATACCTGTTCGTTCCGGCGTTCTAACGAACGCCGGACTGCTCGACGCTGCGCGGGCATCTGCCGGGCGATCTGCCGCTCAAACCGTCGCTCGCGTACATGAAGTACGCGTCGCTCCTCTTTCGTGGCACCTCGCCACGGCAGCTACCCGCTCGCTGACGTATGCTCGACCAGGAGCGCCCCTCTTTGTACAATCTGCTCGCTAGGGTCCTACCCGTGATACTCGCCGTTGTACTGGATGAGCGTTAGGTCCTCGACGCCATCGAGCGCGCGAATGGCGTCGGCATAGGACATGTCAACGCCGTCCGAAAAGACCTCGACGGCCATCTCGACCTTGTCGCCGCGCATGGTCTTGGACTTAACGGTGAACTTGGTGCGACCAAATGCACGCACGATATCGTCACCCGTGGTCTGCCCCGTGTAGTGGATGACCATCATGTACACGCGCGCCTTGTCCTGGTGGCTCGCAAAGCCGGCGATCATCACCACGATCACCACCGCCGTGAGCCCCACGAGCGCATACATGCCGGCACCGGCCGTAATACCCGTGGTAATGGCCCAAAACAGATACAGCAGGTCGAGCGGGTCCTTAACCGCCGTACGGTAGCGGACGATAGACAGAGCACCGACCATACCGAGCGAGATGACCACGTTCGTCGAGATCGCGAGCGTGACCATGCAGGTAAGCACGCACATGCCCACAAGCGTCACGGCAAAGCTACGCGAATAAACCACGCCGGTAAAAAAGCGCTTGTAGACGTAATAGATCAGGATGCCCATGGCGAGCGCCACGAACAGCGAAAGGCCAATCTTGGCAGGGTCGACCTGACCAAACGCCTCCAAGACGGAGTTCTTAAAATAGTCCCTGGTGCTCATGGTCTAAATATCCCCTCGGTTCCCAAAATCCGATTCCCAGTAGTTAAATCCGCGCAGGTAGGCGGTCTTTTCGTAACACAGGCAGTACTTAGAGACCGCCGTAAGCTCAGCCGCGCCCGGCGGCACCATATCGCGCACCAGCTGCGGGCAAAACTCCGTAAACTTGACCTCCATCACCAGCTTGCCGGGCTCCAGAACGGGCAGCGCGGGCAAGGTCGCGTCAAAGATGTCAAAGCTACCCACCGCGGCACGCACGTTCATGTCAAACGTAACGCGCACGGTGCCCTCGTCCATCACCCACGGCTCGCGCTCGTAATCCACGATGGTCCGCGGGCGCATCATGTTGCAGATGCACTCGATGTAGAACTCGCGACAGAGTTGGTGCGGGCTCCTCAGCAAAAAGCCGTAGTCGCCAGCCAGAATCTGCTCAAACTCGCCACATGTGAGCGGCGCGTCCTCCTTATAGATCCAGCTACCGTACTTCTTTTTGCGCTCGAGCTTAATCACCTTGTCGCTGCCGTTATAGATGCGTACGCGATACTTTTTGCGCATGAGAATGCCGGCGTCTTTTTCCTCGTAGGCCGAGTTGCAGTAGTCGTCAAAATACAGGCTGCGAATGGTGTAACCGCCCGCCCGCGCATGCTTGTCCAGCTTAAATACCGGCGCCATGCGACAGGCAAGCGCGGCGTGCTCACCCTCGTTAATGAGATATTTGAGCTCGTGGCGGTAACGCTCCTGCGTGGTACGCACAGGCAGAGCCGCCAAGCGCTCAAGCAGCGCGCTAGCCCTCCTCATACGTGTCCTCCACGACCTTACCGCCGTCTTGCACGTAAAAACACTTCATGCCGTAGTGCTTGCCGTCGTTGGTCACATAGTAGTCAAACGCATCTTGCGTATAACCGTCGGAGTTGTTGGCACGCACGCGCACAAAATACTGGCCGGCATCGGGCGCATCGCAGGTCACCTCGGGAAGCAGCACGTCCTCGGCCTTAAAGACCACGTCGCTTATGGCATAGTCGCGCGCAAGCTCAACGGTGTAGCGAATATCGCGCGCCTCAAAGTCGTAGGACGCATCCCAGTTAATGCGCAGCTTGCCGTTATCGATCTGCGGCACGCCGATGTAGAACGGCATGGGCTTTTTAAAACTCTCGCGAAAGCTCTTGTAGTTCTCCTCGATCTCGGAGGGAATCGCCACGGCGATCTGCTCATATTGGTCCTTGGTGACAGGCAGATTGTCGATATCGGGCGAAGCAAAGACCAGGGATTCAGTCACCTCGCGGTAGTGCTTGATCATCTTGGTCAGGCGAGTCTCGGTCAAATACGAGCGCAAGTCCTTGACGGCACGGTCGAGTTCGCTGCGGAACGACTTGCTGCGCAACGCGCGGTTAAACAGCACGTTGCCCCAGTAGTTGCTTGCGCCGCGCTCCCAGCTCGCGTAGTCCGAAAACCCGGTAAGAGAAAGCTCCAGCTTACGCAGCATACCGTCGTTATCCCAATCCAAAAAGTACCAGGTATTTGAGTTGAGAGGGCTGTACAGATAGCAGTTACGGTTCTGCGTATCGCAGTTGCCCGTCAGGATCTGAAACGCCAGCCAATAGACCAGGTTCTCGCTATCAAAGTAGGTGTCGAGCACGTCGTCGATCTTTTGCGATTCGTCGTTGAGTGCATCGAGCACCTCGATAAGCTTGGTGTGGTCCGTATCGCCCTTAATCTCGAGCATGCCCTCAAAGCTTGCCTGGTTGTAGTCGGGATCGTCGGCAAGCTTAATGGTGTCCTCGTAGCGATGGAAATCGAAGCTGTTCACCTTGTACAGATGCCCGTTTTTATCCAAGCCGTGCGCCTTAAGCGCCGTCTTGTTAAGCTGCTCCACCTGCGTAAACAAGCCATAGTCCTCAAAGGTGTCGTTGGACTTTTCGGTCTGGTCGCACACCCACAGATGCACAAACTGCGTACGCAGGCCCATCATCTGGGGAATCCCGCGGATAAGGTCGTAGGCCATCTTGTTGCGAAAACGCATACCCTCGCCCATGTGCTTGTTGAGCGCAATCGCGCGCTGTTGGCGCCAGGTACCCTTGCCCTTTTTGAGCTCCACCTTGTAATTCTTTTGCGAGTTCATGCTCGATGTCTGACCGCGCACCTGCACGGTGGCATTGGGCACTTCCTCGCCATAGCCGACCTCGCCGGCCACCGGGCCGTCTTCGTCGCCCGGCTGCAGCAGGCCCATAACCTGATAGCGCGTCACGCCCATGTCGGCATAGTCATACACCGAGTACGTATTGATCTCTGCCCAGCTGTGGTCGGTGTTCTCGGAGCTGTTGCCGCGCGAGACCGTCAGGTACATGGTCACAATGCCCGAGTCGTCGTAAACCTCGTACAGCTCGTCCTTATCGCGCAGGTGCTTGGACTGGTCGGAGACCTCGGCTTTTTTAATCTTGTCCTGCTTTTTGGCCTTTTTAGTCGAGGAGTCTTCCTGCACCGAGCAGCCCGAAAGCAACAGCGCACCGGCAGCCGCCTCAAACAGGCGACGACGAGACATCATCCTATCGGTCATCAGAACCTCCCCAATGTTTTTGGTACAGGCGAACCACCATACGTTCAAACGCACTGCGCGGCTCACCGCCCACGCGCTTGTCCTCATAGCATTGCTCAACACGGTCGAGCACCCGGCCAAGTTCGGTAAACCAGCCCGTTTTGTCGGTCGCCACAATGGGCTGCTGGCTCAGGATACGATACGGCAAGTTGGCGGTATAGGTATCGAGCCGCAGCAGCGCCACGATAAAAAACACCGCCGCACCCAACAAAAAGCCAAAGCCGTAAAACTGCTGCGGCAAAAGCAACGACACAGCAGTCGCCAGCCCGGCCACACCGGCAAACAGGCCCGAAGCCAGCACGGCTCCCTTATAGTCGGTAAAGTACAGCAAGATAAGCATCACCGTATTGCCCACGGCATACAGGCCATAGCCCACGCACAGCGTGCGAAAATACCCGTGCATAAGGTTGTTGAAGCCCAACGGTAAGGCCGACAGCACCGTGGTCTCGAGCGAGATGACCGCCGCGGTCACAAACAACTGTTTGAGCGCGCAAAAGCGCAGTTCACTGTTGAGTGTGGAGAGCATCTCCTCCTCGGCCACCACAATGTCGCCTACCACGCCGCCGTCATTGAACAGGCTGTAGTAGTCGCGGTAGCGCGGATAGAAGTTGACCTCGACCGAGACCACAAAGTTGACGGACGTGACCAGAATCGTCAAAAACGCGATGAGCGCCGGCACATCGTGGTAGGGCGCACCATAAAACAAGCCCTTGACCTGCACGCCAATGGGACCGGCCCATATTATCACCAAGTGCGCAAAGAGGCCCAGGTTGGTAAACAAGCCCGTGAGCGCCAACGGCATAAACTGATCAAGCCACCGTAAATAGAGCCAGGGGCTGCAATCGCTCTGCGGAAAATACCGGTACAGCAGCACCACGTCCCAGGCGAGCATGACGCCGTAGCCCAGAGCAATTGATGCCAACAGGCCCTCGACCGGCGGCAGTCCCAGCGCCAGCGCGGCCAGGGCGCACAGGCACGCCACGCCAATGGCAGCCGCAAAGCTGCACAGGATACCGCGGTAATCCTTGATGGCCGTGAGGTAACTCATGCCGTTCCAGTTGACGATCATAATGTTGAACAGCCACAGGCACAGCAGCCACTGCAGCAGCGTGGCGCCCGAGAACAGCAAAAAGACGCCGTAGAGCACCGTGCCCGCAACGAGCATAATGGCGTTGGAGCCCCAAAACGAAGGTAGGATCTCATCCTCGCGCTCGGCAAAAAGCATATCGGCCAAAAAGCGCGTGACCGGCATAGAAAAAAAGCTCGTGAGCGTAAGCGACGCCAGCAGCGTATAGGTCACCATGCACACAAGCAGGTCCTGGTTGGCGCGACCCACGCCCCACAGACCGCACAGCACCAAGATACCCACCTGGAGCAGCACGCCCAGCAGCATGGGGCCCGTGCACACAATGCCGGCGTAGCCATAGGCGCGCATCGTGGCAAACAGACCCTTGCGCCTAAACAGGCGTTTGAGCTCAAAACCGATTCCGGCCACCGGCTACTCCCCCTCTCTGGGCAGGTCAAACGCACGCGCAGTCTCGTCGTACAGCGCGCGATAGTTGGCGAGCATCTGCTCGTGCAAGAAGTACGTGGCAACGCGACGCTGGCCGCGCTCCCCCATCTCAATGCGACGAGCGCGGCTTGTGCACATGCGTTCCATGGCATCGGCCAAGCCCTTGCGATACATAGGCGGCGTCACAAAACCCGCCACGCCAAAGTCGTCACCCGGGGCGCCTTCGAGCAGCTCACGGCAGCAGCCCACCTCGGTCGTCACGCAGGGACGGCGCGCTGCAAGCGACTCCAGCACGCTGAGCGGCTGGCCCTCGGAGATACTCGTCAAAATGGTAAAGTCGAGCTTTTCCATGTACTCGACCACGTTGACGCGGCCGGTAAAAATCAGGTCGCGCACGCCCAGGGTTTCGACCAGCGCGTGGCACTCGGCGCCGTACTCCTCGTCGTCCACGCCGCCCATGATGTGCAGACGCACCTTGGGCAGGCGCTCGTGCAGCTCAAAGAAGGCATAGATCATGGTCTTGACGTCCTTTATGGGCGCCAGGCGCACCACCGCGCCAATGTCCACCCAGCCGTCATCGGGCTTTAAGGGAATGCCCTTAAAGCGATCGAACTGGATGCCGTTGGGGATGACCAGGCATTTGTCCGCATCGCAGCCCATATCAATCTGCGTCTTGCGGGCATTATGGAACAAACTCGTCACGCGGAAGGCGCGGCGGTAGATCTCCTCCGAAAGCAGGTAGAAAAAGCGAATCCAGCGGTCCTTAAACGACGGCACCACCCAATCGGCGCGAATGATCTCTTCCTCGCGCTCGCGAGTATAGATGCCATGCTCGGTCAGCAGCACCGGCGCATGGTGAACGCTTGAGCCCAGGCAGGCGAGCAGGCCACCGTAGCCGGTCGAGATGGCATGGTACACATCGGCCACCGGCACCTCGCTTCCCAACAGGTAGAGCACGGGCAGCAACATGGAGCGCATGGTGTGGAATGCATCGGCAAAGGGCGTGTAGGGATACTCGGCCAGGCACACGTCGCGAAAGATATCCATAAACGTGCGGCTCTGCAAAAACGAGAGCGGATGCACGCGACGGCGGTGGAAGATATCGAACAGAACATCCCAATCCGGATTGGAGAGCGACACCAGACGGCGTAGCGCCTCGCGCTCACGGTCGTTAAAACTGGCTTCATGTTGCTCGCCCGAAAGACGCAGGGCGTCATCCAGGAACACCTCGTGCACCTCGACCACGTTGCCGGGCAGCTCGTAGACAAACTTGCCACGGTCGGCAGCATGCGCGCCGATCACCCACAGCACAAACTCGTGCTCGGGCATGGCCGTAATGTAGCCATGCATCCAGGTAGATACGCCGCCGTGCACATAGGGGTAGCAACCCTCGAGTACCAAGCAGATTCTCATTTATCGCCACCCTCCTTGCGCGCAATGGTCACCGTCTTGTCCGCGGCCTTGAGCAGATACAGATTGCCCGTAAGGTGCGTCAGTTCGCCACCCGTCACCGCACCCGGCTCGCCATTATTGGCGCGGAATATGAGCCAAGCCTCGTCATGAAAGTTGTCCAGGTTGAGTGTCCAGGCATCCGCACTGGTATCCACGTTCACCGTCACGGACGAAAAGCGCTGGATGGCACCGGAGCACTCCGACGCCGTCTGGTGCCGCAGATCGGGCGCCGACTTGGTAAGCCAGTCCAGGTAGTCGGTCAGGCCGCCCTTGTAGACCTCCCAGCCCTCTTTGGCGCCGCGATCCGGATCGAGCAGGTCGTCCGGGTGCATAAAGTGCGTACTCACGTAGTGCATGTTGAGCTCGGACACGGCGGCCAGGCGCATATAGGAATCGTCGACCATGCCGCCCGAGACAATGCGCGGCTGCTCCACAATGCCATCGCTCGCCACGCCAAACTCCTGCACGTAGGGCAGGTCGGTGCCATCCTCAAAATACGTACTGGCAATGGTCTTAATGCGCGGAACATCGGTACCGATAAGCTTGCGCGCGCGGGCCGAAAGGATATTCGACGGCGGCACGTAAACCGAGCCATGAGCATTGGGCAGGACCTCGTCCTGAAACGCGATAAGTTCGTTGAGCGAAGCGACGAGCGTCTCTTTGTTCTTCCAGGTCTTGTAGTCGTACAGCGTGCCGTAGTCGGTGTCCCAGAGCGCCAGAGGCTGATGGTTGTAGCCGTGAAAGCCCAGCTCGCCGCCCATCTGCAGCAGCATGCCGCCAAAATAGCGGAACTGCGTGGTATCGGGTTGGCGCGCGGGCTCGATCTGGTTGACCGCGTCCTCGTAGTTTTCGATCATCACGCCGGTATAGCGAATGCCGTATTTTTGCGCGAGCTTTTGCAGGTCGGGCCACCAGACCTTGGTGTAAAAATCCGCAATGGAAAGGCCGTAGTCACGCTTGATATAAGTACCATCGCCCGAGGGCACGGGGCTGGGAAAATCGTCCAAATAGAACACAGCGCTGTTGATGACCAGATAGGCCGTGGCATCACCCAGCAAGCTTATGGCCGAAGCATAGAACCCACGCATGACCTTGTCGTAGATACCAATGTTGCACACCACGGTGTGACCACTGCCGCAATCGTTAGACCAAATGAGCGGCGTGCCCGTGTCACCGGTCTTTGCCCATACGTGCGCCGTTTCGCGCAATGAAACCGAGAGCGAAGAATCGAAGGGATCCGAGAACTCGTAGCGCTCTCCTCCGCCCAACATAAAGTCCGCACACGGAACGATACTTTCGGCTGTCGCATAGTCATATCCGACCGATTCGATCCCAAGCTTGGAAGCAATAGCCTGCAGGTAGTTCGAGTTATCTGGCGTCATGCCCAGCATGAGTGAGCCGCCCGCACTCACCCAACTCATCAGATCGGTCAGATGCGTACCCAGTCCGTCAAGCGAGGGCATAAGCACAATCACGCGATCGAAGGAGGTCAGCGAGGGAATGGCATCCGCGCCATCCAGGGCAAGGTCAACATCGCGATGGGCGATCTTCATGTCCAACAAAATCTGGTCGAACTGGTCTTTGACATCGTCGACGCCATCTTGGTCCGAGTCGGTAATGACCAGGCACGTGGGCTTTTGGCCAAAGATTGCCGAGGAGGCCGGCACCGCATCGTTGGCGGCAAGCATCCCCAGCTTATGCTGGCCCGCACTGTACTGCACGCCAGCACGCTCCACCAGCAGCACGGCGGCCATGGCAATAAAGACCGCCCACACCACGAGGAGTCCCATCCAACGAAAGCGGCCTGCACGGTCGCGGATATGATGCGCCACGCTCATCTGGCCTCCTCCCCGTCGCGCCAAAACGCCAACTTTTCGCGGTTGTCGGCGCTCAAATACACATGTTGCTTGTCAATCGCATCGATCACACGGTGAACCTCGTCACCGTCGCGGCGCATCACGGCCAGGCGCAGGCAAAGCATCCAAACCTCCTGCTCCTCGGGCACGTCGAGCACCAGCCGGTCGGTCACGGCCTGCGCCTCGTCGATCTGTCCGACATCGGCCAGCGCCGTCGCGTATCGAATGCGCAGCTCAAGGGTATCCTCGCGCTCGCAGCGACGCGCAAGCAGGCGCGCGTACTGTTGGCGCTGAATCTGAGCAACGCGCCCCTCAGCCAAGCCCGAGCCCAAGTATTCACCAAGAAAATCACAGTATTCGTTGAGGTTTTGCGCGCTCGGGTCCGTCTTAAAGGCACGCTCCAGCTGCTGCAGTTTAAGGTCGGACTCCTTGGAGATCTGCGCCACCGCCGTCGCGGCATAGTGCGCCACCTCAACGTCGTCGTTAAGCTTAGCCGCCTGCAGCTGCGCCAGGTACGCGTCGGGCTCCTCGGTGAGCATGGAGAGCATTAGGCGGCGCCGGTATGCCGGGTCGTTGACGATGAGCGCCTCCTCGAGCGGCACTACGCCCGCATCGTCCTCACCACTCGGTACCGACATACTGCGATGGAGCTCGTCGTTGAAGCGCAGCGACTCCAGCGCAGACTCTTTCAGTCCCTCGCCAAACACCGCGCTGCGGACCGATACCAGAACCACCAGCAACGAGCCCCACAGCGGCACCAGCACTATCACAGCCAGCATGTGCCCGCGCACCGGCAGCAGGCCCAGCTTCATGAGCGTCCACAGCATCAGGCAAACCAGCGCATGAATCAGCAGCAAGACGGCAGCAACGACAAGCGAGATCAAGCGGCACCCCCCTCACCGTCACCGGTGTAAGAGATGTGCTGCAGCAGCGCCACGATGTCCTCGCCGTCGACGGGCTCCACCGCAACCTGCTTTGCGCTCAGGCGCTCGCGGATAATGGGCAGATCGCACGCCTTTGCCTGGCGCATAAGCAGGTAGAGCACGTCGCCGTCGACCAAGCCCGCCGCGTCGCTCTCGCGGATTGCCGACCCAATTGCGCCCACCAGCTCGCCGACAGGCTCCATGCCCGGTACCACGCGCAGGAGCAAAAAACTCCCCATCTTGCTATCTGCCAGCGCCTGCTCCGCCGCGAGCTCTTGGCCAAAGGCCGCCTGCTTGAGCACGCAAGTGCCGTCAACGCAGCGTTTATCCTGCGCCACCGCCTCATAGTCAAAGGCACGGCCCAGCGCGCTTTCGACCAGCCCGCACAAGATGCGGAACAGGTTTTGATAATAGAGGGTCGTTTGGTTTTCGGCCGCACTACGCACAAAGATCAACACGGCGGGTGCCCCGTCGCGCTCGATCGTGTATCCAAACATGGGAAGCCCCGGCGTCAGCTCGCGGTTCACCCACAGGTTCGAACGACCCCCGTCGCCCAAAAGAGGTGCAAGCTGCTCAAGCGTGAGCGAGCGTGCGGCATCTTCGGCAATCGCGGGACTTGCTGCCACCAGGCGTGCAAATGCCCCGCCCGAAACATGGTAGATCGCCACCGAATCGTTCTCGAGGATCTCGCCCAGAAGCTCGCAGCACTTGCGATAGATATCGCGCGGGTTGAGCACGTCGAGCTCCTGTGTCACGGCAAAGATCTTGCCAAAGCTGTCGTGGCGACCCACGATCTGGCGCCTGTACGCGCGCTTGTCCTCAATAGCGTCGTGGTAGAGCTGCGTAAGGAACGTATTGCGGTTGCGCACGAGCTCGTTTTGATCGCGCTCCGCCCTAATGGCTTCGCTGTTGCGCAGCTGCACATAGCCGCACACGGCACCCACCACAAAGTACGCAATAAACGGCAGCCAGTTAGACGGCTCGTAGAACAGGCCCTGAAAGGTATAGCCGTACTGAGTAAAGTAGCTCGCGGCCAAACCCACCGACGCCAGCAGCGCCGCAACCAGGCCAAAGTCCAATCCATACAGCGTGCCGATCAGCACCACGTAGAGCAGGCGATAATCGAGCACGTTGAGCTGGGCCGATTGGGAGAAAAGATGCTCCAGCACCTCGAACAGGACCCAGGCAGCTGCCGTCTCCAGGCATTTAATAGGCAGCGTGCGCATTTGGATGCGGTCGATGGCGGCGCGCAAGGGGTTGACCTTCTTTGCGCGGCCAACATCCCAACGCGCTTGAATGGTCGAAAGATCGCGCAGCAAGTCGTAGCGCTGAAACCAGCCATAACGCACGCGAGCGACGTCGCTGGCGGGCAGGGTGTAGCCGGCAGAATCGCCATAGGCAACGGCAAGGCCAGGGAACAACGCCTTGAGGGCGTCCCCCACCTCACTCGCCGTGTGATGGAAGGAATCGGCAACGTCGAGCGTCTCAAAGTTACCATCCCAGCTGTCGAAGATACGGCGTACCAGCACCGCTAGCTCCTCGGTGCACAGCAGGGGAAACGCCGCATCCTGCGCGCCTTGCAGAGCGACCGATCCGGTTGAGCACGCGTCGAACAGCGGCACCAAAAACGGGTCCTCCAGCGCGGCAGAGGCAGTGTACAGGAAGGGCACGCGCAGGATCTTGGTCTGAACGCCCTCGCGAGCAGCGTAGTAGCGGCACAGGTCGTTGGCTGCGCGCGCGATAATGCCCTTGCCCGTTCGCCCCGCGGCGTCGGCGGCACCCTCGGCACCCGCGGGCCCCGCTACATACAGCAGTTGGACCCGGCGACCCGCGCACGCACGAAAGACCGAGCGCAGCGTCTCGATATCGCCCACGGTATCGGTATGCGGGGTAAGGTAATTGGATAGGTAGACCACGCGGTCAAACTCGTAGGCCTGATCCAGGTGTTGCAGAAGCTCTTTCCACGAGGCATGGGGCGACGACTCATCGCGGCGCGTGTCCTGCGCGGCTACGACCCGCACATGGTCCCCGGGGAACGCCTTGGCACAAAAGTCATCGTCAACATATGCGGTGTTGCCAACAACCAGCACCTCCATGGCGCACCCCTCCCCTAAGATCCACTTTAGTCATAGTCAAACATGCGTATTTTACGCTGTCAACGCGAGCCAAGGCGCCTTTAAGGCTGTTTTAAGAACTTTTTTAGAGGATGCGGGGATGGCAACTCGTCCGACCCAGACTCATTGAGAGGCTGCTATTCGCTCTGAAAAGGCACATCGCAATCTGCTGACAGCTCTGCAGGGAGAATGGCAGGCAATGTACATTGCTCTCGCACGGAATCATTGGACGAGAGAAACGGTAGCTCTTTAGAATAGTTAACGGTAACCTTAGGAACGATATTGATACCCAAAGCGAGCTCGAACCTGGCGATCGTCTTCAGCGTCATATTGGGCTGAGAATTCAACAGCTTCGAAAGCGACTGAAGGCTCACGCCCATACGCTTTGCCAAATCGCTTTTGCTTAAACCCAAATGCTTCATCTCGCGATGAACAATAAACTCGATATCTAGCGCGTGTTCATAAGCGCGTGTTTCGCTAGTTTCTGTCTCGGCATAAAAATCAGATAAATCTACTTTATTCATTGTGTTCTCCGTTTCGAAAGCCAAGTATGAAAGTCAACGCTCAGTTTCCAGAAGTTGACGTGCTATTACGGCTAATCGCTTGGCCCGCTCGATTTCTTTACTGATATTTCCTGATCCCTGATGTCCTTTAAACCAAAACAATAGAACAATTTTGTCTACGCCCTGACATATGGCATAAATCATCTCTCGATTTGCCCCGTCAAACCCTTTCAGTTCATAGAGGCCAATCTTAGAATCAATACATCGTAGCTTTGAGGTCCCACTCGCAACCTTTAACCCATAATCATAGATTTTTGAAATCTGGTCGATCATTTTACGGGCGGCAAGCTTCTTTTTAGGGTCTGTCAACATTTTCTGGAATTGAGAGTTGGCGGGAGAAGTCGTCAGCTCCCAAAACGGTCGGCCCTTGGGATCCCCATATTCGACAAGATCGTATCCTTCAACCAAGGGCCACCTCCCATTTCTAGATACACTTAACTTATAAGTTAAGTGTATCTATTTAAATACAAATAACAAGGTCCAGGCAAGATTCATCAGCACCAAACGATAGACAGCCCAGTCGAGCTTGTGTAAATTCCAGAAGTATGCGGCAAATTGTTGAAATGCAGACCACACTGGATAGCGGCAACGCTTCTACCTGCGGTTTCTTTTCACGAAATGGGCAGTGTGCTCGAGGGTTCCAAAATTTGCCGCATACTTCCGTCGGGCGTTTCCGGAAGTGCGGTGAAAAACCGAGATCGACAGACCAGACCCCTGTTTTAGCCTCCCGCGACCTGCGGTTTTGTTGCCGAAATTCGGTTTATGCTCGGAGGTTTCCGATTTTTCCCCGCACTTCCGAAAGCACGCTTAAACCGCGTGTCCCGAAGCGAAAAGCACTGGATATTTGTTTCTCCCCAAATGAGATCCTTGTTTTGCCAGGCCGAATCTTACATCCAAACAAAAAAGAGGGCCGACGCATCAGCCCTCTTCAGGTGTCGCCCGAAGGCTTCCAGCGCAATTGATTTAATTCTAATCGATATCACTTGTTTGACCACGATCACATCAACCAGTAGAAGCCGCCCATGCTCGATCATTCCATTGCCGGGGTGGTGCTTGGCCAGTACGTCACACATTGCATACATGAAAAAAGGGCAACACTCTCAGTTTGAAAGCGTCACCCTTAAAGCTCCCAAAGAGCTTTTGTATTACAGGAAGATACGCTACACCATCTCCCCCTTATTTGACAGACCAAAAACTGACACCATTGTGATTTCAAGCCAAAAGCGTTATATTAAGTATGCATTTGCACGTGGTGTTCGCACTATACGCTCAGATGCCATAGTTTACAAAGATGGCCTTCTTCATAGACGCTAGGTGGGATTACTCACTAGTAGCCGATATGTCGAAGGCCTTCTTGTACTTAAGGAAATCATACATTCTAATAAGCCGTTTCAGCTCGCTATTACCGTGGATTATCTTGCGATCGTCCGTGATGAGCGCCCTCAGATATTCAAGCAACTTATTTAGATCGATCTCATCTTCTTCAAGTAGCACAAGCTTTTTAAATGCTTCCTCAAAGCCTTCGTTGGCTATAACAGACTGAACCGAGTGTCTAATTCCCGAATGATGATAGCTACCTTTTGCCTTTCGTAGGCTGTTGTTTAGAAAAGCATCTAAATCCTTCTTCTCATCTATTTCCTTTAGAATCCTTGGATTAAGAACTTCCCCTGAATACGCGCTTAAATACTTATACATGGGCAAACCACCCGAGTTAGAAGCAAGCAGCGAAGGAAGGTATTCCTCGACGGCAAGCTTAGGAGCAACATGTTCGTCATCAAACACAACATCACGATATAAAAGCTCGGCTTTGACCATATGACCGTGGCCCAAAGATGCATTTGCGACACCGATGCCCAGCACAAGATGCTGTCCCTCCGGAAGTCTCTCGAGGTCGCTAAAACTCGCTTCGACTACCAGAGAATCATTTGGCTCGCCCTTATCTGCCAGGGCGTAGATACTCCTGCGCAGCTCACGAATGATCCTGGGCGAGAAGGAGCATTTGGAATGTCCAATTGCTTCATACACTGCGTCAAAATCATTCGTCCTAATCTCGGTCATGCTTATCTCGCCGATACCCGGAAATGTAATCGAATGTGTCGAGGTTGCGTTTTCGCCCCTAGTTAGAAAAATAAAACGCTCTTTGAGCAATGCGAGATTATTTGAACCGAGGCAACGCGAAATCGACATGAGGATAGATTGAATATCGGGATCGTTAAGGGAATAGCCAATAAATATAATTGGGTATTCCATGAAAATAGTCAGCAACTTGGCCGCCAAGTAATCCTGAGTTTCGGCGAGTTTTGCGTAATCCGCCTCCTCAAGAACCATAGATTCAGGATTATCCATAGAACCGTGGATCTTATAGATTTCACCCATTTCAAAAGTTCTATGAAAGACGAGATCGTCCTGGCCAACAAAAACTTTAAACTCGGGAAATAGCGACTCCAGGAGACAGTCATAGTTGGTTGTAATAACTCCAGAGATACGCCGCCTGCCAACCTCTCTCAAGATATCAAGCTCATGCGTCATTTGGTCGGGTTTGAACGAGGATAACCTCTCGGCCGCCATAATCTTTAAAACAGATTTGCGCTGACGAATGACCTCTGCATGATCGTTTCTAAAAGAAGCGAAGCGAGGGTCCTCAAGAACAGCTATGCGCATATCCTTATCAAGCATCGTCGCGGCAAAGGGCAAGGCGCTATTGTCAGACTCATCTGGACAACGCGCTAGGTATGAGTCAAGCCGAAATGGATCATCGGAAAGACGGGAACAGAGGTGCCTTAACAAGCCAACCCAATCGTCGGTACCCATGTATCTACGAGAAAAGCCCGATCCAACGAATAAATATGGGCTACGCCCCACTCCATTTATCAGACGTACAACGCTGTCTACAATGTCATCTCTTCCGACTTCCATCTAATGCCTCCAAACAAGCCTACTTCTATAAGTATAGAACATATGTTTGTGTTTTGCTAGAATTGCAAAACTTCATCGGAGACAAAAGCTGCTCGACAATTTAAAATGCGAACCGCACAGTTGCCCCAGTATTCAGTGGTGCTCCGGCGAGCAAATATTCATTTCACGCCTCAGGCAATCTAACGCAGCAGCATCAGTTAGAACGCCACGACTCTCTAGGAGTTCGATAAGTTGAGCGGAAGTCTTAAACTCTCTTGCCAAAGCAAGATCCCAAATCAAAGGGCCGTTGCCGGTGATGACCGAACAACGACCCTCCGTTGTCACCGCCTCACTTGAGGTCACGATGACCGTATCATTAACAGGATAATAACCTAGATGCGCAGTAATTGCGCATCTAAACAATTTAATCAAGCGGCAAATAATCTTCGCGTTGAAACTGATGCGACACATTTACGCGCCTGCGCACGAGAATGCGCCATCAATATGCGAAAAGGTTGAGTTAAATCCCCTAGCCAACAACCATCCAGTCACTACCGGCTGTACTCGAAATCTTAGAGGAATCGCTGATGCACACGATGGTCGCCGAAGCGCCGGGCACATACTTGGCCTCAAGAACGGAAACACCTTGCTCCTTAAGCCTTGATGTCGTCTCAGTGATCTGAGTTTTATTTACATCATTTTTGCTGACCAGCTTAACGCCATTGGCATCATTTCCATTCAGGCAGGATACAACCGTATTGTAATCGGACCAATAACAGTACTCTCCAGAAAGCCATCCAAGCTCAGTGGCGCATATCGATCCCGTTGCAGAAACCGTCTTTGGAAGCAACCCGTAGCGCTGTCTTTCCTCAAATTCCAGAACATCGCAAAATACGCGATTAGCATTAAGTAATCTCGTTCCACAATAGTCCCCGTAAAACGGCGCAAAATGATTGCGGATAGTCCGCGACAACATACAGTAATCGTAGGTGTAGTAACACTTGAAGATTCGTAGGGCGCCTCCCCCTGCCCCTTCGGCAGAACGGGCGAATTCAACAAGAAACTGGTCCCACATGCGCTCAATATAGGGAATTGCGAGTTTAACGCTATCCATATCAGACAAAGGAGCATCGCTCGTCTGCTGCATTATTCCAGTGGTTTTTGCCAAATGGAAATGAGCCGCCATGCGCTCGATTGTTCGGATAAACTCGGGCCGATTCCCGTCCTCAATCGCCATAATTGCAAAGAAAACACTTCTCAACAGAAGATCGCTTGAAAATCGCTGAGGTAAGAGATCGCCATATTCGCGCTCGTATGAGAAGAGCCTGGCCTCACCCGTATCGATTGAAGAGTAACCAAAGACGGAGTCCGAAGGAACGACATATGATGGAGCGGCATTTGAGTGCACACGGCTGCACTTAATTTGATAACGTTTAAAAAAGGTGGAAATCCAAAAGGTCACAACTCCAAATAATGCCAGCTCAAACTCAAAAGCAATGCTCGAAGTATCAAGCACATCTAGCCCCTGTCCTCCGAGATAACCATCGATAACAAAATGATCAAATGCTAGGGACAGCAAAAGAGACATGAACGCCTCGAATGAGAAAGGAAGAGTCCGGAACCGCAATTTACCCCTTACATGCTTGATTACCCCAAGAAACAACCAATAGAAAAGGGTAGGCATGTAACGCAGCGAAGGACCTGGAACTGAAAACACATCGAAAATAGCAGCCATAATAAAAACCGGGAGCTGGCAACAAATTGTTGGAGCGAGAATTCGGTAGGCAACGTTCAACCTGCCCGACTCATCGGAGGGATACAGTTCTTCGACGGTGTATTGCCCTCCAATCGCCAAAGGACCAGCAAAGCGAACAAGCCGAACGCTCGACAAACCGATAAAGACATAAAAGACAATCCAAAGAATAGTGACCGATTCCACCTGTAAACAATCTCCTCAAGTCATACGCTTGCGATTAATTGTAGATAGGCAGAATTGAACAGGAAGCAACAATATTTGAAACTGTTGTTTTGCGCACCCCGAATCAACCAACATCCCCCAGAAAGTTCGCTGATGTTGACTGGGGTTCCCGTAAAATAAACCGCAACAAAATATGTGCGGAGTG